>DASWRG010000001.1:0-7596 GCA_036403295.1 Pyrinomonadaceae bacterium
CGTAGGGCATGAACCCGCTGAGCACCGCTTATCGCTGGACAAAGTGGGCCGCCCTCTTCATAGAAGCCGTCGCCATTATTAATTTGACGAGCGTGCTCGTCTTTGAAGTGCTGCTGGATGCTATACGATTGAAGCCTCCGCGCATCCTGCGCGACTTGATGGTCGCTTTTACTTACATCATCGTCGCCATCACATTGCTTTCACAGAGCGGCGTTGATCTGACGGGCATCGTCGCCACTTCAGCCGTTATCACGGCGGTCATAGGTTTCTCTTTGCAGGACACGCTCGGCAACGTCATGGGCGGCATGGCCTTGCAGATGGAGCGCACGATTGGCGTCGGCGACTGGGTGCGAATTGACGCGCACGAAGGCCGCGTCAAAGAGATACGCTGGCGACAGACCTCAATCGAGACGCGCAACTGGGACACCATCGTGATTCCGAACAGCGTGCTGATGAAGGGACAGGTGACGATTCTCGGTCGGCGCGCGGGCGAGGCGCGACAGCATCGGATGTGGGTCTATTTCAATGTGGACTTTCGCTACGCGCCGACCGATGTGATTGATACGGTCGAGGCCGCGTTGAGAGCCGAGCCGATTCCGAACGTCGCACGCGAGCCTGAGCCGAATTGCATCTTTATGGATTTCAAAGAGAGCTACGGCAATTACGCCGTGCGCTACTGGCTCACGGATTTGAGCGTTGACGATCCGACCAGCTCGGTCGTGCGCCAGCGCGTCTACTTCGCACTGCGGCGCGCGGGCATTCCGCTTTCGATTCCGGCGCAATCGCTCTTTATCACAGAGGAGGACGAGACGCGCCGCGAGCGTAAGCATCGTCAGGAAATCGAAGGACGCGCCGAGGCTTTGAAGGAGGTCGAGCTGTTTCACCCGCTCACGGATGAGGAGCGGCGCGAGATCGCAGAGCGACTCGTCGCGGCTCCCTTCGTGCGCGGCGAGGCGATGACCAGACAGGGCGCGCAGGCTCACTGGCTTTACATCATCACGAGCGGCGAGGCCGAAGTGCGCGTCGCCGCCGAAGGCAGCAGTCTCAGCGAGAAGGTGGCGACCCTGCGCGCCGGAAATTTTTTCGGCGAGATGGGACTCATGACCGGCGAGCCGCGCACGGCGACCGTCATCGCCATGACCGATGTCGAATGTTATCGTCTTGACAAAGAAGCTTTTCACAACATCCTGCGCCGCCGACCCGAAATCGCGGAAGATATGTCGCATATCCTCGCGCGCCGCCGCATCGAGCTTGACGGCATCCGCGAGGGGCTCAACGAAGAGTCCATGCGCCGGCGCATGCATCACACACAGCATGATTTCCTCAATCGCATACGCAATTTCTTCAAACTCGACAAGCAGTCGGCTGGCTCTCTCAGGTAAAAGATGAGCCTCACGGGCGATGGGCGCGCGAGTGGCGCAAGCTCCGGTCACTTGCAACGTTGCCCCTGCATAAGGCATCATAAGAGAGTTACTCCTTCTCTCGCGCATCAGCGGTGATGCGCCCCGCGCCTCGATATTGGCGGCGGCGTTTGGATAGTTCGAGAGCAGGCTGATTCAAATTTCAGAAGCCGCTCCCTTAGAGCACCCAATCGCGAGCCTTCGCTGCTTACCGTTTCAACGAAGCCACTTATGATTCGAAGCTTCTCTTAATACTCCTGAGAGACAGGAGAGGAAGAACTACATTTATGTCTATGAAACTTTACGTCGGCAATCTCTCGTTCCAGACTTCGAGCGACGATTTGCAGCAGCTTTTTGCTCAGGCCGGAACGGTCGAGTCGGCTTCGGTCGTCGAAGACCGCGAGACGGGACGCTCGCGCGGCTTCGGCTTCGTTGAGATGGCTTCCAAGGAAGAAGGCGAAGCTGCTATCCAGCAGTTCAACGGCAAGGAGCTTGGTGGTCGCAACCTCAACGTCAACGAGGCAAAACCGCGTGAGGATCGCGGCGGTTCACGCGGCGGCGGCGGCGGCAATCGCGGTGGTGGCGGAGGACGCGGCGGCTTCGGCGGCGGCGGCGGAGGACGCGGCGGCGGCGGCTCTCGCTGGTAAGCTTCATTTTTAAGCAGACCGGCGACCCTTTACGAAAAGCGCCCCCGGCCACGAAATAGTCAGCCGGGGGCGTTTCACTTTGTCGGCTCAAGACTCCGGGAGGAGAAGTTTTATGGAAAAGCAGATTCATGCGATTGGTGATCGAGTGGAGAAATTGTGTCCGGGTTGCGGGGAAGAGCGCGGACATGTGATCGCGGCCTTGACAAAACGGGGTCAGATTTCGCGGGTGGATTGTCCAAAATGCGGCCAGCGCAGCACCTTCAAGAGCAATGCGAAGCTGACGGGCAAGCGCACTGCGGCTGGAGCCAGCGCGCCTTATGACCGCATGCGCACATATCGCACGGGTCAAATCCTGTCGCACCCGACGTTCGGCATCGGAGAGGTCACAGCCCTCATCGAGCCGCAAAAGATGGACGTGCTTTTTACAGATCGTCTGCGCAGGCTGATCCATTCACGTGCTTGAGCGCAAGAAGCGGAAAGCTCGCTCGAAAACGAAACGGCATCTGACTGCTCCTCTGTGGGCGAGCGTCGGCATGCGCCTGACGTTTCGCGCGGAGGTGATGCCCGGACGCGAGAGCGACCGGCGAACCTTTACCGTCGCGCGCGTGCTGTCGAACGGACGGGTCGAGCTGAGCGGGCTGCTCGGGCAACACGCGGAGGCGGAGTTTGAATCCGCGCGATGAGGAATCAAATCCTTTTATCGGTTGATTCCACGAGAGCCTCGCCAGCTTGCTTGTAGCTGACGATACGCGCTCACGCGCTGACCTGTGTTATACTTGTCTTGAGAAGTTACACCGACATTTGTTCTTTAAAAAATATACTCTCGACATCAGGATTTCAGGGAAATCGTCCTCTCCTCGTGCCGTCTGCTGTATTTACTACACGCGACTAACGACAAAGGAGATTCCTGATGCCTGCATTTCTGACATCCCAAGCATCAAGCGGACATCGGATTCCAAGTTTTATACCTCAACGAGCGCGGACGTGTGCTCTCGCCGGGAAGATGGCTCGTCCTCTGTCTACGACCCGCGACGTTCCAAACGCAGCCCGCTCAAAAATGGTCTTGAGGTTTTGAGATGTCAGCGAGTTGTCGTAACTGCGGAAGAATATTACGGTTGTGGGAGGTGAAATGCCCTTCCTGCCACCGCTCGACCATGAGCTGGTTACATATCATCGTCATCACTTTTTGCGCGGTGACCTTCTTCTGTTATCTGTTCAAGGTATTTTAGAAACATCCGAAGCAAGCAGCAGTTCGTCATGCGCTCGGATTCATCAACAGGAGTCGCGGGGTATTTATGACTGTCTCAGATAAAACAACAGGTGATGGACTTGACAGTGCCGCAGATGAGCAGCAATGGCCGGGAATAGATTCAAGATACAGGCTCATCGTCATCGCGGCGTTAAGAAGCAAGCAGCTTCAGCGCGGCGCAACACCGCGCATCGCCGCCGATCCACTGAGGCGTAGAAATACCAGCATCGCCCTCGAAGAAGTCAAGCGGGGTCTTGTCCCTTTCACTCTCCCCACTGCGGAGACGAAGGCCATCTTGACGGGAATTGATAGCGAGGTACTTGATGAAAGAAGCCATGAAGTTCGCGGTGTTTCCTGATGTCGCCGAGTATCACGCGACGAAAGAGATTTCATTTATTTACCACGATAGCGCGTGCGGCAAAGTCAAAGGCGTCTCGCTGAACAGCTTGTGCGGCGCGTACATCGGCCCCGTTACAGAGCCGGGTGATTCATCCGTTAAGGGAGCAGCAAGGACGCGCCTCTACGATCAGCCTCCGGCGGAATTTGCCCTTTGCAAAACTTGCGAGCGACTACTGACCAAGCGAAGCGGGTGGAGGCGCGTTCTCTCGCGCCTGTTTCATCGGCGGAGCGGATTTCGCGTGGCTTTTAGATAGCTGAGTCATCAGGCTTGAAGAGCTGTCAGGCCATCAAAGTGCTTTAAGATGAACGGACTGAAAGTTTATATCAACCCGGACAACACCCGCACGCCGCGCGGTCAGGGTGTGTTCTACAGCCGTCGTGAGAATGGCCCGTATTATCGCTGGCGATATGAAGAAGGGCTGGGGCAGTGGCTCTTCTCACGCGCACATCCGTCCGAGTTGATGCCCAAGTCGCTCTGCCCTGCGAACTGGCGAGATGTGCCGACCGCTTTGCGGGCGAGGCTGGATGAACATTATCTGGAATAAATTCTCAGGCCGGATCAATATTTTGGAAATGGAAGGTCTGAGAAAATTTGCCTGCGAACGTTATCGCCCAATCAAAGGATAGCGAACGAGCTTTGCTGCTGCAATCAAGTCACGAAAATCTTATGTACGCCAACGTACGTAGCTGGTATAATCATTTCGAAAACAACTCACCTCTCGACATCTGGATCGAGTTCCCCCAAACTTTTTCCTTGTGCTCTCTGTTGTTTGTTCCCCCGACGATTGTGCATAGAATTATTTTGAGCTTTGAAGAGAAACGGACTGGCTGGAAGAATTATGAGAATCTTACTTTATAACCCGGACAACGGGGTGACGCGCAACTTCATGCCACACCTGTGGATGTTCCTGCTTCAAGCTCTGACTCCCCCGAATCATGAAGTGTTATTGATTGACGGCAACGCGCGCGCGATGAGCGATGACGAGATCGTGCGTTTTGCGCTTGAGCAAAAGATCGGGCTGGTCGGCATTGGCGCGATGACCAGAATGGTGGCGAAAGCATATCGCGTGGCAGACGCGCTTCGCGCGGCGGGAGTGAAGGTCGTGATGGGCGGGCCGCACGTCACGGAAGCGCCCGATGAGGCGTTAGGCAGAGACGGAGGCGCGCAACATGCCGACGCGGTCGCATTGGGCGAAGCGGATGAGACATGGCCGCTTATCGTTGAGGATGCGGCGCGCGGCGAGTTGAAAGAGATATACCAGCCGGCTTGTGACGCCAAAGGCCACGACCGCAAGCCGAGCCTGCAACCTTATCCCTCGATTCCGTGGGAGACTCTCAAGCTCGAACAGTTCAGCCTCATCCCGGGATTCCTCCGCCCGTTGATGCATCGCATGGGTGAAGGATGGGGAACGTTTCATGTCATCCCGGTCGAGACGGGGCGCGGCTGTCCTTACGGCTGCGAGTTCTGCACCGTCACGGGATTCTTCGGCGACTCGATCCGCTTTCGCACCAACGCGAGCGTCGTCGACGAGCTGTTACGTCTCAAGGCGCGCGCCAAGAGAGAGCGCGGACAGATAGCAGTCTTTTTCATAGATGACAATCTGGCGATCAATATCAAGCGCACCAAGTCGCTCTTGAGAGACATCATCGAAGCACGCGCCCAGCTTCCGTGGGTCGCTCAGATCAGCGCCAATCTCTTGCGCGACGAAGAATTAGTTGACCTCATCGCGGAATCGGGCGGCAGGTGGGTTTTTATCGGGATGGAATCGATAGACCCTGCTAATATGGCCGATGTCAACAAGAATTTTAGCAAGCCGGGCGAGTACGCAGCCGTCCTTGAGCGGCTCGCCCAACGAGATATTTATGCGATCACTTCGTTCATCTTCGGCATGGACAACGACACGCCGGGCATCGCAGACCGCACTTTGCGAGAGATTGAGAGCTGGCCGCCGGGATTGCCCGTCTTCGGGCAACTGACGCCCTTCCCTGCGACGCCGCTCTACGAAAGATTGGAAAAATCTGGCCGCCTCGCGCGACCGAAACACTGGCTGGACTTCGCCCCCTTTGTGATGGCGCACACGCCCCTGAAGATGACGATTGCCGAAGCGCGGCGCGAAACGGATCACGCATGGGCTTCGTCGTACAGCCCGGAGAGAAACGCGTCGGCCATCGCCTCGATACGCGACAAGACGATCATCTCCCGTATCAGTCATCTCGTCGCGCGACTTTTCTTTCGCGGCATCTACTTCCCGCAAATTGGCAAACGCGCGTGGCTTAAAGTAATCTTTCAGAATCGTCACACGATTTTCAAGCTCATCAAGGAAGGCGCGGGCACGTGGCGCGCGGCGCGCAAGCAAAAAACCGGAGTGGGAATAATTGCGCAACCGACCAGATGAGCGAACCGAGGGAGGAACATTATGAAAGCGTTACTTATTTATCCTGAATTTCCCGACACCTATTGGAGCTTCCGGCACGCGCTCCCGTTCGAGGGCAAACGCGCGGCCTTTCCGCCGCTCGGACTCTTGACCGTCTCCGCGCTGCTTCCGCGCGCATGGCAACGACGGCTGGTTGATTTGAATATCAGGCGACTGAAGAATTCTGATATCGAATGGGCTGACATCATCTTAGTCACGGCGATGCTGGTGCAGAAAGAGTCTTTGCAGGATGTCGTCAGGCGATGCAAAGCGCGCGGCAAGCTCGTCGTGATCGGCGGCCCTTATGTCACGACCAGCGCAGAGAGCATGCCCGAAGCAGACCACATCTTTCTCGGTGAAGCCGAGACGACCATCCCGCAGTTTGTCGAGGATTTGGAACGCGGCGAAGCCAAGCGTCTGTATCAAGCGGCGGAACGTCCGCCGCTCTCCATCACTCCGATTCCTGATTTCAATCTCGCCGAGTTCAAATATTACAGCGCGATGAGCATGCAATACTCGCGCGGCTGTCCATTCCAATGCGAGTTCTGCGACATCATAGAAATCTACGGGCGCGTGCCACGCACCAAGAGCAACGAGCAGGTGGTTGCCGAACTCGACGCGCTGTACGGCGCGGGCTGGCGCGGCACGGTCTTTATCGTGGACGACAATTTCATCGGCAATAAAAAGAACGTCAGACGATTGTTGCCCGAGTTGGCCGCATGGCAAGAGCGGCATCATCATCCGTTCGAGCTGCTCACGGAAGCGAGCCTTAATCTCGCTGACGATGCCGAATTACTTGACGAGATGCGGCGCGCAGGCTTTCGCCGCGTCTTTCTGGGAATTGAAACGCCCGTCGAAGAGAGTCTCAAAGAGGCGCGTAAGATGCAGAACACGCGCGGCGACATGCTTGATTCCGTCAAAAGAATTCAGAGCTACGGGATGGAAGTGATGGCGGGTTTTATCGTCGGCTTCGACAATGATCCCGAAGACATCTTCGAGCGTCAAATCAACTTCATACGCGAGAGCGCAATCCCGTTGGCGATGGTGGGCATCCTGACCGCGCTGCCCGACACACAGCTCTGGCGGCGGCTCAAGCAGGAGGGGCGGCTGCTCGCCGAAAGCTCCGGTGAAAATACCAACTGCGCGTTGAACTTCGTGCCGAAGATGGATGCCGGGCGACTCATCGAAGGCTATCAATCAATCATGCGCAACATCTACCAGTCCAGCGCATACTACCAGCGCACGCTCGAATGTCTGCGGCGTATCTCCGGTGACGGGGCGGCTCCGAATCACTATACTCTCATCAACGGCGCTTTTTCATTGGCGCGGATCGCGCTCAAGCTCGGCATCATTGACAGCGAGCGCAGAGAATTTTGGCGCTTCTTCCGGCGCGTCGCCGCCGAACACCGCGAGAAATTTGCCGAGTCCATGAGACTGGCCGCGATGGGTTATCACTTTCGCAAATTAGCCGAGGCGTATGGCTGATC
>DASWRG010000002.1:0-3894 GCA_036403295.1 Pyrinomonadaceae bacterium
TTATCAAAGGCTCGTCGAGTCCCGTTCTGTCCCAGAGCTTGCACGTCACCTGCTTGTGCGCCTGATCCAAGCCTTCGCAATAGTTCGTGTAGGTGCAGCGTCGAATCTCATCTCCGCGTCCGAGCCTGACTTTCAAAAACCAGTCGGGGTCGGCCAGAGCTTGACGCGCGAAGGCCGCGATGTCCGCTTCGCCTCTTTGCAGGATGCCTTCGGCCTGCTCGAAGGTCGTGATGCCACCGGCGGCGACGAGCGGCGTCTGCAAGCCTGTCGCATTGACCGCGCGCTTGATGGCGGCGACGAGCGGCACACTGCGCGAGAAAGGGCCGCGCTCGTCCGAGAGCGTCGTCGGCATACATTCATAGCCGCTCTGCCCAGTGTACGGATAGACAGCTTGCCCGACTTTCGGCTGCGCGGCGTCTTCAAACTTGCCGCCCTTCGAGATAGAAAGATAATCAAAGCCCGCGCGCGCAAACTCTACGCCGAAGAACGTGGCGTCTTCAATGCGATTGCCACCTTCTATGACTTCATCTCCGAGAAAGCGCACGCCGACGACGTAATCATCACCAACACTCGCGCGCACGGCTTTGTAAACTTCGAGCGGAAGGCGCACGCGATTCTCTCTCTGACCGCCGTAGCCGTCCGCGCGATTGTTGCGCGCACTCAGAAACGAAGCCATCGTGTAAGCGTGAGCGTAGTGCAGCTCGACTCCGTCGAAGCCCGCTTCGCGCGCGCGCACGGCGGCGGCGGCGAAGATATTGGGCAAGACTTCGGGCAACTCTTTGATATGAGACAAGTCCGTGTCTGTGACGCGCTCTCGATAGCCGAAGCGTAAGGACTCAAGCTCTCTCTCATCCAGAATTTTTTCCAGCAGCTCTTCCGGCGCGGCGGCGAGAAAGGCGCGCACGTCGGCTTCATCCTTATCGTGCCAGCTTTCATCCTCCGTCACTTCCGCCAGAGAGCGTCTGTGATGAGCTTTAACTTTCAAAAAGCGCGCGAAGAACTTGGCTTTTTCGGGACGACGCTTGACCGAGAGAAAATCTATGATCTGTATGAAAAGTCGCGTGCGACCACGGCTCGCTTCGCGGACAGTTTCGACCAGTCGGCGCAAGCCGGGAATAAAACGGTCGTGGCCGATTCTCAAAAGCGGCCCGCTCGGAATGTCGCGCACGCCCGTCGCTTCGACGACCAGCGCGCCGGGTTGCCCCTCTGCGAAACGCGCGTACCAATCAAGGTTGTCGCGCGTCACGAATCCATCTTCGGTCGCGCGCCACGGAACCATCGCCGGAACCCACGTCCTGCTTTCAAGCTCTGCTGTCGCGCCGATGCGTATCGGTTGAAAGAGCAGCGAGCGCGCAGCCTCCTCCGCCGTCGGCCAGCGCGTCTGCGGAATCTCATGTCGGATTTGATTCTTGAAACGCCACATGCTCTTGAATCTTTAACATGCTAAGATGTGCGCCTGCAATTCAAGCTGACGAATTTATCAAGAGCAAGGCAGTTAACGGAGCAAAGGAGTCTGTTCATGAGCAAAGAAGGAAACAATCAGCAAGACGACACGACCGAAGAATCAGTCAGACAACCAGAAGGCACACAGCCTGCGACCATCCCCGGCGCGGAGAATCCCGAAAGCGAAGAGATCAAAGACGAAACCAATCCGAATACAGAGTAAGCAAAGAATCTCGCGCAAAGGCTCAAAGGCGCAAAGAAAGACCGCTAAGACGTTGAATGCCATTTGTTCTTTGCGTGTTTTCTTTGCGCCTTTGAGCCTTTGCGTGAAACTTTTTTCTTTTCACTTCGCCCTGCTAGACGTTTGAGCGCAGAGACGGATATATTGTCAACACACAACAGGAGGACAACTGCATTTGACGGATGAGCTTTTAAAGTGGCGCGGGGAATTTCCGATTTTAGAGAAGACAGTCTATCTAATCTCGCACAGCCTCGGCGCGATGCCGCGACGGACTTACGAGCGCCTGCATGATTACGCGGAGAAGTGGGCGACGCGCGGCGTGCGCGCGTGGGCTGAAGGCTGGTGGGAGATGCCCGTCCGCATCGGCGACGAAGTGGCGCGCATCATCGGAGCAGAGTCGGGCACGGTCGTCATGCATCAGAACGTCTCGATCTGCCAATCGCTGATTCTCTCCTGCTTTGATCCGACTCCGGCGCGCAATAAGATCGTCTGCGAGGAATTGAACTTCCCTTCCGTGCTTTATGTGTATGAAGCTCACGCGCGCGACGGGCGGCTGCGGCTTGAGACTGTGAAGTCGGATGACGGCGTCACGATTCCGCTCGAACGCATGCTCGCCGCGATAGACGAAGAGACGCTCCTTGTTCCCATCTCGCACGTCCTCTTCAAGAGCGCGTTCGTGCAGGACGCGCGCGCCATCATCGAGCGCGCGCATGAGGTCGGAGCTTACGCCGTCCTCGACACTTATCAATCGGCGGGCACAGTCCCTTTCAGCGTCACGGATTTGAACGTGGACTTTGCGACGGGCGGCTCTGTGAAGTGGCTGTGCGGCGGGCCGGGCGCGGGCTATCTTTACGTGCGGCCTGACCTGCAAACAAAATTAGAGCCGCGCACGACCGGCTGGATGGCGCACGAATCGCCTTTCGCCTTCGAGAGCGAGATGAGTTACGCGCCGAACATCACGCGTTTTCTGCACGGCTCGCCGGCCATCCCCGCGCTCTACGCAGCCGAGAGCGGCTATCGCATCATCAACGAAATCGGCGTCGAAAAGATTCGCGCGAAGAGCGTGCGGCAGACGCAGCGTTTGATAGAGCTGGCCGAAGAAGCCGGATTCCGTGTCACCAGCCCGCGCGATTCGTCGCAGCGCGGCGGCACTGTGACCATCGCCGCAGAGCACGCCGGAGCGATGACCAAAGAATTGATTCGACGTGAATTCATCGTGGACTATCGCCCCGGCGCGGGCGTTCGCATCTCGCCGCACTTTTATACGAAGGATGAAGAACTCGATCTCGTCATCCGCGAGATGAAAACTATTAGAGACACGCGCGCCTATGCTCAGCATGAGACGGCGGGCGCGGCGTTTTGATTTTTGCATTTAGTTCTTTGCGCTTTGCTCTTTGATTCCTGTTCATGTTGATCTGAAATATGGAATTTGAGATTTGAAATCAAAGGACGAAGAACAAAGCACAAAGAACCAAAAACGAATGAGCAACGACTACGGCCACAAAGCTCCGCTCTCATACAACAAATACCTGCGCGTCCGTGATTTGATAGGCTTGCAGGATTGCCTCTCAGACCCGGCGCATCATGACGAGCTGCTGTTCATCACGATTCATCAAACGTATGAGTTGTGGTTCAAGCAGATACTGCATGAAGTCGATGCTGCCATCGCTCAGATGAACGAAGACCGCGCGGCGGCGGCGTCACGCGCGCTCGCTCGCGTCGTCGAGATTGAAAAAGTTCTCGTCAACCAGATTCATATTCTTGAGACGATGACGCCCATCAGCTTCCTGGGCTTCCGCGACGAGCTGAATCCGGCGAGCGGTTTTCAGTCAATGCAGTTTCGTGAAATAGAACTCTCTTCCGGCCTCAAAGACGAAACAGTGCTCGGCGAATTCCGCGAAGACGAGTTCGCCTCGCAGCGTTTGGCCGCGCGCTTTTCCGCGCCGTCGCTCGGAGATGCTTTCTACGCGCTGCTTCGCCGTCGCGGCCTCGATGCTCCGGCTGACGACGCCGCGCTCGCGGAAACAGAGCGTCGCAAGCTTTACGGCAGACGCACGCGCGCCGTCCTTGAAATCCTGACACACTTTGAAGAGCGATACGAAGAGTTTCAACTCGCTGAAAGCCTGATTGAGCACGACGAACACTTCACGCTCTGGCGCGCGCATCACATCGCGATGGTCGAGCGAATGGTCGGAACCAAACGCGGCACG
>DASWRG010000003.1:0-5950 GCA_036403295.1 Pyrinomonadaceae bacterium
GCGCCAGTCTGTAGCTGACGGTCTGGTTTTACAAATTTTTTACCACTAGAGCGATATTCAATTGAGCAGACAATTGTGGGGAGCAGGGCTTGTCCCTGCCCGCCGCGCGAAGGCGCGAATCTATTTAACGTGAGTTCGACGTAAAGATTTCAACCAGCCTGCGTGAGCAGGCGAGAGAGTGTAGCCCCGCGCGTCAGCGTGGGGAGAGAGCCAAGTTAAGTGTCTAGCCTGCGTGAGCAGGCGACAGATGAGAAGCAGAAGAAGCATCTGTCGCCTGCTCACGCAGGCTCAATAGAATCTGATGTGCCTTTGTCCCCATGCTGACGCATGGGGCTACACCCTGGCCGCCTGCTGCCGCAGGCTCTTTGAGTTTCCTTGCTTATCTCGAACTGATGTTAGCTAGATTCGCGCAGGCGCGCGGCGGGCAGGGACAAGCCCTGCCCCTACAATGATTGGTGTAGGTGGAACAAACCTGCGTGAGGGATGTCTAATGAACTCAGTCGGCCAATTCCAATCCGACTCATCGTTACAATCATCACCTTTGAGAAGCACAAGAGACAGAAGGGATGTTCGATAATTTATCCGTCAAAGACCCGCGACCGCTTGCCTGGCTGAAGAGAGCTTTGGCGGTCTTCTTCGCAGGCTTCGTCATCATCGGCATTATCTCCAGCCATCGCGCTTATTTTCAGGTGCGAAGTTTGGAGCTACACAGCGAGCGCGAGTTGCGCGCCGGGTCAGTCATCCAGACCACGGTGGTAAGTTCCGGTCGGACGTATGTTGACGTGCAACTCGAATTAAGACAGGGCATCCAATCTGAAACGCTGGGGACTGAGCGCGTGATGGATAACAAGTATGCTTTTTTTGACCCGCGCACCCAGCAAGGCTCGCTCGTGGTAGTCATCACGCCGGAGATACTGGCGCGATTTCATGCAGGCGCGGCTGAGTTGCGCGCGACAGCGTTCGGTCACTCGCAATGGATGCGCGTGCCGCCGCCCGTCGTGCGCCAGCTCGATGTGGAGATTCGCGGCGAGTGAGCGCCGGCGCGCGCGAGCAAGGTAAACTCGACAAGCTCTTACTTAATCTGCCTGACATTTAAAAGTTAAGGAGACAATGGTTATGAACTGGAAGAGAATCAATTCTTCGTTGACAGTGGCGGCGTTGCTGCTCGTCATCTTCGCCTTCTCAGAGTATAGTTTTGCTCAGTCTCAGGCAAAGCTGACCATCGTCGAGCAGTCGCCCTCGCTGCCGAAGCCGCCGCGCAACACGCTGGGCACTGGCGACTACGAACCCATGCCGAAGGAGAGGGAGTTCTTTGCAAAGCTGGGACGGGATGAGCAGACCACGGGCAGCATGTTTGAGGACTATTCGATTAACGGCAAGAAGGGAAAATACGTCGGCTGGTTCGGCATCGTGCGGAAGATTGAAGAGGATGCCAAGCTCAAGCAGACGCGCCTCGTCGTGGAGAATAAATATTTTGACGGTCTGACGGACACGCACATTCAGGCGCTTTCCTTCAATGGCGGCGGCGATTTCACCTGCCTCCTGTCGGGGACGGGCTTTAATATCAAACCGCTCAGTCTGGTCAAGGTCTATGGCACAGTCACGGGTGAAGACCAGTCAGTGCCGACAGTTGAGGCCGATTATCTGCGGCAGTGGGACTGGGGACAGTTTACCTTCCTGTCGGCGTATGGCGAGCAGAGGGGCAACAAAGAGTGGAAGAAGCTGAGCAAGGTGAAGGAGGATAAGATATACAATCCTTTTCCCGATCAGAAATATTACGAGGAGCGCCTCGGAGCAAGAAAGCCATAAAAGTTTCACGCAAAGACGCAAAGAAAGCAAGCCTGTCTTTCTTTGCGTCTTTGCGCCTTTGCGTGAGATTATTTTTATCATGAAGCAAAAGATATTTCAGGTTGACGCTTTCACGGATGAGCCGTACAGGGGCAATCCGGCTGCGGTGTGCGTGCTGCCCGAAGCGAAAGCTGAGGAGTGGATGCAGGCGGTCGCGCGCGAGATGAATTTAGCGGAGACGGCTTTTCTGCTCGCGGACGGCGAGAACAATTTTCAATTGCGCTGGTTCACGCCGACCGTAGAGATCAAGCTCTGCGGTCACGCGACGCTGGCGTGCGCGCACGTGCTCTGGGAAGAGGGCTTGGTCAAAGCGGACGCCGGGATCAGCTTTCAGACCTTGAGCGGCACATTGACGGCCAAGCGCGCGGGCGAATGGATTGAGCTTGATTTTCCGGCAGAGCCGCCCGTTAAGGAAGACTCTTATCCGTCGGAGCTGCGCGACGCGCTCGCGGTCGAGCCGCGCTACGTCGGTCGCAATCGCTTTGACTTCCTCGTCGAAGTCGAAAGCGAAGAGGTCTTGCGAAGTCTCGCGCCGGACATGCGACTCCTGAGCTCTCTGCGCACGCGCGGCGTGATCGTGACGAGCCGTTCGGATGACGCGAAGTATGATTTCGTCGCGCGCTTTTTCGCTCCCGGCGCGGGCATTGACGAAGACCCCGTGACGGGTTCTGCCTATTGCTGTCTCGGCCCCTTCTGGCGCGAGCGCGCGGGGCGTGATGAGATGCTCGCCTATCAAGCCTCCGCGCGCGGCGGCGTGGTTCGCGTCCGCCTCGCGGGAGAAGGGCGCGTGCTGCTCGGCGGTCAGGCCGTGACGACGCTCAATGGCGAGCTGCTGTACGCATGAGAGGGAGGCTTTCATACTTTTGCTCCGGCTGCTGATGGCCGATAACAATTTGCTCCTCGCCAACGTATCTCTATTAAAGATTTTTGGAATCGAGGACGACAAGAAATGCCGACGCGCATCACACAGCTTGAAGACGGAACGCGAACGATCCTGCGGGTCGAGGGTTCGTTGACTTTGGAGGACGCAGAGCTAATCGAAAGAATCTGCGGCGACCTGAGAGAGCAGTCGGACAATCAGCTTGTGATAGACCTCACCGATCTCAACTTTCTGGACAGCGAGAGCGCGTCCGTCCTGCATCGCTTGAAACGGCAGGGCGTCGAGCTGGAAGGGCTGCATTATTTCATCCAGAAAGAGATCGAGCTGGTCGAGAGGGAAGAAGTCAAAAGGTAAAAGGCAAAAGGTAAAAGTGCGGCCAAAAGCATTTTAATAAAATTTGGCTTCCGCCTGACTTTTACCTTTTGCCTTTTTACTTTTACCTTTTGACAGTCGGAACATAAATTATGCCGCGAGCGTAAGAACTTCGGCGGCGGAAAAAGCATCTTAAATGTAAAGCATGTAAAGCCCCCGAAGTGGAAAATCGCGGCATCGTTTGTATGAAGAGAATTACGCTCAATCTATTTATCGCGCTCGCCATACTCGCGGCGGCGATGGCTTCGGCAGAGGCGCAGGGCAGGAAAAAGAAGACTGTTCGCGCTCCCGAAAGCTCTGCGGTCGTGGTCGTCAGCGAGGCGGACGCGCCCGACGCCGCTCCGCAAAAGAAGGTCGAGATCGTCAAGGCCGCAGAGGTTTACAAGACGAGCTTGAGACAACTGCTCGCCGCGCGCAAGGCCGAGGCGGCGCAGACCGCAGAGCAGCTTGAGAAACTGAAAGAGCTTTACAAGGACGGCCTCGTCTCCAAGCGGCAGCTAGAGGAATCAGACCGCAAGCTGCTTGAAGCGCAGCACAAAGTTGAAGAGACGCGCGCACAACTTGCCGCGACCGATTCGCTGGTCGTCGAGTCTCTGGCCGCAACAGACGCTTCACAGGTGGCGGATTACGACGCGCCCGCGCAGTCTAGAAAAACTCTCAAGAAGGTCGCGTACATACGTTACAAAGGCTACGCTGACTGGTCTATCGCGGATGTCGGCAAAATCGAAAAGTTTTTTCAAGCCAAATTCAAACGCCCGCTTCCTGTGGCCGCGCTCGGCCAATCGGACACACACACGCGCCTCGGCTTCGATCATCGCAATGCGGTTGATGTCTCACTCAGCCCGGACAGCGCGGAGGGTCTGGCTCTGATGGATTACCTGAGCAGTCAGGGCATTCCCTTCATGGCCTTTCGCCGCGCCGTCCCCGGTTCGGCCACTGGCCCGCACATACATATCGGCAAACCCTCGCTGAAGAATGAAAAATTAAAAATGTAAAATGCAATCAGCGTCTTAAATTTTGCATTTTACATTTTTAATTCTTGAGTGATGTGCATCATTCTTTTTGCTTACAAAACGCATCCGCGCTACAGGCTCATCCTCGCGGCGAACCGTGATGAGTATTACGCGCGCCCGACGGAGCGCGCCGCGTTCTGGAAAGTTGATGGCGAGATACTGGCGGGGCGCGACTTGGAGCGCGGCGGGACGTGGCTCGGCGTCACGAAGGGCGGAAGGTTCGCGGCGGTGACCAATTTCCGTGATCCGTCCGCGCTCAAAAAAGACGCGCCCTCGCGCGGGCATCTGGTCAGCGACTTTCTGCGCGGGCATGATGCGCCCTCAAACTATCTCTCGAAAATCGCCGCGATTTCAGCAAGCTACAATGGCTTTAATCTGATTGCCGGAGACGCGCGGCAGCTCTGCTATCATTCAAACCGCGAGGCCGGAGTCAGAGAGTTGCAGCCGGGCGTTTACGGCCTCAGCAATCACTTGCTCGACACGCCGTGGCCGAAGGTCGAGAAGGGCAAGCGGGCTTTGTCGGAGATTGTTCGAGAGGGCGCGGAGGTGAGCCGCGCAGAGCTGTTGCAGGTTTTAGCCGACGACGCGCGAGCCGATGATTCGAGTTTGCCGCAGACGGGTATTAGTCTCGAATACGAACGCGCTCTCTCGCCCGTCTTTATCCAGACGCCCGTTTACGGCACGCGCTCTTCGACGCTGCTCCTGATTGACAGCGAAGAGAGCATCACTTTCGTCGAGCGCGCCTTCGAGCATGAGGGGCAAGCTTCGGATGTCAGCTTTCAATTTCAGAGCCGGAAGAGCGACGCGGCTTAATCGCAATCGATGAATAACAGAGGCACGGCTCTCTTGCTCGGAGCGACCGGATTGGTCGGCGGGCATTGTCTCGACCTGCTCTTGAAAGAGTCAGAACCGCCTGCGGTAGCGGGCGGGTATTTGGCTTAGCAGAAGAACCCGCCCGCCACCGCAGGCGGTTCTGACCTGTGACTACTCTCAATTGCAATTGAAAGGAAGCTATCATGAGCAACGAGCAAAAATTACGCGAGCATCTGTCGTATCTGCTCGGCGGCGGCGGCGCGCACATCGGCTTTGATGAGGTCGTCAAAGACTTTCCCGTCGCGCTCGTCAATCAAAGGGTCGAGCATGTGCCTTATACCGCGTGGCAAGTCGTCGAGCACATGCGCATCGCGCAGTGGGACATACTGGAATTCAGCCGCAACCCGGCGCACGTGTCTCCCAAATGGCCGGAGGGCTACTGGCCTGCCGGTGACGCGACCGCCGATGAGGAGACATGGAATCAGAGCCTCGCGGCCTTTCGCGCCAACCTCGAAGCGATGCAGCAGCTCGTCACAGACGCGGCCACTGATTTATACGCCAAGATTCCGCACGCAGAGGGCGGGCAAACCATCCTCCGCGAAGCTCTGCTGGTCGCGGATCACAACGCTTATCATCTGGGAGTGCTCTCGACGCTCAAGCGAATCTTGCAGGCTTAAATGCCCTCTGTTTGCTTGACATTAGCCCCCATTCATCGTACATTCCCCGTGCATTTCGAGACTTGCTCTCTTGCTGCGCTTTGAGTCGTGGTGCCAACCAGCTTTCGACATCTGAGTTGTCCCTTTAACACAAAACCAAATACACACTGAGAAGTGTTGATCCCCCTTACAATTGTTGATTTCGGCTACGGTCATTAACCGTATCTAAAGGAGCTAGTTATGTTTAGGACGTTGAACCGCAGAGTAGGTTTGTTCCTGGTTGCGATTGTCGCAGTTTCAGCACTCGCCATTGTCGCCCTCTCAACTCATGTACGCGCCCAACGCGAGGTCTGGTCTCTCAATACCGA
>DASWRG010000004.1:0-14117 GCA_036403295.1 Pyrinomonadaceae bacterium
ATTCTTCAAAGAACAAGCACGCGACCAAACACTTTCACGCGACCGGACACCCGATCATCAAATCCTTCGAGCCGGGCGAGGCATGGGGCTGGTGTTACGTGGACGAGATTTTCTTCGAGACGCTGTAAAATGGCGAATAGAAAACGGTTTCACGCAAAGGCGCAAAGACGAAAAGAAAAGCTCGCCAGGAGCAAGTGTCATTCAATCCTTTGCGGTCTTGCGTCTCCTCTTTGCGCCTTTGCGCGAAATTCTTCGTGAAGATGGCTCAACAGCTTGATGACAGCGAAGCTCTCACGGATGTTCCGCGCACGAAGCCTCCGCCGCGTCCGACCCTTCTCAACTATCTTCACTCAGCCGTCGCCATCCCGCTCATCTATCTCTACACGATCATCATGGGCAGCCTGTCGCTCACGCTCTCGCTCTACGATCCGGCGGGCAGACGACAGCACTGGTGCGCGCGGACTTGGTGTCGGATGATCGCGCGCACTGCCGGGGCGCACGTGCGCGTTCACGGCGCGGAGCATATCAGGGAGGGCGCGTCTTACGTCTTTCTCTCGTCGCATCAGAGCTACATGGATATTCCGGCGATGCTCGGCTACCTGCCCGCGCAGCTTCGCATCGTCGCCAAAAAATCTCTCTTTCGGATTCCCTTTATGGGCTGGCATCTGACGCGCGCCGGGCACATTCCGATTGACCGCAGCTCGACCGAGAACGCCGTCGCCAGCCTGCAAAGGTCTGCGAGCTACCTGCACGACGGCATCTGCGTCTTTATCTTCCCCGAAGGCACGCGCTCGCGCGACGGCGCACTGCATCGCTTCAAGAAGGGCGGCTTCAAACTGGCGATACAGGCTCAAGTTCCCATCATTCCCGTGACCATCCTCGGCACACGCCGGATACTCCCGCCCGACTCGATTATCTTTCACCCCGGCACGATAGACATGTACGTTGACCCGCCCATCCCGACTGATGGATTGACCGAAGCAGACCTCGAACCCTTAATGCAAACGGTCTGGAACGCGATGGCGCGGCATTTTAGGAATGAGGTCGAAGGGATAAGGGATGAGTAAAGCAGATGTCAGATGTTAGAAGCTGAATGAACAGTCCCGTCAGGGACTTAATGAGAATAGCCCAGCAATTCATTGCTGGGAACAGCACGAGTCAACAGAAAGAGTCCCGCAAGGGACGGCTGAGGACGGTTTCAATCGTCCCTTGCGGGACTCAATATTTCTGCCCTGCTTATCTCCCAGCGATAAATCGCCGGGCTATTCTCATTAAGTCCCTGACGGGACTTTTTAAGTTTCTGCTTTCCAAAGAGCTTCTTATACCAAGTTGCAGTAAAAAAGAGGTGAGACTGTCCACCAAATCACACCAAACGAGACGAAACAACTCGACCTTTCGCGTTGTTTCGTGTGAGTTCGTGGACAGTCTATTTCCTCTCTTTTGATTGCAACTTGGTATTAGATGTTAATCAGAGTATTTCACTGACATCTAACCCTTCATCCCTCATCCCTCCGCCCTCATCCCTTACCGAGTTGACCCTCTCACAGCTTGTCTCTTACACTCCTGAATTAGTGAGTTTACCGAATGAACAGATGCCGGGGCAGAGGCCGGAGTATCCGTTGGGCTTTGCGGATGAAGCGGCGGCTGCGCCGGTCGAGCTGGCGGACGAGTTTAATCAGCCGCCGTGGGACGTGCTCGCCTCGCTTGGCCTGTGGGTCTTGAGCATCTTTCTCGTCTTCGTCGTGCCGACGCTGATCGCGCTGCCGTACATTCTGTTTCGCTATGCCGGAACGAATACGCCGACGCAAGTGCTGGCGACAGACCCGACGGTGCTGCTCTTCTCCGTGCTCGGAGTGATTCCCGCGCACGTGTTGACCTTCGGAGCGGCCTGGGCAATCGTCACAAACTACGGCAAGCGTCCGTTCTGGCGCACGCTCGGTTGGAGCTTTAGCCCCGCGTTCGGCTTCTGGGCGAGCGCGTCTCTCGCCATCACGCTCTACATCGTCGGCATCATTCTGGCGCAGCTCATCGGCGGCAATCCGACCGACATAGACATCTTAGCCAACAGCTCGCTCGCCGTGCGTCTCTTGCTCGCCGTGCTGGCGACCACCACCGGCCCGCTCGTCGAAGAGATAGTTTATCGCGGCGTGCTGTATCCCTCATTCGAAAAAAGAATCGGCATGGTCTGGGCTGTCATCCTCGTCTCGTTTCTCTTCCTGCTCGTGCATGTCTATCAATACCGGAACAGCCTCGGCGCGATTTCGGTCATCGCGCTCTTGAGCGTTTCGCTCACCCTCGTCCGTGCGCGAACCGGAAAGCTGCTGCCCTGTTTTATCATGCACATGGTCTTCAACGGCGCAGTCTCGGTGATGATTATCCTGTATCCCTACCTCGAACAATTTCAAAAAGGCGCGGGACAAAAACCGCCCGCCGGAATTGCGCTCAACTGTCTCTTGAGCCTCTGCGCCTGACGATATGACGTATGAAGTGGTCGTGGTCGGCGGTGGATTCGGCGGGCTGACGGCGGCGGCTCTGTTGGCCGCGCGCGGAGTCAAGGTCTGTCTGCTTGAAAAGGAATCTGGCGCGGGCGGATGCGCCGCGTGCTTTCAAAAGTTCGGCTATACGTTTGAGACGGGAGCATCGCTCTACGCCCTGTGGGGAAAGGGAGAGATTCACGAGCGCGTTTTCGCGGAGCTTCCCGTCGAGCCTCCTGAAATTTACAAAGTCTCGCCAGCCTACGTCGTGCGCCTGCCGGACAGAAGCGAAATCTACATCACACAAGACGCGGAAGAATTTGAAGCGAGCCTGCGCGCCGCGTTTCCAGAATGCGCGAGTGAAGCCGTCAACTTTTACCGCGCGCTTGCGCCAATTGGTGAAGCTCTCCTCAGTGCGGCTTCGCGCGTGCCAGACCTTTTGACCGCTTCAAAGCTCAGACGCATGCGAGCCGTCGCGCCGGACGCGCGTATTGCTCCGCGCATCTACGCGGCGATGACGCAGACGGCGGCGCAGCATCTCGAAAAAACTTCCATTCGTTTTCGCCGCTTCATAGATGCGCAGCTTCAAATCTTCGGCCAGCATGACAGCCACGCGTGCGCCTATCTTTATGCGGCGGTCGCCCTCTCGCTTCCGCGTCGCGGCATGTACGGCGTGCGCGGCGGCGCAACAGTTCTGGCAAACCGCCTCGTCGAATCAATCAAGCGAAGCGGCGGCGACGTGCGCTTTGACACGACTGTCCTGCGGCTCTCTTTCGATTCGAGCGGGCGCGCGCGCGGCGTGGATTTGTTGAGCGGAGAATTGATAGAGGCTTCGCGCGCCGTCGTCAGCAATCTCACGGTGTGGGACACTTACGGAAAACTCGTCGGCCTCAATCGCACGCCGGACGATGTGCGACGGCGGCTCAAAAATCTTCAAGCATGGGGCGCATACTTGCTTTATCTCGGAATGGATGAAGAGGCCGCGCGGAGGCTTTCAGCCGAACACGTCCTCGCCTTAACCGATTGGCAGGAAGCTCAGCCTTATGACGCGGAGAGCGCGCAGTTCATATTCGCCGCCGCGCCCGCGCACGACGCACGCGCGCCCGCAGGCAAGCGCGCCGTCACCGTCTCGACCTTCACGGAAGCCTTGCAGTGGTTCGCTTTTCATGAAAGCGAAGCCGAGCATGAGGCTCAAGATCAGGCCGCGCTCGAAGCCTGGTGGAAACGCATACACTTCATGATGCCCGAACTCGCGGACGGCATCGAAGTGATTGAGACGGCGACGCCGCGCACCTTTTATGAAACGACTCGCCGCAAGCTCGGCATGGTCGGCGGCGTCGGCCAGGCACTGGATAGCTTCGGACCCAACTCACTTTCGCACCTGACCGCCCTGCCAAACCTGTACATGGTCGGCGACACGACCTTTCCCGGCAACGGCGTCGCCGCCGTCACGCACTCCGGCCTCATCGTCGCAAACGAAATAATGAGCCACAGATAAACGCGGAGACACGCGGATTAAAACCGGATTTTATTATCTGCTGATTCGTGCTTATCCGTGTTTATCTGTGGCTGAAATTTTTTCTTGACATCATCTAATTGTATGGTGTATAGAAACACTATACAATTGTTCGACGGTTGAAAAGCAGGCTTATGTTTATTGTCGTTGATGAAAATGATCGCCGTCCGATCTACCAGCAGGTGGTGGATGAGATCAAGGCTTTGATTGCGCGCGGGGTATTGCGCGAGGGCGCGGCTTTGCCTCCCGTGCGGCAGGTGGCGGCGGATTTGGGAGTCAATCTCAACACGATTGCGACCGCGTACAGAGAGTTGCAGAGCGAGGGCTTAATCGTTATTCGTCACGGCGCGGGCGCGGTCGTCTCGTCCAGAACTTCGAGCGAGAAGACGGATGAAGAGTTGCGACGGCCATTGCGCGCGGCTCTGACGCAGCTCGCTCTGGCCGGACTCGCGCGAGCGGAGATTATGAGCATCGTCGCGGAAGAACTGCGAGGTTTGTTGAAAGGAGCTAGATGAAGAACAGTATGCTTTCAGTCTTGATTCCCTTGCTGATGACAAACATGCTCGTGCTGGCGGTTCTGTTGTGGATGCCCGTGATTCGCGGCGAGAAGGCTTTTTTCGGCGTGCGTGTGAGCCGCGAGACTTATCTCGGCGAAGGCCGCCGCATCCTGCGTCGTTACTGGCTCTGCTTGCTGGCGGCTTTCTTCGCGCTCGAAGCCATAGGCTTTCTGACGGCTTACTATCGCCGGAACTTTGCGTTCGCCCTCGTCACGCATTTCCTCTCCTATTTCGCAGCCTTCGCGCTCTACAGTAATTTCGCGCGCGAGGTGCGCCCCTTTCGCGTGGTGAGTGACGCGACGAAGTTTGCCACTCCTTTGCAAACGCGCAGGCTCGCGGATTACACGCATCTCCTGCTCGAAGCAACGGTCGTATTGCTGACCATCGCGCCGACGGTCGTGCTGATTTACTACTATCCGGCACTGCCGGAGCGCGTGCCAGTGCATTGGGGCATCAACGGTCAGCCTGATCGCTGGGCGCGCAAGACTTTTTCGACGGTCTTCTTTCTGCCAATCCTGATGACTTACCTGCAAAGCTGGTTTCTGCTCTTAAAGTATGACCTCGTCCACGCGAAGATGACGCTGCCAGCAGAGCAGGCCGAAGTTTATCTCAAGTTCAAAGAGCAGTTGATCGTCGCCAGCGTGCACATGATGGACTGGGTGCGCGCTCTGCTCGCAATCATGCTCGGCACAGTCTCTATGTTTATCTTGCTGACGACCGTCGAAGCTTTGCGTCACCTGATGCCCATCGCCAACCTCTTGATCTGGCCTTGCGTCGGCCTCTTGCTCATCGTCTGTTTCTATTACGTCTATCGCTTCATGGCGATTAACAATCGCCTGGAAGAAGCGACGGGCAACTCAAACGTCGAGCGCGAATCCGAAGCCGCAAAGTGGACGAGCGGCGGGCTGTTCTATTACAACCCGGACGACCCCGCGCTGATTGTCGAAAAGCGGGACGGACTCGGCTACACATACAACTTCGCGGGCAAAGGCATTCGCCTGCGCTTAGCATTTCTCGCCGTCGTCCCGTTGCTCGTCTTGTGGGCTTTGATGGATTTATAAGCGAAGCGGCAATGCTTCTTAGTGTTCTTTGTCGCCAACGGCGACCGACAATATAGCGGAGGGTGAAACCCTTCGAGTTTGAGCGCCACAGAGGCGACGCTGAAAGTGTCGCACATGCCATGTTGATGTGCGTCACCTACGGCGACGAGGCGACTTGGTTTGAATCAATCGTAGCGATGCTCGCTACGCTATAATCTTTGTCATCTGCGATGACAAAACACGGATTTTCTGTTTCTCAAACAGCTTCTAAATTTGGAGAACTCAGATGCGAACAATTCTTCTCTCGCTCCTCATCATGATTTTGACGCCGACCTTCTCAGTCGCGCAGCAGAGCAAACAACAGTTGCCCGCGCCCGCGCCTCTGCTCTCGACGGCCTTGTGCGGCAAGGGAGTTTTTCTCGTCAGCCTATCGGGAACGCAGGTCGGGCGCGAGACTTTCGAGGTCAAGTGTTTGGAAGGCGGCGGCTACGCGGCGAGCGGTCAGACCAATCTCAAGCTGCCCGGCGCGTTGATTGACGTGGCGACTACGATTGAATTGGACAAAACCGCAGCTCCCACGAAATTCACTTCAAGCGGCACGATGCTCGGCAGCCCTGTCGAGCAGGCGATCACATTCAATGACGGCAAAGCGACTATCACGACGAAGGAGGGCGCGCAGCAGATGCTTTATGAAAAAGGAGCTTCCTTCATCATGTCGAACGTGCAGTATCTTTTAACCCTGGTCGCGGCGCGCTATGACACGGCGCGCGGCGGCGAGCAGAGCATCGCTCTCTTTCCCAACATCAACGCGAAGATGGAGCGCACGGCGCGCGATGAAGTGCAAGCGGCGGGAGTCGCAGCCGCGCCGAAGCCGACCGCGTTTGATCGTTACACGCTCGAACTCGGACAGGCGACGCTCATCCTCTGGGCTGACACGCAGGGACGCGTCGTCGTCATCTCGCTGCCACAGCAGAAATACGTCGCCGCGCGTGAAGAGTATGCGAGTTACGTCGCGCCGCTCGACGCCGCGCTCGTTTCCACGATGAAAGGTTTGAGGCCGGATTACAGCGCGCCCCCGGACGCGCCCTTCACGGCTGAAGAGGTGAAGATTAAGGTCAAGGATTACCAGCTCGCCGGAACTCTGCTCTTGCCAAAAACGGGCGCGCGTCCGTTCCCCGTCGTCATTACCAGCACGGGTTCAGGACAGCAGACGCGCGACGAGCCTCTGCCGTATCCGAATCTGAAAGACTACAAGCTGTTTCGCCAGATAGCGGAACACCTCGCGTCGCGCGGCATAGCCGTCCTGCGCGTGGATGATCGCGGCGTCGGCGATTCGACCGGCGTCGAGACTTTGGACAACGTGACTACCTTTGATTTCGCGGACGACGTGCGCGCGCAGGTCGCGTACTTGCGCACGCGGCCTGACGTTGACCACAAACGCATAGCCATCGTCGGCCACAGCGAGGGCGGCGTCATCGCTCCGTTGGTTGCTGCAAGCGACCCGCAGCTTAAGGCTATCGTGTTGATGGCTGGAACCGGAAAACGCGGCGACGAGGTGCTCTTGTATCAGATGAATCGCCCGCTTGAACTTAACGCGGCGATGTCGGATGAGGAGAAAGCCAGGGCGCGTGCTGAGAATGAGAGAATCTTGCGGACGGTCATCGAAGGCGGAGATATTTCAAAGCTGCCCCCAATCTTTCACTACGCATGGACGAAAGCTTTCCTCACTTACGATCCGCTTTCGACCATACGCAAAGTCCGGCAGCCGATCTTTATTGTGCAGGGCGCGCTCGACCAGCAAGTGACGGCGGATCAAGCTGACATGCTCGCAAAGGCTGCGCGCGAGGCTGGCAACACGGATGTGACGGTGCGCGTCTTTCCCACGCTCAATCATCTTTTCCTGCCCGCCACCACGGGAGACGAGAGCGAGTACAACACGCTTGAGACGAGCCGTATCGGTGATGATGTCATCAAAGCCATCGGCGATTGGCTGCAATTCAAGCTGCAAAGAGGCGACCCTGCTCCGGCTCGGCGGTGAAGATTAGCCACAGAGGACACAGAGCACACAGAGGTTTCAAGCTTTCAAATCTGAGATTTGAGATTTCAAATTTAAGATTTTGAAGTTGTAAATTTCTCTGTGCGCTCTGTGGCTAAATTTTTCGTCACCTGCGCGCAGATTCAAGTGCCAAGCTTAAATCCGCTTCCGCGCCGCGCAAGACGAACACTGTGTCGCCCCCGAGATACACGAGCGTTGACCCGTCGCCCTCGCGCCAGGTCATCTGCGCGTCGCTGCCGCTCGTGGATTGGCCTGTGAGCTGCGCTCCCTTGCGATGCTGCTCGGCGGTATTGTAAGCCTTGAAAAATTCTGCGGCGTCCGTCGGCTTGTCCCACGCGGATTTCCAGACGAAGAGCGGCGCGCCCGACTCTCGCTCGAACAGATAGGCGCGGTCGCCGCCCCATCCGGCAGCCGCCCGCACGGCTTCGCTCTCAGCCACGCCCGCCATCAAAATGCCGCGCACGCCGATCTCGCCCAGCGTGGTCGAAGTCACCGCGCGCCACCCGTTTTCTGAAAAGGCGGCTTCATTTAATTGAGCGTCGCGCGCGGCTTCGCCCTGAAAATATTTTTCGGGATGCAGGATTTGCTCACTCGAAGCGGGCGGGCGACGAAACAGGTCGTCAATGCCGCGCTCGCCGGATTTGCGGCGAACGGTTTCGACGAATCGCGCGCCGTCGCGGTAACGGAAGATAAAAGTTTCAGTCAGGAGCGGCGGAAAGAGCGCGCCGAAATCTTTGCGATAAGCTGTGAAGCGGTCGTTCTCCTGTCGCGCAATATCTTCGAGCGTGCGGCGCGCGAACACCTGCTCGCCCTCTTCCGCCCGACGCTGCACGTTCATCGCGTCGCCTTCAATCAAAGCGAAGACCGCTTCCGTTCGATCATAATTGTAAGGCCGCACGACGAGGAGCTTCATCAAATCGAAATGCTGATCCTGCAAAGCATGCACGAACTCATGTGTGAGCAAGGAGCTATTGCTGTGCGGGTCAACGAGAAGAATCTGTTTGTCGAGCGGCGAATAGGTCGCGCCCGCCGAGACTGCCGTGAAGCTGGCCCCGAGCGTTGCCAGATCTGTTCCGGCGGGCAGCACGCCGCCCGCAATCGCCAGACGGCTCAAGCCGCGCAGCTCTTCGCCGCCGAGCAGTTGCGCCATCTCGCTCGTGCGCGAGCCGTACTCCCAACCCGACAGCTCCGCCATCCCGACCTCGCTCTTGAACGGCAGCTCGCGCAACTCGGACGCCTGACGCATCGCTCCGGCGCGCAACCCTTTCAATTTTTCGGAAAGCGGACGCGACGGCAACGGCGGCAGTGTGCGCGCGACCGGCGGATCAGTGGGCGCGCTGTTGGCGTTCGTGCGCGCCGTGCGTTTCTCTCCGCATGACGATGCCAGCACAGAAGTAATGACGATGATGACGACCGCGCTACAGATTATGTATCCCTTGCTCTTCAAACGCATAACGAACTGTTAGACGCAGCAAGCGCGGTTTGCGATGCCGGAGTAATAGTTCAAGGTTCAAAGTTCAAGGTTCAAGGTTTCAAGTTTGAAGCGCAATGAGTCTTGATTTCAAACTTTGAACTTTGAACCTTAAACCTTGAACCTTATTCTTTGAATCAGCCATTCGCATGACAGGAGTAGCGTGATGATGAGGGCGAGCGGCCACCACGTGCGAAGGTCAAATGTGCGACGCACGGTCTGTCTGCCTTGTGAAAGCGAGGCGAGCCTGTCTGTCAGCGAATCTAATTCAGAAGCGGCGAACAGCTCTCCGCCTGTCTCGCGCGCCGTGCGGCGAAGCGTGTCTGTGCTTGCGCCCGTTTCGATGGCGGCGGGCAGGACGGTGGCGAAATATTTTTCAGCCGCGCCGCTCTTGCCGCCCGCAGTGTATTTTATTTCGAGCCTGAAACGCGCGGGCTGCGGCGCGACGAAGTTTTTGGCGCGCCAGATGCTCGGATCATTCGCGTCGGGCGCGAAAGCTATCTCCTGGGACGTTGCGGTGTTCGACGAAGCCTCATCCGAACTCGCTTGCGTCTCTTCCGAATTTTCGGAGAGCGTTTGCAAACTCGCGCTCACCTTTTCGATTTTCAACGGGGCGTAATTTTCATCCCTCACGCGCAGCTCCGCCGTCGCGTTGCTTCCGCTTGCGGGCGAGACTTCATTCAAAGCGACTTCGACCGGCGGCTCTGCGCCCGACGCCGACCACAGCGCGAGTCCCTGCCAGAGAGCCGCGAACGCGCCGCCCTTCTCAGCCTCTTCGCCGCTCGCGCTCGTGCGTATGCGCCACGAATCCGCCGGAGCGAAAACGATTGCGCGCCCCGCGCCGTCACGCGCCGAAGCGATGAGAGGCGCGCCCGCTTCGCCCGTGCCGCTTGCGCCCGGCTGTCCCGCGACGGCCAGCACGTTCGCGCCCGCGCGCAAAGCTCCGAGCCGCAAGCCCACTCCGGTCAACACGCCGGTTCTCTCTTTTCCTTCGCTCGCGTTCAAGTAACCGCCGAGAGCCGCGCTCGCTCCGCTTGTGGTCGGCGTCAGAAATGAGCCGCCGCGTGACTTCTCCGCTTCGACCGGCTGTCCTTTGGAGAGCGTCTCCGCGTCGGAACGAAAGCTGCTCGAATCAAGCTCGGCGGGCAGAAGCGTGTTGAGCTTGCCTTTCGGCGCGACGATTGAACCGGCAAAGCTGTTGCCGCCCAAAATAATCAAGCCGCCCCCGCGCCGCTCAACCCACTCGCGCACGCGCGCCGCCTCAGCATTTGAAAGCATCGCGTCAGGCGTCGCGCCGACGATGACGCAATCGTAAGCGTTGAGCCGCGTCGCGCTCGACAGAGCCGCGCGCAGTTTCGCGTCCGGCGCGCCGCCCGCCGCGTCCGCTTTCTTCGCGCCGGATTCATCCGCCTGCGCGCCCGCATCCGAACTCTGTTTGGCAAGCTCTTTCGCCCCGACCATCGCGGCGCGGCTGACCTGCGCGAAGTAATCCACGTCGAACAGGTCGGACTCTTCGAGCGCGCGCCGGATAAACTTGGCCTCCCACGTCGGCTCGCCTTCAAAGAAGAGCACGCGCACGCGTCGCTCCTCCGCGTAAATCGTGAATGAGCGAGAGAGCGTCGCCGCTTCTTCGCCGCCCGCGCCTTCCACCCGCGCCGTGTAATTTATCCAACCCGAAGTCTTCGGCACGACTGCAAGCGTCAAAGCCTGCCTCTCATCATCGCTCGTCCAGGCGGCTTGAGCCGACACGCGCACAGCCGCGTCATCCGAGATGGTGACGAGGCTCGCGCGCCCGCGCATCCCGCGCGCATGAAGCAGACATCGCACAGTGAAAGGCACGCCGCGCGAAGTTCGATTCATGACAGCGATGCTTTCCAGAGCCACGCGCGCGCCGTCGCTCGCTTCCAAATTCGTGACGACGTAAACCGGAGAGCCGACCGCCGCCGCGCTCGCGCGCTCGACTTCGCGCCGCGCAAACGACGCCTGCATCGCTCCATTCGTCAAAAATATCGAAGCCAGATAAGAGGCATGCCCTTCGGAGTTTTCATTGACATTCGCATCTGACCGCTCGACCGTCTCAATATTTTTGGCTTTCAATGAAGCGGAGACACGCTTCGCCGCCGCTTCTTCTTCAACACGCGCGCTCGCCTCAGTTTGCCCCACAGTTCGATAAAGCAGGACGCGCGCGGGCATCTGCGCGTCGTACTCAACACGGAGTCCGGCGAGTGCGAAGGCGAGCAGCAGCAGCGCGGTTGCGCGCAAAGATACGAGTAGCAGGCGCGTCTTTGGCGTCTGCCGCGCGAGGCTTCGCCAGTAGCGCGCGAGCGCGTACACAATCAACGCGACGAGCGCGACCAGCACGGCGCGCCAGAACGCGCCGTCCGTGCTCAAACTCACGATGATGAAAAATGAAAAGCTCATTTATTGAGTCGCCGGAAATATTCCGCCGCGCGCGCGTCGTCCGCCGGAAGCAGCGTGCCCGCTTCGCCGACATTGGCGCGCGTCGTCGCCTCTGCGATGGCGAAGAGATTGCCTGCGGCCTGCGTCAGCAGCGAGAGCGATTTAGTGACGCGCGCCGCGTACTCGTCCGACGTGCCGCCGAGTTCCAGCGTCGACAATTCGGTTTCGACGATTCGGAGTTGTCCCGTCGCTTCCGCAATCGTCGCCGCATGATCGCCGCCCGCCGCTTGCAATCTGTCCGCAGCCTGCCGCGCTTTTTCACGCGCGCGCCCGACCGCGCTCGCACGCGCCGTCACGGGCACGTCGAGCGTCCCCTGCAAATCGTTGAGCGCACTGTAAGCATCCGTGAGGGCGGAGCGGAGCGATGCAGACTCTTTCGATTCGGCGCGGCGCGAGAGCTTTTCCAATCGCGTCTTAATCTCGTTAAGCTCGCCCGCGTAACGCCGCTTGAGGTCAATCGGTTTCGAGCGCGCGACCACCGGCGGCACATAACGCACGGCCAGTTGCGCGCGCTTCAAACGCGTCAGAGCCTCGCGCTCGTACACTAGTGCCTTCGCCGTGTCTGTCAAAGAGAGAGCGTCCTCCGCGTCCCACATCGCGCGAATCGCATAAATCATATCGCGCACATTGTTGGGCGTGCCCTGCGGCGGCTCAGGGATGCCGTGCATGTGTACGTCCGTGCGTTCGTCTGCGGCTTCGCGCGCCTGCTCTTCGACGCTCTGCGGCGCAATCGCATTAGTATCGCCCTTATCTTCGCCCGCGCCTTCGAGGCGTATGAAATCGTTGAATGAATTTTTGAACTCGCGCTGCTCCGAGGCTATCTCCTGCGAACGACGATTAAGCTCTTCGGGCTTGAGACGCGCGCGTTCGTTGTGAAGCTTTTCGGTGTGAATAATTATCATCCGTTGGCTCAAGAGAAAACGCCCGATCTCGTTCGGCCCCAAATCGCCTAAATTTAGTTTGACAGGCTCGGGCGCGACGAGCGCGATGGCTAAAGTGGCGGAGCGTCCCGTGTTGTTTGCCGCAGGATTGCGGTCGCGCGCTTCGAGCCAGTAGACGAGCGTGTCGCCCGGCTGCATGCCGAGCCGCGCGAGATCGAGCGAGGCCGCGCCGCGCCACTCGCGCACGCTCCCGCGCTCGACCGCGCCGAGCGGGATGACGCCGTTGGTGAACTGCGCCGCGTCACCCTCGCCGCGACTCTTGATATATTTGAGCGTCACGTCCGCGAGTCCCAAATCATCGCGCGCAGTCCAGCGCACGGTGACGGGATTTGACGGCAAGCCGCGCAAGAGCTGGTCGCTCGCAGGCTCTGTGATATGAGCTTCGGGCGGCGCGTCCGCGTAAACTTCGACCGCACGGACGATGGGCGCGGGAGCTTGTTCCTCATCCGCGATGATGCGAGCCTCGAACGCGCCGCTCGCCTGCGCGATGAAAGAGCCTGTGTAACGGCCTTCGCCGACCGCGCGCATCTGCACAGTCGCGCCGCCGAAGCTGAGCGACGCGCGATCAAACTTGCCCGTCGCCGTCAGCTCGACTTCAATCTGCGAGCCAAGCAGAGCGCGCACGGGCGCGTCGCCGACTGCCTCTTCCGCGCTCAAGCCGGAATAAGCTGGCGGCACGACGCGCACGCGAAAACTCTCAAGCGCGATAGCATTGCTCTCAAGATTTGCGGCGTCGTCCGGGCTTGATTTGCGAAACGAAACTTCGTCAGCCTCAAGCCAAATGACGCGCCGCGCTTCTCGCGCAAAGGCGGCGGGTGCGGCGAGGCGCAGCGCGAGCATGAAAAGCAAGCTCAAGAGCAGCAAGGCCGCGCCGCGTGCCGCCTCACGACGAGGCATCATCACGCGCGCGTCAATCCCTTCCAACATTCGTCGCGCCTGAGCTTCGACACGCGCAAGCATGTACGGCTTCACGTCTTGGCCGCGCTCGACGTTCTCCGCAAACGTGACCAGCGCGTTCTCGCTCTGCTGTGCCGCGCGCTCGACTTCGCGCGCACGCTCGCTCAAGCGGCGACGCTCAACCAGCAACCACACGGCATACGCCGTGAGAGCCGCCACGCCGGACAAAAGCGGCGCGACCATGCCGACGCGCAGGCCGCGCGCGAGAGGCCGCGCGTAATCCACCACTCCGACCAGACACAATAGAATAAACAGACAGGCCATGCCCGAAGAGATGAGCGCGCATGCGCGCCAGAGCCGCCTGCGGAAAGCGAGCCGCCTGATCGCCGCGCGCACATCGTCGCCCGCGACGCGCGTGTCAAGCTGTATGGTTTGAGATGTCGCGCTCATAACATTCAAATTTGAAATCTCAAATCTTTATCTCCCGTTCATTCTGTCCATCCCTGTTAATATTTCTTCCCCGCTTCATCACAATAAACATTTCGACGATCAGCAGGAGGAAAGCTGTAAGGAGAAAGTATCGCCAAAGATTTCCGCGACGCTCGGTCGCTTCGTGCCAAGCGGTCTGCGGCGTTTCGTTTGCACCCTTCTCTGGCAATTTGAAGAGGCGTGCGATGTCGTCCGCGTGTGCCAGAGCAGTCTCGG
>DASWRG010000005.1:0-6808 GCA_036403295.1 Pyrinomonadaceae bacterium
CTGCTCGCCACACAGCTGCTCTCGCGTATCCGCGAAGGCTTCAAAGTGGAATTGCCTTTACGAGTCCTGTTTGAAGCGCCAACGATTGCACAGCTTGCCGCTCAAGTTGAAGCAGCGATGAGAGAGCAGGTGGGCGTCGAGTCAAAGCCGCTGGTTCCCGTTTCGCGCGAGCAGCATTTGCCGCTCTCGTTTGCGCAGCAAAGGCTCTGGTTTTTGTCAGAGTTGGAGCCGACCAGTTCCTTCTACAATATGCCTGCCGCCGTGCGCCTTAGCGGCTATCTGGAAACGGATGTGCTGAGGCGCGCATTAAACGAAATCATCCGGCGGCATGAGAGCTTGCGCACGAGCTTTCCTACAACTGACGGACAGCCGAGACAGGCCATCGCTGCTGCTCTGGAATTGGGGCTTGAGGTACATGACCTGAGCCAACTGCCGGAAGATGAGCGCGAGGCGGAAGCATTGCGGCTGGCGACGCAAGAAGCCCGTCATCCTTTTGACCTTGCACAGGGGCCGCTCTTTCGTGTCAGCCTGCTACGCCTGCAAGCAGAGGAACACATTCTGCTCTTCACGATGCATCACATCATTTCTGACGGGTGGTCAATGAGTGTCCTCGTGCGTGAAGTGGGAGAGCTGTACCGCGCCTTCAGCGAAGACATGCCGTCGCCGCTTGAAGAATTGCCGGTTCAGTATGCGGACTTCGCGGTGTGGCAAAGAGAGTGGCTGAGAGGCGAAGTGTTGGAGAGACATCTCACGTATTGGAAGCAGCAGTTGGGAGGCGAACTGCCGGTGCTCAATCTGTTGACGGACAAGGTGCGCCCGCAGGTGCAGACCTTCAACGGTGCGAGTGAGTCCATAAGAATCAGCGCAAGCCTCATGGACTCGCTTAATAAGCTGTGTCGGCATGAGGGCGCGACCCTGTTTATGGTCTTGCTGGCCTCGTTCAAGATTTTGCTCTCACGATATACGGGGCAGACGGACATAGTGGTCGGCTCACCGATAGCCAATCGCAACCGTTTGGAGATAGAGAAACTGATCGGCTTCTTCGTCAACACGCTGGTCTTGCGCACTGAGCTTGCAGGCGACGTGAGTTTTCGAGAAGCGGTGCGGCGTGTGCGAGCGGTGACGCTTGAGGCATACGCGCATCAGGACATGCCGTTCGAGCAACTTGTGGAGCAGATGCAGCCGGAGAGGAGCATGAGCCGGAATCCATTGTTTCAGGTGATGTTCCAGATGGAGAACACGCCGAAGGAGGCGTTGCCCTTGCCGGGCTTGAAGCTCAGTTCGGTGGAGGTCGAGCATGTCACATCTCAGTTCGATCTCAGTTTGGATGTGATGGAACGTGGGGATGGTCTGTTTGTGGTAGCCGAATACAGCACAGACCTCTTTCATGCGGAGACGATAGCTGCGCTGCTGCGGCACTGGGAAGTGTTACTGCGGGGCATCGTCAGCAATCCTGACAGTCGTATCTCGGAGTTGCCACTGTTGTCCGAGAGCGAGGGCGAGCGGCTGCCGGTCGAACAGAATCAGACGGCGAAGCAGTATCCGCAGGCGGCATCAACACATGCGCTGTTTGAAGCGCAGGCGGCTCGCACGCCCGAAGCTGTGGCCATTGTCTCTGAAGATGAGCGGCTGAGCTTCGCGCAATTGAATGAGCGTGCGAACAGGTTGGCGCATTACCTGCGAGCGGCGGGCGTCGGCACGGAGACGCCGGTTGGCGTCTTGTTGGAACGTTCGGCGGAGACGATTGTCGTGCTGCTGGCGATTCTCAAAGCGGGCGGGGCTTTTGTGCCGCTTGATCCGGCTTATCCTGCTCAACGTCTCGCCTTCATGCTGGAAGACACACGGATGCCCCTCGTCGTCACGACTGAGAAGCTCAAGACAAAACTTCCGGCATTTCGCGGGCAGGTGATTTGTACGGATGAGAGCCGCGAGCTTGTCGAGCAACAAAGCGCGGCGAATCCCCGCGCGTTTGTCACAGCGCAGAATCTGGCTTATGTGATTTACACTTCCGGCTCGACGGGTCAGCCGAAGGGCGTCTCTATCTCACATGGCTCGCTCGTCAACCATAGCTTCGCCGTCGCGGAGAGCTACAGCATCGGGGCGCAAGATCGCATCTTGCAATTTGCCAGCATCAGTTTTGACGTGGCAGTCGAAGAGATTTTCCCGACGCTCCTGCATGGCGCAACGGTGGTGTTCCGCAACGAAAGAATCTTAGAAAGCTCGCGGATGCTCGCATTGATTGAGCAGGAGCAATTGACCTTGCTCAATCTGCCCGCGCCGTTCTGGAATGAATGGGTGAGAGAGTTGGCTCTGCTGGAACCGGCGTTGCCGCCGTCGCTCCGTCTGGTCGTGGTCGGCAGCGATAGGGTTTCAATGGATGCTTTCGCCGCGTGGCGGCGTCTCTATCCGAATATAAATCTCATCAATGCTTACGGGACGAGTGAGACTACGATCACCTCCACGCTCTATCAAACAGAAACAGGAGAGAGCGAAGCTGTTCCGGCCACCTCTGTCCCGATTGGTCGTCCGCTCGCCAATACTCAGGTCTATCTGCTGAATGAAGCGTTGCAGCCTGTGCCCCACGGCGTTCCCGGCGAATTGTATATCGGCGGGAGCGCATTGGCGCGCGGTTATCTGAATCGTCCCGCGTTGACGGCGGAGAAGTTCATCCCGGACCCGTTCCACGCTTCGCCGGGAGCGCGCATGTACCGGACAGGCGACCGCGCGCGTTATCTCGCGGACGGTCAACTGGAATTTCTGGGTCGTCTGGATCAGCAAGTGAAGCTGCGCGGTTATCGCATCGAGCCGGGTGAAATCGAAGCTAGGCTGAAGCTTCATCCGTCCATTCGTGAAGCGGTCGTCGTCCCGCACGCGCTGGCCTCAGGCGATAAGCAGCTAATCGCTTATGTCACACAAAATCCTGTCGCGGCAGCTTCGTTAGACAAATCCGAGGTCGCAAAAATGGAAGAGGAACAGCTCGCACAATGGCAGATGGTGCATGATGACGAGGTCTTCAACCAGACGCAGGCTCTCGCAGACCCGGAGTTCAATATCAGCGGATGGAACAGCAGCTATACCGGCTTGCCGATTCCGGCGGAGGAGATGCGTGAATGGGTTGAGGATGCGGTCGAGCGCATTTTAAACGAACGCCCTCGTCGGGTGCTGGAAATCGGATGCGGCACGGGACTCTTGCTCTTTCGTTTAGCTCCGCACTGCGAAGCTTATCTCGGCACAGATTTTTCGCCCGCCGCGCTCAAATATGTGCAGCAGCAGTTGAGTGCGCGTGAGGAGAAACTGCCGCAGGTGTCGCTGCTTGAGCGAAGGGCGGACGACTTTCGGGAGCTTGAAGCGCACGCCTTCGACATGGTGATTCTCAATTCGGTGGCGCAGTATTTCCCCGGCATCGAATATCTACTGAACGTGCTTGAGGGAGCTATCGGTTCGGTCTCGCCGGGCGGCTCGATTTTCATAGGCGATGTGCGAAGCTTGCCTTTGCTGGAAGCCTTTCATGCGACGGTCGAATTACACAACGCCGACCCGTCGCTCTCGCTCGAACAATTGCGAAGACGCATCAGGAGTCGTGTTATCGAGGAAGAGGAATTGGTTCTAGACCCGGCTTTCTTCATGGCTCTGCGCGAGCGTTTTCCAAACATCAGCTATGTGGAAATCATGCCCAGGCGTGGCCGCTATCATAACGAGCTGACGCAGTTTCGTTATCAGGTGATGCTTCATGTCGGCGACAAGAGACCATCGGCTGACTCGCTCGATTGGTTGGACTGGAAAGAGAAGCATCCGGGCTTGGAACAGATTCGCAGTTTGCTGAAAGGCGAAGCCCCTGAGTCGCTGGGCATCAGGGGCATCACTAATGCAAGAGTCGCTCATGCCGCTCATGCTTTAGAGCTGCTTGACGAGGGGCGTGACGGCGGCGCGTCTGTTCCGGCAACTGTTGGCGAGTTAAGAGAAAGACTGCGACACATGGAGACGGAAGGTTTAGACCCGCAGGAGCTTTGGTCTTTGAGCGATGAGCTGCCTTACCGGGTCGAGATAGACTGGACGGAGCATGCTGCGCCGGGGAGCTTTGATGTTCTTTTCAGGCGTCACACTGCCGTGGCAGAGCCGCCTCTGGAAAGAGCGGAAGCTTTCTGCTTCCCACGCCAAACAGAGAGCCATCGGGATTGGAGCGATTATGCTAACAATCCTTTACGCGGCAAATTTGCACGGCAGGTCGCCCCGCAGTTGAGAGAATTTTTGCGCGAGCAGTTGCCTGACTACATGATTCCATCCGGCTTCGTCCTGCTTGACGGGCTGCCGCTCACACCGGGCGGGAAAGTCGACTTGCGCGCGTTGCCCTCGCCCGATAGCGCGAGGCGTGAAAATTCGCAGCCGTTTGTCGCGCCCGTCAAGCCGCTTGAAAAGTCGCTGGCGGAAGTGTGGACAGCCGTTCTCGGAATTGCGCAGGCCGGTCTACACGATAATTTCTTCGAGTCGGGAGGCCATTCGCTGCTGGCGACACAACTTATCTCGCGTCTCAGGGAACTCTTTCAGGTTGAGATTCAGTTGCGACAGTTATTCGAGCATCCGACGATAGCCGGAATCGCCCGCGCTATTGAGCAGGCGCAGGCGAGCGAGACACAACTGCAAGAGCAAACAATCGTGCCCGTCGCGCGCGCGGCGCGGCGGCTGAATCGCGCATCACTTCCGCGAGCTACCAAACAGTAGTTCGCGTTCGGGGAATCTACGGTATGACGGAATCTCACATCGACCCTTCTTTCAACGCGGTCGAAGAGACGACAGAATTGGGAGCAGAAGAGGTCTTTGTTTTCCCTCTCTCTTTCGCCCAGCAGCGGCTCTGGTTTTTGCACCAGTTAGACCCGCTCGACGTGTCCTACAACATGCCTGCCGCGCCGCGCCTCACAGGCCGTCTCAACCTGCACGCGCTCGAAGAGACCCTGAGCGAGATCATGCGGCGGCATGAAGTCTTACGAACGACTTTCGACATCATTGACGGCGAGCCGGTGCAGGTCATCTCTCCGCCCACGCCCTTGACGCTGCCCGTCACGGATTTGAGCGTATGGCCTGCTACGCAAAGAGAGAACGAAGCGCAACGCCTGGCGACAGAAGAAGCGCGAGAGCCCTTCAATCTCTCGACCGGCCCGCTCCTGCGAGCGAGCCTTTTAAGATTGGATGACGAGGATCATGTTCTGCTCGTCACGATGCATCACATTATCTCGGATGGCTGGTCGCTGAGCGTGCTCGTCAACGAAATCGCCACGCTCTATACAGCCTTTGCCGCCGGACAGCCTTCGCCCCTGCCGGAGCTGCCGATTCAATATGCAGACTTCGCACAGTGGCAACGTGATTGGCTGCAAGGCCGTCGGCTTGACGAACAACTCGACTATTGGAGGCGACAACTTGCGGGCGCTCCTCCTGTGCTTGAGTTGCTGACGGATCGCCCGCGCCCGCAGGTGCAGAACTTTCGAGGAGCATACATTCACTTCAGGCTTTCGGAACGGCTCTCGGAAGAGTTGAAGGCGTTGTGCCAGCAGGAGGGCGTCACCCTGTTCATGCTGATGCTGACTGCTTTTCAAACCCTGCTTTATCGCTATACAAGCCAGACAGACATCGTCGTCGGCACGCCCATCGCCGGACGCAATCGCTCCGAGACTGAAGCTCTGATCGGCTTTTTCATCAACACGCTGGTCTTGCGCACAGACCTGTCGGGCAATCCGGGTTTTCGTGAATTGCTGGGGCGTGTGCAGGAAGTCGCGCTCGGCGCTTATGCCCATCAGGATGTCCCGTTTGAACAATTGGTGGAGGAACTGCAACCGGAAAGAGACCTGAGCCACATGCCGCTCGTGCAGGTGTTGTTCGCGTGGCAAAACACACCGGAAGCATCTTTAGATTTGCCGGGCTTAACCTTGAGCGGCATCGAGTCCGACAACGGCACGTCCCGTTTTGATCTGAATCTGAATGCGTGGGAAACAGAGCAGAGCATCACAGGCTTTCTGCGTTACAGGTCAGAGCTTTTTGATGCCGCTTCGATTGAGCGGTTTTTGGGTCATTTCCAGAATCTGCTGGCAGCTATCGTCCTCAACCCTGACCGGCGCATTGACGAGCTGAAGTTGTTGACGCCGGCGGAAGAGAAACAACTGCGAGCCTGGAGTCCGACGCCGCTCAACGACGCGCCGGAGCGACTGCTGCACAACTTGTTTGAGGAACAGGCGCAGCGCACACCGGAAAGGGTCGCAGTTGTCTTTGAGGATGAACAAGTCAGTTATGGTGAATTGAACGCAAGAGCGAATCGGTTGGCTCATTATCTGATTAAACATGGGGTTGGGCCGGAGGTGATTGTCGGCATCTGCGTGGAACGATCTATTGAAATGGTCGTCGGCCTGCTGGGCATCCTGAAAGCAGGGGGAGCATATCTGCCGCTTGACCCAGACTATCCTCAAGAGCGTCTGAGCTTCATGTTGAGCGATGCAGGAGCCGGGCTGCTGCTGACGCAAAATGAGCTGTTGAAGAATCTGCCTGCGCACGACGCGCGCCTCATCTGTTTAGATGCAGACCGGGAGACAATCGCTCAGGAGAGCGGCGAGAATCCGTCAAGCGTGGCTGCTCCCGGCAATCTGGTTTATGTCATCTACACCTCAGGCTCGACGGGGCAGCCCAAAGGCGCTCTCCTCACTCACCGCAATGTCTTTCATCTCTTGGCCGCCACTGAGCCGCTCTTCCGCTTTGATGAACAAGACGTGTGGACGCTCTTTCATTCCTATGCCTTCGACTTCTCGGTCTGGGAACTCTGGGGCGC
>DASWRG010000006.1:0-34721 GCA_036403295.1 Pyrinomonadaceae bacterium
GGCGGCGCACGGACGCCTCAACATAGTCTTGCCGATGGTCTCCGATCTCAGAGACGTGAGGCGCGCGAAAGTTATCATCAATGAAGAGCGCGAGAGTCTCAAGAGCGCGGGCGTTCGTGTCGGCTCAATCAAAATCGGAGCTATGATCGAAGTCCCTTCGGCGGTTTTTCTCGCTGACAAGATCGCGCGCGAAGTTGATTTCTTCAGCCTCGGCACAAACGATCTGGTGCAATACCTGCTCGCGGTTGATCGCGGCAATGACGACGTGGCCGACTGGTTTCGCTCACTGCATCCTTCCGTTTTAGAGAGCATCCGCCGCACGCTCGTGGCTGCCGAGGCGGCGAGCATTCCGGCGGTCGTCTGCGGAGAGATGGCCGGAACTCCCGCATATGCAGTGATGCTCATCGGTCTGGGCGCGAAAGAATTGAGCATGACTCCGTACTCGCTGCCGCGCGTGCGCCGTGTCGTCGCAGGCATTCGCCAGAGCGACGCGCGAGAGATCGCCATGCGGTCTCTCGAATGCGAGACAGCGGATGATGTCGAAGAGTTGGTGCGCACGGAATTTTCCACACGCTGGCCGCAGCTTTTTACGCCGCAAACCTTGCCAGCCTACAAGCATAAAAAGTAGAATCCCCGTGCAGGCGCGAGGGCGTAGAAAGGGAGTCTCGCCGGAGGCTGACAGACGCTTCCTTGCTTCCGAAAGTTTTCAGGCTTTCCAACCAACAACCTGTGAGAGCATATGCGAAATCGTTTCGACCCTATCACCGGAAAGCGGAAGATGCGCGGACGCAAAATGACGGCCAGCTTGACTGTCTGCGTCGCGCTGTGTGGTCTGCTCATCGGCGGTTGTGTGTGGCTCGCAGAGCGCGTGCTGGCGCAGGGAGAGGCCGCGCCTGTGGCGGTCGAGTTGGTGCGCCTGAATGTGACGAGCGATGCGGGCATGGTGCGAATCGAAATCGTCGCCGACGGCTCGCTCGCGGAGACGACGATTGAGCAGCACACGCGCGGCGGCGAAGCGGTGGTGCGAATACGCGGCGCACGCTCTCTGCTTCGCGCGAGTTACGCGATTGACGAGACAGTGGCGCGCGGCGTTCGCACCGTCGCGGGCGAGAGCAAGGGCGAGCCTTTCGTGGACATTCTAATCTCCATGAATGAAGGCGCGACGCTCGCGCAGAAGAAGAGCTTCAATCGCCTAGTCATCGGCATCGCCACAGACTTCGCGCAATGTCTTTGACGTGCGATTTAGCGGCAACATGACGGAAAAAACGAAATTTGAGCTGGCGGCTCTGCGAAAACCGCAGCTTTCGGCGTTTAATTTAGAAGGAGGGAACGCACGCCTCATCTCGACGGGGGGCGCGGCGCGGCTGGAACGCAGCTTCGCGGACTCCCTCAAGCTGGGTTTAAGCCTTAACTATCAACGTTTAGGCTTCCCCCTTGCGATCCTTGGCAATTCGACTGCGAGTGGCGGAGTCTTCGTCGGAAACTTCGCGGGCGAGCGGCGCAACGAGCATTTGTACGGCTTCGGCTTCGATGCGACATATCAGTGGAGCGAGCTGCTTCGCGCGCGCCTGCGATATGATTTCATGCGGCGCGACTCTTCCATTCCGGTCTTTACTTTCAACACCAATCGCGTCTCGCTGATTTTTGAATTCGGTCGGCGCAATGACGTGAAGGGAAGACCGTTCTAAACTTTGTCCGCCCCGACAGCCAGGCGTGAGGCGCAAGAGATGATGCCGTTGCCCGGCACGAAAAGCGCGCGTCACGCGACCATTAAGGATTCAGGAAATTTTGAGTGCAACATGAAGAAAGCTTTACTCTCCATCGTCGTTTTACTGTCTCTCGTCTCCGCTCTCTTTGCGGCGCAGACGCAAAGCAAGGACTCACGCCCGGTCAACTTTCCGCCCAACCCGACGGGTTCTTCAAAGAAGAGCAACGAAGCGAAGCCGCCCGCGCCCGATGCCAAGAATGAGCAGCAGGCTAATCATCCTTCGGCTTCAACCTCAAAGCTTCCCGCGACGGAAACGACAGAGGCGGCGAACGACGCTTCGGTCAAAGCTTCCGACAGCATGCCTCTCAAATCCGACGAGAGCGCGAACGCCGCGACGCTTCAACCGGACGAGAGCCTGAACGCGAAGCCGTCAAGCGATTCTGCGAGCCTCAAGCCATCGGGCGAGGAAGCGGCGAAAAATTCCACTTCAACCTCAAATTCCACTCCGGCCTCCGCGAAAAATCCTGAGACTGCTGCCGCGAAAAAATCCGACCCGGTTTCCGCTCCGTCAACGCCGCTTGCGCCGACGAGCCTTTATCGCGTCGGCGTCGGAGACGTGCTGGACATTCAATTGCTGAACGCTCCGACGCGCGAGTCAACGCTGTTCACAGTCTTGGCGGGCGGGCTGCTTGAATATCCGTTGGCGGGCGAAGCTCTCAAGGTCGAAGGCTTGACGACGGACGAGATCGGCGCACAGCTTGGCTCTCAAGTTAAGATTTATGACAACCCGCAGGTCGCCGTCAGCGTCCGCGAATACGCGAGCCACAACGTCATCATCACGGGCCTGGTTCACGACCCCGGCACGAAAGCTCTCAGGCGCGAGGCCGTGCCGCTCTACGTCCTGCTCGCCGAAGCGCAGCCACGCGCAGACGCCGCCCGCGCCGTCATCATGCGGACGGGAAGCCCCAGCCAGACAGTTGATATTTCGGACACGAACGCGACCTCAATGCTCATCTATCCGAACGACGTGATTCGGCTGGTGGCCGCGCCTCCGCCCGCGCCGCTTTTCTTCTACATCATCGGACAGGTCGCCTCGCCCGGACAGAGGGACTTTCATCCGGGCATCACGCTGACGCAGGCGATTTTCGCCTCTGGCGGCATGACGCGCTTTGCCGGAAGCAAGGCCAAAGTCATGCGACAGGGAGCGGACGGGCGGCTCACGACGACCGAGTATAATCTGAAAAAGATAGAGCAGGGCAAAGACCCGGACCCGCAGCTAGAGGCCGGAGACCGCATCGAGATCACACGCTCCAGCTGGTAAAGAATAAGTAAAAAGTAAAAAGGTAAAAGGTAAAAGTAAGAATCAAGAAGCTGTTTGGAAAAGCGTAAACTTGAAAAGTCCCGTCAGGGACGCGTCGAGAATAGCCCGGCAATTTATTGCCGGGAGATGAGCGGAGAAGAAAGGCTGAGTCCCGCAAGGGACGACTGAAGACGGTTTCAGTCGTCCCTGATGGGACTCTTCTATTATTGTCTCATTCTATTCCCAGCAATAAATTGCCGGGCTATTCTCACAAAGTCCCTTGCGGGAATTTCCCAAACATCTTCTAAGAATTTCCTTCTTCACTTTTACCTTTTACCTTTTTACTTTTACCTTGATAAGGTATGATGCGAAACGGCGAGTTTGCTTCCCGGCCATCTGAAGCCATCTCTCGCGCCGGTATGCTTGGTTAAAGCATCTTCCTGATACAACATTGTCTCATCCCTTTCGGAGGTTGAAGATTTGAAGACCCGAAACAGAATCGGTGCGGCGACGCTTGCGGCTGCGCTCCTGCTCGCACCCCTGACCCCCGCCCTGACGAACATCGTCATGGCTCGCACCCTCGCGCCGCAGGACTCTGACGTGCCGAGCGACGCAGAGCAGGCGATGTTCACCAAAGGCCAGAACCTTTACACGCAAGGCCGCTTCGATCAGGCCGCGTCTGTGCTTCAGGATTTTCTCAAAACCTACCCGAAGAGCATCATCACGGATTTGACGCTGCTCTGGCTAGGTCGCGCCTACATGCAGCTCGGCAAGATTCCTGACGCCGAACAGATCGGCCAACGCCTGCGCTCTATCAAAGATACGCCGTTCGCGGACATCTATGACAACGAGCTACAGGCCGCGCGCCGCGAAGCTCCGTCGCGCGCACGCACAACGCCGAGTCCCGCGAATCCTCCGAGCACGAATCCGTCAGTGCCTCCGACATTGATTAGCTCGCCCTCTCCGTCTCCTTCGCCGACGCCGAGGCGCACTGATTTTCCCACCAATCCGGTCACCACGAATCCGAACGCGAATACGAATAGAACTCCGGCAAACACCGCTTTAAATAACAGCAATGCGAACTCGAAGTCTAATACCCGTTTGATGGATACGACTTCGCCGGGAGTGTCGCCTGCGGATTCGACGGCGAACGTGAATGCTAACAAGCAGCCGAACAGGGGACGCGACCGCCGCGCCAATCAGGCGAAGTCGAATGCGCCCACCTTGACCATCAACAACTCGAACCAAGCGACGCAACCGATTAAGCCTCCGACGAGAGATGAGCAGGTCGCCGTCAAAACTCCGCCGCGCAACACGAATACAGTGCGTCCCACGACGACGAACAACAGCAATGCCAGCGCGCCCGTGACGAATCCGACGACGAATCCAATTACCCCGCCGTCAACCTTTGAATCTTCGAGCGGCGTTGATAACACTTCGTCTTCGGCTTCTTCAAGCAGCGGCCTGAATATCGTCGTCAAACAGGTGCCGAACCTGTTGCTCGCGCTCAAGCGAAGCTCTGAGGTCGCTCTGCCGGGACAGACCGTGCAACTGCCTTTGACGATCACGAACACCGGAAACAAGGCTGACCAGTTTCGGCTTGAGACTGATTTGCCAGCCGAGTATCAGCCAACTTTCAGTCTCGCGCAAGGCGGCACTGACACGGGCTTGCCGATTCTGGTCACGCCGCAGCTCGCGCAAAACTCGTCCGTTGACGTGCTCTTGAACCTGCGCGTGCCTGAGACTGCGACCGACGGACAGCAGCGACGCTTCTTCGTCCGCGCGGCTTCGCAGGCCGACTATCAAGTCTTGAAAGTCACGGACGGCGCGATCAACGTCGTCGCTCCCGCTCTGGCCGCGACCTCCGATGTCTCGCAGCAATCCGTGATGCCGGGAGAAACTTTCACGCAGACGATCACGGTCAAAAATACCGGAAGCTCTGCGGCCAGAAGCTCGCGCGCGGACTTCGTCTTCAATCCGAACTTTGAACTCGTCAACGCCAGCCCCAGCCCGATTGCTTATGATCGCGCATCACGTACAGCAATTTGGAGTCTGGGCGATTTGGGCGGGCGCGACTCGCGCGACATCACGGTGACTTTGAAAGCAGTGCCAAACGCCTTAGCTACTTCAAACTCACTGGGTCGCGGAACACTTCGCACACAGTCTCTGCCGGTCGCTTCAAACTTCGACAGCCCGAGCATCTCCGTCGGCAAAGTGCCGAAGGCGCGGATTGATGCCGTCTCCGCAGGCTTGACCGCGACGCCCGGCGATATGATGTTCGTGCCTTTCGTCGTGCGCAATCCCGGCAACACTTCGGACTCTTACGAGCTTCGCATCACTTCGCCGGGCGCGCCGCCCGCGACCATCTACGCGGACACGAACGCCGACGGACAGCATCAGGAGAGCGAATTAGCAGTCACGACGACGGCTGCGCTCGACCCGCAAGGCGGACAGTTTCCGATGCTCCTCGGCGTCCGGATTCCGGCGAACACGCCCGACCGCCAGCAGTTCTCTTACAGCATCGTCGCGCGCTCTCTGACGAGCAATCGTGTGGCGAGCGAAGCCAACACAGTCCTGACCGTCGCCACGCCGCGCGTCCGCGTTCGCACGGAGCAGGTGACGGATTCATCCGCGCCGGGCGATACGATCTATTATCGTCTCGTGCTGGTCAACGAAGGGAGCGGTCTGGCGAAGAATCTCTCGGTGGTCGAGACGCTGCCGGACGCTTTGCAGTTCGTCAACTCCGAGCCTTCACTGAATACGCAGGACGCTCCAAATGATTCGCAACGCTTCACGTGGCGCGTCCCTGAGCTTGCGCCCGGAGACACTGCGGTCTTGAGAATCGCCGTCCGTCTCCGACAGAATTTGCAAGCCGAGACGAACCTGACGACGCGGCATACGCTGTCTTATCAGGATAGCAATAATAACAGCTACGCGGGACAGTAATCGCAAGAGCTGAAAAGCAATCGCCAGAGGGCACAGAGCGCACAGAGATACAAGATTTCAAATTTGAGATTTCAGATTTGAAATTATTTAAACCTCTGTGTGCTCTGTGCCCTCTGTGGCTTAAAACGCTCTGAATTTTGCTAAAACTTTTGTGCTGTACGTGTTGAACAATGATTTGCTATAATCCCTGAGCCTTGCAAGAGAGCAGGTCGGGTGATCGCCGCCGCAAATGCCTGAAAGGGAGCGGGGGAGGAAAGTCCGAACACTACAGGGCAGCGAGCCAGCTAACGGCTGGGCGCAAGGTCGGCAATTCCTGCTGACGTTGTGACGACAAGTGCAACAGAGAAGAGACCAGCCAGCGGACTGCTGCAAGGCAGTAGCGGGTGATGGGTGAAACGGTGCGGCCTCCTCGTGAGGCTTAATGTAAGAGCGCACCAGCGCGGGTGGCGACACGTCGCGGCTAGGCAAACTCCTCGCAGTGCAAGACCAAATAGGGAGGCGTCACACAGGGCTGCCCGCCCGAAACGCGTTTCATGAAAGTGAACGTGTTACGACCTCCGGGTAGGTCGCTCGACCTAATCGGCGACGATTGGGCTAGATGAATGATCGCCGCTCCGCTCAACAGCGGAGAACAGAATTCGGCTTACAGACCTGCTCTCAAATTGCATGGCGACGCTTTTTGCGCGGAAGAGTTCGCGGTTGGCTTCGCCCTAAAAGTTTTCTCACCACCAAAAATTTCAAAATTAAGGAGAGGCACAAAAGAAGATGGCGAACCGCAAAGGGGTGTTCATCGGTGCGTATGTGCCAAACGAGTTGAAGGAATCCTTGCGGCGGCGCGCGGCGGCAGAGCATCGCACGCTCTCGCAGGAGATCACGCGGATTTTGACCGAAGCCATACACGGACGCAGCCTGCCGCCCGGCAGCATAGATCGCCGCACGATAGATTCGTCCACGCCGCGCCGCCGCTCGACAGACCCGCCGGTCAGACGGCGCAAAGACGATCTGCCTTATATCCCTTCAGACCGTTCTTCGGGCGAAGAGTAAAAGTTTTAAGGCACACAGCAGTTTTTAGCTCACAGCACACGCGCGCCGCTTTTTGACGAAGTGGCGCGCGTCGCCTTTTCAAGAGCATTTTGCTAAACTTCATTTCATATTGTATGAGCTGAGCCACAGAGGTCACAGAGCACACAGAGATAAAATAAATTGTGACAGTCTTTTTGTTTGATTCCCTTTGTGTGCTCTGTGGCTAATCAGGAATTTTTATCAGCAGTGAACAAGAAAAATATTCTATTCGCCCTCGTCGGACTTCTGGTCGGTTTCATGATCGGCTTTCTCATCGCCAATTCGGTGACGCACCGCGAAGGCGTCCCGGCTGGCGCGAAACTGTCGCAGCCAAATCAAACCGCCGCCGCTCAAAATAATAATTCAAGCAGCGCGCCCGGCTCTCCTTCATCCGACTCCGACACGCTTTCGGAAGCGGAGGTGCAGCGAGCGATTGCGGCTGGCGATCAGAAGCCGAATGATATTGAGCTGCAACGCAAGCTCGGCTTCGCGCTCTATCGCTATGCCAGCTACACGCAGGACGCGAGCCACCTGCCGGATGTGGCTCGTTTCTTAAAGCGCGCTTACGATGCCAATCCGCAGGACAGAGAGTTGACCGTCTCGCTCGGCAACGTGCTCTTCGACATCGCGCAGAAGGACGACCCGGCTCGGTTCGCGGAGGCACGCGTCTATTACGAGAAGGCTTTGGCGATGAAGGCAGACGACGCCGGCGTGCGGACGGATTTGGGACTCACCTATTATTTCGGCAAGCCGTCTGACCCACAGCGCGCCATCGCCGAATATCGCAAAGCTCTCGCGGTCGATGCCAAGCACGAGGCGACGCTGCAAAACCTGGCGGCGGCTCTGATCGTGACCGGCAACCGCGCCGAAGCGGAGAAGCGAATCGCGGAATTGCAGAGCGTCAATCCTTCAAACGCAGCCCTCTCAGACTTGCGCGCACAGCTCGCGCAGAGCAAAAACGCACAGGAGTAATTTTTGAAATATTTAGTCATCCTCCTTCTGCTGCTCATCTTCTGGGCTTTCATCCTGTGGCGGCTGCGGCCTTACATAGAGATGTTGCGGCGCGTGCTGGGCATCATGAAGGACGTGCGGCAGGTCGGTCAGCATGATTACGCGGAGCAGCCCGCGCGCGCGGCAGGCAAAGACGGGCAGAAGCTAGTGCGTTGTGCTTCATGCGACACATGGATTCCGGCCTCGCGCGCTGTCCGGCTTCGCACACAGTCCGCCGCTTACTGCTCGCACGAATGCCTCGAACGCGCCGCCGACGCGCCTCAACGCGCACGCCGTTCTTCCAGATAAAAGCAAATCTCACGCAAAGGCGCAAAGGAAAGCTTTAAATCTCTTCTTTGCGTCTTTGCGCCTTTGCGTGAAAAATTCCCTTTATCTTTTCTGCGCCTTCGCTCCCCAGAAAAAAAAGATCGTCGAGATAAGCAGCGCGACCGGCGCGATGAGCAAAGCGGCGGAGAGCGGCTGTCGCCCTGCGTCTATGCCGATGAAACTGGCGAACGTGTGGAGCATGCGCAATCCGCCCGCGCCGAGTGCGTCCGAGATGACGCCGACCGCCGCGCGCGAGATGGCGTCGCCTAAAGAATGTATGACGACGATGTTGAGCGCGACGGCTGTGGCGCGCACGAGCGGCGGCACGCTGTTGACGAGGATCGCGTGAAACGGCGCGTTGCTGACGAAGAGCAGAAAGACCGCTAAAAAAATTGCGGGCAGATAAATCCACGGCGTGTGTGAAGCAATCACGATCAAACCTGGAAAGATACCGAGCAGCGTCGCCACCGCGCAGACTAGAAAATATGCGTTATGCCTTTTGGCCGCCACGCGGTCGGCCAGCCAACCGCCGCCAAAAGTTCCCGCCGCGCCGCCCAGCAAGACCACGATCCCCAAAGTGATCGCGGCATTGGTCGCGCTCATGCCCTTATCTTCATGCAAAAGGAACGTGCCCCATGTGGCGAATGCGCCGAGCGCGAAGGTGAGCGCGGTGTAGCCCGCAGTACAAAGCAGCCAGTCGCGTATTTTTAAGATTTGCCAAACCGTGCGCAGCCAGGATTGCCGCACATACTCTTGCTCAAGAGCCTGAGCGGTTTCGGCGGGCGCTTCGACTATCTGTTCGAGCGCAGACTGAGGCGCGGGCGTATCCATCTCGCCGCGTCGCGGCTCGCGCAGTCGCCAGACCAGCACGGCTGCGATCATGCCCGGCACGCCGACGATCATGAATGCCAGACGCCAGCCGAAAAAACTGCCGAGCACACCGCCGATGACGAAGCCGAGCGCGAAGCCCATCGGAATCGCAGCCTGAAAAACTCCGAGCGCGGTCGCGCGTTTTTGCGGTGGAAAATAGTCCGCAATCAGGCTCGGCGTAATGGTCGAATAAGAAGATTCGCCGACGCCCACCACCGCGCGCACCAAGCAGAGCGCGAGCGCGACGCCAGAGATGCCGAGCGTCAGCTGTGTCAACGGCACATGAAGGCGAACCGCGTCCGGCAGAAAGGGAAGACGATCAGCAAAGCCCGTGAGCGCGGTCGCCACGCTCCAGATGACCGCCGCCGAAGCCATCAATTTCGTGCGCGTCTTGAGGTCTCCGAGATAACCGAACAAAGGGGCGAGAATGGTGAAAGAGAGAAGCAGCGCGGCTTCCAAGTAACCGAACTCGGAATGCGTCAACTTTAATTGCTTGTCTTCCAACATCAACGGGCCGACGGCGGGCAGGACTTGACGGTCAATGTAATTCAAAAAGTTGACGAGCGTGAGGATGGCGAGCGCGTAATAAGAATATCGCGGAACGCGCGTCGGCGCAGGCTGAGTCGAAGCTGAATCCATCTCGTTTGATTTTTGTGTCGGCACAGGTTCGGTCAAGGCGCGGTCGCTTTCTTCGTCAGAGCTTCAACAATCGCGGGCGTGATGTCTGCGAGGCTTCGGATGCGTGACGCAAGCCCGTCGCGTTGCTCTCCCCAGATGAGCGTTGGCACTTGATTGAGCGTGTGATTGCGCGCGCTCAAATCCTCTATGTTGCCGTGATCGCTGGTGAGCAAGACGGTCGTCGTGCTCAAATCGAGCCGCGACAAAAGCGTGCGAATGAAGCGCGCCAGCCTGGTCAAAACTTCGCGCGCTTTCTCGAAATCCTGCGCGTGGCCGATCTTGTCCGTGATGAAATATTCGTAGAGCGTAAAGCGATGCTCGCGCGCGATGTCGGCTAAAATCTCTCCGGCCTCTTCGGGCGAGCGCGCCTCCACATCCTCTCCGCGCTCAATCAGCATTTGATTTGTGTAATCCTGAAAAACCGCGCGGCCTGCTCTTAAATCTTCAAGGTTGCGAAAGCTCATGCCCGCAGCTTCGACGGCGGCGGTCGTGGCGGACACCCAGCGCGGGCGCGTCTCGAAAAACAGACGTGTATAAGCGTTGGCGAAAACGACGGGTTCGATTCCGGCGCGCCTTAGCTGTAGAAAGATGGAATGCTCGCGGATAATCTCGCGCATGGCTTCATTGGGAAAGCCCTGCTTGTGATAGCCGAGCCGCGCCGGAGCATTGATGCCCGTCAAAATCGTCGTCTGCCCGGACGCGCTCTGCGGCCTGCCCTCCACGCCGAGCCGCGCATCCGTTCGCACGAGTGCGCCGTTAAAAATAACTTCCGGCTCTTCATCACGAAAGACTGCGAGCGGCTCCGCTTCGTTCAAACCATCCAAAGGATTCTGCGCCCCGCGCTCTCCGATTCCCAGACCGTCTATGAAAAAAAGAATGATAGACATGCACAGCGATGAATAGCATTAAAGCGAGATGAGAGACAAGCTCACACAACTCTTCTTTGCGTCTCACATTTGTAGGGGCATGGCTAGTCCCTGCCCGCCACGCAAAGGCGCGAATCAGTTTACGATGACAGACAAGCTTGCAGATCGTCCTCTTCGGACGATACGGGCAGGGACAAGCCCTGCCCCTACAGTTAAATGCTTTAGGCGGGAAACGCTTTACCTTGTCGCCGTGACGGGTCGAGCCGAGATGACGTAGTGATCCACCGCCGGGCGCAGCTTTTCGCTCCGCGTAGAAATTGCGAGCGTCGCATTTGAGATGACAAAGAGATTCAGAGTGAGCAGGAGCATGCGATTTTGAATCGAGAAGAGTTTTTCATAAGCTTTAGTCAGCGTGTTTTCAAGATAGGCAGATCATTGTGGGGCGATTAGAAATACAAGAGTTTCGCGCAAAGGCGCAAAGATGCAGAGGAAGAATGCAAAGGATTGAATGCCACTGGCTCTTGGCGTGCTTATCTTTTTCCTTTGCGCCTTTGCGCGAAACTCTTTTTATTGTAGCTCTAAGCATGAGCTGGAAAGCGCAAGTGAAAGGTCGTGCCTGTGCCCGTCTCGCTCTCGAATGTGATGTGGCCGTTGTGAAGCTGCACGGCGCGGAAGGCTTGAGCCAGACCGATGCCGTGCCCGCCCGGCTTGGTCGTGTAGTAAAGCTGAAAGATACGCTCTCTGGCTTCCGCCTCGATGCCGCGACCGTGATCCGTGATGGAGATGAGCACATTGCGCTCGCCGCTTCGCGCGGTCGTGACGCGAAGCTCGCCGCCGCCGTCCATCGCTTGAAAGCCGTTGATGATGATATTGAAGAAAGCCTGTTTGAGCATGTCCGCGTCGCCCGCGATGCGCGGCAGGTCTGTGGCGAAGGCGCGACGAATCGAAGCTCCGCGCGTCTCGGCTTCGGGCGCGGCCAGTGCGAGCGTCTCTTCCAAAATCTGATTGACATCGAGCGGGCGCATCTGTATGCGCGGCGGTCGCGTGAAATCGAGAAAGGTCTGCACGACGCGCTCAAGCCTTTGCAATTCCGAAGTCAGAATATCAAGTTGCGGGCGCACCTCATCCGTCGCGGGCGCGTATCGCTCAAGCTTCGAGCGGAGCAGCTCAAGATGTATCACAATCGCGTTCAAAGGATTCTTGACTTCATGCGCGATGCCGGAAGTGACGCGCGCGAAATCAACTAGGCGTTGTGAATAGTCGAGCTGCGATTCCAGCTTGGCGACGGTTTCGCGGTCATGCAGAAGGACGAGCGCGCCGACCGTTTCGCCGCGATCCGAAATCGGCTGGACTGAGGCGACGAGCGGGGTTGTCGCGGGTCTGCCGTTCGAGGTTTGCAGCGTGACCCGCGCGCTGGTCTCGCGTTCGCTAAGCGCGCGTTGTGTCAGTTGCACGAGCGGATGCTGCGCGCCGACGACCTCTTTGAGCGGGCGGCCTTCGGCGTTCTCTTCAACGCCGAGCATCTTTTCGACGCCGGGACTCGCGAGCATCACTCGCCCGTCCGTGCTGACGAGCAGCAGCCTCTCTTGCAAACTCGTCAAAATCTGTTGCAGCCGCCCGCGCGCCTCGCGCAATTCCGAACGGTCGCCCGCGATCTGCTTGCCAATCTGCTCAATCCGATTCGCCACGCTCTCGATATTCGCGTCCTGCGTCTTGGCCTCCGTGTTTTCCTCGACCGGCGCATCGCCGCGCGCGATCTGCTCAATCGAAGTCGTGATAGCGCGAAGCGGCGCGATGACCAGACGCGCGGAGCTGATGGCGATGAAGGTCGCGGCGGCGACGCCCGCGAGCGCGATGAGCAGGTTGATAATGAGCGAACGCGTAATCTCTCCGCGCATCACGTCGAGCGCGACGCCGAGCCGCACGCGTCCGAACTTCTGGCCGCGATATTCGAGCGCGCGCGCGTATTCGTAAGTCGTCTTGTCGTTCAGATAAAGCTGTTTGAGTTGTGCGAGTGAAGAGGATTTCGAGAGGGCGTCGAATGAGGGAAGCGTTTGCGCGCCCGCGTCTTTCGGAACTTGCAGAAGCGGCTCGCCGGCTTCGTTCTCAACTATCAGCGAAGTTATCGGAACGCCGCGCCGGACGATGGCCTCCGCAAAGGGGCGCGTCATCTGCGATTCGTTGATGGCGCTTTTGGGCGGCACGTTCGGCTCTGCGATGAGCGCGGCTTCGACGCCGCTTGCGACTTGCAGCGCGACAGTTTCGGATTGCATTCGAGCGCGCTCAATCAACACGCCAGTCAGCCGCAGGATGTTGACTGAGACGAGGACGAGGGCGACCGTGCCGACCAGCAAAGTGATGAGAGCGATCTGTCTTTGGAGAAGTGCGCTCGCGCCTTTCATTGAACATCTCCCATCCTTCGCTCGCCGAATGATGGGGGAGTTTGCAGTTGGCCGCTATCGGGCAGTTGTCCGCGATCACGGTACAGGCGCAGCTTGTTGTGTAAGGTCTTGAGACTGATGCCCAGAAGCTCTGCGGCGCGCGTCTTGTTGTTCTCCGTCTTCTGAAGAGTACGCATAATCATCTGCCGCTCAACCTCTTCGAGCGGAGTCCCGACGGGAAGCGAGATGGTGTCTTCGCTTCGCGCGCGCGCGCGTTGGTCAACCGGATACGGGGCGAGGTGATGACGCTCGACCTCTTCGCCGGAACAGATGATGACGGCGCGCTCAATCGCATTGCGAAGCTCGCGCACGTTGCCCGGCCAGCGATGCGAGCGCAAGACATCGAGCGCGCCCGGCGTCAGGCAACGCGCGGGGCGATGATGACGCTCCGCAAGCTGCGTCACGAGATGCTGCGCGAGAAGCGGAATATCTTCTTTGTGATCTCTGAGCGGCGGCATCTCAATCGTGATGACATTGAGGCGATACAGTAGGTCTTCACGAAACTTACCGCTCGTGACAGACTCGTGCGGGTCTTGGTTGGTCGCGGCGAGGAGGCGCACGTCAACCGGAATCTCTTGCGTGCTGCCGAGGCGGCGCACAGTTCTTTCTTCGAGCACGCGCAAGAGCTTGGCCTGCAAGAGCGTCGGCATCTCGCCTATCTCGTCAAGCAAAAGCGTGCCCGAATCGGCCAGCTCAAAGCAGCCCTGACGCCGCGCAGCCGCGCCCGTGAAAGCTCCCTTCTCATGCCCGAACAGCTCGGACTCCATCAAGGTTTCGGGAATCGCGGAGCAGTTGATGGCGACGAACGGAGCGGTCTTGCGCATGCTGAGATTGTGAATCGTGCGCGCGACGAGTTCTTTGCCCGTGCCGGATTCGCCTGTGATGAGGACGGAAGCCGAAGAGGGCGCGACCTGTTCGATGAGCGCGTAAATCTGGCGCATGGGGTCTGAGCTTCCGACCAGTTCGCCGAACGCGCCGCGATCTCGCAATTGACGACGCAGCGATTCATTCTCGCGCCGCGCCTCGCCGTACTCGACCGCGCGCTCGACGACAATACGCAGCTTGCGCATGTCAATTGGCTTCTCGAAATAATGATACGCGCCCTCTTCCTGAATCGCGCGCAAGGCCATCTCGACAGAGCCTTGTCCGGTCAAAAGGATGACGGCGATTTCGGGAAAGCGTTTACGCAATTCGCGCAAGAGTCCGAAGCCGTCGAGGCGCGGCATCAGCACGTCCGTAATCACGACCGACGGCAGAAACTCTTCGGCGCGCTTCAAGCCAGCCAGCCCGTCCGCCTCCGCGACCGTCTCATAGCCCCAGTCGGCCATCAACTCGCGCAAGCCGTCAGCCGCCGCCGGTTCGTCATCAACAATGAGCACACGTCCCTTCGCCATCAGATGAAGTTTAGCACAAGAAGAGCAAGGATGAAGTAGGAAGGCGGAAGGATGAAAGCGTAGCTCTTAAAGATGAATGGCTCAGCTAAAGCTGAACCGCTCAAGGTTAAATAGCATGCCTTTCATCCTACATCCTTCCGCCTTCATCCTTGAAATATTCCGCGATGGCGCGGGCGAGAGCGGTAATGGTGTATTCGTGCGGCTGGATGTCTGTGTTGAGGCCGAACTGCGCGGCGGTCATGGCCGTGATGTCTCCGATACAGGCGACGGCGACGCCCTTGAGCAAGCGGCTGAGGTCGGTCGTGTCGAAGAGCTGCGCGAAATTCGTGACGGTCGAGGAACTGGTGAAGGTGATGCAATCAATCGCGCCGCCTTCGAGCAGAGCCGCCGTGCGGCCAAGCTCCGTCGTATCAGGCTTCACAGTACGATAAGCCGGAACGACATCAACTCGCGCTCCCGCCTCTTCCAGAGCGCGCGGCAGATAATCACGCGCCGCAGCCGCGCGCGGAATCAGAAAGTTAAGAGACATAAAACCTTCCGCGCCGCCGAGGTAATCTTTGAGCGCGGCGAAGACGCCTTCGGCTTTGAACTGTTCGGGCACGACATCCACATGTATGTGCGCGTCGCGCAGCCTCGTCGCGGTCGCCTCGCCGATGGCGCACACGCGCAGGTCGTCAAGCTCATGCGTCGCGTGGCCGCGCGCGTTGAAGCGGCTGAGGAAATGATCCACGCCGTTGACGCTCGTGAAAATCAGCCAGTCGTAGCCGTACAGATTGTCAATCGCCTCATCCAACGGCTCGAAGCTTTCGGGCGCAACGATCTCGATGGTCGGACAGGAGACGACACGCGCGCCGTAACGCTCAAGCACTGCGGCAAACTCTTCGGCCTGCGCGCGCGCGCGTGTGATGACGATGGTGCGATTGGCGAGTGGTTGAGTTTGTTCCGACATAAAAACAAATTTCGCGCAAAGGCGCAAAGACGCAAAGAAGACAAGCGGTTTCCTTTGCGCCTTTGCGTGAATATTAAGTTTTCGCCCCTAATTCTATGAGCAAGGAATCTGCACCCTTAGCTAAAAGGCTATCCGCCAACGTCTGCCCCAACTGCGCGGCCTCTTCGACCGCGCCCTCAATCGTCTCGCGGATCAGCCTCTCGCCGCCGACGCTCGCCACCAGACCGTCCAAGCGCAGATGCTCTTCATCCACCACTGCATGCGCCGCGATGGGCAGTTGACAGCCGCCGCCGAGACCTCTCAGCAGTGCGCGCTCGGCCATGCACGCGGCGCGCGTCTGCGCGTGATCGAGCGGCTGCAAGATGGCGCGCGTCTCCACATCATCTGCGCGCGTTTCAATGCCGAGCGCGCCCTGACTGACGGCGGGCAACATCTCCGTCGTGTCAAGATACGCGCTGATGCGCCCGCCCCACCCGAGCCGTCGCAGGCCAGCCGCCGCCAAAATCACACCATCATATTGTCCCTCGTCCAATTTCCTGAGACGCGTGTCCACATTGCCCCGCAAATCTTTGACGCGCACATCAGGGCGCAAGTGTTTCAACTGCGCGAGGCGGCGCGGGCTTGACGTTCCGATCAACGCTTGAAAGGGAAGCTGTTGCAGCGTCGGCTTTTCAAGTTTTGAATCTTCACGAAGCACGAGAGCATCGCGCGCGTCCTCGCGTTCGGTGATGGCCGCGAGAGCGAGTTTTTCGGGAAGCTGCGTCGGCAAGTCTTTCAAAGAATGCACGGCCAGATCAATCCGCCCGTCGAGCAGAGCTTCCTCAAGCTCTTTTGTGAACACGCCTTGACCGCCGATGACTGTGAGCGAAACATTCTTCAAAGCGTCGCCCGTCGTTTTGATGATTTCGATTTTGACGCTGAGCTGTGTGTGATGAGCTTCGAGCGCGGACTTGACCCATTCCGCTTGCCAGAGCGCGAGCCGCGAGCCGCGCGAGCCGATAGTCAAAGCGGATTTCATTCCTTCGTGGGCGCTTCCGGGTCGAAGAGGTCGCGCCAGGCGCGTGCGCTCTCTTCGTCGCCCATGCCGTAGGAGCGACGTATGCGATGCATGACGGGATGAGAAATTTTGTTGACGGTCGAGATGAGCAGGGATTCGATGGCGCGCTCCTGTTCCGGCGTCAACGCGCCGAGACGATTGCGCTGTCGCGCCAATTCATTTCGCGCGATGTCCTGCATCTTTTGTCTTAAAGCTCCAAGCTGCGGCCCGATGTCGAGCGCGCGGAGGGCTTGTTGAAACTGCATCAGTTCGGATTCGACGATCAACTCTGCGCGTTCGGCCTCGCGCTCGCGCTCGCGTATGTTCGAGGCGATGACCGATTCCAGATCGTCTATGTCGAAGACGAAGAGATTGCTAATCTGGCCGATGGCGGGGTCAATATTGCGCGGGACGCTGATGTCAATCAGAAAGGCCGGGCGATTGCGCCTCTGCCCGAGCGCGTCGCGCGCCATCTCAGGCGTGATGACGTATTCGCTCGCGCCCGTCGAGCAGATAACGATGTCCGCTTGCGACAGATGAGAGGGAAGCTGCGCCATGTCTATCGCTTCGCCCTTAAATTCGGTCGCCAGCTTTTGAGCCGCGTCCAGCGTGCGATTACAGACAAAAAGGCGCGTCGCTCCGGCGTTAATCAAGTGACGCGCGGCCAGCTCCGCCATCTCGCCCGCGCCGACGAGCAGCACTGTGGAGTCTTTGAGCGAGCCGAAAATCTTGCGCCCCAATTCGACCGCCATGTAACTGATCGAGACTGCATTTGAAGCGATGCCCGTCTCTGTGCGGACGCGTTTGGCGACGTGAAGGGAGTGATGCACGAGACGATTGAGGACGCGTCCGGCTGTTCCGGCTTCGACCGCGAGCGAGTAGGCGCGGCGCACCTGTCCCAACACCTGCGCCTCGCCGACGACCATCGCGTCGAGCGAAGAGGCGACGCGAAAAATGTGGCGCACGGCTTCGTCATCCGCGCGCGTGTAGAGATGCTTGCTGAAATCGGTTTGCGGAATCGAGCGCGCCGTGCTCAAAAATCGAGAGATGTGCGAAACGATTTCCTCGCCTCCGGCTTTCTCCGTCGCGGCGAGGACTTCGACGCGATTGCAGGTCGAGACGATCAATCCTTCCTGCACGTGCGTGCCGTCAACCAGCGCGCGCAGGGAAGCCGCGCACGCCTCGTCCGTGAAGGCGAGACGCTCGCGCACGGCCACCGGCGCGGTTTTGTGATTGAGTCCGACGAGAACGATTGACATAAAGCTTATCTCAGCAGGCGCAGAAAAAGTTGAGAAGCTTGCTATTTAGACGTTCCGAAATAGTAAATTTTTGGCATGGCTCAAGGAATAAAATCGTCCACCGGAATCGTCCAGCCCGGCAGAGCGGGTTCTGCTTCAGCCGCTTCACCTTTCCGGTAAATCTTCGGCGCGTCCGGAGAATCCGCGCGATAAACTCGAACGATTTTTTCCCGCAACACATCAACGTTCCAAAAGACTTGTGTTCCGCAGGCGAAATAATCGGCTCGCTTTTGTGCTATCTGATGCTCGGCCTTCGCGCCGTAATCTTTCTTGCTTTTGACTTCGACGGCGAAAATCGGCGCGCCCTCAAGAAACTCTCCGCCCTTTAATTCTCCGATGTAAAAGGCTGCATCCGGGCTGAAAGATTTACGGTGCGGAAGGTTGACGGCAAATCCGACGTTGTCTGGAAACGCATAACCGGATTTCGTCTTTTGCTCGTAATCATCCAGGCTGCGATAAATTTTTCCGCCCGCGCGACCCGATAAACCGCCGGTCGGTGGCACGCGGACAATCTCTCCATTAACCAATTCGGCCTTCCCGTCTTCGGGAACGTCGTACAAATCTTCAAGCGTAGCTTCAACCTTAGTGCTCATAAGTCACTGCTTTTATCCGAACACATGATAGCCGCCCAGGAGTCTCGCGCCGAAGAAGGTGCAGAGCACGAGTGCGAAGCCAGCGACGCCGAGCCAGGCTGCCCTGCGCCCGCGCCAGCTAGAGGTCGAGCGGTAAAGTATCAATCCGAAATAGAGCAACCACGTCGGGATGGCGAAGATTTCTTTCGGGTCATTGTGCCAGAGCCGCCCGTCGCGCGAGTACCACCAAATCATGCCAGCCAATAGGCCGAGCGTCAATAAAGTAAAGCCGATGCTCGCCGCGCCGGTCGCAATCTCATTGACAGTCGTCAGCGAAGGCAGGCGATGAAAGATCGCGCTGAAGGTCTTTAATTTCAATTCACGTTCCTGCAAGAGATACATCACGCTCGCCGCGAAGACGACGAAGAAAGAGGCGTAAGCGAACAGGAGCAGCGTCGTGTGAACAGGGAAGAGCCATGACGCTCCCGCTCCTCCCAATGAACTTCCGGACGCAAGATTCTCATGCGACACGCTGGCGAAAAAAATGAGCACCGCAATCAACGGGAGCGTCACACTGCCGAGAGCCACGAGCGTGCGATAGCGATAGAGCAGGAGGCCGTAAGTCGCGGCCAGCGTCCACGCCAGAAACGAAAAGGTTTCGCGGATGCCAAAGAGCGGATAATGCCCGTCCTGCGCCCAATCTATAATGAGCGAGGTCGTGTGCAGCGCAAAGCCGATTGAGAGCGCGATCAGCGAGACGCGCTCCAGTGCGCGCCGTTTATTGACGAACGCCAGAATCGCGTGAATCGCGGCCACGACATACGCCGCCAGAACTGAGAGCAGCAGGGGTTTCATCTTGATCGAAAAACTATTGTAATGGTTCAAGGTTCAAAGTTCAAAGTTTAAGGTTTAAAGCTCAAGCAACTTCACGGACTTTCAGACTTGAAGCTTGTACCTTGAACCTTGAACCTTGAACTTGTTTATCGTGCAAGCCATGTGCTAGTTTCGTCTCACAAAGGAGGAGCAATTCAAAGTGGATTTCGAGCTTTCCGAAGAACAACGGATGGTGCAGGCGTCCGTCCGCGAGTTCGTCGCGGGCGAGATCGCGCCGCGCGCCAAAGAGGGCGACGAGCATGCGCGTTTTCCGCACGAGCAGTTGCGCGGCCTCGCGGAGCTTGGCCTGTTGGGGATGATTATTCCCGAAGAGTGGGGCGGGGCGGGATTCGATACTGTCGCTTACGCGCTCGCCCTCGAAGAGATAGCGCGTGCGGACGCTTCGGTCTGCGTCATCGTCGGCGTCACCAATTCCGTCTGCTGTTATCCGATTCTGAGCTTCGGCACGGATGAGCAGAAACACAAATATCTCGTTCCTCTCGCGCGCGGCGAAAAGCTCGGCGCGTTCTGTCTCTCCGAGCCGCAAGCAGGCTCGGACGCGACTAACCTGCGCACGCGCGCCGTGCGTGATGGAGATCATTACGTCATCAACGGCACGAAGAGTTGGGTGACGAGCGGCGGCATCGCGGACGTGTACATGGTGATGGCCGTCACCAATCGTGAGGGAGGAAAGAACAGCGTCACCTCATTCATCGTTGACAAAGAGTCGCCGGGGCTGACCGTCTCAGGCATCGAGCACAAGATGGGACAGCGTGCTTCTCAAACTGCCGAGATGAATTTCGCGGACGTGCGCGTGCCCGTCGAAAACGTTTTGGGCGGCGAGGGAAATGGAATGCGCGTCGCTTTCAACAGTCTCGACAACGGGCGCATCGGCATCGGCGCGCTCTCGACCGGCATCGCGCAGGGCGCGCTCGACGAAGCTCTGAAATATTCCAAAGAGCGTCAGGCGTTCGGTCAAGCCATCTCCGAGTTTCAAGCGATTCAGTTTAAATTATCCGACATGGCGACGATGACGGATGCCGCGCGCTTGCTCACACTGCGCGCCGCCGCGATGAAGGACGCGGGACACAAACAGACCGGATACTACGCCGCGATGGCGAAGCTTTACGCTTCCGAGACGGCGAACAAAGTCTGCGCCGAAGCCGTGCAGATACACGGCGGCAACGGCTACTCGCGCGACTACGCGGTCGAGCGCATGTACCGCGACGCCCGCGTCACCACCATCTACGAAGGCACGAGCGAGATTCAGCGAATCGTGATTTCAAGAGAAATATTAAAGCAGTAGGCAGCGGGCAGTGGGCAGCAAAGACAAAGCTGCTTGTACTGCCAGCTGCCAACTGCCAACTGCATTTATGCCTGACCGAAACGAAGCCTGGGAATTATTGTGCGAGTACACGAAGGGCGACAGCCTGCGTAAGCATGCGCTGGCGGTCGAGGCGGCGATGCGCGCGTGCGCCGCGCGTTACGGCGGCGAGGATGCGGACGCGGACGAGTGGGGCATCGTCGGCCTCTTGCACGATTTTGATTACGAGATGTTTCCGACGGCTGACGAGCATCCGTTCAAGGGTGCGAACATCATGTGCGGTCGCGGCTATTCGGATCGCATCATCAGGGCGATTATGGGGCACGCGACCTACACGGGCGTCCCGCGCGACACGCAGATGGCGCGCGCCCTGTTTGCGACCGATGAGCTGTGCGGCTTTCTGGTCGCGTGCGCGCTCGTCCGCCCGACTCGCAGCCTTGACGACATGGAAGTCTCGTCCGTCAAAAAGAAGCTCAAGGACAAAGCCTTCGCGCGCTCTGTCAATCGAGATGATATACGACAGGGAGTTGAAGAATTAGGCGTCGAGTTGGAGGAGCACATACGTTTCGTGATAGACGCTCTGCGTCCCTTGCAAACAGAGATTGGTCTTAACAGTTTGAAAGAGCAAGAGAGTTTGTGAGAGAGTGCGTGGCTCACGTATGCTGCTGTTTGAAGCTATTTTGCCGGGCGGCGGCGGCGGCGGCGTTCGTTCTTGATTCCTTTTAGCGAGGAGCATCTCGCAGACGAAAAAGATGGTCAGCATCAAGAAAGCCGAGAGCAGCGCCGTTATCATCGCTTGCAGCTTGCGACGCCGCGCGGTGTGGCGATAGACAAAAAGACTAACGACGACAATCATGGCGAGCGGGATGACAAGCGGAGCGAAAGCCAACACGCCCGCCGTGCGTGGCGAGAAATGAACGGTCGAGCCGAGCAGAAAGATAATGATGGCGAGCGTCGCTCCTGCGCCGATGAGGCTGGCAATCAAAGAGGCGATCAGAAGTAGCTTCCAGCGCATGCAGCTTTCGCTCCTACCGGCAATCACGTCGGGCGTCAAACAGATTTCCGTGTCTTAGAAAAACGCGAGGAGGCGTAAACCGCCGCCAAGCATAACACAGCAGCGCGACAAGCGACGATTAAGAAGAAAGGACGAGAGCAGTGATGAGTGATGAGTAATGAATGATAAGAGAGAAGCTGTTCTGGCTTTTTACTCATCACTCATCACTCATCACTCATCACTCAAAACAATGGTTACGAGGAGCGCACTCTTATATCTAGCCCGGCAGGAGGGGTTGAAGGATTTCGCAACTCGCTTTCGTCCCTTCAAAAAAATGACGACGCGCTTTGTCGCGGGCGAGGACATTGAAGAGGCGGTCGCCACGATTCGTGAACTCAACGCGCACAATTGCACGGCCTCGTTCGATCACCTGAACGAAGGAGTCTCAAGCGCAGCCGAGACGGAAGAAGAGGTGCGCGAGTACCTGCGCATCCTCGCGCGGATAGACGAGACGGGCATTCGCTCGAACGTCTCGATCAAGCTCACGCAGTTCGGTCTTGAAATTGATCCTGAGCTGGCTTACAAGAACGCTCGCGCTATCGTCGAAGATGCGGCGCGGCGCGGCAACTTCGTCCGCGTTGACATGGAGCAATCATCCGTCACACAAATCACCATAGACATTTTCAAACGCCTGCGCGCGGAGTTCGGCTTGAATGATGTGGGCATCGTCTTACAATCATATTTGCGCCGCACTTATGACGACGCGCAGGAGCTTTTGAAAATCCCCGCGCGCATACGCATCTGCAAGGGAGCTTATAACGAGCCGCCCGAAGTCGCTTTTCCCGACAAGAAAGATGTGGACGAGAATTACGTGCGCGTGATGAAACTCCTGCTCTCTTCGGGCACGTATCACGGCATTGCGACGCACGACCCGAAGATGATTAACGAGACGATTCGCCACGCGCGCGACAACGGCATCGGCAAAGACGCTTTCGAGTTTCAGATGCTGTACGGCGTGCGGCGCGATTTGCAGTTGCGGCTGGCGCGTGATGGCTACAACATGCGCGTCTACGTGCCTTACGGCAAGCACTGGTATCCGTACTTCATGCGTCGGCTGGCGGAGCGTCCGGCCAACATCTGGTTTGTCTTGAAGAATATGTTTAAAGGATAGTTTAATTCAGCCACAGAGGACACAGAGCACACAGAGCAGGACTGAAAACAATTTCAAATACGTTATCTGAAATTTCAAATTTGCCATCTGAAATTTCAAATGCCTGTTTTTTATCTCTGTGTGCTCTGTGTCATCTGTGGCTAATTCTTAAAGTTGATTGTTGAACTGAATGAACGGAATTGAATGGATTGTCTGGACTGTGCTCGGCGTGATTTTAATCATCGCCGAAGTTTTTACGCCCGGCTTCGTGCTGCTGTGGTTCGGCATCGGCGCGCTGGCGGCGGCGGTGGCCGGAATCATAGGCATCTCCATGCCGTTTCAGTTTCTCATCTTCCTCGCCATCTCAATCGGACTGACCGCAGCCTCGCGCACCATCTTCGTCAACTATTTTTCGCGCGAAAAGTCCGGCAACGATTTGAAGTCAGGGGTTGACTCGTTGCCCGGCAAGATCGGCACGGTCGTTTCATCCAGTCACGGCGCGCTGAATGAGGGCGCGGTCAAAGTTTTCGGCTCGACGTGGACGGCGTTTCCGGCGGAGGGCGAAGAGCCGCTCGAAGCTGGCGACCGCGTTGAGGTCGAGCGCGTGCAGGGCGCGTCCATCTACGTCCGCCGCGTCGGACACCTCCCCGACTGGCGCGGCAAAGCTTTGACCGAAGGCAAGGAAGACAGGTCATAGCAAAAAACAAACTGCTTTTATCTGCACCCTACACCCTATTTTTTATCGCCACTCGCCTTGCAGTGTGAAGGCCGCCCAGTAGTAAGGCGACTGCCAACGCTTCTGCCGCCACATCTGCAACTGCGCGGAGCGAAGCGCGGCAGCCGGTGTCAGCTTATCTTTCAACATGCCTTGATAGAAATCGCTCATCAGTTCGGCTGTCGCCTCATCGCTCACGTTCCACAAGCTCACGACGACGCGCGGCGAGCCTGCGTACATGAAGCCGCGCGTGAGTCCGACCAAGCCTTCGCCGCGCACCTCTTTGCCGAGTCCGGTCTGGCACGCGCTCAAGACGACCAAATCGGATGAGAGACGCAGGTTAAAGATTTCATGAGAGCGAAGGTATCCGTCCTGCGGCGTGCCGCGCTCGTCGTACATCGAGAGGACGATGCCGGAAAGCTCAGGATGCACGCTGTTCAGAAAGCCGTGCGTCGCAAAATGTATGATGCGATATTGCGCCAGCTCCTCGCTCGTCGCAGCCGCGCGGCTCGCGGAAAAATCCAGAGCTTGCTTGCGCTCTGTGGGCGGCACGAGCGAGAGAATCTCTTCGGCTTCGACGCGAGTTCCCGGCAGTCGCGGAATGCGTCCCGACGGCTCTTCGACTCCGATCTCGCGCGCCGCGTCTTCGGTCGCGCGTTGTTCTGACGGCACACTCCTGTTCCCGGCTTGAGCTTCGGGCGCGGACGGCGCGCGTTTGACTCTCATCTTGAGGCGCACGTCGTCGCTTTCAAAGACCGGGTCGGCGAAGACTGCGACCGCGCGCGAGGCTGCACGGCGTCCGGCCACTTCGCGCCGCAGCACGTCAAGCGTCGAAGCCGACGGGAGCGTCACAATCTCGTGCTCGACGATGAGCGGAGATTTTGCTGCGCGGGTCGAAGATAATGCGCCGAAGGGAATGTATTGCAGCGCGCCGTCGGCGACGATGAGCAGACGCTTGTTTCCCAAATTCGCGGCGACGGGAGCGAGCAGCATCTCGCTCAAACGCGCGGACTCTTCCGCCAGGTCTGCGGCGATCTGTTCGGGCGTCGCATTATTGACGACGGTTGTCGGGCTTCTCAAAGCGCGTCGCGTCGCTGTAATCAGCGAGTACATGCGACGCGCAGAGGCTTCGATGTCGGCGCGTTTCGGCAGCTCGTAGCTCTTAATCGAATCCGGCGTGACTGCCCACAAATAGCTCGCGTCTTCGCCGAGCGAATATTCGAGAAGCATCGTGTTGCGATCCAAGAGCTTTGATTGAATCGCGCGCAGGTCGAGCGGCACGGGCTGCGTCAGCGCGGCGTAACGCGGACTCTTCGTGCGAATCAACGCCTGCACGTCCCCGTATTCTGCGGTCAGTGTTTCAATCGCTTTGGCGGCGGCTTCGGCCTGCTCTGTGGTGTGCTGGCTGACGAGCAGCCTGGTCTGAGCTTCGGCGGCGGCGTTGAGCTGTTTTTGCAAGTCGCGTTCGCGTTCGAGCAGAGCGGGTTCGACTCCCTGACGAATGTCCGCGCCGGATTCGACGAGCATCTCAAGCAGGATTCGCGCACGCGCACGCTCGCTGGCCTGCAAGGCTTCGGCGTTGTGCCCGGCGTTCGGGTTCTGCTTGTGCAAGCGCATCAGGATGTCTATGTAGAGCAGGTAAAAATCCTGCACCGAAGCGAAGTAAGAGGCGCGCAATTGCTGGCTGGTGATTCGTGTGCGGATAGATTCGACAATCGTAATTCCTTCTTCGATTCGCGCGCGCGCGGCGTCGAGCTTGTTCCTGTCACGCTCAAGCCGCGCGAGGTTGAAAAGCATCTTGGATTCGCTTCGCTTGTCGCTGACAGCGCGGCTCAAGGTCAGAGCTTGATTGAAGAAGTCTGCGGCTTTCTCCATCTCTCCCTGTTTGAGATAGGCGAGGCCGAGATTGTTGAGCGTGTAGCTTTCGCCGGTGCGGTCGCTGATGTTGCGGCGAATCGGCAGCGATTGATTGAAGTAGTCCAGAGCCTTCTGATACTCGCCCGTCGAGATATAAATCAGACCCATGTTGCTGAGCGTCGTCGCCTCGCCGTAAGGATTGCCGACGGCTTTGAAAATCGGAATCGCCTGATTGTAAAGCTCAAGCGCTTTCTGCTTTTCGTTCAGTGAGTCATAGAGCAGGCCGAGATTGTTGAGCGTCTCGGCTTCGCCCGAACGATCTCCTGCGGCGCGACGCAGGCTCAGGCTCTCTGTGTAATATTTGAGCGCGGATTCCTTGTCGCCGAGTTCGCTGTAAGTGTAGCCGAGATTGTTGACCGTCGTGGCCTCGCCCGCGCGGTTGCCCGTCGCGCGCCAGAGCGGCAAGGATTGATTGAAATAATCCAAAGCTTTCTGGCTCTCGCCCATCCCCAGATACACCATGCCGGTGTTGTTCAAAGTGTAAGCCTCGCCCGCGCGGTCGCCGATCTCGCGCCTGATGGGCAGAGCTTGATTGTAATAATCGAGAGCCTTCTGCTTCTCGCCCAATACGTCGTAAAGGTGACCCATATTGTTGAGCGTGATGGCTTCTTCATAGCGGTCGCCCGTCGCGCGATGGACTGACAAGGCTTGACTGAAATATTCCAGAGCCTTCTGCATGTTGCCGAGAGCTTGATTGGCGACGCCGAGATTGTTGAGCTGTAAAGCTTCGCCTGCTTGATCTTTGAGAGCGCGGCGAAGCTCAAGAGCCTGCGTGAAATATTCGAGAGCCTTCTGTCTTTCGCCGAAGCCGAAATAGATTTCGCCGATGCTGTTGACCGCGCTGGCCTCGCCCGCTTGCGGCGTGTCGAGTGCGTGAAAGAGCGCGACCGCCTCTTCAAATTTCATGATGGCGTTTTTCAAAGAATCCACAGCGCCTTGTGCGCGAAGAGTCTCGCCGTCGGAGGCGGCCTTTTCGGCGGCGGCGAGCTTGCGATCAGTCTCGGTCGCGGCTCGCAGTTCCGTGATGCTGGCGACGTAATGACCTGCCGCCGCCTTCTCATCCAAAGAGAGCACGTCGAGCCTGTAATCGCCCGCCGCGTCTGCGATCAGGGAGACAGGCTCGGGGCCTTGCGCTCCGTTCGGGCTGTCGACTTCAAGGAGTTGTTTGCCGTCGGGCGCGAAGAGCCGCACCATCACATCAATCCCGCGTTGCTCGACCACCGCGCGCAGGAATTGCCCGGCCAATAGCTTGAGCTTGTAAGAATCTGTCTTGCCGCCCTTTAGCTCTCGCTCAATCGCTTTGCCCTGTTCGAGTGGAGTGATGGTCGTCGCCTGTTGTTTGGCAGCAAGCGTCGGGCAAAAAAGTAGAGCGATGAAAAGATAACAGGCAATCGCGCGCGTGCAGACAAAAGGGGACACGATAAAATCTCCGTTGATGGTATAAGTCAGAATAATAATTTTAATCAATTGCGAACAGAAAAAGAAACGACGCGGCTAATAACTCCGCCCCGTCGTCTCTTTTTCTTTGATCCCGATTGAAAGCCGGAAATTTACGGCACGACCGCCATCGTGAAGCGCGCGCTCGGGACAGCCGTCTGCAAGTCGTAGCTGTCAACATTCAAATCAGCGAGACGCTGGCCGGTCAGGCGAGTCTCGACATGGAAGGGCAGCATCATGCAGCTCACCTTGCGATAGTCGCTGCGATTTTCTTCGACTATCACTTTGCTGTTGTAACGCGTGACGACTTTGTCAATGAGAAACGAGTCTTTGCTAATCCAGTAGCGGATGGTGTCCTGCGCGTTGAATTTGACTTCGACCACATAGTCATTGCCTTCGTCCTTTTGGCGTGCGGTCGGCAGTAGTCCGTCCACCGCGCGATTGAGTGTGCCGAAGCCCATCAAGCCCCAGTGGCGCGAGGCCGTCGCTTCGCTCACGCGAAACTCGTTGCCCATGTACATGCCGCCGCCCACACTGCCCGTGTAGACCAGAAACGTCGGCCCCAGCGCCATCGCGCCCGCCGCCGTCGGGTTGACATCGAGCCTGCGGCGTCCGTCTTTATCCTGATAGTCCGTCAAGTTGAGTTTGACTTCGACCGCCGCCGCCGCGCCGCCCGTGCCGAGGCCGACTCCGGCCACCGGAGCGACGTTGACGAAGCCCGAAGCTTTGGCCGTCACAAACTGCAAACCTTTGTACTCGCTGCCGCCTTGTGCGACTCGCGTGACGCTCAAAAGCTCGCGCCCCGTCAGATCATCCGCGCGTCCCGTGCGCGTCGTCGCCGGAATCGCAAGCGCGGTGACGGCGGCGCAGCAGGCCGCCAGAAAAATAAATTTTTTGTTGAGTAATCGTCTAAACATGCTAAAAATTTCCTCCTCCTAAAACGTTACGCGCAAAAATCAGTCGCCCGGTATCAAAGGCGCGCTAAAAAAAGTTGCGCGACGGGGGTCTGGGTTGGGGAGCAACCCTGTCTGAGCCACAGCCCGTAGCTTTTTTTTGCTTCGAGCGGCGGCAGATTTAAGAACGTTCGACTTCAAGGGGCGCGCCGGACGCGCGCTTCTCTCACGCGCGTCGTCCGGCGGAAAAGAAAAACGAGCTTCGGACGCGAGACAAACTTCAAGACATCTGGCTGGCGTTTCAGACGTTCGCGCCGGAGACTATTTGCCCAAAAATTTAAACTGCTGTGTGCGTCAAGGAGCGCGCCTTGCTCGATAAATACAGTCCTCGGAACGGCTCTGCCCCGCAAGAGAAGTCGCGGGAAAGACGACAGCCGGTTCGATTCCACGCTTGATGGTGTAAACGAGTCGGATGTTAGCGAGGGCATGCGCGCTTGTCAATGATTTGTCTTGATGCGAAGGATTCTCCGAATGAAGCTCAAAGTTTTATGAGGTTGAAGGGTCTGTGTCTCCGAGCGTGGTGTCCTCTTCGAGCGGCGGCAGCTCGACCGTGATGCGGTCTCCGGCGGGCTTTTCCAAGTCGTCGCCCACGAAGCGCGCGAGGACGACTGTGATGTTGTCTTCGCCGCCGCGATTGTTGGCTTCATTGACGAGCGCGCTGCACGCAGCCGCGAGGTCGCCTTTGGCCTCTTCGATAATCGCAATCATGTCTTCGGAGCGCAGCTTGCCCGACAGGCCGTCGCTGCACATCAACAGAATATCGCCGCGCTTGAGCTTGATGCGGCAACTGACCGGCGACAACTCGCTCTGCGCGCCGAGAGCTTGCAAGATGACATTGCGAAACATGTGCGTTTCGGCCTCCTGCTCGCTAATCTGCCCGACATCGACAAGCTGCTGGACGAGCGATTGATCTTTGGTGGCGAGCTTAATCTGGCTGCCGCGCAAGAGATAGGCTCGACTGTCTCCGACCTGCACCAGATCGAGCATGTCGTCTTTAATGGCCGCCCCGGTGAAGGTCGCGCCCATGCCGCTGCAACGCGTGTCTTCCTGACTCTTGTGATGAATCGCCAGATTGGCATAGACGGTCGCATTGCGCAGGCATTCGACGAGCGGCGCATCGGCCTCGCAGCCCGCGCCGTCCTCTGTGCCGACCAGCATCTCGCGCACGGTCTCGACGGCCATCCGGCTCGCCACATCCCCGGCGAGCGCGCCGCCCATCCCGTCCGAGACGACGAACACGACTCCCTTGTCTTTCACTTCGATGCGGCGCAAATCTTCGGGCGGCTCCGCGCCGTCCGAGCCAGTCCAGCCTTTGCCGCTCGATAAATCAAGGAGCAGGAAATTATCTTCGTTGCCGCGCCTGACCCGCCCGACATCCGATTTTGCGTGAAGCTCAATAATCATATGATAGGTGATGAGTGATGAGCGATGAGCGATGAGTAAGAGCTTTTAACTCATGACTCATCACTTATCACTCATCACAGCTTTCCTAATGCTTGATCCAGATCAGCGATAATATCATCCGTGTCTTCGATGCCGACGGAGATGCGCACGAGTCCGTCCGTGATGCCGAGCCGCGCACGCGTTTCCGGCAAGACGGAGGCGTGAGTCATCGTCGCGGGATGCGAGATTAGGGTTTCGACTCCGCCGAGGCTTTCCGCCAGCGTGCATAGCTTAACAGATTCGAGCACCACGCGCGCGTTCTCAAGGCTGCCGACATCGAAAGCCACCATCCCGCCGAAACCTTTTTGCTGCCGCTTCGCCAGATCGTGCTGGCGATGAGAGAGCGAGCCGGGATAATAAATCTTCTGCACCTTCGGATGCTCTTCGAGAAAAGCCGCGACGGCGCGACCCGAACGGTCATGCTGCTCCATTCTCAAGGCGAGCGTCTTCGTCCCGCGCAAGACGAGCCACGAATCAAAGGGCGAGAGAATCGCGCCCGCGCTGTTCTGCACAAACCCGATCCAGTTAGCATCCTCTTCATCATTGAGGACGACCATCCCGCCGACTCCGTCCGAATGTCCATTCAGATATTTAGTCGTCGAATGCACCACGATGTCAACGCCGAACTCCATCGGGCGTTGCAGGTAGGGCGACATGAAAGTATTGTCGCAGACCACACGCGCGCCGACTTTGTGCGCCACGTCCGCAACCGCCTGCAAGTCCGTCACGATCATCACGGGATTGGTCGGAGTTTCGAGAAAGACCATCTTCGTGTTCGGCTTGATGGCGGCCTCGACGTTCGTGACATCCGAAGTGTCCACGAAATCGAACTCGATGCCGTAGTTCGCCAGAATGCGCGTGAAGAGGCGGAACGTGCCGCCGTAAGTGTTATCGGAAACGATGACGTGCTCGCCCGCTTTAATCAGCCGCAGCGTCGCGTCAATGGCGGCCATGCCGGAGGCGAAAGCGTAGCCGAACCGCGCGCCCTCAAGCGCGGCGATGTTCTGTTCAAGGGCGGAGCGCGTCGGGTTCTGCGTCCGCGCGTACTCGTAGCCCTTGTGCTTGCCCAAGCCTTCCTGCTGGTAAGTTGAAGTTTGATAGATCGGCACGGTGACCGATCCCGTCGTCGGGTCTGCGTCGTTGCCCGCGTGTATGGCTGTAGTTGCGAATCCCATAATTAGTAAATGGTAAATGGTAAACGGTAAATGGCGCTCGGACGAATGTTGTTCCTCTCTACACCATTGACTATTCACTATTTACTTGTCAAGAAAGAGCTTTGCTGTATGATTCCGCTTGCGATTGACGCATGGTAGCCCGCAGCCGCTAAGCTGTCAAACTCTGTAAATAGAGCGGACTCAATCAACTCGCCGCGACGGGTGGTAGTGTCCTAAGATTGTGTTGCTGGTCTGCGCTTGATATAATAGCTGTGGTTGGGGGTGTAGCTCAATTGGTAGAGCAGCGGTCTTCATCTGAGAGCGGCTTAAAGTAAACCGTCGGTTGCGAGTTCGAGTCTCGTCACCTCCACCAAGCAAGTTTAAGAGCCGCTCTCGCAAAAAGCCCGCCATATCCGGCGGGCTTTTTCCTTGTCCTTTCTATTCTTGCCGCCTTGCTATTCCTTGTGCTAAGACCCCTATGGTTGTGGGCGGTGTCGTCTTTGTTACAGCTTGATAGTAATGCGGAACGGGATACTGGGAGAGCTGAGACATGCTAGTGATTACGGCTATGCCTCCCTGCAACTCCCAGCCATTATTTATGTATTCATTTATTGTGCTAACAAACGACCTGAAGTCTCCGTCTTCGATGATTAGATATTCCATCTGTTTTATCCTTTCTCAGTTGGTTAATAAGTCTTTAAGTTCCCAAACATGCTTTGTGATTCCGGCTTCCATCGCTGGCGTACAGCGAATCGAAGAATGCACGCGGCACAGATTGTAATAAGCGAAGTATAGCGCAAGCGCGGCTTTCAGGTTAGACCATTTCTTGCTGAAAGCATTCGTGAGTCTCGTAAAGCGACGCATTGCCATGCGGATATTTAGATTCTGTCTTTCGACATGCGAAGTACAGATGTTTTCAGGGTCAGGATTTCCAAACACCGGAATAGGTGTTGCTCCTATGCACTGCGCGGGAGAGTAGCGACGCTCGCCGTCATCAGGCACAGCGTACATCTTCACAAGCTGAGCATAGTCAACGCGAGTGCCTAAAGAGTAACAGACGGCATCAGGATAACCGCCGAAGCCGTCAGTGGTCATCTGAAACCGATTAGTCGTACCCTCTAAAGCCTGATATAGCTTCTCAGTAAAAAGCAGCGTATCGCGCGCCGTGCGCCGTCCGAGATGCCAAGCAACGATGAGTTTAGAATGACGCTCGAAAGCAACGAACGTATAAGCATCGCCCAGCGTGTCGGCATCTTTGCCTTGACGCTTTTTCGTCTTTTCTTTCATGCCGACATAAGACCAGATTTCGTCAGCTTGAATGTCGGAGACTTGAACTTTGCGGATAAGCTTATCCATCAAAGCTTCGCACTTCTCGCCAGCAACTAGCATCAGGTCTAGCACGGTGTCACGGTGAATGCCTGTGATGCGCTCAATACTTCTAACGGACATGCCTTCAACTAAAAGCTGTAAGCACATGAGGGCTTTATCCATCGGGATACGCATGTCATTTAGTGGTTTGTCTCTTTCCGCTTGGAAGGTCTTGCCACAGGTTAAGCAGCGAAAACGCTGGTTGCCTTTGCGGTCTTTACCGAACCGCTTGGCTATGGATTGGCAGTTATGACAGGTCATTTTGAGCCTTGCCTTTCTAGTGCGATTGGCTCACAATGACTTTGCGGAATCGGATGCGAGCAATCGCTTCGGTTTTCAATAAGGCTCTGAGAGTTTGCCGCTTTCAGAGCCTTTCCTAATGTTCTGATTATACGTGACCGCTCACGTATAAGTCAAGCTATTTCTATCATTAGCGGACAATAATTGTCTTGACTTTTCGTGACCGCTCACGTATACTTCGTAGGTATGACAAGGAAGTCAAAAGACCCCACAAACGCATCAAAGAAGAAGAACCCTGCGGCAGTTATGCTTGGTCGCTTAGGCGGTCTAAAAGGTGGTCACGCAAGAGCAGCAAAACTGACGCCGGAAGAGCTAAGTGAAAGCGCACGTAAGGCAGTAACGGCAAGGTGGGCGAAAGCTAGGGCACTAGCCGAGAGTAAGTCCAACAAAGCAGCCTGAAAGACGCTCACTCGCGGTTCTCATCATGGCGCAAGTCATTCAAGCATTCGTTAAGCCAGAACTACTCGTGTGGGCGCGCGAGGACGCTGGCTATGATATAGAGGTCGCTGCGAGAAGAATCAATGTTAAGCCTGAAAAGCTCACTGCCGTTGAAGGCGGTCAGGCCAGACTTACCGTTAATCAACTCCGTAATTTAAGTAACGTTTACAAGCGGCCATTAGCCTTTTTCTATCTTCCTGCGCCTCCACAAACTGACATTTACATAAAAGATTTCAGGCACTTCTCAGAAGAGTCAGAGCATAAATTATCCCCAGAGTTGCGTCTTGAGTTGCGGAAAGCAAAGGCGCGCCGTGAAGCCGCTCTTGGATTGCTAGATGACTTAGATATTACTCCGACTGTGTTTGTTTCAACTGCTTCTACCGATGAGAATCCTGAGAGTGTCGGCAAACGTATCAGAGAGATACTTGATATTAGCTTTGAGCGTCAATCAAGCCTTCGTACTGATTATGAAGCCCTTCACTTCTGGCGAGATTCAATCGAAGCCTGCGGTGTCTTTGTGTTTCAGGCGTCCATTCCTAAGTCTGAGATGCGAGGATGTTCTATATGGTACTCACCGTTGCCAATCATCATAATGAACGCCAAAGACTCTCCCTATGGGCGAGTGTTTACTATGGCGCATGAGCTGACCCACCTCATGTTACGGTCTGCTGGTTTATGTGACTTGGGAAGCGACAAGATAGAAGTTTTCTGTAATGCCGTAGCTGGCGAGGCTCTTGTTCCTTCGGAGTTGTTCTTGCGGGAAAGCATCGTGCGCGGCAACGGCAATCATGGATGGTCAGACGAAGAGCTTAATAGCCTTTCCTCGCGCTACAGCGTCAGCACTCATGTGATATTGCTCCGCCTACTCAGCTTAGGTAAAACAACGCAGGATTTTTATCAGTCCAAGATAGAGGAATGGAAGAAATTAAAGAAACCGCCAAAGGGTTTCGCGCCCGTACCTTTGAAAGCAGTAGCCGCATCAGGGAAAACATTCGTGCGTTTAGTTTTGGACAGTTATCACCAAAACAGAATTAGCTCTACCGATGCTGCTCAATATCTAGGCGTTAAATTAAAACACTTGGGTGATATAGAAAAAGCAGTACGCATCCCGTCCATCATGAGAGACGTTGCTTGAAAAGATACTGCATAGATACAAGTGGCCTCACGCACGTATGGCGGGACTTCTACCCGCCTGATATTTTTCCTTCTCTATGGAAAGATATTGAGGATTGTATTAGTGACGGAATATTGATTGCGCCTGATGAGGTCTTAGAAGAACTAAAAGCGGGCGGAGATGACCTTTACGATTGGGCAAGGAGGACGCCCGCTTTATTTGTTCGCCATGATGTAAATATACAAAGCGTCGTAAGTAGCATTCTCGCGCATCCTGAGCACGCTAAACTGCTCTACTCGAAACATGCGACGATTGCAGCAAACGCCGACCCTTTTGTTATCGCTACGGCTCAAGTCCATGATTGTACAGTTGTCAGTAACGAGAAGGTTCTTTTAAGTCCAAGCCCGAATATAAATAAAATCCCGAACGTGTGCGCCGATTTGGGCATTGAACACCTCTCAGTTTTAGAGTTCATTCGTGAGCAAGGCTGGCACTACTAGACCCCACCCTCCATAGCAACACACTATTAGGACACTACCCGACGGGTACAACACGGCGCAGGCTTTAGGTATAATACAAACATGGACGAGATAGAATTAACCGAACTCAGCATTCGCACAGCCATCATGTCAAAAGACGAGCTGCTCGGCATCATCGGTCTGGCCGTCGCAGAGCAATTCGCGCAGGTCGGCAGATTCGACCCGCGCACGGGCGAGCCGCATACCTCGCGCTGGAACAGTCGCCGGGAAGCGCGGCGCGGATTCAGAAACATGCTCGAAGCGAGCCGCGAGAACGGTTGGGACGTGCTCTATGACGGCCCGCCGCTCGTCGGCTGATCGGCGGCGCATCTGAACTGTGATTCTTAATTGAGCGGCGAGAAGTAAGGCTCGCCGTTTTCTCATAGAAAGCTTTGCTGATGGAAGAGCTGTTTTATATTCTTTTCTTCCTGCTCATCTTCTTCGGCCTAGTTACTCTGATTGGCCATGCCATCTGGCTCGCGTTGGCGTGGCTGTTACGCTTGATTTTCGACAAGCCCGCCAAAACTCCGCAATTTGAAAGCCTCAATCTGGATCGTTGCGCCAACTGCAACGCCTTGCTGCATCC
>DASWRG010000007.1:0-5704 GCA_036403295.1 Pyrinomonadaceae bacterium
CAGGGGGACTCGTTTCATACTCTACTCCGGCATTTACTTTTCAGAAGCCTTACGGATTGCTGCGCGAAGATCATTCATGAATGTCTTTTCATCCGCTCCTGTGTAAGTGGACATGGGATAGCCCTCGCCGGGCTTATCCAGTGGGAAGATTCGCCCATTGCGCAACTCATATCCGGTCAGAAGATGAAAAGCGTCTTCATGAGAGCCATGAAAATCAAAGTCGTGTGTGAGAAAGAGAACATAAGACCGTCCGGGGAGAGGCATTCCTTGCCCGCGTGTTTGTGACAGAATGCTCATTCCTGAAGGGAAGCGCACGCGCCCACCATCTCGCTCGGCGGCTACTGAGCCTCCTGACTTCAAAGGCATGTGCCGGTCGTTTTTGGGCACTGAATCAATCTGAATCGTGAACTCCGAGTAGACTCCCGTTTTGTCGTTTGACAGATATGCCTTTGCGTCAGTCACCCGTCCTACGATAACCGCGTCGCTTCTGTCTACTGGTAGAGCCGACAATCCAATCTCCCAATCAAGAAAAGAGAATATTTGGCCGTCCTCAGTAATGTTGGGGTCTAATGGCAGGTCTGCATTATCGTATTTTGCGCTCTTCGCCTCTCTCTCAGCGCGCCCCCCCCGGGCTGAGCGTACTTGGAGCTGCATAATCCACAATGGGAAACTGTGTTTGAAACTCGTCATTGACCGCTCGCCCCTCCTGTTGGTGAGTCGCCTTGTTATCAGGCCGACCAGCCATCGCAGAGACTATTGCAGCCACGAGTAACGCAAATATGAATGGTGTTAGCCGCTTAAGTTTACTCATTGCACACTCCTGTTTTGACTTTCACAGAGAGACTAACTATCCGCCACCGGACGACAGCCTTATACATCCGGATAGGCTGTCAAGCAATGATAATATTTCAGAGTCGGACATTACTAGCTTCCAAAACAAAAGACTTAGAGAAGATAAATACTTTTAGAAATTTGCTTGCGGACAACTCCTCTCGTGCTTATCTATAGGCTTGCTACAATTTATAAAGATGGCATAGCGGACAGCGAACCGCTAAGATGCGTTATAAGCTGGAATAAAATTCGGCCACAGAGGCATATAAAACACGGAGACGGAAAATGAAAATCATCTCCATCAACGTCGCCCGCCCGCGACTCGTGATGTCGCATGGAGAGGCCGTTTCGACCGGCATCTTCAAAGAGCCGGTCGCGGGACGCGTCATGCTCCGCACGCTCAACCTCGACGGCGACCGTCAGGCGGATTTGTCTGTTCACGGCGGCCTGACCAAAGCCGTCTACGCTTACCCGTCGGAGCACTACGATTTCTGGCGCGGCGAGTTGCCTGAGATGACTTTGCCGTGGGGCATGTTCGGTGAGAATTCGACGACCGAGGGGCTTGACGAATCCACGGTCAACATCGGCGACAGGTTTCGCATCGGCGAGGCCGAAGTGATGGTGACAGAGCCGCGCCTGCCCTGCTTCAAGCTCGGCATCAAGTTCGGGCGCAGCGATATTATCAAACGCTTTCTTCAGAGCAGGCGGACGGGATTCTATTTTTCTGTGCACAAGGAAGGTGAAGTCGGCGCGGGCGATGCGATTGAACTTATCGAGCGCAACGAACACAACATCACTATCGCGGACATCGTGCGCCTCTATGCTTTTGAGAAGAAGGATATTGAGACGTTGCGACGCGCGCTCGGGGTCGAGGCTTTGCCGGAAAGTTGGAAAGAACATTTTCGACAGCAGTTGGAAAAGATTTTTGAGCGATGATTCGATTTGACGAACAAGAGTGCCGCCCTCTCGCCAGCGCAAACACGCGCGAGTGGCTTGAGACGAACGGTCTCGGCGGCTTCGCTTCGTCCACCATCATAGGCTTGAATACGCGCCGCTATCACGGCTTGCTCGTCGCAGCCACCATGCCGCCCGTCGGTCGCCTCGTCATGCTCTCCAAACTCGAAGAGACGCTCGTCATCGAAGGCCGCCGCTACGAACTCGCGGTCAATCAATATCCCGCCGCGATTCATCCGCAAGGCTACCAATTCCAGACAGGCTTTCGCCTCGACCCGTTCCCCGTCTTCACCTACGAAATCGAAGGCGTCACCATCGAAAAATCCGTCTTCATGATTCAAGGCGAAAACTCGACCGTCATTCAGTATGAGTTCAAGGTTCAAGGTTCAAGGTTCAAGGTTGACGACGATTCGACTGCCAGCCGCCAACTGCCAATTGCCAACTGCTCTTTAGAACTGCGTCCGCTCATCGCGTGCCGCGACTATCACAGTTTGAAGCATGAGAGCGAGGCTATCAATCGTGCGGTTCATGTCACGGATGGAACGGCGTCCGTGCAGCTTTACACTGACGCGCCGCCGCTTCATCTCTCTCACGACGCGGATGAGATTGAGTTGAGCGGCGGGAGTTGGTATCGCAACTTTGAGTACGCACGGGAGCGTGAGCGCGGCTTTGATTTCACGGAAGACCTCTTTAATCCGTTCACTCTCAAATTCGACCTCTCGCGCCGCGCGCGAATCGCTGTCATCGCTTCAACCGAACGGCGCGACGTAGAGCTTATTGAAGCTGACAGAACCAGAGAGCTTGAGCGGCGCGAGCAGCTCGCTATCTCTCAACCGGAGGATGAATTCGCGCGCTCGCTCGCGTTCGCCGCAGATCAATTCATCGTCGCGCGCGGCGAGCAGAAGACGGTCATCGCAGGCTATCACTGGTTCAGCGATTGGGGACGCGACACGATGATCGCCCTGCCCGGCCTCACGCTTTCGACCGGACGCGCGGAGATTGCGCGCAGCATCCTGCTCGAATTCGCAAAGCATGTTGACAAAGGGATGCTGCCGAATCGTTTTCCCGATGCGGGCGAGCAGCCCGAATACAATACCGTTGACGCGACGCTCTGGTTTTTTGAAGCCGTGCGCACGCTCCTCGCACACACGAACGATGATGAATTCGTGCGCGCGAATCTTTACGAAACGCTCGCGGAAATTATTGACTGGCACGTGCGCGGCACGCGTTACAACATACACGTTGACGAGGACGGCCTGCTCGCGTCGGGCGCGGAGGGTGTACAGTTGACATGGATGGATGCGAAGGTCGGCGATTGGGTCGTCACGCCGCGTCGCGGCAAGCCCGTCGAGATTCAGGCTCTCTGGCACAACGCTCTGCGCGTGATGGAAGGACTGGCGCGTAAGTTCGGAGACGACGCGCGCCGCAATTTATTTGATGAGATGGCGGAGCGGGCGAGCGTGAGCTTTAATCAAAAATTCTGGAACGACGAGGCCGGATGTCTTTACGATGTGATTGACGGAGACAAGCGGGACGCCTCCATGCGTCCCAACCAAATCTTCGCCGTCAGTCTTGAGCACACGATGCTTTCGGAAGAGAGAGCGCGTCGGGTCGTCTCGGCGGTCGAGCGCGAGCTATTAACGCCTTACGGCCTGCGAAGCCTTGCGCCGACTGAGCCACAATATATTGGGCGTTACGAAGGCGACAGCACAAGCCGTGATGGTGCGTATCATCAGGGCACAGTCTGGGCCTGGCTGATCGGGCCGTTCATCACGGCTTATCTCAAAGCTTTTGGCGAGACATCAAACTCGCGCGAAAAGGTCGCGGCGTGGCTCGCTCCATTTCAAAAGCATCTCAGCGAAGCCGGTCTCGGACAGGTCTCGGAAATCTTCGACGGCGACGCGCCGCACACGCCGCACGGCTGCATCGCGCAGGCTTGGAGCGTGGCGGAACTCTTGCGCGTCATTCAAAAATCTTAACCGCAGAGACGCTGAGACGCAGAGAGAAAAACAGTAGGCAGCAGGCAGTGTGCAGTTGGCAGTAAAGAGTTTGCGTCTTATCTTCTATCTATCTTCTCTGCATCTCAGCGTCTCTGCGGTTTAATTTACTATCTTCACTCGTTCATGTGTGCTGACTGAGCGATAGCAGGCGTCCACGAGTGCTACTGATTTGAAACCATCGAGCGCGGCGCGGGCGTCCGCGAGGTTCGTCGCCATCGGCTTCTCACAAAAAACGTGAAGCCCCGCGCGGGCGGCTGCAATCGCCAGTTCCGTGTGCCTTGATCTCAAGACCGTCGAAGCCCGCGCGTCCCGCCGCCGCGATGTCCGTCGCAAGGTCTGCCTTCATCGTCGTCGCGCCGTTCAGCGCCAGTCTCATCCACTGCTCCCTTTGGAATTTTTCGATTTCCGTTTTGCGTTGGGATGTTATATCAGTATCATTCACGAGAGTGAATTAAAATTCGGAAAGCGTTGATTCAGAGAGATGAAACGAAACTTACCTTTACTGCTTATCGTCGGCGTGCTGGTCGCGGCCTTCGCCGTCGGCGTGCTCCTGTACAAAACGATGAAGCCCGCGCCTGAGACGGCTCATTCTCAGACGACGAACACGGCGACCAATGTGGCCGGGGCTGACCCGCCGCACGTGAGGGGCGTCGAGAGCGCGCCCGTGACGCTTGAGGAGTTCGGCGATTTTGAATGTCCGCCCTGCGGCAGCGTGTACCCGATTCTGAAAAACATCGAGAAGGAATACGGCGACCGCTTGCGCGTGGTGTTCCGCCAGTTTCCGCTCTCGCAGATTCACAAGCACGCATATGACGCCGCGCGCGCGGCAGAGGCGGCGAGCGTGCAGGGCAAGTTCTGGGAGATGCACGACATGCTTTATGAGAGGCAGTCGGAATGGACGCTCTCGCCAGACCCGCGCACGGAGTTTGTCAATTACGCGCGCGCGCTCAATCTGAACGAAGACGCTTTCATGCGCGACATGGTCGGAGAGCTGGCGAGCACGCGCGTCGCGCTCGATATGCGGCGCGGCAAAGCGCGCGGCGTCGTCGGCACGCCCACCATCTTCGTCGGTGACCGGCAGCTCAAAGCCGAAGAGATGTCAGCCGACGGGCTGCACAAAGCGATTGACGAGGCTCTCAAAGCGAAGGGGCAATGAGCGAAGCAGAAGGCAAACACATTTCCGCCGCCGCAGAAGAAGAAGCCGCGCCGCGCGCTCCGTCTTCTCGCCTCTTGATGGTCGTCGCACTGGTTTCGCTCATCGGTTTGGCGGATTCGATTTACTTGACGGTCAAGCATCTGAAGGACGAAATAGTGCCTTGCACGATTCTTGGCGGCTGCGAGTTCGTCCTCAACAGCGTGTACTCAAGCTTTATGGGCATCCCGCTCGCGCCGCTCGGCGCGTTCGCCTATTTTTCGGTCTTCAGCCTTGCGACGCTCGCGGCCTACGGCTATCGCGGCACGCGCACGCTGCTTACGATAGTCGTCGCCGTGATGCTCTTGATGACGCTCAGACTCGTCTACGTCCAAGCCTTCGTCTTGCATCACTACTGCGAGTTCTGCATGCTCTCGGCTCTCGTCACCATCACGCTCTCAGGCTTGATGCTCGCAATCTTTTTTCATCGCAGAGACGCACGGAGAATGCAAAATTAAAAATGTAAAATGAAAAATGAAATACAGGCTTGCTCAACCTCACTCAATCTCGCCGCAGAGAAATTTTTCTTTGAGATTTCAAATTTCTAATCTTGTATCCCGTCTCTCCCTGTTTATATTCTTAACGCCTCTCCGCTCTCCGCGTCGAAGAAATCAACCCTCTCCGCTTCAAAAATTACACGTATGTTTGATTCCAGCTCCGCGCGAAAGCTGGCGGGCGCGCGGGCGATGAGCTGCGCGCCGTCAGGGAAACGCAGGAAGACGAGCGT
>DASWRG010000008.1:0-30384 GCA_036403295.1 Pyrinomonadaceae bacterium
CGCGCGATGTTCGGAATCGGCTCGGCCCGCAAGGCCGTCTCCACGGCATCAATCACATCGGTCGGCGCAAAGCGGAAATCCACGTTGAAGTAAACCCACTGGCGATGCTGGCGCGGCGCTCCCTCGCGACGCCCGAGGATGAGTACCTGTCCCTTCATCAAGACGCTGTTCGGAATCACGATGGTGTCCCAGTCGCGCGTCTCGATTGAAGTCTGCCGCCAGCGAATCTCTTTAACGCGGCCTTCGTGCGTGTCTATTCGCACCCAGTCGCCGACGCCGATAGTGCGCTCCATCTGCAAGGCCATCCCGCCCATGATGTTGCCGAGCGTGTCCTGCAAAGAGAAACCGATGACGGCGGTGATGACTGCGGAAGTGGCGACGATGCCCGTCAGGTCAACTCCGCTCTGCGAGAGCAGGCTGAGCGCGATGATGATGTAGCTGAAGGCGAGCAAGAGGTCGCGCATGATGCGCGGCGGCTTGAGCTTGATGGCATCGAGCAGGACATCGAAGACGAGCACGCTGGCGAGATTGACGAGGGCGACGCTTGAGATAAAAAGCGAAGCCCAACGCGTCCACTTGTACGGCGCGCCCGTCGTCGTCGCGCCGTAAGTCAAAAACATCGCGGCGATTAACAAGCCCACGAAGGCGACCGCGAACAGCAGCGCGGCATTGCGTATCCGCATCCGTTCGGCAGGCACGAGCGCGAACAAAAGGGCTGCGACCAGCATGAAACAGACCGCGACCCAATGAAACATTCCGCCCATGCCCGCCGCCGTCTGTAAATTAGTCCAGAAACTCATTCGTGCCCTTCAATGAAAAACTGTGATTCGGGAGCGGAATCTTAACACGACCTGAAGTTTATCTTGCGGGAAAGTTTCGAGACACGATGGATGACATGCTTCGAGTCAGTTATCTTGGTCAAGAAATTCTCGCGCAAAGGCGCAAAGAAAAGCATTCGCGCGACAAGCAGTACTCAACAGCTTGGCTTTCTTCCTTTGCGCCTTTGCGCGAAACTTCTTCTCTTTGCATCGAAAATAGCTCTTGACTCTCGAATCCATTCGGGGCTTTACAATGCTGAGGTGATGAGCGTGAACAAAAGATATTTGCGCGCCGGTGAATTGGCGCAAGCGGCGGGCGTCAGCACTGACACGCTGCATCATTACGAACGCAAAGGCGTGCTGCCAGTTCCCAGACGCTCGCCTAACGGTTACCGCGAATACGCGCTGGAATCGCTTGACCGTGTGCGCCTCGTGCGCCGCGCGCTCGCGGTGGGTTTCACGCTTGAGGAACTCGCGCGAATCCTCAAGGCTCGTGATAAAGGCGGCGCGCCCTGCAAGCAAGTGCGCGCTCTAGCTGCCGCCAAGCTCTCAGAGCTCGAAGCGCAGTTGCGCGACTTGTCAATCCTGCGTGATGACCTCAGCGGTACGATTCAGGAATGGGATGCGCGTCTTTCAAAGACCGCCGACGGCGAACGCGCGAGGCTCTTGGAATCGCTCGCAGACGCGGAATCTTTGAGCGTCAAACATAACTCCCCGACCGCGCCGCAATGGCGCAAGCGGAAAAGAAAGGATCAGGAGCAATGAAGAATCACAAGTCTTTAATTTATATTTTACTGTTCACCATGATGGTTGTCGCCGCGCTGTCCGTCTACGCGCAACAGCAGTCCAAACAGAGCGGACAAGCGCAGAGCGATAAGCCCGCCGTCTCGTGCCCGATGATGAAGAATGATAAGTCAAACGCCAACGGCAAGGACGCGAGCGACGCAGACCGCCTCGCCGCCGTCAGCTCTCGCGGCGAAGAGGGCATGGGCTTTTCTCAAACAGCGACGACGCACCATTTTCTGCTGATGAATGACGGCGGCGCGATTCAAGTCGAAGTCAACGATCCGAAGGATGCGGCGAACCGTGATGAAATCAGAATGCATCTCGCGCACATCTCACGGATGTTCAGCGACGGCGACTTCAATATCCCGATGTTCGTCCACGAGCAAACGCCGCCCGGCGTCCCCGTGATGGAGAAACTGAAAGCCGACATCAGCTACAAATATGAAGAGACGGAACGGGGCGGGCGCGTCCGCATCAAGACCACCAACAAAGAGGCTTTGGCCGCCGTCCACGAGTTTCTAAGATTTCAAATCAAAGAACATCAGACGGGCGACCCGTTGGAGTTGAGCAGCCGGTAAAATTCCGGGCTGAGCTAATAAAAAGAGCGGGGGCAAGCCGCCCTTCCTGACCTGTGAGACATTCATGTTTGAGAGCTTGCCTCTCATGATTGAATGCCTCTGAGGTTGGGAAGAGGGGCTTGCCCCCGCTCTGCTTGTCAAAATCACTTAATCAGCGTGCCGGTTCGATTCCAGCGCGTGTTATTGAAAAAGTCTATCAGGAAATTTCCGCTCGTCGGCGCGCTCTCGTCGTAAGACCAGTAGACGAACATCGCGCGCCCGACGATCAGGTCGCGCCGGACGAAGCCCCAGTAACGGCTGTCGAGGCTGTTGTTGCGATTGTCGCCCATCACGAAATAATGGTTGGCGGGCACATCGAACTCGCTTTTGGGGTCTTCGGCCCCGCGATCTTCGCTGTAGAAGACGCTATACGGCTCGCCTTTGCGCGGCGGCTGGTCGTCGAGAATCTTCAAGGGCGCGTTGCTTTCAATCCGGTCGGTCGTCGTCGGGTTGTCAACATGATCTTGCGCGCGGATACGATATTCGGGCAGCTCTTGATTGTTGACGAACACATGTTGATCATGAATCGCTATGTGCTCGCCCGGCAGACCGATGACGCGCTTCACATAGTTTGTTTTGTAAGGCGTGTTGTCAGGCCGCCGGTCGCCTTCAGGGTCGTTCGGATTGCCGGGATATTTGAAGACGATGATGTCGCCGCGCCTGATCTCGCGTTGCGGCAGAAAGGGAAGCGACGGGCCGGGCGCGAAGATGAACTTGTTGACCAGGAGGTGATCGCCGATGGTGATCGTGTTCTGCATCGAGCCGGTCGGGACTTTGACGGCCTGCACGATGAAGGTCATCCCGAAGAGCGCCATGATGATCGTCACCACGCCCGATTCAAAATATTCGCGGATAAAACTCTTGGGCGGCCCCGGATAGACGTGCGGCTCTGTTTTGTCAGCAGGCTTGTTGCCGTTCTTGCCTGTCTCTCTCGCGCGCACGCTCGTCGTCGCAGGCGCGCCCTCCTCAGTGCGAACGGGCGGCTCTGCGACCCCTGCGTTTGTCGTATCGTCGGTCATGGAAAACATCCTAGAGAAGCTCTGCTTGTTGGTCAAGTAAAGCAGTAGACAGTTGGCACTTGGCAGAAAGAACTTCTGACTTTAGTTTTACTGCCAACTGCTAACTGCCTACCGCCAACTGTTCGAGGGCACGGCGCGCGGCGGTGGCCTCTGCGGCTTTGATAGTGCGTCCCTCGCCGCGCACGCTGCCGCCTTGCCAGCGCACTTCGACACTGAAGGCGCGGCGATGCGGCGGCCCGGTCGTTTCGACGACTTCATACTGCGGCGGGTCGCCCTGCCGCGCTTGCAGGCGTTCCTGTAACAAGGTTTTGAAGTCTGCGGCAGCAGCGGCTTCCGGGTCAACGCTGGCTAATTCGTCTGCGAGCGCGCGATAAACGAAGTCCTGCGCCGAGCTGAATCCGCCATCAAAAAAGACCGCCGCCAGCACGGCCTCGAAAGCGTCGGCCAGGAGTGCGGACTTACGCCGCCCGCCCGTCTTCTCTTCGCCTCGCCCGACGCGCAGGAAATCTCCGAGCGAGAGCCGCGCCGACGCTTTGGCGAGCGTGGGCGCGCTGACCAGCCTGTGCTTCATGCGCGACAGCTCGCCCTCGGTCACGTCCGAATAAGATTGAAAGAGATAATCCGCGACGACCAGACCGAGCACCGAATCGCCGACGAACTCAAAGACTTCGTTGTGCAGGCGTCGCGCCTCTTCTTCGCGTCCGGGCGCGACGCTCTCATAAGCCCATGAGCGATGTGTGACGGCGCGCTCTAATAACGCGCGGTCGGTGAAATGATAAGCGATGCTCTCTTCGAGCGCGTCCATGTCCGGAGTCGCGGCCTTAGCTTTTTTCACCATACGTGGATTGTAACAAACGCCGGTCGCATCTCAGAAGAAAAGATGCGACCGGCGTTTCTCCCTCTGCTCAAGAGGAGCGCGACACTAAATTAAGAATCAGCCTCTTCTCGGACGAGCCGTGGCCGTCCTCTTGCTCGACCTCGCCGGAGATTTGCCCGCAGGCTTCGTGGCGCTGGCGGGCGTTTTGGTGTTCGCCGGAGTCGCATTTGTCGTCGGCGTCTTCGTCGGCGTAGTCGTCGCCGGAGTGGCCGCCGGCATCGAAGCCGCCGGAGTCGTCGCGCCCGCCTTCGTTCCGCTCGCGGTGTTGGCGTCGGAAGACATCGCCGCGCTCGTCGTGTTGGCCGCGCCCGGTTGCGGCAGCGGCTTCGTCTTGATGTTCGCAATCAAGGCATCGAGGCCGTCGGTCGAGCCGTGACGGTACGTGTAATAGTCGGTCAGGCTCTTCTTCAACTCGTCTCTGCTCTGCTGGTTTTTGGGATCAGTTCCGAGATAGGCGATGGTTCGCGCGAGGGCGTCAATCAACGGATCGAGAGCCTGCTTGACGGTTTCAAGAGCAGCCTTCTTTTCCGGCGTCTCCTCTGACCCTTCCGGGAATTTGGCGGTGTAATCCTGCCGCATCTTGTCATAGCTGGCCTCGTAAATGGCGGCCATTTTGAGATACGTGTCAGGTCTGTTTTTAATCGTCCCCTCGTACTGCGTGGCTTTGTACAGATACTTGAGCGCGTCGTCTTGCTTATTGTTCTTCGTGTTGTAAAGATAGAGCGAGTAGTTGAGCCAGCCGAGTTGCTCCTGCTTATCTTTCTCCACATACGGCTTGTCGTCCGGAGTTTTTCCGGATTCAATCAACTGGAGCGTCTTCTGCGAAAAGTTGGACGCCTCGGCGTTGTGGGCGTCGTTGTTAGCCTGAGCCATCTGATAACCAGCCCAGGCGAGTTTGAGATTCATCGTCAAATCGTCGGGCTTGTCGGCCACAATCTGCTTGCCGATGGTAAAAACATCAGGCCAACGCGCTTCGCTAAAGGCCGTGTCAAAAGACTTCTGACGCGTAAAATTCTCGTATTTCCCGACGAAGGTCTTCAGATAATTGATGATGGTCGGGTCATCATTCGGGTACTTTTGCAAATACTGTTTGGCCGCATCATAAGCGATCTGCTGGTTCGGTCCCCTGATGTTATCCGTGACCTGTTTGTAGAGCGCAGCCTTAGCCTCCGCATCATCCTGAGCGGGCGCTGCCGCAGGTGACGCGCTCGGCGTCTGCGCGAGAGCGGGAACTGCCAACAGCAGCGCCGCCACGAGGCCGAGCATCAATACTTGAATTATCTTTTTCATCGGTCGCATATCCTCCAGAGCAATATTCTAAATCAGATACTTGAGCAGACCTTCAAAGGGGGTTTTGCCAGCGGCCTATCGGGCGCGCGAACATTCAGATGCAGTTGCAATCGCCGACGGTTGCCGATTCCCGGCATCGTATCAGCCAAGGGAGACGAGCCGCAACCTGCCTGCAATATTCAGGTGTAAACCTAAAAGCGCGTTGGCCGCATCATCATGCAACCATCGCCCCGGTGTCAAGGCCAGAGCCAAGCCGGACAATTCAAATTTTGATGACATTAAAACAAAAAAATCCGCGCCGGACTTTCTCTCTTAGTGCTCTACGAAAGTCCGGCGCGGAGCGGTTTGCCTGCGCGCTTTGAAATGGCGTCGGCTTTAGGGCTTGGCGGTCGTCACGCGGCGCGGTCTTTGCGCGTCCTGCGTCGCGGCGGGCTGCGGCGGCGTCCCTGTTTTGGCCTCGTTCGGTTTTGCAGGCACGGGCATCAGGACGCTCTTCACTGCGGGGCGCGAAGTGTCCTGCGCGCCCGCTCCGTCCGTCGGATCAACTCCGTTCCGCACGGCCTCGTCGGCTTCGGATTCATCGCTCATAATCGCCGTCTTCGGGTCAACCTTCGGGCGCGTCGCATCTGGCGTCTGCGCATAACGCATGTTGGTCGGCGTGCCGAAACGCGAGTTCAAGGCGCGATAGATTTTTCCGGCCACAGAGGCGGCCACGCGGCCACGCGCGCCGGAGCCGCGCATGACGACCACGACCGCCAGCTTCGGATCGTTCACCGGGGCATAAGAGGTAAAGAGTCCGAGCCAGCCGCCCTGTCCGATGCACGTCCCGGTCTTTCCGGCCACAGTCTGCTGCGGGTCATAAGCGAGCTTGGCCGTCCCGTAATTGACCGCGCCGATCATCCCCGGCACCATCCGGTTCAAAGTCTCCACCGGAATATTTATCTTGCGCCGCGTCTCTTTCTTGAACCTGATCGTCTCTTCAGGCGAGCGCGGCACGTGCGGCATCAAGAGGTCGCCGCCGTTGGCAATCGCCGAGACGAGCGCCGCCAGTTGAATCGGCGTGACTTCAAAATCGTCTCCGTGCGAGCACATGTGGTTGACCGCGTAGCCTGACTTGAAGAGCGGCACGCGTCCCGGCGATTCGTTCGGATAGTTGACGCCCGTGCGCTCGCCTAAGCCCAGGTTGCGGGCGTAAGTCATCATGCGGTCAAAGCCGACGCGCCCGCCGACGCTCTGAAAATACGGGTTGTCCGAATAGGCGAGCGAGGTCGTCAAATCAACGCCACGTCCTGAAATCGGGACGAGCGGGTCAATCACGTTCTCGCACAGCCCGGCGAGTCCCGTCACGAGCTTGATGGTCGAGCAGGGCTTGTAGCCTTTCCGCAAAGCCCATTCCTGATTGACGACCGCGTACACGCGCCCCGACTTCGGATCCATCACGACGACGGAGCCTGCCAGATTGCCGAGCGCGGCGACGGCGACGCGGCGAACTTCCAAGTCCTCTCCGATGGTTTCGTCCTTCAGGATGTTGGCGGCGGTCTCATCTCTAAGAGCCTGATCCGCCGCGCGCTGGCGTGCGATGGCGGCCTGTCGCGCGATCTCTGCGCGGCGCGCGGCTTCGATGGCTGCGCGCCGACGCTCAGCGGCGAGCCTTCGCCCCTCGGCTGCGCGCTCGCGCCTCGACATCCCGCGCGTCGATTTCTGGTCGAGGCGGCTGACCATCTCTCTTCTGTTTGAGCGCGCGTCGCGTGCAGACGCGCGGGCATCGCGCCGCCTTTCGGCACGCGTCTCACGCGCCGAGGTCGCGCCGCGCTGCTTATCGGCGCGCGACTGTCTGGAGTTTTTAGCGTGTGATCTTTTATCTACGCGCGCCGCCGCAGCTTTCTTAGCCGCGCGGCGTTGCGCTTGGGCAGGGGACGTATGGCCAAGCAGGATGAATGCTGCGAGCAGGAAGAGAACGGGCGCGACGTGGCGCATGCGAAGGGTAGGGGTAATTCTGTTTTGGGTCATCGGCAAAGCCTCGCTGTCGAATGTCTGTGTGTAAATTGAGCGAGCTTACAAGAGGAGGAATTGGCAAGCCCTTGAGTGGGACGAAACGAAACGGCGTCGGGCGGGCAAGCTGCGCGCGGCGCGACGCGCCATGCTTTTCTGTCAAGACGTAAGTTGAAGGATTCGCACCTTGCATCTAAAAAAAATACTCCCGTCGAAATCAATCAATTCGCTTCGACCTTCGGTCTTTAACATTTGAGGAGGGAGAGTTCCCATCAGGCGGCCTCCGGGGAGTTTGCGTTGAGACCGTTGCAAATATAACATCTGAACGGAGAAGCGGCAACAGGATTTTAGAATTTTAGATTTGCGATTTTAGATTTGCGATTTTTGGACGCCAGCTTGAACAGCCCGGCAATCCAAAATCTAAAATCTGAAATCAAAAATTCTTATGAGCGCACTGAGAATCTTTTACAGCTTTCGCGCGCGGCTTTTGCTGGTGCTGGCCGCGCTGTTGGTGACGACGCTCGGCGTGCAGTATTACCTGAACCTGCGCGCCGCGCGGGACAATGCGCGTATCCGCGAACAGCAGGAGCAAGCTCTGATTGCCGGAGTCGCGCTCGGCGTCAAGAGCATTTCGTCAACCGAGCGACTGACGGAGCTGCGCAGCAAATCCACGCAACCCGCGCTTGACGAACAGACCGGGCGCGTCGCCAACATCGTCGTCGTCGATAAAAACTGGCGCGTCGTAGACACGCTCACGGGCGAGTCTCTGCCGAAACAGGCTAACGATGGAAAGTATCAATATCAATATCTGTGGGAGATGAAGCTGCCGCGTTTGATGAACGCCGCGCAACTCACAGATGAGCACATCCCCTTTCCGGCGAGAGACGGCGCGGCTGCCGTTCCGGGCGAGTCTCACGGCTTCTCCGTCGAGACGGAGGACGGACGATGGTACGTCTTCGTCGTGCTGGCTCCATACAATCAGATGCGCGGCATCTGGAATCGTCAGGCGGCGCGACCGCTCGTCTACATGCTCGCCGTCCTGCTCGTCGCCACGCTCATCACGACGATTCTCGTCTGGCGATTCACGCGCCCGATCAGCGACCTCTCGAACGCCGCGCGACGTGTGGCGGCGGGCAATGTGGACTTTCGCGTCGCAGGCTCAGACCGTCGTGATGAGATGGGACAGCTCGCCTCGCGTTTCAACGAGATGATTGCGGGCTTGGGGCGCACGCGCGAGCTTGAGTCGCAACTGCATCAGGCGCAGCAGTCAGCCGTCGTCGGGCGGCTCGCTTCGGCCATCGCGCACGAGATTCGGAATCCTTTGAACTACATCAACCTCACGCTCGATCATCTGCGCAATGCGTTTGCGCCCGAAGACGAGGAGAAGCGCAAGACGTTCGAGCGGCTCGCCGTGCAGCTCAAAGCCGAAGTCGCGCGCATCAACTCGCGTATCTCCGAGTTTCTCAACTACACTCGCCCGGCCAAACTAAATCTCAGCCCGCTCGACCTGCGCGCGACCGCCGCCGACGCCATGCGCCTCGTCGAAGCGCAGGCCGCCGAGAACGGCATCGTGACGAGCATCGAGCAAGAGGGCGACATGCCTCTGGTCTTGGGCGACGCGGAATCCCTGCGCTCTGTGCTGACCAATCTCTACATCAACGCTCTGCAAGCGATTGACGGGCAGGGCGGAAGCTTGACCGTCAAGCTCTCAAGCGCGGACGCCGGAAGCCGCGCCATGATAGAGGTCGCGGACACGGGCGCGGGCATTCCGCCCGAAAATCTTGCGCATCTCTTCGAGCCTTATTTTTCAACCAAAGAGACCGGCACCGGACTCGGCCTCGCCATCGTCAAGAAGGCTGTGGACGATCACGGCGGCACGATTGAGGTACAATCTGACTTGGGACGCGGAACAAAATTTACAATAACTTTACCGACCACAGTGAATAAGTGACGTGTGATAAGTGGCAAGTTAAATCGGCTTGTTTTATCTTGTCACTCATCACCTATCACTTATTTAGGGAGTCTTGAATGGCACGTAAAAGCATACTCGTCGTTGACGACGAAAAAGCGCAACGCGAAATCCTTGAGATGATCTTATCGGGCGAGGGTTACGATGTGACGACCGCCTCAAGCGGCGAGGCGGCTCTGAAGTTCGCAGCCGACCGCCGTTTCGATCTCGCGTTGACGGATTTGAAGATGACCGGCATGGACGGCATAGAGCTATTGCAGCACTTGCTCGCTCAAGACTCTTCCATCATCGTCATCCTTTTGACGGCGCACGGCTCGATTGACTCTGCGAAAGAAGCCCTCCGGCGCGGCGCGTTCGATTACCTGCAAAAGCCTTATGACCGCGAGACTCTGTTGGAGACGATTCGTCGCGCGCTCAATAAGCTAGACGCGCTCGACATGGAGATTATCTCCGCCTCGCCGGAGATGGAGGCGGTCAAGAAGATGATTCTCAAAGTCGCGCGCTCAAGCTCGACCGTCCTCATACGCGGCGAGAGCGGCACTGGCAAAGAACTCATCGCCCGCGCGATTCATAATCAAAGCCCGCGCGTGACGGAGATGTTTCAGGCCGTCAACTGCGCCGCGATTAACGAGAACCTGTTGGAGTCCGAGCTGTTCGGCCACGAGAAAGGCGCTTTCACCGGCGCGCACGCCGAGAAGAAGGGCTTGTTTGAAGTCGCGGATCGCGGCACGCTCTTCCTCGACGAGATCGCGGAGCTTGACATCGCCATGCAGGCGAAACTTCTGCGCGCTTTGCAGGAGCGCGAGATTCGCCGCGTCGGCGGCACGCGCGCCATCAAGATTGACGTGCGGGTCGTCGCCGCGACCAACCGCGACCTGCGCGCGATGGTCGCTGACGGACGTTTCCGCGACGACCTTTACTATCGCATCAACGTCCTTTCGATTGACGTGCCCCCTTTGCGTGAGCGGCGCGAAGACATTCCCGTGTTGATCGAATTCTTTTTGAAGAAGCACACGCGCAACACCTCGCGGCTGGTGCGCGGCCTGACGCCTGAGACCAGGCGTTTGATGCAGGATTACAGTTGGCCGGGCAACGTGCGCCAGCTTGAGTCGGCCATCGAGCGCGCGATTCTCTTGTGCGAAGGCGACCTCATCACGGTCGAAGATTTGCCGCTCGAAGTGCGTCAGGAATCGCGTCCCGTCTCCGACACGGCCTTCAAGCTTCCGGCGGGCGGCATCGCCTTCGAGGATGTCGAGCGCAGCCTTATCACGCAGGCGATGGAGCAGACCGATTACAACATCACGAAGGCCGCCAAACTGCTCGGCCTGACTTTTCGTACGCTCCAATATCGCCTCGAAAAGTTCGGCATCAAAAGGCCGGACGGAAAAGAGAAGGACGAAGAGTAGATTTGAGAGGCAAGCTGTTTCGGCTTCGCTTCAATCGTGCAAGGCTTGGTGGGCAGAATCGTTCAATCACCGTCTCGACAATTTAATAGCGTGAGGTGGCTTATGCGATTAATGACAGCTTGCTTGTTAACCTTCATCTCTCTCCTGCTCATCGGATGCAGCAAAAGCAGGGAAGCGGGCGATAACGACATCGCTTCCACCGCTCCGGCTCAACAGCCTCAAGCGGCTAATCGTCAGGATGCGCAGTTCGACAATCGCTCGACCTTTAAGATTGAGAAGGCTTCGCTCAACGATGCTGCCGACAAAGCTCAGGCGTCGAACACGGCGATGGAGCGCAAGATTATTCGCAACGCCGAGCTGCACATGGAAGTCTCGAATCCGTCGGAGAGCCAGAGGCGCATCGCTTCCATCGCGGAATCGCGCGGCGGCTTCGTCGTCAATTCGGACGCGAGCCAGCGTCAGGACAACGACAAGTCGCGGCCTGAGATGACTGTCACGGTGGTCGTGCGCGTCCCCGCCGCGCAGTTCGACGCGACGCTCAACGAGATTCGCGGCGCGGCCTCGCGCATCATGCAGGAAAAGACCACGGGGCAGGACGTGACCGAAGAGTACATAGACCTCGAAGCTCGCATCCGCACCAAGCAGGCTCTCGAAGCGCAGTTTCTCGAAATCATGAAACAGGCCAAGAGCGTCACGGATGCGCTCGAAGTGCAAAGACAGCTCGCGGAGGTTCGCACGGAGATTGAACAGCTCGAAGGCCACCGTCGCTATCTCGAAAATCAATCGAGCCTTTCGACCATCACTGTCACACTCCAATCGCCGACGCCGATTGTTTCGACGAGTGGATTTTTTTACAGCGTCCGTCAGGCTTTCGCAGACGGCGTGGACATCGCGGCGACGATCACGCTCTTTCTGATTCGCGCGCTCATCACCCTGCTGCCCGTCGCCATCTTTATCTTTTTACCCCTCGCGCTCATCGCCAGATATTTCATACGACGCGCGCGTCGCATGCAGCTTGCGGACGCGCTCACGCGTGAAGAGGCATTGTCGGCTGCAAAAACAGATTGACAAAACATTAACGCTTATGACTCGAACAACTCTCTCGCTTTTCTGCTCCGTCGTCATCTCGCTCATGCTTGTCGCCTGCTCGCAAACAGCGAACAAGCCTGCTGACGCTCCCGCCGCTTCTGCCACCGCGACGCCCGCCGCTTCATCTGCCGCGACGCCTGCGGTTGAGACTTCGGCCACGGCCCCCGAAGATGTCGTGCAGGCGAGCGCGCCGGAGGTTGAGATCAAAGCGGGCGGCGCGGCTGAGGCGACCGTGCGTGTGAAGATCGCGGACGGCTATCACATCAACGGCAACCCTGCGTCGAAGTTTCAGATTGCGACGACGCTCGAAGTCGAATCGGGTGATGGTCTCACCGCCGCACAGCCGGTCTATCCGCCCTCCGTCAAGAAGACTTTCGAGTTCTCCAAAGAGCCGATTGTGATTTATGAGGGCGAAGCTGTGATTAAGCAGCCGCTTCGCGCGGGACCGGACGCCGCGAAGGGCAGCCACAGCTTGCGCGCCAAGCTCCGCGTCCAGCCTTGCGATAACAAGGTCTGTTTCCCGCCGCGCACGCTCGATGTTTCGTTGCCGGTGAATGTGAAGTAAAAACGGAATTTCTCGCAAAGGCGCAAAGGCGCAAAGAAAGACATGCTCTTCTTCTTTGCGCCTTTGCGAGAAACTTGTCTTATCTCGAAAAGCCTTTAAGATGTATTTCATGGAACACGCGTGGATTATTATTGCCAGCTTGCTTGCCAGCGCGGCTTTAATCTTTCTGTTGCGCGGCAATATGGACGGAGCTTTCGTCGCGGGTGCGCTCGGCGTCGTGGCATGGTTTCTCAGCTTGCGTCGCCGCCTGCGACAGGCGAACCTCGCGGCGGATGAAGCATCTAATGTGGAGACTGATTGTTCGGGAGAGACAGATGAAGAGTAGATTTTACGCCGCCATTTTTATCCTTTGCGCAAGCTTTATCGTCGCGCCTGCCGCCCGCGCCGCCTCAGATGACTCGGAGGTGCGCGGCGTGGTCGAGCGAGTTTTCCAGCAGCTTAAATCGGGAGATTATAATTCGCTCTACGAAGTGCTGCCCGCCAATTCGCAGCGTCGCATCTCGCGCGAGCGTTTCACGGGCATGCTCTCGCGCACGCGCGACATGTACGACCTGGACCGGATAGAGATCGGCGCGGTTCGCACTTCGGGCGACATCGCGGCGGTGGACACGGTGATGTACGGCCATGTCCGCAAGCCTTTTGAGAGCGAGGCCAAGATCGTCGCGCAGCAATACCTCGTGCGCGAGGACGGACGCTGGCGCGTGGCGACCGGCGACCGCGAGACAGTTCGCCGCTTTCTCGCCGCCAACCCGTCATTTGCCAAAAAGTTTCCCCTCCGCGAGCCGCGCGCCTACGTCAAACGCGACGGTCGCTGGGTGGATGTCAGCTCGCTCATGAAGGCGGCTGCCAGGCGCAAAGCGAAGTCTTAAAGCTCAGCCGACTCAAGAATAGTTTTTCACCGCAGAGACGCAGAGAGAGAATAAAGGTAAAGATAAGAGGCAAGCTATTTTACTGCCAACTGCGCACTGCCAACTGCCTCCTGCTTTATCGTTGACACGCCGAAGGAGCGTGTGATAAATCCGACGCCTCTTCGGATGTCGTAGTAGAATTTAGTCCATGCCGTGTCAGTCACAGCCAGCGCGCACGGACTCGCAGTGAAACCTTAACCATGCTCTTGGATTTTAGTTCTCTTAACCCCTCTTGGAGGCTCGACATGAAACTAGCCCGGATATGCCTGGCGATTATCGCCACACTGATGTTTGCGACCATCTGCGCCGCGCAGTGCGGCCCGGCGAAACCAAAAGGCGGCGGCTCTGGCTCGCTCGACGACATGATCATCGCGCAGGAGCAGATGATCCTTGATGCCGTCAAAAAGAGAGACGCCAATGCTTTTAAAAGCATGCTTGACCCGAACGCTTACGAAATTACTTCGAACGGGGTCATAGACCTTGCAGGGATTGTCGCAGTGCTTTTCTCTCCTGAGCTGACCTCGGCAGATTTTAAGATAGAAAATCCGACGGTCAGGCGACTTGATAAGGACAGCGCCGTGATCAGCTATAAATCCACAGGGACAGCAACCTACAAAGGAAAGACCTCCAGCGGGTCGAGCTATGATACTACGATCTACGTTCGACGCGGGGGAAAATGGTTGGCTCTGTTTCACCAAGCTACAGACATGATGCCTGCCGCAAGCATGGCGAGTGAAAAGTAGAGAATGAAGTTGTAGTGGCAGGGACAAGCTCTGCCCTTACAACTTTTGCTCAAATTGAATGTGGCTCTAGAGTAGGTCTGCGAATGAGAGCTGCGCGTCGTCATCGGCTTCCTGAGCCTGGCGACGCGCGCTCTTGCGGTGTGTGCCGTCGAGCGCGTCGCGCACGGCTGGCAAGTGAAAGCGCAGGAGTCTTGAGGTTAAACGAATCGAAGGGATGCGCCCGGCTTGCGCCAGTCGCCGGACGGTGGATTCGGAGACTTGCAGGACGGCGGCCAGTTGGCGCGCGGTCAGAAATTCTTCGCGCTCGGGATGCGAATCATGTGTGTGGGCTGTCCGGCTCATCCTCAAGCTCAAGAGAGAGAATCAAAGCCTGTCGCGCTTACTTCGTCACAGGCTTGAGTGAAAGCGCGATGCGATAGACCGCCGCGCCGTCAATCTCGACATCCTTCGAGACGGTTTCCGCGCCGTCCATCTTCACTGTCACGCGATATTTGGCCGCGTCGGGCGTCAAGCGAAAGACGAACTGCCCGCTCTCGTTGGTCAAACGCCCGTCAAGCTTTTTCGCAGTCCCGTCGGCCTCAAGGCGCGCCAGCTCGACGCGCGCTCCCGGCACGCTGCGCCCAATCGGGTCGAAGACGCTGCCGCGCAGAAAAGCGAGCGAGCCTTCGTCAATCGTCAGGACGAGCTTGTCGCTCAGCTCGCGCACTTTTCCGGCTTTGACTTCGACATTGCTCAGCGTGCCCGTGCTGAATCCGGCCTTGCTGAGAACGATGCTATAAATGCCCGGCGCGAGGCCGCTCAAGATGAACGCGCCTTTGCTGTCGGTCTCGGTTCTGGCGGCTTCGCGCTCGCCCTGCCTGACGACGACGCTGATGCCTGCGGGCGAGCCGCTCACGACTTTGGCCTTGCCTTTGATGCCGCCCGTCGCGCGATCCTGTGCGAAAGCCGCCGCAGCCGCTAGAATGATTAACAGAAAAAGAGTTATGGATTTTTGGAAACTCATTGCCTGAATTCTCGTAAAACAATTGCCGGAAAAACGCGACGATTATTGTAACATGAAGCCGGAAGAGATGACCGCGCCGTTGGGTTGATGCCGCGAGCCGCGCGCGATGTTGCCTGTTAAAGCACAAACTGTTTTGAAAACCGCTCTCAAATCCAGTTCGTCAATCTCAAGCCTCTGCGCTTTGCTGTGCGGCGCGCTGCTGCTTGTCTGCTGCGCCGTCTCCGCCGCTCACGCTCAAAACAAGCAAGAGCCTGACGACATTGAAACCCTGCGCGTGGACACAGACCTGATTCCGGTTGATGTCACGGTGACGAACGCCGAAGGCGAGACCGTGCGCAATCTCAAACAGGAAGACTTCAAGCTCTACGAGGACGGCGTGGAGCGTCCCATCTCATTCTTTAATATCGAGAAGAAGGGCGGCGCGTTGCGCCCCGTGGCTATCGTCTTCGCGCTCGACATCTCTGGCAGCATGACCGCCGAAGAGATCGAACGAATGCGCGTCGCCGTCCGCGCTTTCACCAATCATCTGGCGGATCGCACCTCGCTCTTCGCCGTCATCACGTTCGGGATGAACGTCAAAACCTTGCAGACTTTTACCAACGACCAGCAGAAATTGGAGCGTACTTTCGACCGCCTCGCGCGCGATCCGAACGGGCTTTCGACGCATGCCTACGACGCGGTGGATGATGCCGTCAGGCTGCTGGTCAAAAAAGCTCCGCGCACGCGCGAGCGTCGTTTGATGAGGCGCGGCGTGGTGGTCATCACTGACGGATTTCCGGTCGGAGATACGGTTGCGCCCGCGACCGTCATCGAACGCGCCAACGCGGCGGACGTGAGCATCTACACGGTCACGCTGCCGTCCTTCTCGCGCGTCGTAGTCTCGCCCACGCGCGCGCCTTTGCCGACGCCGCTCGACGTGAGCGGGCTGACGGAGAAGACTGGCGGGATTAACGTCTATGCCACAGACAAGAATTTCGAGCCGCTCTTTCGCGCGCTCGCCGAAGAGGTCACTTCCTCTTACGTCCTGGCCTTCTATCCATCCGAAGAGAAGCGACGCGACGGACGCTTTCACTCTATCCGCATCGAAGCGTCGCGCGGCCTGACCTTGCGCCAGAGCCGTCCGGGGTACAAGAGCGGTGACAAATAGAATTCAGGAGTCAGAATCCAGAAGCCAGAATAAAAGGCTGAAACCCGTTTTTCTTCTGACTTCTGACTTCTGGATTCTGGATTCTGACTCCTGCTCTTTAGTATTCGTCCTCTTCCTCGTCCTCATCGAGATCGTCCTCTTCGACGATATCCAGTTCGACGGGATCGAGGCCGACGACCTCCAGCTCGGTTCCGCACTCTTCGCAAGAAACCATATCGCCCTTGTCCGCGTCGGTGTCAACGTGGACATCAGCATCACATTCGGGACATGTTCCGGTCGGCACTATTTCTCCCTCCAAAGTTCTGATGTGTGATGAGGCAAACCCACACTAAACCTCACGGGAGAGCCTCCAGCTTGTTTGTTAAGATGAACCGCCGACAATCTAACCGCGCGCGCCGGATTTTGCAATACGTTTTTGAAAGAAATTAAGGTTGCTAAAAAATAACCGCAGAGACGCCAAGACGCAGAGACAATAAAAGGAAGATAAGAAGCAAGCTGTCATCAGCCAGCAGCACACTGCTGACCGCCAATGTCTTTATCTCTCTGCGTCTTGGCGTCTCTGCGGTGAGTGATTACCTGATCGAAGAATTAGCCGATTGAGCCGCTGTTTTTGACAAGTTCGGCGAGGCGTTTGGCGTCGGGCAAAGCTTCGATGGCGCGCATCAGTTGCAGGTCGCCGTCCAAGAGGACGCGGTTGCCTGCGTCTCCGGCATAGGCCGCCGTGATGATCTCATTACGCAGGCGGAGCTTGACGAACTCCATCTCTTCATCAATCTGCGAGGGATTGAGCCGCTGTTTCGGGTCGCGTTGAAGGAAGCTGCGGAAGGCGTCTATCACGCGATCCGTAATCGGGTAATCGGTCGGCTTGGGCGTGTGCCCGAACTCGGTCTTCTCGATCTTGTAGTCTTCGAGTCCCTGAACCTGCCCGCCCGCCAGCTCGCGCGTGAAATAGAAAGCCGCCTCGGCGATGCGCGCGCGCAGGAGCGTCGCCGCCAAAGGCTTTGCCAGCACGTCAGGCGTGATGCCGCCGCCGTTGTAAAAGACGCGCCCGGCGGCAGTCGTCACGGCGGGGCCGGTCGGCGTCGGCGTCGGCGTGGCCGAAGGCGTCGGACGCGGCTGCCCGTTCGTCGCTGGCTGCTTCACTTCGGGCGACTCTTCGTCCTCGTTATGCCCGACGTAGTAATCATAGAGCGAGCCGTTCGAGTAATCGCGTTGGAGCGAGCGGCCATACGGCGTGTAATACCGCGCGGTCGTCAACGTCAGCCCTGAGCCGAACGGCAGGTTGAAAACTTTCTGCACCAAACCCTTGCCGAAGCTCGTCTGCCCGACGATGAGGCCGCGACCGTGATCCTGTATCGCGCCCGCGACGATCTCCGAGGCGGAAGCCGAGTTGTGATTGATGACGACGACGAGCGGCAGGTTTTCCGTCTCGTCGCCGATGGATTTGTAAACGTCAGGCTTGGCGTAATCCGTGCGGCCTTTCACGGAGGTGATGATCTCGCCGGGCGGGATAAAGCGGCTGGCGACTTTAATCGCCTGATCGAGCAGTCCGCCGGGATTGCCGCGCAGGTCTAAGATCATCTGCCGCATCCCTTGCTCTTTGAGCTTGGTGATGGCGTCGTTCAACTCTTCATCCGTCGTGTGCTGAAAGCCTCCGGTCAGGCCGATGTAGCCGATGCCGGGACGAATCATGTAAGCATTGCGGATTGAAGGCAGTGGAACTGCGTCGCGCTTGATCGTAAATTCCAGAGGCTCTGCGGAATCGACGCGCTCGACCTTGACGCGGACGGGAACGCCCCTCTCGCCGCGCACGTTCTTTGACACCTCCGCGCTCGACCACTCGCGCGCGTCCTTGCCGTCAACCTCTATGATGCGGTCGCCGTACTTGAGACCGCTCCGCGCGGCGGGCGTGCCTTCGACCAGAGCTTGAATATAGACGCCGTCGCGGTGTTGCAAGATCGAAACGCCGATGCCGTAAAAGCGCGAGTCCTGATCCTCTTTGAGCTTCTGAAATTCCGCGCGCGTGAAGTAGTTCGAGTGCGGGTCGAGCGTCCACAGCATCCCCTGTATCGCGGCCTGCGTCGCCTTCTCGTAATCAATCTCGCCCGCGTAGTTCGTGTCAACGATATTCAGTGCGACGCGATAGTCGTTCTCAATATTGTCAGCCGTCGTCGTCGCGCCTGCGGGTGTCGGAGTCAGAGCCTTGCCGATACCCCGGCGCGAGAGTCCGCCGAGAACTGCCGCCACGATGACGACCGCGATGGCGATGATGCCAAACTTTCTTCTCATCAAACGTTCCATGACAACTATTGCCTCGAATCAACCCGGCCACATCCCGACCGGTGATAAATATAGCATACCTCTCGTCACTCATCGAAAGCAGGCGCGCGGCAAAGGCTTGTGATATATTGCTAGGGTCGTCGCCGCACGCGGCGCTGACCATTCCGTTCGGGTCTAAGGTTAAATAAATGGCTCCGTCTCTCTCGATTATTGTCCCCGCCTACAATGAGGCGGAGCGTTTGGGTCGCACGCTCCGCACCATCAATAATTATCTTGAAGAGCAAGCTTTTGAGAGCGAGTTGATCGTCGTCGACGACGGCTCAAGCGATGAGACCGTCGCGGTCGCCTCTGAGCATCTGGCCAATTCGAGCCGTCTTAAATCTCAAGTCATCCCCTTCAAGCCGAATCGCGGCAAAGGACACGCCGTCTGCATGGGGCTTCTGGCGGCGAGCGCGCCCGTCGCGCTCTTTACGGACGCAGACCTCTCGACGCCGATTACCGAGACGCCCAAGCTCATCACGCCGATTGAGCGCGGCGAATGTGATTTGACCTTCGGCTCGCGCGCTCTCGACCGCAGCCTGATCGGCGTCCATCAGCCGTGGCGCAGAGAGCAGGGAGGCCGCGTCTTCAATCTCATCGTCAGGCTCTCGACGGGGCTGCCGTTCTGGGATACGCAGTGCGGCTTCAAAGCCTTTCGCCTGAGCGCGTGCAAGCCCATCATCGAGACCGCGACGATTAACCGCTTCGGCTTTGACGTAGAGCTGCTGTACGTGGCCTCTCTGGCGGGCTTGCGCCTGCGGGAAGTGCCGGTGCGCTGGGATCACAACGAAGGCAGCAAGGTCAGCGTCATGCGCGACAGCCTGCGCATGTTCGACGAAGTTCGCACGATCAGAGCGCAGGCGCGGCGCGGCGTTTACGACCGCGCCATCCAGGCCGCACGCGCGCACGCCGAACAGCAAAACCAACCAACAACGGAGACAGACGACAACTCCGCTTTACCCGAAACCGAGATGGCTGTAAGACAGTGATGAGTCATGAGTGATAAGTGATGAGTAAAAGGCGAAATAGCTTTTCTCTCATCACGCATCACTCATGACTCATGACTGCTTTTGAAGGAGAGTTATGAGCGCGAGATTGAATGTCAACATAGATCATGTCGCCACCGTGAGGCAGGCGCGGCGCGCGCCTGAGCCGAGCGTGGTGGCCGCCGCGATGATCTGCGAGCAGGCGGGCGCGGACGGCATCACGGTTCACCTGCGCGGCGACCGCCGTCACATACAGGACGCAGACCTCTATGCGCTGAGGCGGACGGTCACGACGTATCTCAATATCGAGATGGCCGCGACCGAAGAGATGATCGGCATCGCGCTCGACGTGCGGCCTGACGCCGTGACGCTCGTCGCCGAAAATCCGAACGAGGTGACGACCGAAGGCGGCTTGAATGTCTTGGCTAATCTCTCAATCGTCCGCGCGGCTGTCAGTCGCTTGCGCGAGGCGGGCATCATCGCCAGCCTCTTCATTGACCCGGACGCGCAGCAGATAGAGGCCGCGCACGAGGCTGGCGCGCAACAGGTCGAACTCTGCACGGCTGAATACGCGGACTCAACTCTCGGCGCGCGCGCCTCTCACACGGAGGGCGCGATGCGCGCCGCGCAGGAGTTGCGCCGACTGCGCGAAGCCGCCGCGCTCGCCATGCAGTACGGACTTCATGTCGCAGCCGGACACGGCCTCACCTATCGCAACACGGGCGCGGTCGCGGCCATCGAAGAGATTAAAGAGTTCAACATCGGCCACAACATCATCGCCCACGCAGTCTTCATCGGCTTAGAAAAAGCAGTGCGACGGATGCGCAAAGCGATTAAGAGCAAAGGATGAAGTTTCACGCAAAGGCGCAAAGACGCAAAGGAAAACAAGCAGGCTCTTCTTTGCGTCTTTGCGCCTTTGCGTGAGACTTTTTCTCCTCATAAAAAACTAAGAGCGACCACAGGCAATCGCGGCTCCCGATCCGCTCCTGCCCGTGTGTCGCTCTCAGTCGCTTCCGGCCAGTCAAAGTCCGACCGAAACTCAAACACGATTTCAGTTTTAACTTGCCAGCGCGTCACGCTCGGCGTTGGGCAGCGCACAGCCCATGTGTTTGTAGGCGGCGCGCGTCACGACGCGACCGCGCGGCGTGCGATTCAAAAAGCCTATTTGAATCAGATACGGCTCGATAATCTCTTCGATTGATTCGCGCTCTTCGCTGATGGAAGCCGCAATCGTGCCGACGCCGACCGGGCCGCCGTCAAACTTTTCGATAATCGCGCTCAACAGCTTGCGGTCAACTTCGTCCAGGCCGAAACGATCAACCTCCATCTCGTCGAGAGCGCGGCGCGAGACGGCCTGCGTGATGCGCCCGTCGCTCAAGACCTCCGCGTAATCTCTCACGCGGCGCAAGAGGCGATTGGCGATACGCGGTGTGCCGCGCGCACGTCGCGCAAGCTCACGTGCTCCCGTCGCTTCGATCTCGACGCCTAAGATTTCCGCCGAGCGATGAATGATAATCTCCAAATCCTTCTGCGCGTAAAAATCTAAATGCTGAACGATGCCGAAACGTCCGCGAAGCGGAGCGGTAATCAAGCCTGCGCGTGTCGTCGCTCCGACCAGAGTGAACTTCGGCAGCTCCAATTTGATAGAGCGCGCCGCAGTCCCCTGTCCGATCATTATATCGAGCTGGTAATCCTCCATCGCGGGATAGAGAACTTCCTCAATCTGCGGGCGCAGGCGATGAATCTCGTCTATGAAGAGGACTTCGCCCTCCTGCAAATTCGTGAGAATCGCCGCGAGGTCGCCGCCGCGCTCAATCGCGGGCGCGCTGACGCTCTTCAAAGGCGCATTCATCTCGACGGCGATGATGTTGGCGAGCGTCGTTTTTCCAAGTCCCGGCGGGCCGAAAAAGAGCACGTGATCGAGAGCTTCGCGTCGCGCGCGCGCGGCCTTCAGGAAAATCTTGAGATTGCTCGTGATCTTCGTCTGGCCGATGTATTCTTCCAACCGGCGCGGGCGCAAACTCGGCTCAGCCTGCACGTCTTCGGGCGTCGCCTCGCCCGCGATGGGGCGCGCCGCCTCCGTGATTTCGCTTTCAACAATAGCTTGTGACATCAATTAAAACCTCTGGATTAAGAAGCCAAAAACCTGATTTCAAACAGGCACGCATTATACCGTCTTTGATAGATTGTTTCAAGCGTGAAACAAGGGATTTATTGCCTGAAGAAAAGAGTGAGAAAGAGAAGCGAGGCCGCCGAGTTCGCGGGAGTGTCACGACGGCCTCTCCGCAGCAGCCCGCCCCCAGACACACGGCCAGCGAGCGCGCGGCAGTGAGCGCCTCCACTCCCCAACGCCCACCATTCGAGTTTGTGGCTAGTCGGTCAATGAAGTCATAGTAAAGATGCCCGCCCTTTTGCTATCATGCGCGGGTTCTAGTCTTTGAAACATCGGCAACGGCACATGCGTAGCTCAAACCTCAATCTCAAAGAAGAGTAAATGAGCATCGCCGTTCGGAATGAAAGGTTCATTCTCACGGCGAAGAAGTTGAGCGAACGTATCTTACCCGTAACAAAGGGTAGAGGCAAGCTGTATCGTGTGGGCGTGGCTCTGTCAGGAGGTTTATCCTGATGGGGAGCGCACGTCCGAAGCCAGAACGTCTAGCCGAGAAATTGCGTGAGATTCGGCTTGCGCTTGGACTATCTCAGAGTGAGATGCACAAACGTTTAGGGGTCGGGGACAGCATCGCATTCAAGAGGATTTCGGATTACGAATTAGGTAAGAATGAGCCGCCGCTGGTGATTCTTTTGCAATACGCAAGGGCGGCAAATGTGATTTTAGATGTGCTGGCGGATGATGACCTGGACTTACCCGCAAGACTGCCCAGCCGGACAAAGCATGAGGGCGTCAGACGTAAGCACAAGTAAGTTTCTCATCAGGCACAGCCCAAAAATGCCTGAAACCGGCTTAGCGTTCCGCAGATGCCCCGGAAGCGAGTTGCAGTCTGACCATCGAGCGTTCGAGGCGCGCGCGGGCGACTTCAAAATCTTCCTCCGTACCGCTCCATGAGGTGAGAGTTTTTTCGGCGTGCTCGCGTGCGAGGCGCGCGCGTGCGGCGTCAATCTCATCGGGACGCTCCGCGACTTCGGCCAGGATCGTGACGCGATCCTGATTGACTTCGACGAAGCCGCCGGAGACGTGCAGCCTCTCCGTCGCGCCGCCTTTGGTGTAAGAGAGGACGCCCGTCTGTAGCTGCGAGATCAAGGGCGTGTGTCCCGGCAAGATGCCAAGCTCGCCGTTCATCCCCGGCACGTAAACCGCGTCCACCGTCTCCGCCAACACGCGACGCTCCGGCGTCACCACTTCGAGTGTAATCTGTTCGGGCATAAAAAGCAGGAGTCAGGACTCAGGACTCAGAAGTCAGAATAAAGCATGAGAGGCAAGCTGTTTTTAATTCTGAATTCTGAATCCTGAGTCCTGAGTTCTTCCTTTCGTTATCCTTGCGCGGCAATCTGTTTGCCTTTTTCGACGGCCTCTTCAATCGTGCCGACCATGTAGAAGGCTTGTTCGGGCAGGTCGTCGTGCTTGCCGTCAATAATTTCGCGGAAGCCCTTGATGGTGTCTTCGAGCTTGACGTACTTGCCTTCGAGACCCGTGAACTGCGCGGCGACGTGGAACGGCTGCGAGAAGAATCTTTGGATTCTGCGCGCGCGCGCCACGACCAGGCGGTCTTCGTCCGACAGCTCGTCAATGCCGAGGATAGCGATGATGTCCTGCAAGTCTTTGTAGCGTTGCAGAATTCGCTTCACGTCCTGCGCCGTGTTGTAGTGCTCCTCGCCGACGATGTGCGGGTCAAGAATGCGCGAAGACGAAGAGAGCGGGTCAACCGCCGGATAGATTCCGAGTTCGACGATCTGGCGCGAGAGAGCCGTGACCGCGTCGAGGTGCGCGAAGGTCGTCGCCGGGGCGGGGTCTGTGTAATCGTCCGCCGGAACGTAGACGGCTTGAATCGAAGTGATCGAGCCGGTCTTCGTCGAAGTGATGCGCTCCTGCATCTCGCCCATCTCGGTCGCAAGGTTCGGCTGATAACCCACAGCCGAAGGCATGCGCCCGAGAAGCGCGGAGACTTCCGAGCCTGCCTGCGTGAAACGGAAGATGTTGTCAACAAAGAGCAGCACGTCCAAGCCCTGATCGCGGAAATATTCTGCGACCGTCAGGCCGGACAGCGCGACGCGCAGACGCGCTCCCGGCGGCTCGGTCATCTGTCCGTAGATGAGCGCGACCTTCGATTTTGAAATAGCATTCTTGTCAACCTTGTCGAGGTCGAACTCGCCAGTGTCCTTCAAGTGTTTATTAAAAGCTTCGCCGAACTGGATGACTTCGGACTCGACCATCTCGCGCAAGAGGTCGTTGCCTTCGCGCGTGCGCTCTCCGACGCCCGCGAAGACCGAAAAGCCCGAACGCGCTTTGGCGATGTTGTTAATCAGCTCCATCACGATGACGGTCTTGCCGACGCCCGCGCCGCCGAAGAGTCCGATCTTGCCGCCGCGCAGGAAGGGCTGAATCAGGTCAACGACCTTGATGCCCGTCTCGAACATTTCGAGCACGGTTGACTGTTCGTCAAAAGTCGGCGCGTGGCGATGAATCGGATAACGCGTCGTCGCTGGCACAGGCCCAAGGTTGTCCACCGGCTCGCCGATGACATTCATCACGCGCCCCAGAGTTCCTTCGCCGACGGGCACGCTGATCGGGCCGCCCGTATCAATCGCGCGCATCCCTCGCACCATGCCGTCAGTCGGCAGCATAGAGACGGCGCGCACGCGGCCTTCGCCCAGATGCTGTTGGACTTCGCAGACGACATCAATCGGCTCAGGCACATCGAAACCTTCGGACGTGATTCTGAGCGCCTGATAAATCGGCGGCAAATAATTCTCCGCAAACTCCACGTCCACGACCGGGCCAATAATCTGCACGACGCGACCCGGGACGCCGTTCCCCGCGCTCGTATTTCCGTTAGGCGTAGCCATACTTTCTTTTTTAGTCTCCTCTTAAAAATCGGCCTGTAAAGGCGAAAAAAACAGTGTGTGAAAAGCTGGACAAGATAACACATCGCCCGCTCTTCATGCAAAGCGAGGCTTTCAAGAGCAGTGGGTCAGCTCAAACAAGACTAAAGAGAAAAAGAGTTTCGCGCAAAGGCGCAAAGGAAAGCACGCCAAGAGCAAGCAGCATCCAATCGCTTTGCGTTCTTCCTTTGCGCCTTTGCGCGAAACCTCTTCTTTAAGGAGCAGCGTTGCCGGGTATGTCTCCTGACGCGCCGAAACTCGTCCCGCGCACGACGGCATTCGTGCTCTGCCTGACATACCATGCTCCGCTCCTGAAAACGGCCACGTCGGCTTTCCCGTCGCCGTCATAAAATCCCGGCACAGGCACGTCGCCCGATTGTCCTAGCTGCACCGCGCCGTAATTGATTGCTACATTCAGAGACGTGTACCAGAAGCCGGTCGAAGCGCGAAAGACTGCGAAGTTCGCTTTTCCGTCGCCATCATAATCCGCCGGGACGGGAGTGTCGCCGTTGACGCCAAACTCCTGCTCCCGATAGCCCTGCGCGGATTGCTGCAAGTACCACTTGGCGTTGCCGGGACGAAAGACTGCGATGTCGGTTCTGCCATCGCCGTCATAATCCGCCGGGGCTGGAATATCCGTGCCCGCTCCCCAGACCACCGCGCCGTAGTTGGTCGCAGGGTCCAGAGAGGTGTACCAGGTGCCGGTCGCAGCACGCCAGATTGCGAAGTTGGTTCGGCCATCACCATCGTAATCGGCCTGCACTGGAAGATCGCCGTTCGCGCCGAACTGTTGAAAGACGAATTGCCCGTCGCTGCTTCTCAGGTAATACCAGTAACCATTGGCGGGGCGGAAGACGGCCACGTCAGTCTTACCGTCTCCATCATAATCGCCCGCGACCGGCAGATCGCCAACGCCGCCGAACGGGATAGCGCGGAAGGAATTATTCGCGGAGTTTAAGATGTACCAGTAGCCTGCTGCGGGACGAAAGACGGAGAGGTCTGTCAGCCCGTCGCCGTCGAAGTCCGTCGTTTCAGCGCCGCGCGAGAAGGAGCATAAGTTAAAGAGCAGACGGACGCCCTGATTCACGACCGCGAGATCAGACTTGCCGTCATTGTTAAAGTCGCCAATCGTGAAGTAGTCCGAAACTCCCGGCGCGTAATCGGTCGCCGCGCCGAAACCGCCCGCCCCGTCGCCCAGCACGACCGAAACCTCTCTCGTGCTCATGACGGCCAGATCAATCTTGCCGTCGTGATTGAAATCGCCTTTGGCAAGATGACGAGGAGTGATGCCCGCATAAAAGATGCGAGGCGAAAAGCTGCCCGCGCCGTTGCGCAACAGGATGACGCCGCTGAAAGCATCGTTCGGCGTGAAAGCTAAATCATCAAAACCGTCACGGTTGAAGTCGCCCGCGATCATGGCCTGCTTACTGCTGGAAGACGACCCCACTACATTCATGAAGGTGCTCGGCGGGGCGAAGCTGCCCACGCCGTCGCCTAGAAAAACAGAGATGTTGGTAGAGGCGCTGACATTGGTCGCCACGTCGGCCTTGCCGTCATGATTGAAATCACCGCCGACGATCAGATACGGGGGGTCATTGAAAGTGACGTTGGCCGTGAGGAGAAAAGCGCCGTTCCCGTTGTTCGTCAAGACTCTAACGCTGTTGGCGTTTTGGACGGCTGCCGCCAGATCGAGCTTGCCGTCCTGATTGTAATCGCCGACGGCCAGAGAGCGCACAGTGCCCGCGACGGAAGATAATACGGGAAGGTTAAAGCCGCCGAGCCCGTTGTTGAGCAGAATGGAGACTGTTCCGGCAGTGCCGTTGGCCGTCGCCATATCCGTCTTGCCGTCGCCATTAAAATCTGCGGCGACCAGATATTCCGAGTTGGAAGAGCCGGAGGAGAAGTTGAGCGTCGTGAAAGCGCCGCTCCCGTTGTTCAATCTGACCACGATCAGAGACGGGCTGACGTTCGCCTCGTCATCAATGCCGTCGCCGTTGAAATCTGCGGTCACAGGAAACGCGCCGCTCTCGCTTCCGGTGCTGGCGACGACGGTCGCGTAGAAGCCTCCCGCGCCATCACTGAGGGCGACGGAGGCGTTGTTCTCCGTCGGCGAAACGCTGACCACATCCAGCCTGCCGTCAAGATTGAAATCCGCGACTGCGACCGAGTTGGGAGCCACGCCGACAATGGCACTGGTCACTTGACCGATGCCGCCCGCGCCGTTGCTGTAGATGACACGTATGCTATCAATCGTGGTGGTGACCAGATCGCTGTGTCCATCCAGATTGACATCAACGAAGAGGACGAATTCTCTGTAGCCGGTAGAAATTTGAGAGACGGAAAACCCTCCCGCGCCGTTACCCGGTAAGACGACCATCGCTCCGCTCGCGGTTCTCGTCGCAAGATCGAGAAAGCCGTCGTTGTTCCAATAGCCGACCGCCAGATTAATCGGGCTGCTGACCGTCACATTCATCAGCGAGGTGAATCCGCCCGCGCCGTTGCCGAAAAAAACAGAGATGTTATTCGTCGTCTGATTGCTCACGGCCATGTCGGCTTTGCCGTCGCTGTTGAAATCTCCCGCGACAATAGCTCTCACGCCCGTCCCGCCCGAAGCCAGATGGATGATCGCCCCGAATCCGCCCGCGCCGTTATTGAAGAGCACCGAGACAGTGTTGCCATCCTGATTGGCCGTCGCTATATCTGGCCTGCTGCCGTCGCCATCGAAGTCAATCGCAGCCAGACCGACGGGGCCGACGCCCGCCGGGTAATTCGTGACGGCGAAACCGCCCGCGCCATTGCCCAACAGCACAGAGACGCTGCTCGCCTGATAATTCGCCGTCGCCAAATCCACTTTGCCGTCGCCGTTAAAGTCCGCCGTGATGAGCTGTCGCGGCCCCGTGCCGACGGGGAACGTGACGGGCGTACTGAATCTTCCCGCGCCGTCGCCGAGCAGAACCGCGACGAGGCTCGAAAAATTATTCGCCACCGCGAAATCGGCTTTCCCGTCCTGATTGAAATCCGCCGTGACGACCGAGTAGGGAGTTTGCCCGACGAGAAAGTTGCGCGCCGCCCTGAATTTCGGCTCGTCGCATCCGGCGGCGTCAACGGATGCAGAGCTGCCGAAGCTCAAGTACAAAGTGACAGTGAGAAAAGCTAGGATGGCGACTCTTCGGCGGATGGTGTGAAACATCTTCCCTCCTTAATCAAACGTGATTTTGGGAGCACAATCACGAAGCGAAGGAGGCGCGAAGACCGCGCGACGGAGCCTCTCGCTTGCGATGAGCAGAAGGTGAACGACTCAAAGGATTCTAATTCAAAAAGCGAAGAGAGAAAACCGATTGATGATGAGCACGTCGGCCCGCAGCCGAACGTGATGGAAAGCTCAAGCCGTTGAAACTGTAAGAGAGAGATTAGCTTATAGAACAAACGACGGGGCAGGGCGCAGTCAAATGCCTTCGTCGTCAATCCGAATTTTCATCCGGCGCAAAGTGCGCAGGTCTTCGTCCGTCAATTCGAGCGCGGCGTCATCATCTGCCGCTGAATCTTCGCTCTCGTGCGGGCGCAGACCTATCTCAAGCCGCAGGGTCAGCTCCATCTCATAACCGGCCTCGCGCAGACGCTCGATGGCGTCCGCAACCTGCGACGAGTTCTCGACCGCAGAGTTGATGGCCGCGCCTATCTCCTGCACGATCTCTTTGGCTTTGTCGTCAATCTCCAAAATATTTCTCGGGCGTTAAAAGCGACAGGGGTTGTGATTGAGTACGGAAGCGATGCTACGCGACGCCTGCGGTCGCGGTCAACTAAAATAGATTAGCCACAGAGAACACAGAGGACACAGAGAGAGATGAAGCAGAAACATAATCCCTGTTTTTTACATCTCTGTGTTCTCCGTGTCCTCTGGGGCAAAAGTATAGGCTGTTCAGACTCAGGCTGAAAATGCAAGGTGATTGCGAGGCGTGAAGGGCGTATGCTAGGCTGCGATTAAATTTCCTTGCAGTGAATTGATTTCCCGAACGAAGAGACGAGTGTGAGTCATGTCAACTAAAACCAGCTCCGAGCGGCGCGAGCGTTTCGAGACCACTTCCGGAATCGAGCTGCCGAACGACTTCAATCCCTCGAACACCGAGCCGCTCGATTACGACCGCCAGCTAGGCTCTCCGGGCGAGTATCCGTACACGCGCGGCATCCGGCATAACATGTATCGCGGGCGATTCTGGACGATGCGACAGTATGCGGGTTACGCGACGGCTGAAGAATCCAATGCGCGTTACAAATATTTGCTTGAGCACGGGACGACCGGCCTGTCGGTCGCCTTCGATTTGCCGACGCAGATCGGCCTTGATTCGGACGACCCGCTCGCGGCTGGCGAAGTCGGCAAAGTCGGCGTGGCGATTGATTCACTGGAAGACATGCTGCGTCTCTTCGACGGCATCCCGCTCGACACGGTTTCGACTTCGATGACGATCAACGCGACGGCCTCGACGCTTCTTTGTCTTTACTTGGCCGTCGCACGCAAGCAGGGCATCGCGTTCGAGAAAGTCAACGGCACGATTCAGAACGACATCTTGAAAGAATACATCGCGCGGGGTACGTACATCTATCCGCCGCGCCCTTCATTGCGGCTCATCACGGACACCTTCGCCTTCTGCGCGCGCGAAGTCCCGAACTGGAACACGATTTCCATCAGTGGTTATCACATACGCGAAGCAGGCTCGACCGCCGCGCAGGAGATAGCCTTCACGCTCGCGGATGCCATCGCCTACGTCAAGGCTGCGATTGAGACGGGATTGAAGGTTGACGAATTCGCGCCGCGCCTCTCTTTCTTCTTCAACTCGCACAACAATCTCCTGGAAGAGATAGCCAAGTTTCGCGCCGCGCGCAGACTCTGGGCGCGCACGATGCGCGAGCGGTTTCATGCGCGCGACCCGCGCTCGATGATGCTGCGTTTTCACACGCAGACGGCAGGCTCTTCCCTGCAAGCGCAGCAGCCGGAAGTCAACGTCGTGCGGACGACGATTCAAGCCCTCGCCGCAGTCCTCGGCGGCACGCAATCCCTGCACACGAACTCTCTGGACGAAGCCCTCGCGCTGCCGACCGAAGAGGCCGCGCGCCTCGCTCTGCGCACGCAACAGGTCATCGCACACGAATCAGGCGTCGCGGATACAGTTGACCCACTGGCAGGCTCTTATGCCATCGAACAGTTGACGAACGAACTCGAATACCGCGCCACGGATTATCTTGACAAGATAGACGCGATGGGCGGGATGCTGCGGGCGATTGAGACCGGCTACGTCCAGCGCGAGATACAGGAAGCCGCCTACGCTTACCAGCGCGCGATTGAGACTAACGATCAGATAGTCGTCGGCGTCAATCGATTTCAGAGCGAAGAGGATTCAAAGATTCCGATCCTGCGTGTTGATCCGAGCGTCGAACAAGCGCAGGTCGAGCGCGTGCGCGCCGTCAGACATAGACGCGACCACACCGCCGCCGAAACCGCTCTCGTCAAATTAGAAGAAGCCGCGCTCGGCACTGAGAATATTCTCCCGCGCATCCTGGATTGCGTCGAAGCTCACGTCACCGTCGGCGAGATCAGCCACCGCCTCCGCCGCGTCTGGGGCGAATACAGGGAAGCCGTTACGGTGTAGAATAGAACTACTGAGAGGAGCGAGCTTATGTCGCAAAGATTGAAAGCCATCTATCGTGAAGGCGTTTTTATCCCGCAAACTCCATGCGATCTCCCGGAAGATTCGGAAGTCGAGTTGATCATCGAAGAGCCTCGCGTAATTCCGCCT
>DASWRG010000009.1:0-102173 GCA_036403295.1 Pyrinomonadaceae bacterium
ATCCCGTCTGGGAGAAGACGGTCGAGGAGTTGATGGATGCGGTGGATTCCTACATTCCGACGCCGGAGAGAGACATTGAGAAGCCGTTTCTGATGCCGGTCGAAGACATCTTCACGATTCAAGGCCGAGGGACAGTGGCGACGGGCAGAGTGGAGAGAGGGCGAGTCAAAGTGAACGAGCAGGTGGAGATCGTGGGCATCAGACCCACACGCCAAACGGTGTGCACAGGGGTGGAGATGTTCAAGAAGCTGTTGGATGAGGGAGTGGCGGGAGATAACGTCGGCCTGCTTTTGAGAGGCGTGGAGCGCAAGGACATTGAGCGCGGACAGGTGATCTCCAAGCCGGGGTCGATCACGCCGCACACGAAGTTCAAGGCCGAGGCGTATGTCTTGACCAAAGAAGAGGGCGGGAGACACACGCCATTCTTCACGGGCTACAGGCCGCAGTTCTACTTACGGACGACGGATGTGACGGGAGTGGCGACGTTGCCGGAGGGCGTGGAGATGGTGATGCCTGGGGATAATGTGGCGATGGAGATCACGCTGATCGCGCCGATCGCGATGGAGAAGGGGTTGCGGTTCGCGATTAGAGAAGGCGGGAGAACGGTGGGAGCGGGAACAGTCTCCGAGGTCATTGAATAGGTTTGCAGAAATCGAGTTGAAAATATGCTGAACGAAAAGATCAGAATCAGACTCAAAGCTTACGATCACCGCGTGCTGGATCAGTCCACCTCGGAGATCGTCGAGACGGCCAAACGCACTGGCGCGCGCGTCGCTGGGCCGATTCCGCTTCCCACTTTGAAAAATAAGTGGACAGTGCTTCGCTCGCCGCATGTGGACAAAAAATCGCGCGAGCAGTTTGAGATCAGAACGCACAAGCGTCTGATGGATATTCTTGACCCGACGCCGCAGACGGTGGACGCGCTGATGAAGCTAGACCTGCCCGCAGGCGTCGATGTCGAGATTAAAGCGTTCGGCAAAAGCTAGGCAATTACGAGTTTTCAGTTTTCAGTTTTTAGTTTTCAGCAAAGACAGATTTTGCTTTTTCTGAAAACTAAAAACTGAAAACTAAAAACTGAAAACTGAGGTAAGTGATGATTAACGGAATCATCGGTAAGAAAGTCGGGATGACGCAGATTTTCGCGGCGGATGGCACGGTCACTCCGGTGACGGTCATCAAGGCCGGGCCGTGCGTCGTCGTGCAGAAGAAGACGGCGGCGGGACGCGACGGCTATGACGCCGTGCAGCTCGGACTGGTTGAAGAAAAGCCGGTCAAGCTGAAGAACGTCAATAAGCCCATGCGCGGCCACTTTGAGAAGACCGGCGGCGGCACGCCTCCGACGCGCATCTTGAAGGAGTTCCGTCTTGACGGCTCTGATGATGCGACGAACGTCGGCGACAAAGTGCTGGTCGATCAGTTCGCGGACGGCGACGCGGTCGAAGTCATCGGACGCTCCAAAGGTCGCGGCTTCGCGGGCACGGTCAAGCGTCACAATTTTAATCGCGGCCCGGAATCGCACGGCTCGATGAACGTGCGCGCGCCCGGCTCAATCGGCCAGTCGGCCTATCCTTCGCGCGTCATCAAGGGCACGCGTTCGTCAGGCCACATGGGCGACGAGCGTGTGACCATCAAAGGCTTGACGGTGGCGCGTGTGGATGTCGAGAACAATTTGCTGTTGGTGCGCGGCGCAGTTCCCGGCGCGACCGGCAGCGTGGTCATTATTAAGAAAAAGAAATAGTTTTCAGTTTTGAGTTTTAAGTTTTCAGAGAAAGCGAAATCGGTTTTTACTGAAAACTAAAACTAGAAACTAAAGACTGCGAACGGAGTGAGCTATGCCTACCGTGAAGGTGCGCAATCTGAAGAACGAAGAGGTCGGCGATCTGGAATTGTCAGACGCAGTGTTCGGCGCGGAGCTGAACGAAGCGTTGATACATGCCGCCGTCCGCAATTACATGGCGAACGCTCGCGCGGGCACTGTCGGCACGAAGACGCGCGGCGATGTCTCCGGCTCAGGCCGTAAGCTCTGGAAACAGAAGGGCACGGGTCGCGCGCGTATCGCTTCAATTCGCTCCCCATTGTGGAAGGGCGGCGGCAACACGCACGGGCCGCAGCCGCGCGACTGGTCTTACAACATGCCGAAGAAGATGCGGCGCGGCGCGCTTCGCTCTGCGCTTTCGGAGCGCGTGCGCGAAGGCAATGTGATCGTCGTTGACGGCCTCGCGTTCGACCAGCCGAAGACGAAAGATTTCGTCTCGTCGCTGGCGACGCTCGGCCTCGAAGGCAAGACGCTGATTGTTGACTCGCTCGAAAACGTCAACCTCTGGCTCGCGGCGCGAAATGTGAAGCGCGCGAAAGTGGTCAACAGCTACAGCCTGAACATCTACGACCTGCTCTATCACGAAAAGCTCGTGTTGTCGCGCAGTGCGATTGACGAGTTGGCGGGCTTGCTCGACCCCGTGAGGCGTAACGCGAGCGAAGCGACGGAGATTGACGGCGAGGCTGCCGGAGAGAATGAGAACGCGGAAGAGGAGGCGGCATAACAGATGAGAACAGTTTGGGACATCATCAAGTCGCCGGTGATTACGGAGAAGGCTTTGATGGCGAAGGAAGAGTCGCAGGACGGTCGCCAGCTTTTGACCTTCCGCGTTGACCGCCGCGCGACCAAGCCGGAGATCAAATCTGCGGTCGAGACTATCTTTCAAGTCAAGGTGGATCAGGTTCGCACGATCAATTATATGGGCAAGACCGCCAGGCGCGGACGCTTTGAAGGCCGCAAGCCTTCATGGAAGAAAGCCTACGTCACCTTAAAGCAGGGCGAGCAGCCCGTGGATTACGGCGAAGCGATTTAAGAGTTTACAGTTTTCAGTTTTTAGTCTTCAGCAAGAGACTAAAAACTGAAAACTAAAAACTGAAAACTAAAAGTTATGGGCATCAAGAAACTTACACCGACATCGCCTGCGCGTCGCTATCAGACTTACTTGACGCGTGATGATTTGACGCCCGGCGCGGAGCCGGAGAAGTCTTTGCTCGAAGCGAAGAAGCGCATTTCGGGTCGCAACAATGACGGGCGCATCACAGTGCGTCGTCGCGGCGGCGGCCACAAGCGTTTCTATCGCATCATTGACTTCAAGCGCGACAAAGAGGGCGTGCCCGGTCGCGTCACTCAAATCGAGTACGACCCGAACCGCTCGGCGCACATCGCCTTGATTACTTACCTCGACGGCGAGAAGCGTTACATCCTCTCGCCCGTCGGCCTCGAAGTCGGCAAGACTGTGATGAGCGGCGCGGCGGCGGATATTCTGCCCGGCAATTCACTGCCGATTCGTAATATCCCTCTGGGCACGCAGATTCATAACATCGAGCTGCGCCCCGGCAAGGGCGGGCAGATGGCTCGCAGCGCGGGAGCGTTCGCGCAGCTCGTCGCCAAAGAGGGCGACTACGCGCAGCTTCGTATGCCTTCGGGCGAAGTTCGCCGCGTGCCGGTCGTGTGCAAGGCGACGGTCGGACAGGTCGGCAACGTCGAGCACGAGAATGAGAGCATCGGTAAAGCCGGACGCTCGCGCTGGAAAGGCATTCGCCCGCACGTGCGCGGCGTCGCCATGAATCCGGTTGACCACCCGCACGGCGGCGGCGAAGGCAAGACCTCAGGCGGTCGTCATCCCGTCACGCCCTGGGGACAACCGACGCGCGGCTACAAGACCAGAAGCAACAAGCGCACGCAGAAGATGATCGTGCGCGACAGAAGAGTGAAATAACAGTTTCCAGTTTTCGGTTTTCAGTTTTTAGCTTAACTGAAAACTAAAAACTGAAAACTAAAAACTGTGGAGCGAAGCGAAACGCTATGGCACGTTCAGTTAAAAAAGGCCCGTTTATAGATAAGAGCATCCAGAAGGCTGTGGAGCGGATTCGCGCGGGTGGCGCGCGGCCTCCGGCCATCAAGACCTGGTCGCGTCGTTCGACGATCACGCCCGACATGGTCGGACTGACCTTCGGCGTGCATAACGGTAAACGTCATCTCCCGATTTACGTGACGGAGAACATGGTCGGGCACAAGCTCGGCGAGTTTGCCCCGACGCGCACCTTCAAAGGCCACGCGGGAACGAAGGCTGAGAAGTCTTCCAAAGTAGCTAGAAAATAGTTTTCAGCTTTCAGTTTTTAGTTTTCAGAAAAGCCACGCGCGCATTGCTGAAAACTAAAAACTGAAACTAAAAACTGCGAACGGAGTGAGTTATGGAATCGAGAGCGAGTGCAAAATATCTACGCGGGTCGGCGCAAAAGGCGCGGCTGGTGATAGATATGATTCGCGGCAAAAACGTCAATCAGGCTTTGGCGATCTTGCAGTACACCAACAAGCGCGCGGCGGACGGAATTGAGAAGTGCGTGCGCTCGGCCATCGCCAACGCGAGCGAGGCGGCGGAGAAAGCGAACATCGCTATTGACCCGGACGAGTTATGGGTCAAAGCCTGCTTCGTTGATCGCGGGCCGTCGAAGCATCGCAGTCGTATGCGCCCCGCGCCGCAAGGCCGCGCCTATCGTGAAAAGCGTCACTTCTGTCACGTGACCGTGCTCCTGTCGAGCGACGAGGACACGGCTGCGACGGACGGCAAGAAGGCCGCGCAGCCTGCCGAAAGCAAGAGCCGCAAACGCGGCGGAGCGGCATCAGCCCCGCGCGCAAGACGCGCCACGCCGAAGGCCGAAAGCAAAGAGAGCGAAACTCCGGCGGCGGACACCACCGGCGACGCGGCTGCTACTGAAACCGGGAGCGCAGAATAAATGTTTGATTTGAGATTTCAAATTTGAGATTTCAAATCACAGGAACTCGAAACGGAGAAGAAGAGAGTGGGTCAGAAAGTTCATCCATACGGCTTCCGCCTCGGCTACAACAAGGATTGGCACTCGCACTGGTTCGCCAAAAAGCAGTTCGGCGAGTACCTCCTCGAAGATTTGAAGCTGAAGCGTGATTTGAAGAATCGCTTCGCGGGCGCGGGCGTCTCGCACGTGGACATCGAGCGCGCCGCCAATCGCTTGAAGATCATCATCTACACCTCTCGCCCCGGCATCATCATCGGGCGCAAAGGCGCGGAGATTGACAAGCTCAAGGGCGATCTCTCTTCCAAGACCGGACGCGAAGTCCTCGTCTCGATTCAGGAGATTCACAAGCCCGAATTGAACGCGCAATTGCAGGCCGAGAAGATCGCCGCGCAATTGGAGAAGCGCATAGCCTTTCGCCGCGCGATGCGAAAGGCGGTCGAAGAGTCTCTGAGGTTCGGCGCGCAGGGCATCAAGGTCAAAGTCTCCGGTCGTCTGAACGGCGCGGAAATCGCGCGCAGCGAATGGCACTTGCAGGGACAGCTTCCGCTTCATACTTTGCGCGCTGACGTGGACTACGGCCTCGCCGAAGCGCACACGACCTTCGGCGTCATCGGCGTCAAGGTCTGGATTTATCGCGGCGAGATTTTAGACCCGAAGGCGGCGATGGCTCGCGGCACGGGAACCGATCCGATTAACGAGCCGCGCGGCGGTGATCGCGGCGAACGCCGCCCGCGCACGCGACGCGAGCGTGAAGGCCGCGACGGCGAACGCGGAGATCGTGGCGACCGTCGCCCGCGCGGAGATAGATCATAATCAGTTAACAGTTTTCAGTTTTTAGTTTTCAGCAAAAGCCGAGAACCGAAAACTGAAAGCCATAAACTGAAAACTGTTAACTGAAAACTGTTTATTGGGGTTGTCATCATGTTGATGCCGAAGAAAGTTAAGCACCGAAAGCAGATGAAGGGGCGCATGACGGGCGTCGCCAATCGCGGCAGCCAGATCAGCTTCGGTGAGTACGGGCTTAAAACTTTAGAGCCTGCGTGGATTACTGATCGCCAGATCGAGGCCGCGCGTATCGCGATGACGCGTTACATTAAACGCGGCGGCAAAATCTGGATACGCATGTTCCCGGACAAGCCGATTACCAAGAAGCCTGCGGAAACGCGTATGGGCAAAGGCAAGGGCGCGCCCGAATACTGGGTCGCGGTCGTCAAGCCGGGGCGCATTCTGTATGAGATCGAGGGCGTGGACGAAGCGACGGCGCGCGAGGCTATGCGCCTGGCGGCGCAGAAGCTGCCGATTAAGACCAGGTTCGTCAGTCGCCGTGAGCAGGAAGGAGGCGCTGTTTAAGTTATGAAGAGGCGCGAAGAATTAAATCGTTTACACGAGTTGTCGGATGAAGATTTACAGGGCGAGGCGGCGCGTTTGAAAGAGTCGCTCTTTCGTCTGAACTTCAAACTGGCACTCGGCGAAGTTGACGCGGTCGGGCGTATCCGCGCGGAGAAGAAATCTCTGGCGCGCATCAACACGCTCAGGCGTCAGCGCGAGCAACAGGCGGAGGCGGGTAAATAGTAAATAGAGAAAAGCAGTTTCTATTTACCATTCACTGAAGGAAAAGAGATGGCAGAAGAGAATCAGGAAGATTTGAGACCGGCGGCGGAAGAGGCTGCGGCGGTCGAAGAGACGAAGGCGGGCGAGACGTTGGCGCATGAAGTCGCGCCGGGCGTGGATTCGCAGGCGGGCAACGCTTCAGCGACCGAAGCCGGTAAGCGCGGCAAGCGTTCTCAAAAAGTCGGCATCGTCGCCTCTGACAAGATGCAGAAGACGGTCGTGGTCAGAGTTGACCGGCTCGTCAAGCATCCGAAGTATCGCCGCTACGTGCGCCGAACCTCGAAGTTCATGGCGCATGACGAAACGGGCGCGACCGTCGGCGACAAAGTGCGTATCGTCGAGACGCGCCCCCTCTCGGCGCGCAAGCGTTGGCGCGTCGTCGAGATTGTGCAAAAGGCTGAGAAATAGTTTTCAGTTTTTAGTTTTCAGAAAACGGCGGAGAGCTTTTTCTGAAAACTGAAAGCTGAAAACTAAGAGCTGCGAACGGAGTGAGTGAACAATGATTCAGATGCAAACGTCTTTGGACGTGGCGGACAATTCGGGAGCGCGTCGCGTCGAGATGATTATGCCGATTGGCGGCTCGACGGGGAAAATTGCGTCGCTCGGCGACCGCATTAAAGTGACGGTCAAAGAGGCTTCGCCGGACGGGACGATTAAGAAGGGCACGGTGCAGAACGCCGTCATCGTCCGCACGCGCAAAGAGGTGCGCCGCAAAGACGGAACGTACATTCGCTTTGACCAGAACGCGGCGGTGCTCATCAAAGATGACGGCACGCCCATCGGGACGCGCGTCTTCGGCCCCGTCGCGCGCGAGTTGCGCGATAAGAACTATATGAAAATCGTCTCCCTAGCGCCGGAGGTTATATAACAGTGAATAAGGGAACTAAGCGCGCGCGCATCAGGAAGGGCGATCAGGTGGTCGTCATCGCCGGGCGCGACAAAGACAAACGTGGTCGCGTCCTCGAAGTCTCGCCCGTCAAAGGCAAGGTCAAGGTCGAAGGCGCGGGCATGATTAAGAAACATCAGAAAGCCAACCCGTCAAACAATCGCGGCGGCGGCATTATTGATAAAGAGGCTTGGATTGACATCTCGAACGTGCAGCTCATTGACCCGCAATCGGGCAAGCCGACGCGCGTGCGTTACGAGGTCGAAAGCGACGGCTCGAAGGCTCGCGTGGCAGCGCGGAGCGGGATGAGCTTCGAGAAGTAAAAGCAGGAGCAGGCAGGCAAGAGAGAGTCTGGAAACGCGCTCTGCGCTCTCAAATCTGAGATTTCAAATTTGAGATTCAAAGGCGCGAGACCCAGACGAAAGGTGAGAGTGAGAAGATGGCAACGGTCAGATTAAAAGAGCGTTATCAGGGCGAGATCGCCCCCGCGATCTCCAAAGAGTTTGACATCAAGAATCCGATGGCGATTCCGCGTCTGGAAAAAATCGTCATCAACATGGGCATGGGCGAAGCCATCGCCAACGCGAAGATTCTCGACACGGCGGCGGACGAGCTGCGCGCGATTACGGGACAGAAGCCCGTCATCACGAAGGCGAAGAAATCCATCGCTTCGTTCAAGCTGCGGCAGGGAATGCCGATTGGCGTGATGGTCACCTTGCGCGGCGACCGGATGTACGAGTTCTTGGACAGGCTCGTCTCCATCGCTTTGCCGCGCGTGCGCGATTTTCGCGGCGTCTCGCCCAAAGCGTTTGACGGGCGCGGCAATTACACGCTCGGCATCCGCGAGCAACTGATTTTTCCTGAAATTGATTTCAACAAAGTGGACAAGACGCGCGGCATGAACATCTCGATTGTCACCACCGCGCGCAATGACGAACAGGCTCGCTCGCTCTTAAAGGGTTTGGGCATGCCGTTCAGACAATAAACATTTGAGATTTGAGATTTGAAATCTCAGATATTGAAGAGAGATTCATGGCAAAGAAATCACTGATTGCGAAAGCAAACCGAAAGCCGAAATTTTCCGTGCGCGCGTACACGCGTTGCAAGCGTTGCGGCAGGCCGCGCGCCTACTTGCGCAAGTTCAACTTGTGCCGCATCTGCTTCCGCGAACTGGCGTTGCAGGGACAAATTCCCGGCGTCGTGAAATCGAGTTGGTAGTTCTTAGTTTTCAGTTTTTAGTTTTCAGTTAAAACCTGAGAGCTAAGTTCTGAAAACTGAAAACTGAAAACTAAAAACTGTTTTGGAGTAAAGCATGACTGATCCTATTGCCGATATGCTGACGCGCATCCGCAACGCTATCTCTGCGAAGCACTCGCGCGTGGATATTCCGGCCTCGAAATTGAAACTGGAGATCGCCCGCATCCTCAAGGAAGAGGGCTATATCAACAACTTCGTCACGAAGGGCGAGGGCGTCAAGCGCACGATTCGTATCTTCCTGCGCTATGACGCGCGCGGCACTTCCTCGATCACGCATCTGGAAAGAGTGTCGCGTCCCGGTCGCCGCGTCTACATAGGCGCGACCGAGATTCCGAAGGTCTTGGGCGGCTACGGCGTCAACATCGTTTCGACTTCGCGCGGCCTGATGAGCGGCAAAACCGCGCGCCGCGAAAACATCGGCGGCGAAGTGTTAGCGCAAATTTATTAGGAGTCAGGACTCAGAACCCGGAACTCAGAATGAATAGCCGAAAAGCATTTCTCCTGACTCCCGAGTCCTGAGTTCTGAGTTCCTTAACCGAAGGTTAAGAATATGTCTCGCATTGGAAAGAAAGTTATTACGGTTCCGGGTAACGTGACCGTCACGGTCGGCGAGCGTGAGTTGCAGGTGAAAGGCCCGAAGGGGACTTTGACTTCGCCTGTGCCGGAAGGCATCAGCTTCAAGCTCGATGGCGACCAGTTGCAGGCCGAGCGTGCTTCGGATGAACTGGCCGCCAAGCATGGCCTCGCGCGCGCACTCGCCAACAACGCGATTGTCGGCGTGACCGAAGGCTTCACGCAGCAGATGGATGTCGTCGGCGTCGGCTACAAGGCCGACGTGCAAGGGAAACGCATCGTCTTCTCGCTCGGCTACTCGCATCAAATTGATTTCCCGCTGCCGGAAGGCGTCGAAGCTAAAGCCGAGCGCATGCCTACAAAGGCGAGCATTCAGCAGTATCAAACGACGCTCACGCTCTCGGGCATAGACAAGCAGAAGCTCGGACAGGTCGCAGCCGAAATGCACAAGCTGCGCAAGCCCGACGCCTACAAAGGCAAGGGCGTGCGTTACGCCGACGTGCCGATTAAGTTGAAACCGGGAAAGACTGGCAAATAGTTTTTAGTTTTCAGTTTTTAGTTTTCAGTAAAAGCGATAGCCTGCTGAAAACCTGACGAACTGAAAACTAAAAACTGAAAACTGAGAACTAATTATGGCAAACAGAGATAGAGCAGCGGTCAGAATGGCTGTGCATAGGCGCATCCGTCGCAAGGTCAGGGGGACGACGGAGCGTCCGCGCCTCGCCATCTACCGCAGTCTGAATCATATTTACGCACAGCTCATAGACGACGAGCAGGGGCGCACCATCGCCTCGGCTTCGACGACTGAGAAGGACTTGCATGGCGCGACGGGCGGCAACGTCGAGGCGGCACAGCGCGTCGGTCGCACCATCGCCGAGCGCGCGCGGGCCGCAGGCATTGAGAGCGTCGTCTTTGATCGCGGCGGCTACCTGTATCACGGTCGCGTCAAGGCTCTGACGGATGCTGCGCGCGAGGCTGGATTGAACAAAGATGAGGCGGCTGTTGGCGCACAGGCTGATCCGGCGGCGGCACATGAAGGCAACGGTGAAGAGTAAATGAGACAACCCAAGCATCGTATACTGGCACAGGGGCTTGACCTCAAAGATCAGGTCATCTCCATCAACCGCGTGACCAAAGTCGTCAAGGGCGGTAAGAATCTGTCGTTCGCCGCGCTGGTCGTCGTCGGAGACGAGTCAGGCCACGTCGGCTTCGGCACGGGCAAAGCGCGCGAAGTTCCGCTCGCCATCAAGAAGGGCGTCGAGGCGGCCAAGAAGAATCTGATTCGCGTCCCGCTCATCAACAACACGCTGCCGCATCAACTGATCGGCAAGTACGGCGCGGGACGCGTCTTGATGAAGCCTGCTTCCGAAGGCACGGGCGTCATCGCGGGCGGCGCGGTGCGCGCCATCATGCAGGCGGCGGGCGTGCATGACGTGAGAACGAAAGTGCTCGGCTCGAACAACCCGCACAACGTCGTGCGCGCGACCTTCGACGGTCTGCTCAAGATGAAAGACCCGATGGAACTCGCGCGCCTGCGCGGCAAGCAGGTGGAAGAGCTTTAATCGGGTTCAAAGTTCAAAGTCAGACCTTGAACCTTAAACTTTGAACCTTGAACTTAACCAGAGGTTTTTATGGCAAAGCAGAAGAAGCAGGATGAGTCGCAGGCTGGCGATGGCGCGGTGATAAAGATTCAGTATTACCGTAGCTCCATCTCCACTCCCGAAACGCACAAACAGATTGTCAAAAGCCTCGGTTTCACGAAGCTCAATCAGATTGTCGAGCGGCCTGACAGTGAGGCGACGCGCGGATTCGTCGCCAAAGTCCCGCACCTAATACGGATTATCGAATAAAGATATTTGCGATTTGAGATTTGGAATGAGAGAGGCTCTCAGCTCAAATCTGAGCTTTCAAATCTCAAATCTCTGATGGAGTACATCATGGCTATCGGTCTTAATAATTTACGTGCCCCGAAGGGCGCGACTCATAAGAAGAAACGCGTCGGGCGCGGCCCCGGCTCAGGTCTGGGCAAGACTGCCGGGCGCGGCGAGAAGGGGCAGAAATCGCGTTCGGGCTACTCGGCCAAGATCGGTTTCGAGGGCGGACAGATGCCCTTGCATCGTCGCCTGCCCAAACGCGGCTTCACCAATATTTTCAAGAAGGAATGGATCGAGGTGAGCCTCGCCGCTTTGGAGCGCAGCTTCAACGCGGGCGAAGAGGTGACGCCCGAACTCCTGCATGATCGCGGGCTGATTAAGAAGGCCAAGCGCGATGTCGTCGTCCTCGGCACGGGCGAGATTTCCAAAGCCCTGACCGTCTCGGCTCATCGCTTCACCAAGAGCGCGCGGGAAAAGATCGAGCGCGCGGGCGGCTCCGTCACGCAGATTGATAAGTATCCGGCCAAAGCCGCAGAATAGCTTTGAAAGTCTAAGGCAGCCGGGCGTAAGAGTGCAGTGAGTTTGAAGTCTCCTGCTTTTTCGCTCCGACTGCCTTCTGCTCTTTTGCCTTCTGCCTGCTGCTTGCGGCATACTTACGCTTCCGAATTTTTTGAAAAATAATTTGACGCGCTTCTCAGAAAAGGTACTGGTATGGAAAAGTTCTTCGCCGCAGTTCGCAACATGTTTCAGGTTCCAGACCTGCGCAGGCGGATTCTGTTTACGCTCGGCCTGTTGATCGTCTACCGCTTTGGCGCACACGTCGGCGCGCCCGGCATTGACCACGCGCAACTGGAACGCGTCTGGGGCGAAGTGAGCGGAACTCTGCTCGGCGTGCTCGACCTCTTTTCGGGCGGCAACTTCCGCACCATCTCGGTCTTCGCGCTCGGCGTCACGCCCTACATCACGGCCTCGATTATTCTGCAACTGATGACCGTCGTCTCGCCGCAGCTCAAGAAATTGCAGGAAGAGGGCGAGATGGGGCGGCAGAAGATTAACCAGTGGACGCGTTATCTGACAGTCGGGCTGGCATTGGTGCAGACCTTTTTCGTATCGCACTGGTTGCAGGTCAATCAGGTCGGCGCGCCCGGCTGGGGCTTTCTGCTGACGACCATGCTGACCTTGACGACGGGCACGATCTTCGTGATGTGGCTCGGCGAACAGATTACCGAGCGCGGCATCGGCAACGGCATCTCGCTCCTGATTTTCTCAGGCATCGTCATCGGCTTGCCGCGCGGCGTGATACAGGTCTTTGACCGTGTGCGCGGCGGCGACGCGATGCAAACCATCGGCGTCATCGCCCTCGTCGCAGCCCTCATCGGTCTCATCGCTTTCATCGTCTTCGTCGAATCGGGACGACGCAAGATCGCCGTCAGTTACGCCAAAAGACACGTCGGGCGTCAGGTGGTCGGAGGACAGCAGACGACGATGCCGCTCAAAGTCAACATGGGCGGCGTGATTCCGGTCATCTTCGCTTCGAGCGTGCTGGCGATGCCGCAAACGCTCTTTTCCGCTTTTCCGCCCGACAAAGCTAATCCCGATTCGTTGTGGGCTAAGGTTTACAGCTTCTTCAGCGTCTTTCACGGCGGCGACCCGTACTACGAGCTAATCTTTCTCTCGCTGATTATCATCTTCACCTTCTTCTACATCTCAATCGTTTTTAATGTGGAAGAGGTGGCGGATAACCTGCGCAAGCACGGCGGCTTCATGCCGGGCATCAGGCCGGGACGCGCGACCGCCGAATTTTTGAACACGATTATGACTCGCCTGACGACCGTCGGCGCAATCTATCTCGCGCTCGTCGCGTTTATCCCGCAGTTCATGCTCTCCGGCTTCAAGGTCGCGCGCCTGCCTTTCATCGGGCCGACGATTGACGCCTTCGTGTCGAGCACGCCGGGCTTAACGTGGATTCCGACGGGCATGGGTTATCAATTCTATTTCGGCGGCACGAGCCTCCTGATTCTGGTCGGCGTCGCCATGGACACCGTCTCGCAGATCGAAGCGCAGCTCGTCATGCGCAACTACGAAGGCTTCCTCGGCTCAGGCAGTCGCCTGCGTGGACGAAGAGCTTAAAAGCAGTGACAAGTGATGGGTGACAAGTGACAAGATAAAACTTGTTCTTGCTTGTCACTCGTCACTTGTCACTCGTCACTGTTATGTCGAAGATCATCGTCTTAATGGGCGCGCCGGGCGCGGGCAAGGGAACGCAGGCGCGGCTCTTGCAGGAGCGTCACGGCCTGCCGCAGATTTCTACCGGCGACATGTTTCGCGCGATGAAGGACGCGCAGACGCCACTCGCCGGAGAAGTGCGCGCCATCATGAATTCCGGAAAGCTCGTTCCGGACGATTTGACGATTCGCGTCGTGGAGGAGCGCACCAGCCAAGACGATTGCCGGAACGGTTACATCCTGGACGGTTTCCCGCGCACGACGGCTCAGGCCGCGATGCTTGAGCAATTGGCGGCGCAGCAGGGCAAGAAGATTCTGACGATTGTCGTTGACGTGCCCTTCGAGCTTTTGGAAAAGCGCATGACGGGTCGCCGGAATTGTCCGGTCTGCAAAGAGATTTACAACGTTTACTTCAAGCCGCCGAAGAATGATAACGTCTGCGACCTGCACCCGGACACGCAACTCGAACATCGCTCCGACGATACGCCTGAAAAGGCACGCGTGCGCCTTGAAACTTACGAGAAACAGACGCGCCCGCTCCTCGATTATTATCAGGCATCGAATCGCCTTCACCGCGTTGACGGCACGCGCGACACCGAAGCGATTTATGCGGAGATTGAGAAAATCGTGATGAGTGATAAGTGATGTGTAATAAGAAAAAGCATTGCTCTTATCTCATCACTTATCACTCGTCACTTATCACTTGTTGAAATGATTATCGGAAAGTCCAGAAGAGAGCTAGAGAAGATGCGGGCGGCGGGTCGCCTCATCGGATTGGTGCGGGAAGAGCTGCGCGGTCGGGTCGAGCCGGGCATCACCACCATCGAGCTTGACCGGATGGCTGAGAAGCTGATCCGCGACGCGGGCGCGCTGCCGACCTTCAAGGGCTACAACGGCTTTCCGTATTCGATTTGCGCGTCCGTCAACGAACAGGTCGTGCATGGCTTTCCTTCCAATTACGAGTTGAAGGAAGGCGATATTTTTTCGATGGACTTGGGAGCGACGCTCGAAGGCTTTGTCGGCGACACGGCGACGACGATTCCCGTCGGCAGAGTCAGCGACGAGCTGTTTCAAATGATTCGCGTCGCGGACGAATGTCTTGAGCGCGCGATTGAGCAGTGCCGCGCCGGAAAACATTTGGGCGACATCGGGTGGGCTGTGCAGGAGCATGCTGAGAGGCACGGCTATTCAATCGTCCGCGATTACGTCGGGCACGGCATCGGGCGACGGATGCACGAAGACCCGCAGATTCCCAATTACGGCAAGCCGGGCAAAGGCGCGAAGATCAAGAACGGCTACGTCTTCGCCGTCGAGCCGATGATTAACCTGGGAACGCATCACACGAAAGTCTTGGCCGACGGCTGGACTGTCGTGACGCTCGACGGCAAGCCGAGCGCGCACTGCGAACACACGATTGCGATTACGGAAGAAGGGCCGGAAGTTTTGACGCGCGTGCCCGCCAAAGTCGCGCCGGAAGAGCAGTTACAGGCCGCAGGCGTCTGACCCTGCGCGCGGGTTTTCCGGTCAAATATCGCAAGAAAACGGAGCGAGCCGACCGCTCAAGGCGACTGCCCCCTCAGCTTGGCAAACCGGATGCCGCGTGGTATCATACGCAGTTTGTCAGTGGAGGCAAATTCACGCTTTAGAGGTATATGGCGAAGGAAGAAGCGATTGAAGTCATGGCAAAGGTCTTGGAGACTTTGCCGAATGCTATGTTTCGCGTTGAGCTGGAAGATAACCAGCACCAGGTGCTCGCGCATATTTCGGGCAAGATGCGCAAACACTTTATACGAATTCTTCCGGGCGACCGCGTGCTCGTCGAGCTTTCGCCTTACGATCTGAATCGCGGACGCATCACTTATCGTTACAAGTAAAGCCGCCGCCGAAAAAGTTCGGCTGCACAAAGGGGCGAGGGCTATTAGGTTATGAAAGTACGGGCTTCAGTCAAAAAGATGTGCGATAACTGCAAGGTCATCCACCGCAAGGGCGTGGTCAGGGTGATCTGCACCAACCCGAAGCATAAACAGCGTCAGGGGTAAATTAATTTCAAATTTGAGACGTTCAATCTCAAATTTTTTGGAGTTGGAGAAGAGAGAAAGCATATGGCTCGTGTGGCAGGAGTTGATCTACCGCCCAATAAGCGCGCACAGATCGGTCTCACATATATCTACGGCATCGGGCGTTCGCGCGCGACTTCGATTTTAAAGGAAGCAAAGGTCAATCTCGATACCCGCGTCAGGGATTTGAGCGAGGACGAGTTGGGACGCATCCGCTCCATCCTCGACACGCAGGGCGAGATCGAGGGCGACCTGCGCAAGCGCATTCAGATGGACATCAAACGCTTGATGGACATCGGCGCGTACAGGGGCTTGCGTCATCGTCGCGGGCTTCCGGTTCGCGGACAGCGCACGCACACCAACGCGCGCACCCGCAAAGGCCCGCGCCGCGCAACCATCGCCAAGAAGAAAGCGCCGGGCAAGAAGTAACGACAGATTACAGTTTTCAGTTTTTAGTTTTCAGCAAGAGGTTGAAAGCTATCGTCTGAGAACTGAAAACTAAAAACTGAAAACTGAGATATGGCAAAAGCAACAGGCGGTAAAAAGAAGGTCTTTCGTAAGAAAGAGAAGAAAAACATTCCGGTCGGAATCGCGTACATCGCGGCGTCGTTCAATAACACGCTGATCTCGATCACGGACCTGGAAGGCAACCTGATCGCGCAGTCCTCTTCGGGCGCGCGCGGCTTTCGCGGCTCGCGCAAAGGCACTCCGTTCGCCGCGCAGCAGGCCGCATACGAGGCCGCGAACAAAGCCAAAGACGCGGGGATGCAGCAGTGCGAAGTGCGCGTCAAAGGGCCGGGCGGCGGGCGCGAGTCCGCGATTCGCGCGATCAACAACGCGGGCATCCGCGTCACTGTGATTCGCGACACGACGCCGATTCCGCACAACGGATGTCGTCCGCCGAAGCGGCGCAGAGTTTAATGTCAGTTTACAGTTTTCAGTTTTCAGCAGGAAGCCGAGTTGCTTTTACTGAAAGCTGAAAACTGATTACTGAAAACTGTTTTATCAACCTAAAGGATGAAGGGCAAGCTGTTTGAAACGGCGTTGCCTGTAAACTTTTCCGTCTAGCGAATAGACTGGAGGCGTAAAAAGAAGTGGCTAGGTATAGAGATGCGGTGTGCCGTTTGTGCCGCCGCGAAGGCGCAAAACTTTTCCTCAAGGGCGACCGTTGTTACAAGCCCTCTTGTCCGATTGAGAAGCGCGGCACGCAGCCGCCCGGTCAACACGGCAATTCGATGCGGCGCGGCAAGGCGCTCGTCGGTTACGGTCAGCAATTGCGCGAAAAGCAGAAAGTCAAACGAATCTACTTTATCCTCGAAGGTCAGTTTCGCAACTACTTTGAAAAGGCCGCGCGCCAGAAGGGCATCACGGGCGAGAACCTCCTGTTCTTGCTTGAGCGTCGTCTGGATAACGCGGTCTATCGCGCGGGCTTTTCCACCTCGCGTCGTCAGGCGCGTCAGCTCGTCAATCACGGACACATCGAAGTCAACGGACGTAAGGTTGACATCCCTTCTTTCCAGGTGAAGGTCGGCGATGTCATCTCGATCAAGGAAGCGAGCCGCAAGAACCCGCACGTCGAAGGCGCGTGGCAGACGGCTGCCGGTCGCGGTCGACCCGTGTGGATTTCTCCGGCTGACGGAGCCGAGATGAGCGCGCGTATCGCTACGTTGCCGACGCGCGCCGATGTTGACCGTTCGATCAACGAGCAACTGATCGTCGAGCTTTATAGCAAGTAATCGAAGAGAGCATCCCGCGCGGCGAAGCTTTGAAAGCTCGCGCCGCACGGGATGCAAAAGTTTTTTACTGGTTTACTTCTCGGAATAAAAAATTATGTCTATGGATCAAAATAATCTCTGGACTGGGTTTCAGATGCCGCGTCGTCTCGCGGCTGACACAGAGACGATGACCGAGCGCTACGGTCGTTTTTCGGCGCAACCATTCGAGCGCGGCTTCGGCACGACGATGGGCAATTCCTTGCGTCGCGCCCTGCTCTCTTCGATTGAGGGTGCGGCCATCACGGCTGTCAAAATCGAAGGCGTCGAGCACGAGTTCTCTTCCATCAACGGTGTGGTCGAGGACGCGACCGACGTGATTCTGAATTTGAAGCAAGTGCCTTTCAAGCTTCACGGCACTGAGCCGAAAACCCTGACCATCAACAAAGAGGGCGCGGGCGAAGTCCTCTCCGGCGACATCGAAGCCGATGCCGACGTGGAAGTCTTAGACCCGAATGTCCACATCGCCACCGTCAGCGACGGCGGCTCTCTGAATATCGAGATGCGCTTGAAGCGCGGGCGCGGCTACGTTTCCGCCGACCGCAATTTCGACGAAGACCTCTCTTTGGGCTACATCCCGATTGATTCGGTGCATACGCCCGTCAAGAAGGTCAACTACACAGTTGAAGCCGCGCGTCTCGGACAGAACACCGAGTTTGACAAGCTGACGATTGAGGTCTGGACGGACGGCTCGGTCAAACCCGACGACGCCATCGGCCTCGCCGCCAAGCTGATTAAGGATCACATGTCCATCTTCATCAATTTTGAAGAGGACACCGATGATTTCGCTTACGCTAATATGGAGCGACCGCCGTTGCCGCGCAATGACGTGCTCGACAAGAGCGTGGACGAGCTTGAGCTGTCGGTTCGCTCTTACAACTGCTTGAAGAACGCGGACATTCGCACGATCCGCGATCTGGTTCAGCGCAGCGAGCGCGAGATGCTGGCGACCAAAAACTTCGGCAAGAAGTCTTTGAATGAAATCAAAGACATCCTGAACAGCATGGGCTTGGATTTCGGGATGGAGTTTGACGAACAGGGCAATCCGATTCCCGGCACGGGCGGGCGCGACGGCGACCTCAGCGATTACGACGACACTGACGACGAAGAGTAACAGAGCAGTGATGAGTGTTGAGTGATGAGTGATGAGCAAGAGCTTGTTTCTCATCACTCATCACTCGTCACTCATCACTTAAAAAGTTATGAGACACCTAAAGGCACATCGCAAATTAGGGCGCACGACGGAGCACCGCATGTCTATGCTGCGCAACCTGGCGACTTCATTAATCAACGCGCAGGACGAGCGCATCATTACCACTCTGCCGAAGGCGAAAGAGCTGCGCCCGTTCATCGAGCGCGCCATCACGCTTTCGCGCCGCGCGCAAACTCTCGAAGGCGACAACACCGCCGTGCAGGCCGTACACCTGCGTCGTCAGGCCGCGACCTTCTTTCACGCTGGCAACCGCCAGCAGGCCGCTTCAACCGGGCGGCGCGGACAGCTTCGCGCCCCGCGCACGGCAGGCGTCGCGGCTTTGAAGCGTCTCTTTGACGAACTGGGCGAGCGTTTCAAAGATCGTCCGGGCGGCTACACGCGCATCATCAAGCTCGGTCGGCGCGAAGGCGATAACGCGGAGCTGGCGATTATCGAGTTGGTTGATAATCCGAAAGAGCGTCTGGCGGTTGAGAACGCCAAGAAGCGCGCCAAATCCGGCACGTCCGGCAAGAAGAAAACGACCAAAGCGAGCGAGTCGAAGGCGGCGGCGGGCGGTCGCCGCGCGGGACGCGACAAGGCTGATAAGACTTACGAGAAGGAAGAGACGACGGAGGCGCGCGGCAGTGGCGTTGAGCCGACCGACGAGCAGCTGGAAGACAATAAGCCGAAGGGCGGTCGCCGCGAGAAGAAGACCGAGCAGACTGCCGAAGAGCAAGACACGAAGGAGTAAAGCCGACAGCCTATATCGAGCGGCGCGCGCAGCTCTCTTGAGACCGGGAAGCCGGGTTGACCGGGCGCACGCGCAAGAGCCGACCTGAGAGCCTCAATTTACCGTCGGCACGCTTTGTAAGCCCCCGTGCGGTATGAGGCTCTTCGCTTTGTCCGGCAAAAAAAGAAACGGGCTTGAGCAGAGAAGTTCGAGGCAGCCCGCCCGGAGCGCAAAAACATCATGAGCGATCAGGACACACCACAACCAAACGCGAGCAGCGACGAGAGCGAGCAGGCCAAGAACAATAGGCAGCCTGAGCGGACGGCGCGTGAAGGACGTGAAGGACGCGAGCGCAGTCGTGGACGCCGCCGTCACGGCGGCCAGCCGCAGCATCGCTCTTCCGAGCAATCGCTTAACATGGAAGAGCTGCGCGAGTTGGTCGAGCTAATCTCGGAATACGGCTTCACCGATTTCGAGCTTGAGAATAAGGACGTGCGCGTTCGCCTGCGCCGCGAGCTTGCGCCGCAGATTGTTTCCGCGCCGCCCGCCGCGCACATCGCGGATACTGCTTCCGCGCAAACGTCCGCGACGAGCAAAGCCGCGATGCAGACGGCAACGACTGCCGCTCCTGCTGAGACGCAGGCGGAATCGGCCAACGCCGCCACTCCGGCTGAGCACGAAGAGATACATATCGTTACTGCTCCCATTGTCGGCACAATCTATCGCGCGCCTTCGCCCAACGCAGAGCCTTTCGTGCAAATCGGCAGCCAGGTTCGCGACGGCCAAGTCCTGTGTATCATCGAAGCCATGAAGCTCATGAACGAGATAGAGTCCGATGTGGGCGGCGTCGTCGCCAAGATTTACGTCGAGAACGGGCAGCCGGTCGAATACGGGCAGCCGTTGTTTGGGGTTAAAGTATAGTTCAAGGTTTAAAGTTCAAGGTTCAAAGTCGACCGAACCTTGAACTTTGAACTTTGAACTTTGAACTTATGAGTAAGTTTAAAAAAATTCTGATTGCCAATCGCAGCGAGATCGCGTGCCGGATTATCTGGACGTGCAAAGAGATGGACATCAAGACGGTGGCCGTTTACAGCGAGGCCGACCGCGACTCCTTGCACGTGCGCTTTGCGGACGAGGCGATCTGTATCGGTCCGGCGCCGTCGGCGCAGAGTTATTTGAATATTCCGGCGGTCATCAGTGCGGCGGAAATCGCCAACGTGGATGCGATTCATCCCGGCTACGGCTTTCTCGCCGAGTCGTCTTACTTCGCGGAAATTTGCGAGGCATGCAATATCAAATTCATCGGGCCGCGCCCGAACGTGATAAGCATGATGGGCGACAAGGTCGAGGCGCGTCGCGCGATGCAGGAAGCGGGCGTGCCCATTCTGCCCGGCAGCCCCGAACCGCTTGAGACAGAAGAGGAAGCTCTCAAGCTTGCGCGCGAGATAGGCTTTCCCGTCATCGTCAAAGCGGCGGCGGGCGGCGGCGGTCGCGGCATGCGTATCGTCCGCAAGGAAGAGGAGCTTGGCTCCGCGCTCGAAACCGCTTCGACCGAGGCGGCTGCGGCTTTCAGGAACGGCGATGTTTACATCGAGCGTTACATCGAACGCCCGCGCCACATAGAGATTCAGGTTTTGGCCGACGAGTACGGCGCATGCATCCACCTCGGCGAGCGCGAATGCACGATTCAGCGTCGTCATCAAAAGCTTTTGGAGGAAGCCCCTTCGCCCGTGCTCACGCCTGAGCTGCGCGAGCGGATGGGCGATGCTGCGGTCAATGCATGCAAGCGAATCGGCTATTCGAGCGCGGGCACTTTTGAGTTCCTGCTCGATGAAGACGGCAGCTTCTATTTCATGGAGATGAACACGCGCATACAGGTCGAGCATCCGGTGACGGAGATGGTCACGCTCGCGGACATCGTGCGCAATCAGATTAGAATCGCGGAAGGCGAGGCGCTTGGCTACACGCAGGATGATCTGATGATCGTCGGACACTCTATCGAGTGTCGCATCAACGCCGAAGACCCTGAAACTTTCACGCCGTCGCCCGGACGAATTACGGCTTTCAACTTGCCCTGCGGCCCCGGCGTGCGGGTTGACACGGCTGCTTACGCGGGCTACGTCGTGCCGCCTTATTACGATTCGATGATCGCCAAGTTGATTACCCACGCGCGCACGCGCGAACTGGCAATCGGACGCATGAAGCGCGCGCTCGAAGCGATGGTCGTCGAAGGCATCAAGACGACGATTCCGTTGCACTTGAAGATTATGGACGACCCGCGATTTCGCGCGGGCGATTTTTCGACCAAATTCATGGAAGAGTTTCTGTCGGCCAACGGAGCGAAGGGGGCGGTCAAAAATGCCCTCACCGCGCGTTGACGCTGCCGGTTTAAGCACTTATAATAAACGACTTTTCTATGGCAGGTATTGGCTTCTGCCGAAGGGAGTAACGAGAGAAGATGGCTTACGCAATAATTAAATCCGGCGGCAAACAGTTTCGCGTCGAAGAGGGCGCGACCGTGCGCGTGCCGTTGATGGACAAACACGCTGGCGAGACGGTCGAGCTTGAAACGCTGATCATCGCGGGCGGCGACGAGACGAAGATCGGCGCGCCCATAGTTGAGGGCGCGGGCGTCTCCGCCACGGTCGTGGATCACGGGCGCGGCGAGAAGATCATCGTCTTCAAAAAGAAGCGTCGCAAGCAGTACAAGCGCACGCAGGGGCATCGTCAGGATTACACGACATTGAAGATTGATTCTATCGGTTAAAGACAGTGACGAGTGACAGGTGACAAGTTAAATACTCGTTCTTGCTCATCACTTATCACTCATCATTTATCACTGGAGTTAAGAAATGGCACACAAAAAGGGAGTCGGCTCGTCGCGTAACGGTCGTGATTCGAACGCGCAGCGTTTGGGCTTGAAAAAGTTTGGCGGCGAAAGAGTGCTGGGCGGGAACATCTTGGCGCGACAGCGCGGCACGAAGTGGAAGCCGGGCAAGAACGTCGGGCGCGGCAAAGACGACACGTTGTTCGCTTTGATTGACGGCGTTGTCAAGTTTGAAGACAAAGGCCGCTCAGGCAAATTCATCAGCGTCTATCCGGCGGGAGAAACAGTCGCCGCGCCTGTCGAGGCGCCAGCGGCTGCCGCTTAAGGAAGAGAGCAGTTGTCAACTGCATTTAATGCGACGCCCGCGCTCACCAGAAAAACAAGCGACGGGCGTCGCATTCTCATTTTTTTAATTTAGGTCTTTAGTACAAACTTTTGTTTATTGATAGGACTAAGATTCGCGTACAAGGGGGACACGGCGGCAACGGCGTGACGGCCTTTCGTCGCGAAAAATTTGTGCCGCGCGGCGGGCCTTCGGGCGGCGACGGCGGGCGCGGCGGCGATGTCTGGGTCGTCTCGGACGAATCGCTCAACACGCTGCTGCACCTGCGTTATAACCCGGAGCACATCGCTGATCGCGGGCGGCACGGCGAAGGCTCTAATCGCTCAGGCCGCGAGGGTGAGGACAAGATCGTGCGCGTTCCCGTCGGGACTGAGATTTACGACGCGTTGACGGGCGAGTTGCTTCACGATTTCACTGTGGACGGCGACCGTTGGCTCGCCGCTCGCGGCGGGCGTGGCGGTTTCGGCAACGCGCACTTTGCGACTTCGACCAATCGCGCGCCGCGTTATCACCAAGAAGGAAGTCCGGGCGAAGAGCGCGAGTTTCAGCTTGAGTTAAAACTGCTCGCAGATGTCGGCCTCGTCGGTTTCCCGAACGCCGGAAAATCCACGCTCATCTCAACCATCTCCGCCGCCAAACCGAAGATCGCGGATTATCCTTTCACGACGCTTGAGCCGCACCTCGGCGTCGTTGACCTCGGCGAATATCGCACGCTCGTCGTCGCAGATATTCCAGGCTTGATCGAAGGAGCGCACGAGGGCGCGGGACTCGGTGACCGTTTCTTGCGACACGTCGAGCGCACCAAGCTCTTGCTTCATCTGGTTGATGTCTCCTCTTTTTCGGGGCGTGATGCGGTCAGCGATTACGAAACCATCAACCGCGAGCTGGCGGCTTACAACCCGGAACTCGCTGCGCGCACGCAGATCGTGGTTGCCACTAAATTGGACGCGCTTGACGAGCCTGAACGATTGGAAAATTTGAGACGACGCGCTATTGAAGACGGCAGAGCTTTTTATGCTATCTCTTCGGCCACGAAAGAGGGCGTGCGCGAGCTGGTCAGCGCGGTCGCGCGCAGTCTGGATGAGATTAATGCTTCGGCTCGTCATCATCATGATGATGAGATGAGCGCGGTTTCTTGATTGACAGAGATGCAACGGCGAAAGCGTATCGCGCTTTATGGCGGCACATTCGATCCGGTTCACGTCGGGCATCTGTCGGTCGCGCGAAAACTCTTGGAGCTGTTCGCGCTCGACGAAGTTCTTTTCATTCCGGCGCACCTCGCGCCGCATAAACGCTCTGCGGCGGTCACGCCTCCGCTTCATCGTTACGCGATGCTCGCGCTGGCGACGCAAAGTGAAGACGCTCTGCGCATCTCTTCCATCGAGATGGACGCGCCGGAGCGGCCTTACACGTTTGAAACGCTCGCGCGACTGCAAGCGGAAGCGGACGAGGCGGCGCAGCTCTTCTTCGTGATGGGCGCGGACTCCTGGGCGGAGATTACGACTTGGCGCGAATGGGAACGCGTGCTCACGATGACGAATCACATCATCGTCGCGCGTCCCGGCTACGAACTCGGCACAGAGCATGTGACTGAGGCTGTGCGCGAAAGAATCGTGGATGTGCGAGGCGTTGAGCCGGCAGAGATTGCGAGGCGCGTTGACGCTCTCGGCGGCGCGAAAATTTACGTGACCGACGCGGTTTACATGAATGTCTCGGCGACTGAGATTAGAAAAAGCATCGGCGAGGGAAATCAGATTTGGCTCTCGCTGGTGCCGGAGGCGGTGGCTGATTACATCGAAAAGTACAAGCTCTATAGAAAAGATTTATGAAACAGAATCCAACGGTTAAAGAAAAATCGCTTCATCCTGAAACGCCCGCGACGCTCGCGCGTGAGAAGAAGACGGATGAGACGGAAGCTGTTCAGGCTGAGCCACTGGACGAGCGCATCATCGCGGCTCTCAATGCGGCGAGCGATAAGAAGGCGCTCGATCTGGTCGTGCTCGACCTGCGCGCCATCGCCAGCTTCACAGACTATTTTTTGATTACGAGCGGCGCGAACGCGCGACAGGTGCAGGCCATCGCCGATGAGATCGTCGAGCGTTTGAAAAAGCAGGGCACGCGCGCTCTGCGCGTCGAAGGCTACCGCTCTGCCGAGTGGGTCTTGGTGGATTACGGCGATTTCATCGTGCATGTTTTCGATAACAAGGCGCGGCAGTTTTATGATTTGGAAAGACTGTGGCGCGATGCTGTGAACGTGGCTCTCCCGGACGAGATAGCCGCAAGCTCTTTGAGAACAGAAGAAGAATCGTGATTGAGCTGGTGGCCGAGTCAGAGGCGATGCGTGAGGCCGTGCGCCTCGCAGAGCGCGTCGCCGCGACGGACGCCAACGTGCTTATCACCGGAGAATCGGGGACGGGCAAAGACGCGCTCGCGCTCTTTATTCATGGACGCTCAACGCGCGCGGGCGCGGAGCTAATCAAGATTGATTGCGCGGCTTTGCCGAGCGAGCTGATAGAAGCGGAGCTGTTCGGCTACGAGCGCGGGGCTTTTACGGGCGCGACCGAAGCCAAGCCCGGACGCTTTGAAGCGGCGCACAGGGGGACGCTCCTGCTCGATGAAATCGCGCATCTGACGACGGACGCGCAGGCCAAGCTCCTTCGCGTGATTGAGCGACGCGAGTTTGAGCGTCTGGGCGGACGGCGGACGATTAAAGTTGACGCGCGGCTCATCGCGCTCACGAATGTCGATCTGGAAGAAGCTGTCAGGCGGCGCGGCTTTCGTGAAGACCTCTTTTATCGCTTGAACGTCGTCCGCCTGCGTCTGCCGCCACTTCGTGAGCGGCAAGCAGACGTGATGCCTCTGGCGCAGAGATTTTTGAAACAGTATGCGACGAAGCATGGACGCAAGCTGAGCGGGATTTCAGCAGAGGCGCGCGTCGCGTTTGAGTCGTATGAGTTTCCGGGCAACGTGCGCGAACTGGCGAACACCATCGAGCGCGCCGTGATCGTCTCTGCGGGCGAACGGATTGAGACACAGGATTTGCCCGACAGCCTGCACGCGGCGGTCGCGCTTGGGAGTCGGCGGGTGCGTCGTCGGACGCTCGCGGAGCTTGAAGCCGATTATATTATGGAGACGCTCGCGGCGGCGAAGGGCAACAAGTCAGAGGCCGCGCGCCTGCTCGGCATCAGCCGCAAGAATCTTTACGAGAAGCTGGCGCGGTACGGGAAAGCGATGAGGGATGATGGATGAGGGCGGAAAAATAAACGGGTTTGAGAAGCACTGTAACTTTCATCCCGCATCCTTCGTCTTTCATTCGATAGTGAGATGCGTTTCCGCTTCATCTGGATTGGCAAGACCCGCGACGCGCGCCTGCGCGCTCTGGTTGACGAATATTTGAAGCGGCTCGGACGCTTTGTGCGTTATGAGATTGCGGAGTTGCGCGAGGGCGCGGGTCGCGGCGGGCGCACAGGCATCGAAGTGGAAAGTAAAAGCATCATAGGCGCGCTTCATTCTGATGCTCTGGTGGTTCTGCTCGATGTGGAGGGGCGCGAGTGGAGTTCGCCGCAAGTCGCGGCTGAAATTGAAAAGTGGCAGAACGGCGGGACGAAAGAGGTCGCGTTCGTTATCGGCGGCCCGGACGGAGTTTCCCCGTTGGTCGCGGCGCGTGCAGACCTGCATTGGTCTTTATCGCGCCTCACCTTGACGCACGAGATGGCGCGCGTCCTGCTGGTCGAACAGCTCTACCGAGCTTACACGATCATACATGGGCTGCCGTATCAGAAATGAAGGACACAGGATTCAGAACTCAGGACTCAGAAGTAAAGACAGCTTGCCTTTCATTCTGACTTCTGAATCCTGAGTCCTGAGTTTCGCTTTTAAGAACCGGAGGTTGACGCGAAAATGGATAAGAGGAAAGTGAAAACATACAGAGACCGGCTGCTCGGTCGCCGCGAGGGACTTGTCGGACAGGTCATGGAAGCCGAGATGTACAGCCGCGAGCGCGATTCCGAAGCGACGCAAGACCCGGCAGACATGGCTGCCAACGCTTATACCAAAGAGCTATTATTTTCCATGTCGAATAATGATCGGCGGATGCTCGAACTGATTGACGAGGCTCTGGTGCGGATCGAAGCGGGCGAGTACGGCGAGTGCGTGCATTGCGGCGAGCCTGTGTTGGAGAAGCGACTGGAAGCTGTGCCGTGGGCGCGCCACTGCCTGCGCTGTCAGGACTTGCAGGAGCGCGGCCTGCTCACCGAAGACGAAGAATAGCCACCACTCTCCGGCGCGTGACATAATGACGGCCTCTTGATTCGACCGCCATCGAATCAAGAGGCCGTCGCTCTATTTACGGTTCGAGAGATTCATCAATGCCTCTCGCGCGCACAGCCAATCTGCTTTACGACGCGGCGCTCTCGCTCGTCTATCCGCAAGCCTGCGCGGTCTGCGGCGCGTCGGTCGAGGCGCGTGCGGAGGGCGCGTCGTGCGCGGCTTGCTGGAAAGCGACGCGCACATTTCAAGGCGATGAAACCGTCTGCTGGAAGTGCGGCGCGGAGGCTTCCGGCTCGGTCGCTGAAGAGAAGCGTGTGGAAGTTTTTTGTCGTCGCTGTGATGAAGAGACATTCACGACGGCCCGCGCTTGCGGCGTTTATGAAGGAGCTTTGCGCGCATCAATTCTCTCGCTCAAGCGAGAGCCTTATGTTTCTGCGCGTCTCGCCGGTTTGCTCTTTGAAACGCAACAGAGATCGCCGCTCGATGCTGCGACGCTGATTGTGCCCGTGCCGCTTCATCCTGAACGCCAACGCGAGCGCGGCTTCAATCAGGCGGCGGAGCTTGGACGCGCGCTCGCAAAGCTCTCCGGCCTCAAGCTGGACGAATGGAGTCTGGCGCGTGTCTTCCATACCGAACGACATCGCGCGGGGATGGACGCGCGCTCGCGCCGCGAGAGCGTCGAGAATGCTTTTGAGGTCAGGCGTCCGCGTCTCATCGAAGGCGAAAGCGTTCTGCTCGTGGATGACGTGTTCACCACGGGCGCGACCGTCTCGGCCTGTGCGACTGCGCTCAAAGCGGCGGGCGCGCGAGACGTGTTCGTGCTCACGCTGGCGCGTCCCGCCCGGTTTTAAATCTCACGCAAAGGCGCAAAGACGCAAAGGAAAACTTTCAATCTCTTCTTTGCGTCTTTGCGCCTTTGCGTGAGACTTATGCTTTGGCCTCGCCGCCTTCTGATTGTAAGATAGAGCCATGAAAACTTTATACGAACCGATTGAGCCATTCGACACCGGCATGCTCCCTGTCTCGCCCGTGCACACGATCTATTATGAGCAATGCGGCAATCCCGAAGGCAAGCCCGTCGTCTTTCTGCACGGCGGGCCGGGCGGCGGCATCGTGCCTGAATATCGCCGCTTCTTCGACCCGTCGGCCTATCGCGTCATCCTCTTTGACCAGCGCGGCTCAGGCAATAGCACGCCGCACGCAAGCCTTGAAGAGAATACGACGTGGCATCTCGTCTCGGACATTGAAAAGCTGCGCGAGCATCTGGGAATCGAAAGCTGGCAGGTCTTCGGCGGCTCGTGGGGCAGCACGCTCTCGCTGGCTTACGCGCAGACGCATCCGGCGCGCGTGCGCGAGCTTGTCCTGCGCGGTATCTTCCTCTGTCGCAAGAAGGAGATTCAGTGGTTTTATCAAGCGGGCGCGAGCGCGATTTTTCCGGACGTGTGGGAGGAGTACGTGAAAGTCATCCCGGAGGAGGAGCGCGGAGATTTTCTCAACGCTTATCATCGCCGCCTGACGAGCGAGGACGAGGCCGTGCGCTTGGAAGCCGCGCGCGCGTGGAGCATCTGGGAGGGCAGCACTTCAAAACTTTTCCCTGACGCGGACGTGGTAGACCACTTCGGCGACGCGAAGTTCGCGCTCGCCTTCGCGCGTATCGAATGTCACTACTTCATGCACCATGCCTTCTTCGACACGGACAACTACCTGATTGAAAACGTAGACAAGATCAGGCACATTCCGGCGGTCATCGTGCAGGGACGTTACGATGTCGTCTGTCCTATGATGAGCGCGTGGGAGCTTCATCGCGCGTGGCCTGAAGCCGACTTAAAAATTACTCCCGATGCAGGCCATTCCGTGACCGAGCCGGGCAACATCAGCGCATTGGTCGAAGCCACCGACAGGTTCAGAGAAAGGTAAAAGTAAAAGGGTAAAAGGCAAAGGGAAGGCGGAAACCCATTTTTATTAAAATGTTTTTGGCCTGACTTTTACCTTTTACCTTTTTACTTTTGCCTTCTTTATCGTAATATCCTCAAGTAATATGAATGGACGCGTCTTAGTCCTGAATGCATCTTTTGAGCCGATTAACGTGTGCACGGAGCGGCGCGCGGTCGTCATGATTTTCAAGGGCGTGGCGCGGATGGAGGAGCATAACGGGCACATGCTCCATTCGGCAAAGCTGTCGCTGCACGCGCCTTCGGTGATCCGCCTCGTCGAGTACATACACATTCCGTTTGAAAGACGCTCGCTCTCGCGCAAGAACATCTTGTTGCGCGACCATTCGACGTGCCAGTATTGCGGCCAGCAGTTGCCGCCATCGGAATTGACGCTCGATCACGTCATGCCGCGCTCGCGCGCAGGCGATTCGACGTGGGATAATCTGGTCGCGTGCTGCAAGCGTTGCAACCATCGCAAGGGAAGCCGCACGCCCGAAGAGGCCGGGATGCATCTCTTGCGTCGCCCGCGCGGGTTTTCCCTGCATGTCAATCGCCAGATCATGCGTTATCTCGGACGCGCGGACGAAACATGGCGCAAGTATTTGTTCTATGAACCGGACGCCGTGCAGCACAAGTAGCGACGGTCGGCTTGATTATCTCGCTCGCGCCGCGCGGGCGAGCTGAAGAGAGGAATTTCCATCATGTATCTAATGTTATTCGGACTCGGCGGCTTAGGCACGCAGGAGCTTCTGATTATTCTCGCCATCATCTTCGTGCTCTTCGGCGCGAGCCGCCTGCCGCAACTGGCGAAGGCTCTCGGACAGAGCAAGCGCGCCTTCCGCGAAGGTCAGGAAGAGGCGGATGAAGAGGAACGTGTGGCCGCTGCGCGCAAGCGCGACCGACTGCGCGCCGCCGACGCCGACGCCGCTTACGATGAAGATAAAGCCGTAGATAAAATTCCGGCCAACAAAGCGCAGTAAGAAATAGTTCAAGGTTCAAAGTTCAAGGTTCAAGGTGAAGACATATAGTTTGTCTTTCATCCTTGAACCTTGAACTTTGAACCTTGAACGATATTCTACTTGCGCCCAGTGACGAGCGTGGATTTGACGGAGAGGGCGAAGGCTAAGTCCTTGCGGTCTTCATCTATGATACGCGCGATCTCTGAGAGGACGCGCGATTGCGCCTCGTCAGGAAGCTGCTGCATCCATGCCCGCAGCAGAAAATCCGTAATCAACGGCGAGTTCAAAAACTCCTCGCCCGACTCATAATCGAACTCTTCGACCCGCGTCGAGGACTCCAGGTTTCCGAGACCCGCCTGAGCCGCCAGCTCTTCAATCGCCGCCACCGTCGGAAGCTCTTTAATCAATTTTTCGACAACACTGCCGTGATCTTCCAAGCCCGCCGCCTGCAAGGCTTCCCAGTAAATAGAGAAGAACTCGCCGAAGCTCGAAGCCGTCACCAGCGTCAGAGCGACCGTGCCACGGGGCGCGGCCACGCGCGCCATCTCCGCGAGCATCTTCGGCAAACGCACGGGCGCGACCAGAGAGCCGTCGCCGATGACCATCTCGAATTGATTATCTCTCAGCCAGAGCGAGTCGAGCTGTCCGCGCCTGAATTCAGGCTCGACGTTGAGCGCGACGGCCTTCGCGCGAGCCAGTTCCAGAGACTCTTCGCTCTCGTCCACGCAGACCATCCGCACATCCTCTTCCGCGCGCTCGATCACGGCCATCGCGTGCCCGCCCGTGCCCGCTTCGAGGTACAGGATGCGACCCTTTTTCGGCAGTTTGAGATGCTCGTCCATCAACTCCGCGAAACGCTCGCCCCAATCGGTCGCCACGTACAGGTCTTTCAAAAAGGCTAATTCTTTGTCCGATTTTTTCTCGCTCAAGTTAAGTTTCTCCAAAAATGTTGACACTAGTTTTTAAAGCCCAAGCCGAGCAGATGGAAAGCTTTTATCTCACGCAAAGGCGCAAAGGGATTGAGTACAGCTTGCTTCTTGAATGCTTTGCTTTGCGCCTTTGCGTGAAACTTCTTCTTAACAATGCTCTCCCATCTCCTCATCCGCCGCGTCTTCATCATAATACACTCTGCCGTGCAGGCTCTCAGGCAGACACCGCATCTCTCCTTTGGCCGCCGGGTCGCTGTGAACATAACGATAGCCGCCGCCGTATCCGGCGCGCTTCATCAAAGGCGTGATCGCGTTTCTGAGATGCAACGGGACAGGCTCGCGCGCCGTCTCTGACGCGTCTTCGAGCGCGGCGTGATAGGCGCGTTTGATGGCATTCGATTTCGGCGCGCGCGCCAGATAAACGGTCGCCTGCGATAAAGGATAGAGGGCTTCGGGCAAGCCTATCAAGCGCGTGATGTCTGCCGCCGCAGCCGCCTGAACCATCGCCTGCGGGTCTGCCATCCCGATGTCTTCCGAAGCCAGTATGCACAAACGCCGCGCGATGAAGACCGGATCAGCTCCGCCTTCGATGAGGCGCGCGAGCCAGTAGAGCGCGGCGTTCACGTCCGAATTACGCAATGATTTAATCAGAGCCGACGCGAGATTGTAATGCTCTTCGCCGCCCTTGTCGTAAGCGTAATGTGCGCGCCCCAAAGCTTCGACAATCGTCTCAAGCGTGACGCGGCGCACGCCCTCTGCGTCCGGCTCGGTCGCTTCCGTCGCGGCTTCGAGCGCGGCCAGAGCCACGCGCGCGTCGCCGTGCGCCGAATGAGCCACGCGCGCGATTGCTTCATCCGTGATTTCAGGATTGAGAGCGGCGAGTCCGCGTTCTGCGTCCGCGAGCGCGCGACGCAAGATAGCTTCGACCTCTTCATCCGTCAGCGGATTCAAGATCAGGACGCGCGAGCGCGAGAGCAATGCGCCCGTCACTTCAAAAGAAGGATTCTCGGTCGTCGCGCCGATGAGCGTCACCGTGCCGTCTTCGACCGCAGGCAGGAGCGCGTCCTGCTGTCCTTTGTTGAAGCGATGAATCTCGTCTATGAAGAGGACTGTGCGCGAACCCGCGCCACGCGTCTCGCGCGCTTCGCTGATGGCCGCGCGAATGTCTTTGACGCCCGAAAAGACAGCCGAGAGCGGGACGAAACGCGCGCCGCTGCGTTCGGCCAGGAGGCGGGCGAGCGTCGTCTTGCCCGTGCCGGGCGCGCCCCACAAGATGAGCGAAGGAAAAGCTCCCGCGCCTTCAATCAGGCGGCGCAGAATGCGTCCCTCGCCGACCAGGTGAGTCTGACCGGCAAACTCCGCGAGGCTTCGCGGGCGCATCCGTTCGGCGAGCGGCGCATAAGAGTTGACGCTTGCGCTCTCCGCTTCATCTCCGGTGAACAGACTCTTGGGTTTGCGGTACGACATAAGCTCGAAAACATTTGTGCCGGGAAATTTTACCTTTCAAAGCTTAGCATATCTGACGTGCGCTCGCAGCTTTCCGAAATCTTGGATGGAACGCTTTCCCGGCTCTCTTCGTATAGTTTGACGAGCGCGCGGAAAAGGTCTTGAATTGACTGCGGCGCGCCGTTAAAATCGGAAGAGAGAAACTGGACGAGGTGATTTGAAAATGAAAGAAACAAAGGATGTCTTGAGAATCGTCGGAATCATACTGCTGGCCTTGTTCGTGCTGGTCGTCGGTATTCCGCTCGTTTTGGCCGCCGCCGGAATTACGCTGACTATCTTCGGCGCGATCTTCGGGCTGGCCGTGTGGTTGATTAAACTGGCCGTCTTTGTCGCCATCGTCTATTTGATTCTCGTCGGCGTCCGCGCCCTGCTCAGGTAAGAGAAGCGCGGGAAAAAAGAGATTCGATGCATCCGGCTCAGGTGAAAGCTTGCAGCCGGATGCATTTTGCTTTTTATCAAGCCGGTGTGCGGATTATTTGAGTTGCGAAATGCGGCCTCCAAAGTATATTATCGAAGTGGTCGAGACAACACTCCTCGATATTGAAATTTCACGCCTCGAAAGCAAAACATAGGAGAAAATTAAGAATGCGATCCCCATTTAACTTCAAAAAAATTAGCATGCTTGCGTGCGCGCTCGTGCTCGCCAGCTTTGCTGTCACGTCAGTTCACGCGTACAAGTCGCACGCGGTTGAGTACAGATTCAAAGTTCACAATACAGGCAAGAACACTATTCTCGCACTGATGGCCTCGGAAGATGGTAAAAACTACGGCAAGTTTGACATCGGTGACGGCATCGAGCCCGGCGAGACGACTACGCTGGTGTGGGATAAATCAACCGACGGAAGGAATTGCGAGTGGTATATCAAAGCCGTATTCGACGACGGCGAACAGTCTCCGGCGAAGCAGTTCGACTTCTGTGAGGATGACCTCACGTTGGAATTTCACTAAAAGCGAATTTTCCCAAGCGGCTCCCCCTTCAAACCGGAAAGCTCCTGCCGATTAAAAAGGCAGGAGCTTTCTTCATCTCAGCTCATGTCAGTTTGCCGCTTTGCGCCGCCTGCCAGCATTAGTCAATCTTGACATTTCCGGCATCTGTAATAAAGTCACATTCGCAACTGAGTCTTAACCGACTGACGTTCTCGCGTTCAGCTATGAACATCCCGGCGGGCACACGTTTTGGCCGCTATGAGATTCGCTCGCACCTCGGCGCGGGCGGCATGGGAGATGTCTATCTGGCGCAGGACACACAGCTTGAGCGCACCGTCGCGCTCAAGGTTCTGCCCGCCGATGTCGCGCTCGACCAGCAGCGCATGCACCGCTTCATACAGGAAGCGAAGGCCGCTTCCGCCCTCAATCATCCGAACATCATCACGATTTACGAGATCGGAGAAGCGGACTCGGCGCGTTTCATCTCGACCGAATTTATCAACGGCGAAACCCTGCGCCATCACATGAAGCACGCGGGGATGAACCTCTCCGACGCTCTCGACATCGCCGTGCAGGTGGCCGCCGCTCTCGCAGCCGCGCACGCCGCCGGAATCGTGCATCGTGACATCAAGCCCGAAAATATCATGGTGCGCGAGGACGGCTACGTGAAGGTCTTGGACTTCGGCCTGGCGAAGCTGACGGAGAAAGTTTCGGAGCCGCTCGTGACAGACCCAGAAGCTCCGACACAGGCGCATGTGCATGCGATGGTCAACACAGAGCCGGGAATGGTGATGGGCACTGTGCGTTACATGTCGCCTGAGCAGGCGCGCGGGCTTCCGGTGGATGCGCGGACGGATATTTGGAGTTTGGGAGTCGTGCTGTATGAGATGGTCACGCGGCGCGCGCCGTTTGAAGGGATGACGACGAGCGATGTCATCGCTCTGGTTTTGAGAACCGAGCCGCCGCCCCTCACGGCTTTCGTGGCGGACGCGCCCGCAGAGTTGCAACGCATCATCCACAAAGCCATGCGCAAAGATTGCGACGAGCGTTATCAAACTGCGAAAGACATGCTCGTTGACTTGCGAAGCCTGCGCCGAGAACTGGAGTTTGCTTCGGAAATAAAGCTTGCTTCCTCCGCGCCGCCGCATCACACGGCGGACACCATCATTACAGAGAGCGGCGCGCAGAGCACAATGATGCCCGCCGCCGTCTCATCCGCCGCTTCAAACGCGAGCACGACCGCGAGCCAAACGACGCAGCAGACCTCAAGCGCGGAATATCTCGTCAACAAATGGAAGCAGCACCGTGCGCGCGTCCTCGTCGCGCTCTTGCTTCTCGTCCTCTCTTTCTCAGCCATCGGCTTCGCGCTCTATAAAATTCTGTGGCCGAAAAAGCCCGTCAATCATTTTCAAGCGATGCAGATCACGCGGCTGACTTCAAATGGTAAAGCCAGCGATGTTTCCATTTCGCCCGACGGCAAATATATGGTTTACGTCATCGCCGATCCGAACAACAGAGGCTTGTGGGTCAAGCATCTGGCGACGGGCAGCGAGGTGCGTATCGTCTCGCTCACGGAGATGAAGTCCATGAGCGGGACGACCTTTTCGCTCGACAGCAATTACGTGTACTACGTCGCCAACGACCAGACCAATCCGCAGGGCGCGCTCTATCAAGTGCCTGTGCTCGGCGGGACGCCGAAAAAGTTGCTCGTGGACTTGAGCAGCCCCGTCACGCTCTCGCCCGACGGCAAGCAGATGGCCTTCGTCCGTTATTTTCCTGAGCAGGGAGAGACGGCTCTGATGGTCGCGCAGGCGGACGGCACGGGCGAGCGCAAGATAGCTTCGAGAGTCGGCGCGGAGTGGTTTTCGGACGGCGGCGCGTCGTGGTCGCCCGACGGGAAGATGATCGCCTGCGGCATCGGCGGCACGACGGGCGGTTATCACATGACGGTCGGCGTCGTGCCGGTCGAAGGCGGCGGCGAAGTCAAGCCTCTGACGAAAGAGCATTGGCAACTGGTTGATCGCGTGGCGTGGTTCGGAGACGGAAGCGGCCTCATCCTATCGGCTAAAGATCAAACCTTCTCGCCGTCGCAAATCTGGCAGCTCTCGTATCCGGCGGGCGCGGCGCGCAGGATTACGACAGACCTCGGAAACTACGGCAGCGTCAGTCTGGGCATCACCGCCGACGCGGCTTCGATTATCACAGTACAGGCGGAGCGCGTCTCGAATATCTGGATCGCGCCGGGCGATGAAGCGGCGGCGCGTGCGCGCCAGCTCACTTCGAGAGGGAATATTTATGACGGGCAAGCGGGAATCAGTTGGACGCCCGACGGCAAGATCGTTTACGCCTCGAACGCGAGCGGCAACTCAGACCTCTGGATGATGAACGTGGACGGCACGGGGCAAAAGCAACTCACGGACGACGCGCGTTTCGACGGCTGGCCGGTGGTCACGCCGGACGGACGTTATCTCGTTTTCACTTCAGATCGCACGGGCACTCTGAATATCTGGCGCACCAAAGCGGACGGCAGCGAGGCGAAAAGATTGTCGAGCGGAAAGATAGACGACCACGCGGATTGTTCTCCTGACGGACAGTGGATAGTTTACGAATCGCTCGGAGATTCAGGATTTCCGACGCTGTGGAAAGTCTCAATCGAGGGCGGGGCGGCGGTGCAGGTGACTGACAAGTGGGCTTCGCGTCCGGTCATCTCGCCGGATGGGAGATACATCGCTTTCATACGGCAGGACGAGCAGTCGAACAAGCAATTGAAGCTTGAGGTGATGCCGTTTGAAGGCGGGCAGCCCGTCAAGACGTTCGACTATCCGCTCACGATTATTCCGCTCCTCAAGTGGTCGCCGGACAGTCAGTCGCTCATCTATAACGACACGCGCGCGGGCGTTTCCAATCTCTGGTCGCAACCTTTGAGCGGGAGCAAGCCAGTGCAAGTGACCGATTTCAAGACCGACCAGTTCTTCTACTTTAGCTGGTCGCGCGACGGCAAACAGCTCGCGCTCGCGCGCGGCGCAATCGCCAGAGACGTAGTGCTCATCAGCGATACGAAGTAAAGAAATTTGCCACAGAGGTCACAGAGCACACAGAGGAATTTCAACTTCTTAATCTCAAATTTCAGATTTCAAATCTGAAATCATTTTACCCTCTGTGTGCTCTGTGCCCTCTGTGGCTAAAAAGTTTTTCGCTATCTATCTTACTTCAAAAATCTTCTGTACAGGTTAAAGCCGATGATAAAATTCCTCGGCGAGAGAGCCAGGTTGCTCGAATTGTAGCGGGCGGTCGTGGTGGCCTGCGTGTTCGAGAAGGTGAGCGAGAACGAGTGGCGGCCAATCCGCTTCTCGATGCCGAAACCGATCTCGGCCTCGGAGACGTTGGTGAAGCCGACGACATTGAACGTGCCCGGAGCGAAGTTCGCAAAGACGCGTCCCTGCCTGAAGCCTATGCGCGGCGTGTACTCGAAAAGGAGCGCGACCGTCGGGCGCACGCGCGCGTGAAAGCCGAAGCCGAAGCTCATGGTGTTCTTGCCCAGATTGAAAGAATCGGCGACGAGCGCGGGCGGGAAGAAATTCCCCGCGCGCGGGTTAAAGCGTCGCTGCCCGTTCGCATTGAAATTGAGGGCGGGCGAGAAAAAAACGTGCCCCCACTTAGTGATGCTCCGCCCGAACATCGCTTGCAGGTTATAGGTGTACTCTTCCGTGAAATTATCGTTGCCTTCAATGCTCGCGTAAGTCGAGAGCGAGATGGGCGAGCGTCCCGCCTCGTCCAGAATGTGATAGCCAAGCCCGATCTCTATCGTCTTGCACATCCCCTGCTGACAGATCGGCGAGCGATACGCGCTGACGTAAAGCTTGTCCGTGATGCCGTATGAGAGGCCGAGCGACGAGACTGCGAAGCTGTCAAGGCCGAGCAGATTTCGCGCGCTCTCGCGCACGGGACGGACGGGCTGCGAGAAGCGGTGCGTGAAACGCAGGTTGACGCTTCCTTTGACGACGCGTTTCGGCGTCGGCACGTTAATCAAATAATAATCGTAGTTCGCGTCATCCGGCTCAGCCTCCTCCTTTTCCTCGACCTTTGCGACCTGCTCGTTCTGCGCCTGCTTCGGCTGAGCCTCAACCGGAGTTTCGATTTTGGCGACGGTCTTGGCGGTCGTGTCGATTCTGATTTTCTCGCCGTTCGCTTCGACAAAGACGACGCCCGGCGTGCTGTCGTCAAACGTGACCTGCATGTTCGAGGCGTTGGTTTGAGCCGGGCTGTTTGAAGGGGCTGGCGGCGCGCCGTCCGTGACGACCAGTTCGCCCGTCATGTCTTCATGTCCGTCGCCGCAATAGACCGAGCAGTAGAAGCGAAAGCGTCCGGCCTGTTCCGGCTTGAACATGATGACTTTCGTCTGCCTGGCTTCGATGTGCTGGTTGATTTTGAGTTCCTTGATGGCGAAGCCGTGTTCGACATCCGTCGAAGTGACGATGAGCTTGACCGGTTGACCCTTCTGCACAGTGAAAGTCTGCGGGATAAAGTCGAACTTGTGCGCCGTCATCTGAATCTCGACGACCTGTTGCGTTTCGGCGGTGGTTGAATCAAAGCTGCGCGCCGGTGTGCCGACCAGCGCGCAGAGTAGAATGAAGAGAGCAGTCACACAGAGGGATGATTTTCTCATACTCGAATTTCCTTCCGGCTGGATCATGGAATATAGGCTGACGGCGCTGGCAGGTCGCCGTTTGCGCCCCACGGCGTCGCGCGAAAACCTGCCGTGCTTTGCAGGATATAGAACGTCCCGTCCGCCGGTCTCCAGACGGCGACATCAGCTTTGCTGTCGCCATCATAATCGCCGGGCGCGGGGCGGTCGCCGTTTGTGCCGAACGGGTCTGCGCGAAAAGCGTTGTTGGAGCTGAGCGTAATATACCAAGTTCCGTTTGAAGGACGAAAGACAGCGATGTCCGCTTTGCCGTCGTTGTCGTAATCTGCGGCGACGGGCAGGTCGCCGTTTGCGCCGAACGGCACGCCGCGAAAACCATTGTTCGAGCTTTGCAGGATGTACCATGCGCCGTCCGCCGGACGAAAGACCGCGAGGTCTGTCTTGCCGTCGCCGTCGAAATCTCCGAGCGCGGGCTTGTCCGTCGAGTTGCCCCAGGCGTTGGCGACGAACGCGCCGTTCGAGCTGTTGAGCCTGTACCATGCGCCGTTCGAGGGACGAAAGACCGCGACATCCGCCTTGCCGTCGTTATCATAATCGCCAGCCACAGGCACGTCGCCAGCCGCGCCGAACTGCGTCGCTCTCAAGCTATTGGTTGTGCTCAGCAAGGTATAAAAAGTGCCGCTCGAAGGACGAAAGACAGTGATGTCAACTTTGCCGTCGCCGTCATAATCGCCGGGCGCGGGCAGGTCTTCAGCCGTGCCGAACGGGTCAGCGCGAAAACCGTTGTTCGAGCTTTGCAAGATATACCAGCTACCGTTTGAAGGACGAAAGACGGAGGCGTCAGTTTTTCTGTCTCCGTCGAAATCGGCGTTGACCGCGTGCTGCACTGTGACGGCTGTGACGATGACCGTGCCCGTCATGGCGTTAAAGCAGTGCGGGCTGCAAAAATATTGAAACGTCCCGACTTGATTGAAAGTGTGCGAATAGGTCGCGCCCTGCGGCGAAGAGGGCGTGAACGCGCAGTTCGTATCGCTCGGCGAGCAGAACAGATTGTCTGCGACGCATGACGAGCCGCTTACGACGTTGTGGCCGGGGTCTACAAAATTCCATCTGATGGTATCGCCGACGTGGATGGCGACCTGTGCGGGCGCGAAGCTGAGCGAGCTATTGGGGCCGACCGCGACATCAATCGTCTGCGCGACTCTCTGAGAGGACGCGGGAGTCTTCGCCGTGTTCGAGAGCCTGTCCAGCGAAGAGGCCAGCGCGCTTGAGACGAAGCCGTTGGCTGCGAGCAGCGCGTCCAGATTAGACGCGCCCGTCTCTTCATGCATCGCATGATTCATCCCCTCCATCCGCATGACCTTGACGGGCGACGCGCCTTTTGATTCCGCCCCGGCGGCAGTCCGGCGTTCCCTTGTTTGATGATTGACGCGAGCAGCGTTGCTTCGGCTGCTATTGATGAAAGCGGTCGAAAGAGAGAGCGCCGCGATGAGCGCGACGGCAATAGAGATGGAAAGACGATAGCGAAATCGCATGATGAGTCTCCTTAAAAATACAGTCACACGGGCAATCGGAAAAATACCTGAAAGGGCTTAATTTTCATACACGGATACAGGGAGGAGTGTCATTGGATTTGGCGGCAAGGTTTCCAGTCCCCTAAATCCGGTGCGAGGGTCGTTGTTGACGAAACCAGCGACCGAAAAAAGCAGGCTTGCCGCCAAATCCAACTGCGAGCATTCACGTTTTCACGCGAGGCTGATTTATAGTCCCTTTGCCGGACAGGCAGCGTGGCATTCTCGGAAATTCCGAGAATGCCACGCTGCCTCTCACGCAGTCAGCATATAATCCTTCCTGTCCCGACGGTGTTAGACGGATTGTCTCATTTTGTCAATGAATCATTTACTCATTGAAAAATGTTTCTCTGAGTAAATGTGTAGCTGAGCAGATGAATCAATGAATAACCTGTCCATTGACGAGCTGCTGAACAAAGCCTTCTCGCTGGCCTGCTTTATTCTGGGCGACAGGGAGCATGCTTTGCGTGCAGTCGAAGAGGCGATGGCGCGGCTCGACGTGACCACCGCCGCGCAGGGCAAGCGGCTTTATTACAAGCCGTCCGCTTCGTCATGGCTGCGGCCTGAGAAGGCCGACAGGTATCGGAACAAAGTCCTCTTCAGCGAATTGCATCTGCTGCAAAGACTCGTCTACATCGCTTCAGAGCCTTACGAAGAGCGCAGGGAACAATCGGTCGTTGCGAACAAGGGTGGGGAAGAAGAGATGCTGATTCATTTCATCAAGCATCTGGCGCGGATTACGACCCGGCGCAACTCTTTCTACGTCACGCTCGGCATCAGTCGCCTCCTTTATAACTACACGACGGCGGAAACGATGGAGGTTTACAACGCAGTGATTCAAGACCCCGAGCGCGTGAAAGACGACTATTACTATCGCTCTCGTAAAGGAGTCCTCATGCAAGAGATTAAAAAACGGTTCGGCGGCTTGCTGGAGATCGCGCGCGGCCCTCGCGGAGAAGAGAGGTTTCACGCCGCGCCCGAGCAGACGGGCTTTATCGAACTGGTCAAAGAATCCCTCACGTTCTTCACGCCGTGGTATACGCCCTGTCTCGTGCCTGCGGGCGTCAATCCGATTATGGACGGCATCACCGGCCTTGAGTCGCACGGGAAAGATGAGGAAGACAGGATCGAAGTTGACCGGATACATGCCGTGCTGCATCCCGATTGTCACGGACGTTTAATCAAGTCTCTCGGCTTCGACGAGCCTGAACGCCGTCTCGAAGTCCCGCACTTCTTTCTCTCGCAGGACAAGGGAAATGGAGACGGCTCGCGCGGCGGCAGAGGCGATGACCGGCGACACGCGCGTGGGTTGTCGCATAACGAGTTGGACGAGATTAAAGGACATCTCGACGGCCAGTCGTCGCGGCGCAAGCGAGCCTTCGCGGGACTCTTGCGCGTCGTGGTGGACGGAAGCGAGCGGGCGCGGCTCGATCTTTCGCATACCAGCAGCGCGCGTTTCGCGCTCGACGGCGACGCCGAATTGATGGAAGTTCGCGCGATGGTCAACGGCGACGACCTGCTGCTTGCCTCTCATCTCTTCAAACACCGCGAGCCGTCAGACCCGGCGGAGAACGCTTCGATTGTGCTTGAGGGCGGACAGAAAGTGGCGATTACGGTTTCGCCCGCGACGGATGAAACGGAAGCTATCGTGGATGTCGCGTACCGCGAGACCAATCCGTTCAGAGCCTTTTCGCTTTATCTCAAACAGCTCACGCGCACGGAAAAGTCTGGCCGCAGGGCTTGGAGCACAGGCAGAGTCCCCGCGCTCGCTCTGGCCTTCGCGCTCGTCGCGCTCTGCGCCTTCGGCGTCGTGCAATTTTTGCGTCACAGAAGCCGTGCGTCCGAATCCATCGCGAGCCAACCAAAGATTAGTCAACCGGGCGAAGAGAACGCCGCGCCCGTCAAGAACAACGATGTGACATCTCCCGGCGCAGTAGTTGCCTCGCCCCTCGCAACTGCTGCGCCGGTCGAGAAAGATAAGAGCGAGCCGCGCAAGGTCTCGCCGCGAAAGAACGCGTCGGCGTCAACGCCGGAAGTCGCGCGAGCCAATGAGCAAGCGCAGCCGAAGCTTGAGCAGCCGGGCCGTAGAGAAACGCTCGCCTCTCGCGCACCGGAAGACGGCGGCACGCGCGACGCGACGCCGCGCCGAAACGCGCCGGAGACGGGCGCGACTCGCGACACATCGAACGCGGTGGTGGCCGTGCCGCTTTCGGAAGTCAAAAAGATTTACGTCGAGATTAACGGAGACGCCGCGTCAGATATGCGCGAGAAGTTGATCGAGAGCTTGAGGGCGAGCAATCGGTTCGTCTCCGTCGAGAGCAAGGATGAAGCGGACGCTTTAATGCGTGTGACGGTTAAGAGCGCGGGCGGCGCGCAAGTCTCTGCGAGCGTGCTCGTCATCAACGCGCGCGGCGAAACCATCTGGCGCGGCGCGGGCGCGCGCGGGGTCTTTACAGGTTCTAACGAGAGTGTGGCTGGCGGTATTGTTAAGGAACTGCTCGATGTAGCCGGCAAGAACGGGCGACATTAGAGCGGCGCAGGGGGAACCGACAGCCACATCACGGGCCAGCAGGCAGCAGTTAGTAGCTTTCACCGGTTTGAGTTGCTGACTCCACTGCTTGCTGGCCCGCTTATATTTAACCACCTCAGATTTGTCAAATTCAACCTCACAGTAATATTCCATCCTCTTATCATACACAGAAACCTGGCCGCATATTCATTAACGTGAATTCGAGATAAAGATTTCAACCAGCCTGCGCGAGCAGGCGAGAGAGTGTAGCCCCACGCGTCAGCGTAGGGGGATAGAGCCAAGTTAGAGATTGAGCCTGCGTGAGCAGGCGACAGATGAGAGGCGGAAGAAGCATCTGTCGCCTGCTCATGCAGGCTCTTTGAATGGGATATGCCATTACCCCATGCTCACGCATGGGGCTACACTCTGCTGCCTGCTCGCGCAGGCTCTTTGAGTTTCGTCGCTTATCTCGAACTGACGTTCATTAGTATTTCAACAAACGCTCTGTTAGCTCAGGCGATTTTGTCTTTCATGAATGCTTGCCCTTTGGTTAGCCATGCAATGCCGAAGGCCGCGATGGCAATGGTTTCAGGCCAAAATATTGAACGATCTTTTGAAATGACCTTTATGGCGACAATCGCGACGAGACTCATAAGCATCACGATGCCGCACAACCTGTATATCTTGTTTCGTGATAGCTTCTGCTTTGTAATGTAGGGTTGACTCGGCTTTGTAAATCGAAAAAGGGCAAGGTAGCTTATAATTAAAAAGAATGCTGCGACCGCATAAATATGATAGCCAATCCAGCCATGATTTTGATAGCAGGCGCAGGCCGGGTCGTTGATGCCGGGAAATCTTTCTAAAATGATTGGATGGTAACGTGGCTCCGTTGGCAATAATCCACCGGCAATGGCGGATAGTCCCGCAATATTTGTGAGCACGTTATCTTGTCTATTGGGACCGCGATAGCAAAATAAAAACACTCCAATCGCAAAGAGTGTTCCAACAAAAACATCCCTCATCCCTGTATAATAGTAAGCACTTATCGAATCGTTTGATGGTATGCCTTCGAAAAGATACGCGCCCAATCTGACGATAATGGGCATTGAGATGCCTATGTACCCAATCGCTTTGCGGAGCGTGAGGTACGAGATGATGAGTTCGTTATTGGGTGGGTTTGGGGGGTTCATCTTTCATCTCCTTCAGTTAAGAGTCGCCTAACATAATTTATGAGGTTTCACGCGAATTTATTTCGTCTCGCCTTGCAACACGAACGCAGCCCAGTAGTACGGAGCTTGCCAGCGTTGCTCTTTCCAGACGGCGAGTTGGGCGGCTCGGAGGGCGGCGGCGGGGCTGAGGTGTTCTTTGCCGAGCATGCGTTTGTAGAGCTGCGTCATCAGCTCCGCCGAGGCTTCGTCGGAAATACCCCACAGGCTGACCACGACGCGCGCCGCGCCCGCGTACATAAAACCGCGCGTCAGGCTGACTAAGCCTTCGCCCTTAATCTTTTTGCCAAGCCCCGTGCGGCATCCGCTGAGGACGACCATCTCGACCGGCAATCGCAGATTAAAGACTTCGTGCGCCCACAAAAAGCCGTCCTGCTCCGCGCCGTCGCGCCCGACGAGCGAGAGCACGATGCCGGACAATTCAGGGTATTCGCTATTGAGTATGCCGTGCGTGGCGAAATGCACATAACGATATGAGCCAAGCTCCGCGCTCGTCGCCGTCGCGCGGCTGGCGTCAAAATCCAGAGCCTTCTTGCTCTGCGACGCGGGCACGAGCGCGAGGATTTCATCCGCTTCGAGCCGCGTGAAGGGAAGACGCTGAATGCGCGCCGTCTCTTCCTGCGCCCCGGATTGCGCGGGAGACTTTGCGACTCCTGCGTCCTGAAAGAGATTTGCGCCGCGCTCTCTGTCAAAGCCACGCGTCGCAGGATTTTTTTCATTCCGGCTCGCCCTCACGCGCGCGTCTGTTTTGTCAAAGACCGGATCGGCGATGACCGCGAGCGTCTTGGCGGCGGCTTTGCGTCCCATGAGTTCGCGCCGCAAGACGCCCAGCGTCGAGGCCGAAGGCAAAGTCACGATCTCGTGATCCACAATCAACGGTTGATATTTTTCCGAAGCGGACGCGTTCGCCACCGGCAGGGCTGCGAACGGGAGATAGTTGAGCGCGCCATCGCCGACAATCAAGAGCCGCTTCTGTCCAAGCTCGGACGCGACCGGCTCCAAAAGCATCCTGCTCAAACGCGTCGCGGCCTGCGCGTAATCTTTGTCTGCGCGCTCGACGCGCTGCTGCTTCTCTGCGGCGGTCTCGAATTTGACTTGCTGATTGCGCGCCGTGAGTAGCCCTAAAACTTGGCGCGCCGCGTCTTCGATTTCGGCGCGCGAAGGCAGCTCGTAGCTCTTCATCGAATCGGGCGTCACAGCCCACAGGTAGCTCTTCTCGTCTCCGAGCGAATATTCGAGCAGCAAGCTATCACCGTCGAGCGTCTGCGCTTGAATCTCTGTGAGGCTCAAGGGAGCGGGCTGCGTCAGCGCGGCGTAACGCGGACTCGCCGTTCTGATTTCAGCTTCGACCTGTTGATACTCGGTCAATGCCTTCGCCAACTCTCCTTTGAGCGCGGCGAGCTGTTGAGCCACCGGCGAGTCATTTGCCAGACGCGTCTCCGGATGTTCGGTCAAGAGGCGCGTCTGCCGCTCGGCCATCGTCGTGAGCTTTTGCTGCAAGTCGCGCTCGCGCGCAAGCAACGCGGGCGCGACGCCCTGACGGATGTCTGCGTGCGCTTCGGCGAGCATCTCGATCATGCTGCGGGCGCGTGCCCGCTCGCTCGCTTGCAGGGCGAGCGCGTCGTAACCTTTCGTGGGCTGCTCGCGGTGCATGCGCATCAGCAGCGAGATGTAAGTCTCAAACTGCTCCTGGACGGTTGAGAAATAAGAGGCGCGAAGTTCCTGTCCCGTGATACGCGTGCGCAGGGATTCGACGATTGAGAGCGCGGCTTCCATCTTCGCGCGGGCTTCCGCGAGCTGGCCGCGCCTTGCTTCGACGAGGGCGAGCAGGCGCAGGGTCGCGGCTTCGACGCTCTTGTCTTCGACGGCGCGGCTCAATTGAAGCGAGCGGTTGTAGTAGTCCAGAGCTTTGTCCGTTTGTTTGAGCGCGTCGTAAGTCCTGCCGGTATAGGAGAGCGTGGCGGCCTCGCGCGGGCGGTCGCCGATGGCCTGCTGAATTTCCAAAGCCTGCTTGAAATAATCCAGAGCCTTCTCGAACCCTCCGAGCGAGTGTTGGACGAGACCTATGTTTTCGAGCGTCAGCGCCTCTGTGAAACGGTCTCCGACGGCGCGCAAGACCACCAGCGCTTTATCGTATTGGCTCAGAGCTATCTGTTTCTCGTCGAGCGAATCATAAACGAAACCGATATTGTTGAGCGTGATGGCCTCCGTGTGCGCGTCGCCGAGCGTTCTGAGAATCGGGAGAGCCTGAGAGAAATAATCCAAAGCTTTTTGCTGCTCGCCCAGGCTGTGATAAAGCAAGCCGAGATTGTTGAGCGCGACGGCTTCGGTCGTAAGGTCTACGATTTTAGTCGCGGGGTCTGTGATTGTGCGCCGGATGGCGAGAGCCTGCCGGTAATGATTGATGGCTCTCTGTTTTTCGCCGAGAGCATCTTCAACGAGGCCGAGGTTGACGAGCGTGATGGCTTCCGTCGAGAGGTCTCGGGCGGCGCGCAAGAACGGCAGCGCGCGGTTATAAAATTCGAGCGCGCGCTGCTTCTCTCCGAGCGCGTCGTAGATGAGACCGATGTTATTGAGCGTCACGCCTTCGTTTCTGGCATCCTTGATTTCGCGCAGGAGCGGCAAGGTCTGATTGTAGTAATCCAGAGCCTTCCGCTTTTCTCCGAGAGCATTGTAAACCTTGCCGATGTAGCTGAGCGTGTAGGCTTCGCCCTTGCGGTCTCCGGATTTGCGCCAGAGCTGTAGGGCGTCCTCGAATTTTTTGAGAGCCTGCTGCAACGCCTCCGCAGTGCCCACGTCAATCAGCCGCACGCCTTCCCCTGAAAGCTTCAGCGCGTCAGCGTGCGTCGCCTCATCTTGTGGTTCGGTCTGAGATGTTTGGATGACAGACGAGGTTTGATGAAGCAGCCCCGCGTGAACCGTTTGGCCGAGAGTGAAAATGAGCAGCAGCGAAACGCGCCACGGCCTGCCGCGAAGCAGCTTTCGCCAGACGGTTTTGCGTTGAAATCCGCGCCTCATCGTGTCGCTTTCAGTCCCCCGGACGGGTATCTAATCTTGACGCTTTGCCGCCACTTGTCAACCTTTAAAGGCTAGGCAAGATTAGCCTTCTAGGTGTAAAATGCTCCCCACCTTCGTTGGGGTCGCAAGCGTCTCCCTTTTCTTAACGGACAATTTAGCGCAGTTCTGAAGCCAGGTCGCCACTTCGGAGAAATCAATGTCACCCAAATCTAGCGCACACGTGAACAGGCATCTTTGGATGGCGGTTTGTGTCATGCTGTTGGCCCCGCTCTGTCCCGCCCAGAACGGGGCGTCGAAAGACAGTCCGGCTCTCAATCCGAGCGCACCGCCAGCCGCCGCGATGGCCTCGCTGACGGGCGTCGTGATGGATGAAAATAGTGCTGTCATCCCGGGCGCGAGCGTGACCGTCAAAGATGCTTTGAGGAAAACGCAGAAGGAGACCGTCACCGCGAGCGACGGCACGTTCAGCGTCACAGAGCTGTGGCCGGGCAGCTACATCGTCACTGTGCGGCGCGAAGGTTTTTCGACCGCCGAGGTCAAGGATGTCCTGCTCAGCGCGGGCGAGCAAGCCGCGCTCAAAGTCCGGCTCAGAGTCGGAGACATCGGCGAGACGGTCAGCGTCACAGCCGACCCGCTCTTGATGGCTAACTCCGGCTCGCCGGGCGTGACGCTTGAGAGGCAAGCGATTGAAAATTTTCCCGTCAACGGGAGAAGCTTGCAGACGCTGACCCTGCTCGCGCCGGGCACGGTGGCGACCCGCGCTACTTTTACAGAGCAGGGACAGTTGAGCGTCAACGGACAACGCGCCAACGCCAACTATTTCCTCTTAGACGGCGTGAGCGCGAACATCGGCGTCGCCGCCGGGGCTTCCGGCACAGGCCAGTCGGGCGCAGGCTCGCTGCCGGGCATGAGCGCGATGGGCAGCACGAACACGCTCGTCACTCTCGACAGCCTGCAAGAGTTTAAGATTTTGACGACCGCGTTCGCGCCGGAGTTCGGACGCACGCCGGGCGCGCAAATCATCTTGACGACGCGCGCGGGCACGAATCAATTTCACGGCAGCTTCTTTGAATATTTTCGCAGCAGCGCGCTCGGCGCACGCGACTGGTTCGACAGCACAGAGCACGCCAGCCTGCCCTCTTCGCGCACGCATGATTTCGGCGGCGTCATCGGCGGCCCCGTCATCAAAGACCGCACCTTCTTCTTTCTCTCTTACGAAGGCTTGCGCGCACAGCTTCCGCAGTTTGCCGTCAGAGATGTGCCGTCCATGTTTGCGCGCGAGAATGCGCGCCCGGAGCTGCGACCGATACTGAACGCGTTCCCTCTGCCCAATCGCTTCGACGGCGACAATCTCGCGCTCTCGCAGTTTTCATCCGCCTACACAGACAGCGCGCGGTTCGACGCCGCGAGTCTCCGCCTCGATCAGAAGTTCGGAGAGCGTTGGACGTTCTTTGCGCGTTACAACTACGCGCCCTCAGAGCTTTTTCAGCGCGGAGCAGGGAGCAGCCTCAGCGATGCTCTGCGGCTATCATTCAGGACGCAGACGGCCACGCTCGGCGCAACTCAAATCATCACGCCGCGCCTCGTCAATGACTTTCGCGTCAATTACAGCCGCAGCACCGGGGAAAAGTTTTTCACCCTCGATGATTTCGGCGGCGCAGTTCCGGTCACGGACGCGACCATCTTTCCATCCTTTGCGTCGAGCGGAAACGCTTTCTTCGGCTTTAATCTCGGCGACGACAGCACGTCGCTCTTCTCTGGCAAAGACGCGAGCAGCCTTCAGAAACAATTTAACGTGCTCGACAACGTGGCTCTGACGCTCGGCTCTCATCAATTGAAAGTCGGCTTCGATTATCGCCGCCTGACTTCCACTTACGAGGAATGGAAGTACAGAGAGAACGCCGCGCTCGTCGCCAACATGACCGACTTGCAGGTGGGCAGCGCGTCATCCGTTATCGTCAGCGCGCAGGATCGCACGGTCATCAACTTTACGAACCTCTCGGTTTACGCGCAGGACACCTGGCGCATCTCGCAGCGTTTGAGCCTCACCTACGGCGTGCGCTGGGAATACAATCCGCCGCCGGTCGCCGCAAACGGGCAGAGCCTCTTCACCGTGACGGGCTTGGACAATCTGGCGAACCTCAATCTCGCGCCGGAGGGAACGCCGCTTTATCAGGCGACGCGCAATAATTACGCGCCCCGCGTCGGCGCGGCTTTCCAGCTTTTCAAACATCCGGGATTCGAGACCATGCTGCGCGGCGGCTTCGGAGTCTTTTACGACTTAGGCTCAGGGCCGCTCGGCAACTCGTCCAGCTCGTTCCCGTACCAGAGAAGAAAAACTTTCAGCAACGTGCTGTATCCGCTGGACATTATTTACACGACGCAGCTTCCTTACAATCAGAGCTTGCCGGTGAGCCTGATTCGCGTCGCCGAACCGAATCTGCAACTGCCGCGTGTGATGCAATGGAACTTCGGCGTCGAGCAATCGCTCGGAGCCAAGCAGACCTTGACGGCCACTTACGTGGGAGTGGCGGGGCGGCGACTGCTGCGGACGGAGCTGCTGCAAAATCCCACTCCGTATTTCGAGCAGGTCTATGTCACGACCAACAAAGCGACCTCGGATTATCACGCCTTGCAGCTTCAATTTCAGCGACGGCTCGCGCAAGGCTTTCAAGCTTACGCTTCATACACGTGGGCGCATGCGATTGACATCGCCTCGAACGATTCGACCGCCAGCCTGCCGACGCTCGCCGGTCGCGAGCCTTACGATGCGCTGCTTGATCGCGGCCCGTCGGACTTTGACATACGCCACTCGCTGACCGCCGCCGTCTCGTATGACCTTCCCTCTCTCTTCAAGAGCGGCATCGGTCGCGCCGTCTTCAGCCGTTGGTCTGTCGAGACGATTTTTAGCGCGCATTCGGCTGCGCCGGTCGAGGTTTTTTCCCGTCGTATTTCGGACTTCGGCATCGTCAACCTCCGGCCTGATGTCACAACGGATGTGCCGCTCTACCTGTCAGACCCGTCCGCTCCGGGAGGCAGGCGCTTCAACCCTGCGGCCTTCCTGGTTCCGCTTTACGAGGGACAGGGCAACCTGGGGCGCAATGCTCTGCGCGGCTTTCCTTTCACGCAGCTTGATTTTGCAGTGCATCGCAACTTCGCCTTGACCGACCGCGTGGGCTTGCAGTTCAGAATGGAAATCTTCAATCTCTTCAATCATCCGAACTTCGCCTCGCCCGTCGGCGATCTGGACAGCGCGAATTTCGGACGCGCGACGACGATGCTCGGACGCAGCCTGACGGCGACCAACAACACTGGCTTCAACCCGCTCTTTCAGGAGGGCGGCCCGCGCGCCGTGCAGTTCTCTCTCAAGCTACAGTTTTAGAGTTTTGCTTAACGACTGAGCCACAGAGAACACAGAGTACACAGAGCAGGACGAGCAAATAAACCTGATCGCCCTTTTTATATCGCTCTCTGTGTCCTCTGTGTCCTCTGTGGCTAATTTCTGATTAAAAGAGTTATGAGAAGCAAGCCGAAGTTCGTCGTGCAGGAGCATCACGCGAGCCACTTGCATTGGGACTTTCGATTGGAGATAGGCGGCACGCTCAAAAGCTGGGCTGTCCCGAAAGGCCCGTCGCTCGACCCTGCGGTCAAACGTCTCGCGGTCGAAGTCGGAGATCACGCGCTCGCGTATCTGACTTTCACGGGCGAGATTAGCGAGGGGCATTACGGCGCGGGGCGGGTTTATCGCTGGGACATCGGGACGTTTGAAATGTTGTCGGATGAAGACGCGCTCGAAGCGTGGCGCGGCGGCGCGCTCCGTTTCAAGCTTGACGGGAAACGCTTGAAGGGCGCGTGGCGGCTCTTTCGGATGAAGGGGCGAAAGGAGCGCGGTCGCCCGCTCTGGCTCTTGCAGAAGATTGATGACGAGCATGCTCTTGCAGGCGACGTGGCCGAAGTTATAGGCGAGAAGAAAACTAGGAAGACCAAAACCAAGTAAATTTCACGCAAAGGCGCAAAGAAGAAGACCGCAAAGAGCAATTAGCATTCAACAACTTGGCGTTCTTCCTTTGCGCCTTTGCGCCTTTGCGCGAGAATTTCTGTCTTAATGAGATTGATTATATAAACGCTTCAGGCGTTCGAGCGTGTCGGCCTCGCGGATGCTCTTATCAATACGCTCGCGTTTGAAGCGCGGGATGCGGAGGACGTATCCGGCTGAATAGGCAGAGGTTTTCTGGATGTCCTGAAAATCAACTTCGATGACCATTTGCGGCTCGATCTCGACATCGCGCCCGCGCGCCGTGATGATTGCCGGCTCAAGCTTACGAGTCAAATCCCGCAAGACCTCTTCGGAAAATCCCGTGCCGACTTTGCCGACGGTCTTAAAAGTCTCTTCGTCACGGATGGCGACGACCAGACTTGAGAGCAAGCCTTTGCGTCTGCCCGAACCCCAGATGCCGCCGACCACGACCACGTCGAGCGTCTCGAACGCGGGCTTAATCTTCATCCAGTATTCCGTGCGCTCGCCGGGCAAGTAGATTGCGTCCGGGTCTTTCGCCATCACGCCTTCGTGTCCGGCTTTAATCGCGCGCTTGAAAAATCTCTCTTCGTCTTTCATCTCGCTGGTGACGAGAGCTTCGGTCATCATCACGCGCTCCGTCGGGCGAAAGAGCTTACTGAGCCGCGCGCGACGCAACGCTTGCGGAACATTCATTAAGTCTTCGCCGTCCTCGTAAAGCAGATCGAAGAGATACAGCACAAGCGGAATCTCGCGCGCCTTCTCTTCAATCCCATGCACGCGCCCGAGTCGCATCAGCACGGCTTGAAAAGGCTGCTTGCGCCCGAGAGCCGGATCATAGGCGACGGCTTCGCCCTCAATAATCGCGTCGCCGCCCTTCCAGGCTTTTCTCAAAGCCGCGACCACGTCCGGCATCGCCTGCGTGTCGTCATTGAGCCGCCGCGAATAGAGCTTGACTTCGATGGGGCGTCCACGCTTGAGGTGAATCTGAAGCCGCGCGCCGTCATACTTCACTTCAAAAATAATGCGCTTGCCCGCGAGCCGCTCGAAAATCTCGTGGGGGTCGTCCATCTTCTGCGCGTTCATAAATTTGTAAGGACGGAAGACCGCGAGACCCGTGCGCGCAAGGCTTCGCCGCCCGCCCTTCGCCCTCGTCGCCGCAAGACCGATGTCATTGGTCATCGCATAGAGATGCTCGACCGACGCGGCGTCCACGTCGAAGGCTTCGGCAATCGCCCGCGCGAGAGTCCCGAAGCCGACGCCGATTCGCATCTGATTTAAAACCATCCGCGTGAAATATCGCGCGCCGTTCGCAGTCGTCCGGGCGAAGATGTCCCTCACGACTTCGAGCCGATTTTCGTCGCGCGCGACCATCCGATTGATGCGCTGCCAGAGCTTGTCCACAGTCAGGGCATCCTTGCCGCGCGCCAGCTCTCCGACGACCTCGCTCATGTCGCCCGTGCGTTTCACTTCGTCGTCAATCTCGCTCTCGGCTTTGCCGGATGCCAGCGCGAGCGCGGCGCGAATCGTGCCCGGCCCGATGCCGAGCTTGTCCGATAGCTCCGGCTTGACGATCTCGCCGACGGTCAAATGCGCCAGAGCTTCAAGCGTCTTGCGATCCGCTTTGCGAAAGATGTTTGCCAGCATGCGCCTGCGCTCAGGCTCGCCTGCCGCCTCGCTGATGCGGTCGTATGTTTGCGCGAGTTTCGAGAGTTTCATCTTCATCATCTCAAGCTTGAGATTTCAAATCTTGATGTTTTGTATGCAAATTGCAAGCCGATTAAGCGATGATGATTCATGACAGTAAACGTGTGAGAAATGTACAGAAATTAAACTGTCGCTGTATGAGAATTAGGCAGAGGGATTGAGATTGAGCGATGGGACTTGAGCTTTATCAACGGAAGCGAGATTTCAAACGGACGCCGGAGCCGAAGGGGAAAGTCGCGAAGACGAACCGTCATCGCTTCGTCGTGCAGGAGCATCACGCTTCGATGCTCCATTTCGATTTCCGGCTTGAGATGGGAGGCGTCTTGAAGTCCTGGTCTGTGCGGCGCGGGCCGTCGCTCGACCCGGGCGAAAAACGTCTGGCCGTTCAGACCGAAGACCATCCGGTCGAATATCTGAAATTTGAAGGCCACATCCCCGAAGGCAATTACGGCGCGGGCGAACACATGATCTGGGACGAAGGAACTTATGAGCTGGTCGCGGGCACAGACCCGCTCGCGGAGCTTGAAGCCGGAAAGCTCAAGATTCGTCTGCACGGCGAGAAACTGGCGGGCGAGTTCAATCTGGTGAGGATGAGCGGGCGCGAAAATCAATGGCTGCTCATCAAGAGCCGAGACGAGTTTGCGCGCGAAGTCTGGGAGCTTGAATTGCGTTTGAAAGAGGACGGCGCGAGCGGCAAGGGCGGGCGGCGAAGCCTCGCGCCGAAAAAGAATGTGAGCGCGGCGAAAAATGGCGTCAAGAAATATGCTGTCAAAGCTCAAGGCGCAAATAAAGCTGTTGCGGCGAGCCGCGCTTTCAAAGAGAAAGAGTTGAGCGGAGATGTGGACTTAAAAGTCGGACGCGATATAGTCTCGCTCACGCATCTCGATAAAGTTTACTGGCCGGAAGATGGTTACACGAAAGGTGACCTGATACGTTATTACTACGAAGTCTCGAAATACATTCTGCCTTACTTGAAAGACCGCCCGCTCATCATGAAGCGTTATCCCGAAGGCATTCACGGCCTCTCTTTTCACCAGCATGGTGTGAAGGAAGCCCCCGATTATGTGCGGACGGCGACGATTGATGTCGAGGAAGGGCACAAGGTTGATTACATTATCGGCGGGAGTCTGGCGACGCTGCTCTACATGGCGAACCTCGGCGCGATTGAGCGGCATCCGTGGCACTCGCGCGTCGGGAACATAGACCGCCCCGATTGGTTCGTCTTCGATTTAGACCCCGGCGCGGGCGTCGAGTTTACGACCATCTGCGAAGTCGCTCTGAGCGCGAAAGAGATTCTGGAAAAGCTGGGGCTGGAATCTTACGCCAAGACTTCCGGCTCAAGAGGGATACACGTCTACGTGCCTATCAAAGCGATTTACAGTTACGAGCAGGTGGCGGATTTCGCACAGCGCGTGGCGACGCTCATCGCGCGCGAGCGTCCTGACGCGGCGACCGTCGAGCGCGCTTTGAAGAAGAGAAGACGCGCGCAGATGTACGTTGACCACATGCAGAACGCGCGGGGCAAATCGGTCGTCGCGCCTTATTCCGTCAGGCCGAAGCCGGGCGCGATGGTTTCCGCGCCTTTGAAATGGAGCGAGGTCGCGCGAAAAAAAATACGGCTTGAGGATTTTACCATTCGGACGATGCCGCGCAGGCTGGCGCGCGTGGGCGACCTGTTCAAGCCAGTGCTGACAAACAAACAAAGCCTCGCGGAGGCGTTTGAGAAGGTTGAAACTTTAACTTAACGAACAAAGGGAGGAACAGAAAAAATGGCTGCAACCAAGAAGGGCGCGAGCAAGCGCGAGTTGATTGATACGGGCAATGATAAACGCTATGTGCGGCGAGACGAGAAGGGGCGTTTCGACGAGGTTGATGATGTGGGACGCTCGCTCTCGCAGGATGTGAGGCGCAAAGCGAAGACGAAAGTTCCGGCGGGACAGGGCGACAAGGGGGATCAAAAACGCAAGTGAATGGTGAGACACGTTAGTCTGTGAGCGCGCGGCACAGACCCCGCGCGCTCACAGACTAACGTGTGGCCGGTCGCCTACCTGTCTCCGTCAACAGGCAGCAGACGGCCAAGCGTTTTTTCGAGGAGGCCGAAGTCAATCGGCTTGTGCAGAAACTCGTTGCATCCGGCGGCGAGCGCGAGCTGGCGATGCTGTGTGGGGTCGTGGCCCGAGATGATGATGATCGGCGTCTCGCGCAGGACGGCGTGCTGGCGGACGTAGCGCGTGACGGCGAAGCCGCTCAGACGCGGCAGTTGCAAGTCCATCAGGATGAGGCCGGGAGGCTCTGATTCGGCGGCGGCGATGGCCGCTTCCCCGCTCTCCGCTTCGAGCACCCTGTAGCCTTTGGTCTCCAACAGGATTCTCATCATGAGTCGGCTGTCGTCGTCGTCTTCAACGACCATGATGGTTGGGTGAGTTTCGGAATAGGGGGTCATGACTGAAAAACCGTCACCTTCTTTAGACACTTTGGCATGCAATAAGTTCGATAACATAAAGAAACTCCCACGCGCTCGAATAGTTGAAAAGTGTCGGGGGTAAGTTCGCCGTAGCTGGAATCAACAGAAGAGATGGGACGGGCTGACGGGGAACTTAAACCTCAGGCCATTCCCTGATGACCTCTCGCTCATTAGACCGGAAAATATACAGCGCGGATAATGGATTGTCGGTACGAATCAGTACACTTGGCTGGAATTATCTGTTATACTCCTGAGCTATAGCCACCCCCAACGTGGTCTTTCTAATACACGTCCTCTTCTTCGTAGGATCGAGCATGCTGGGCTTCTTTTTGCGATGAGTTACGGAAATATCGTAGTAGAAAGGAGTTTATAAGCTATGACCCTCGCGCCGGTCACTTTATCCAACAATCTATTTCTGTCTTCACTGACTGAAGCTGCGGCTCAAATTCTGCAACCACACTTAAAGCTCACGAGGCTCGACGCGGATGAGACGGTTTACAATCAGGACGACCCGATTCTTGAGGTCTATTTCCCGCTCGATTGTGTGCTTTCCACCGTCGTGATTATGAACGACGGCGCGACGATGGAAGTGAGCATGCTCGGCAGGGAAGGAATCGCCGGAATCAGCGCCGCCCTCGGCGATGTCAAAGCTCGCAATTGGACGCGCGTGCTGATTCCGGGCAACGCCTTTATCATGTCAAGCCAAATTCTCAACAGCTTGTATCTCAAGCACGCGGAGCTGCAAGCCCCTTTGCTCGCCGCATACCGCACGCTTATCACGCAGGTCTCGCAAAGGGCTGTGTGCAACGGTCGTCATACGTTGTTAGCGAGATTGGCGACGTGGCTGTTGATGGTGGGCGACCGCGTCGGGGCTGCTGAGCTTCGGCTCACGCAGGACATGATCGCACAGCGGCTCGGCTCGCGCCGCGCGGGCGTGACGGAGGCCGCGCAGGTCTTGCACCGCTGGCAGGCCATCAACTATAAACGCGGCCACATCCAGATCAGCGATCCGTCTGCGCTGGAGCACGTCGCGTGCGAATGCTACCAGACACACAAGAGCGAGTTTTATGGCTCAAGAATTGCGGGGGGGGGGCAGAGCACTCAGTACTTCAATACTATTGAGGTTAGAAGGTGATAACCCGCATCGCCGGGCGGCGCGCAGGTTATCCACGTAAAAGCCCCATCTCAATATCCAATAAGGCTAGGATTCTGCGTGTCCTCTCGATCTCGGCCACTATCTCTGCGGTCGGCGGAAGCGTGTGCAAGTGCTGTAACAACTCATCGAGGGCGAGCAAGTATTTTGTCCCGGCGTCGAAAATCTCTTTGGTCACTTTCGAGGTGTCGGCGCGATGGTGCAGGGCTGAAAAATATTCAGCCATCAAGTGATGAAATGCGGCGGCGAGCGTGTAAACGACCAGCCTCAGCTTTAATAACTTGTTGTCTATCCCGACCACGCGAGCGCGCTCCTGCTAATGCCAGGCTTTTAATCTATTCCATCTCGCCCGACTGCGATTCGCGCGTGTCGCGTTCGGTGGCGTTCTCGGTATAGATAAACACGCCGCCGACTTTGCCCGCGCTATCGTGGATGGGAATGATGGTGTGTATGAAATAGCTTTCAACCGGCTCGCCCTTCTCGTCCGGCACGTGCGTCAGCATGCGCGGCGTCGTCAGCGTTTGATCCTCTTTGTAAGCCTTTCTGACCGTCTCGACAAACTGCTCCATCTCCGCGCCGCTAAAAATCTCTTCAAAGGAGCGATTCTTAATCTCGCGCCCGCCGAACAGACGTTCATAGCGGGGGTTGAAATTCTCGACCAGCAGCTCCGGCCCTTTGAGCATCATGATATAGAGCGGCAACATCCCAATCATCTCGGACAGACGAATGCGCTCGCTGGCAAGCTCTTTGCCCACCTCTTGCATTTCGTGCGTCCGCGCCGTCAATTCGTCGTTGGTCGTTTGCAGCTCCTCATTGGTCGCCTGAAGCTCTTCGTTATTGGTCTCCAATTCTTCATTGGTCGCCTGAAGCTCTTCGTTGGTCGCCTCAAACTCTTCGTTGGTCGCCTGCAACTCTTCCTGCGTCAGCATCAGCTCTTCATTCGCGGCCTGAAGCTCTTCGTTCGCGTCCTGCAACTCCTTGTTCATATCGCTGAAACGCTTGTTGGCCGTCGAGAGTTCGCCGACAAGCTGCGTCTGTTCGGCCTGCACGGCTTCGAGCCGTTTGCGCGTTTGCACCTGTTCGGTTGCATCGCTGATGCTCAAGAGGGCGAGTTCGGGCGCGCCCGGCTCTGTCTGCGTAATCATGATGATGAGATTGATATAGCGGCTCGCGCTGCCGAAACTGGCGTCCAACTCAAGCTCGTTAAGCGCGACGGGCGAGCGTTCGCGAAAGGCCGTATCAATCCCTTCTCGCACCTGCGCGTAAGGCAGCCCGCGCACTGTGTGCAGAAAGTCCTGCTCGTTAGCAACCTCGCGGATGCCGAGCAGGCGGCGCGCGCCTCCGTTCAGCATGATGATGCGATATGAGCGATCAATGACGACGACTCCGAGAGGCAGATAACGCAACATCACTTCGTTGAAATGGCGAAGCTGCGAAACCTCGCGCTCGAACACCTCCGGCGGAAAAGTCTGCCTTTCCGCGTCAGCCAAATGATAGGCGCGCGCGCGGCGTTCGGAATAGGGCAGGCCGACGCCCATGTGTGTGGGTGATACGTCCTGCGTCGGCGGCAGCGCGAGCGGCCCGCCCATGCAGCGATAAATCTTCCACTTCTTACTCACAATCTCGAAAGTCGCTTTCGTCGGGCGCGCCGTCTCGGCCTTGCCGAGAAAGAGATAGCCGTTCGTTTGATGGAGCGAATAAGCGAAGAGGTCGAGGATGGCTTGCTGCAATTCCGGTTTGAGATAGATCAAAAGATTACGGCAGACGACCATGTCAATTCGCGGGAAGGGCGTCCCGCGACTCAAATCCTGATGGCCGAAGATGACCATCTGGCGCAAGGGCTTGATAATCCTGTAGCCCTGATCGGCCTGCTCGAAATATCTTTCGCGATAATCGTCGGGCAAGTCTTGCAAGACGTTCGTGGGATACAACCCGCGCCGCGAAAAATTGACCGCACCCTCGTCCAAGTCGGTGGCAAAGATTCTGAGACTCCATTCCGGCAGCTCCGGCCCGAGCAGGTCGGCCAAAAGCAGAGCGAGCGAATAAGGCTCTTCGCCGGTCGCGCATCCGGCAGACCAGAGACGCAGCACCCGCCCGCGCGTTCTGCCGCGCTCGATCAATTCCGGCAGGATATAAGTTCTGAGGTATTCATAAGCTTCGGGGTCGCGGAAAAAGCCCGTCACCTTAATCAGAAAAGCCCTCACCAGCTCTTGCACCTCTTCGGGATGCATCTCCAGGTATTGCGCGTAGTCATGCAAGTCCGGGTTATGCGTCACGGCCATGCGGCGCGTGATGCGGCGCAGGATGGTCGAGGGCTTGTAAGAGCGAAAGTCTATATTGGTCTGACGGCTGACGAGCGTCAGCAGTTCGCGCAGAGGGTCTTCGACCTTTTCGGTCGGAGGCAGCTTGGCCGAACGGACGAGGTCGTTAAGCAACGGCCCGATCTGTTCAAGCTCGGTGATATGATCCACGACCGTCGGCGGCAAACTCATCGGCATCGAAGGATACTGCGCCGTCTGCGGATTCTGGATGATGACGACGCCTCCGGCATGTTTGACTTCGACCGCGCCCGCCGCGCCATCCGAGCCTGAGCCGGTGAGAATGACGGCCACCAGATGCTCGCCGTATGCCTTCGCGGCAGTCGTGAGCAGGAGGTCAATTGAGGGGAGCGGCCTCTCTTCGTGATCGCCGCCGAGCCGGACGTGGCCGTCTTCAATCATCACGTGACGATTGGCGGGCACGACATAAATCGTGCCCTTCTCCATTCTGGTCGGCTCGGTATCACTAATCAGCACAATCGGCAGGCTGCTGCGGCGTTCGAGAATCGAGCCGAGATTGCTCGGCCTTTGCGGGTCGAGATGCTGCGCCAGCACGACCGGCGCGGGAAACTCTTTGGGCAGCGTGCTGACCAGCACCGACAACGCTCCGACCCCGCCCGCCGAAGAACCGACGACAACCAGATCGTTGATGATTTCAGGCTTCACTTCTTCGCTCATCTCTCGACGCCTTTGTGATTTTTCACGTGAACGACATGTTACCTAAAACTATTTGAGTTCGAGCTAAGGGAAGAGGCAGCACACGATCCACGAAATCACACGATATAAAACTAAAGCAGATCAAGAGGCTTAGTTCTGTGTCTTCTTTCGTGTGGTTTCGTGGATCGTCATCCCTTCTTTTGAGCTAGCTCACTCACTTACGTCGAACTCGCGTTAAAATTCAGAGCTGCTCTCGATGATTATCGCCGACATCCGTTTCGCGCCCGTTCAAGAGGACTTGGCGCACGACCTCCGCGTGACGCGCCGCGCTCTCGGCCTTCGCTTCAAAGTTGTCGGCGGCTCTCTCCATCCTGCGCTCGCGTGCGCGCTTCGCCATCCGGCGGGTGAGCGTGGCCTTCTCTTCCAAAGAGCGGAGGGCAGACCAGAGCGCGTTTTCAAGCTCCTGTGATTGCTCGACCACAAGGCTCTCGGCGGAGAAGGCGTGCCCGACGTGGCAGCGAAACCTGAGCAGCTCTCCGTGGCGCAACTCCCAGAGCGTCCCGTGACATTCCGGGCAGGTGAAAGATGAAAGCGCGCCAAGCTCTCCTACGCTCTTGAGCAAACCCTCCGTGTCCATCTCCTGCTCGGCAATTCTGTTCTCAATCCTCAGCTCATCCGTCACCGGATACGCTCCTTCCTCTAAAGCAGGCTGGTCTGAGAGGCGCACCAGCAGAGGCGCAATCTCATCAATGGGCAGACGGTAATCCACCTCCACATTCTGCGCCACATTTTGCGGCATCCCCGAATACATAGCCTCCCGGGGGTCTTGAATGACAGACGTGCCGCCGCGCTTTTTGACCGCCAGCATTCCCGTCGTCCCGTCGTCGAGCGCGCCCGTCAGCACCACGCCGACCACGCGCGTGCCGTAGGCGATGGCCGCCGAACGAAACAGAGGATCAACCGCCGGACGATAGCGGTTCTCTTTCGGCCCATGCACGACGCGCATGTGACCGTCTTCGAGCAGTAAGTGATTGTCGGGCGGGGCGACGTAGATGCGCCCGCGCTCGATGCGTTCGCCGTCAACGGCGTGCGCCGCCGGAAGGCTGCCGGCGCGGGTCAAAATTTGCGGGAGGATGCTGGGCATTTGCGCGGAGATGTGGAGGACGACAAAGAGGGATGCGGGCAGATTATGCGGCAAGCCGCGCGCTAATCTTGAGAGCGCTTCCACGCCGCCCGCCGAAGCCCCGACGACGATAATGTCATGACCGGGCATGAGCTTTTCCCCTTATGACTCAGGATTCATGTCCGGCCTGGAGCCGGGCGAACAATTACCCTCTTGATTGAAAATGAGAGAGCCATACTAACACAAGACTGCGCCTTGCGGAGCATGAAAGGTTAGTACGCCTGCGTACCGACAGGAGCTTCTGCTGCGCCGTATGATGAATGCCCTTTGGGGTAGATCGTTGAATTAATCGTCGCGAGATTCAACGAAGAGGAAAAGGCTACGAGAGACGAACAAGGGGAAGGCTGGAAGGGCGAGCTATGGACGGCTCGCCCTTCTTTTTTGTTTCCGCTCTGCCTTATTTTAACGTCAGTTCGAAGTAAAGACTTCAACCAGCCTGCGACAGCAGGCTCTATGAATTTCCTTGCTTATCTCGAACTGACTTTATTTCAGTTTGCGACTTTAGATTATTTGTATCTGTAGGTGATGCGACCTTTGGTCAGATCATAAGGCGACATCTCGATGCTGACGCGGTCGCCCGCCAGAATGCGTATGAAGTTTTTGCGCATCCTGCCGGAAATCTGTGCGAGCACCATGTGATCTGTGCCTTCGATGCGGACTTTGAAGAAGGCGTTCGGCAGCTTATCAACCACCACGCCTTCAGCCGGAATCAAATCTTCTTTGGGCAAGTTTGGGTTTCTCCTTTAATCAATGCTAGGACAGCAAGGCTTTCTTATCTCGCGCGTCGCGGGCGAAATGAGCGGCGGCCAAAGCTGCTACTGCGACGGATGGCGGCGAATGGCTTGGACGCGCTCGGCGTTGCCGGAGCGACGCCGCCGAAAGCCGGGAGCGTCACGCGCTCGATCTGCTGTCCGGTCAGACGCTCGATGGCGCGCATGTTCAATTCCTCGACCGGAGTGACGAGCGTGATGGCGCGTCCGGTGTTTCCGGCACGCCCCGTGCGACCGATGCGATGGACGTAATCTTCGGGCGCGCTCGGCACATCGTAATTGATGACGTGCGAGACGGCGTCCACGTCTATGCCGCGCGCGGCGATGTCCGTGGCGACGAGGACGCGCGTGCGTCCGTCTTTGAAACCGCGCAGGGCTGCTTCGCGTTGCGGCTGCGAGCGGTCTGCGTGAATGCGATCCGCTTTGTGTTCGCGCGCCGCGAGAATGTGCGAGAGGCGTTCGGCTCCGCGCCGCGTCCGCGTGAAGACCAGCACGCGCTCGAATCTCTCGCGCTCTAAGAGGTCAAGCAGGAGCGCGGTCTTCGATTCCATAGCGACCGGATAAGCAGTCTGCTCAACCGTCAGCGGCGCGCGACCGCGTGTGCTGACTTCAACCAGCTTCGGCTCGCGCATGTTCGAGCGCGCGATCTTCTCAATCTCAGGCGACATCGTGGCGGAGAAGAGAAGCGTTTGACGTTTGACGGGGAGCGCACTCAAGATGCGCTGAATCGCAGGCCAGAAGCCCATGTCGAGCATCCTGTCCGCTTCATCGAGGACGAGCGTTTCGACGAAAGAAAAATCTATCGCGCCGCGCTCCATGTGATCGAGCAGGCGTCCCGGCGTCGCAATCACAATCGACACGCCGCGCCGCAGCTCATTCGTCTGTCGAGCCATCCCCGCGCCTCCGATAATCGTGACGATGCGCGCAGCCTTCTTCTTCGGCACGAGCGAGCGATAGCTGGCTTCGATCTGTGTCGCCAATTCGCGCGTCGGCGCGAGCACTAACAAGCGTATGCCGGGGCGCGCACGTTCCGACATGCGCTGAATCACCGGCAACAGGAACGCGGCGGTCTTGCCCGTGCCTGTTTCGGCGCAACCGATAAGGTCTGCGCCATTGAGAATGACCGGAATCGCCTCTCTTTGAATCGGCGTCGGTTCTATGTATTCGAGAGACTCGCATGCGCGCACGAGCGCGGGCGCGAGTCCCAGTTCTGCAAAGTTCATGAAAATCCTTTAGCGCGCTACAACCAAAACGTAAGGGAGCGCGCGTCTTTCTTGTTTGAAAATATATGAAGCGTCTCCAGCATTATTCAACCGAAAAGCCGGAGACGCTTTTGTTGTTTGAGGTCAACTGTTTTTAGCTAACCTGTCAGAGCTTACCAGCGTGAGTCGCGATTGCCACCGCCGCCGCCGCCGCCGAAGCCGCCGCGTCCGCCGCCGCCGCCGCCGCGATTGCCGCCGTAACCGCCACGACCACCGCCACCGCCGCCACCGCCGCCGCGACCGCCGCGATCTTCACGCGGGCGCGCTTCGTTGACGTTGAGGTTGCGACCGTTGACTTCCTTGCCGTTGAACTGCTGGATAGCAGCTTCGCCCTCTTCTTTGGTCGCCATCTCGACGAAGCCGAAGCCGCGCGAGCGTCCAGTCTCGCGGTCTTCGACCACGGACGCAGATTCAACCGTGCCCGCTTGCGCGAACAATTCCTGCAAATCCTCACTCGAAGTCTGGAATGAGAGATTGCCGACGTAAAGTTTCATAGACATAAATGTGTGTACCTTCTCCTGTTGATAGGAGTTCTGAGAGAAGCTTTCTGCGAATCTTAAGTGGCTTCGTTGAAACGGTAGGCAGCGAAGGCTTTTCGTGTTCGGGTGCTCTTCAAAAAAGGAGCGGCTTCTAAAGTTGACAACCAACCTGTCTCTCGAACTATCCAAAACGCTATCGCACAAGAACTAACAAGAACGTGCAGCGCATCACCGTTGATGCCAGAGAGAAGGAATTTACCAGCCACTATGATGCACTATAAAGCACATAAGTTGCAAGCTGAAAAACCCTTACTAATTGAAACGACTAGATTTGAAGAAGGCCGGAGGGTTTATTGCGAGAGGTTTTCAAGCCGGTAGCGCGCTTTAATAATCTGGCGGTTGATGCGTTCGGCTTGTTGGGCGAGGGCGTCGCGTCCGCGTGTCGATTCTTCGTCAATGCATTGTTTGAGCTGGTAGAGTGCGTCCTGTTTGAGGCGTTTGATGCCGAGTTCAATAGTGCGCAGCTCTTCTTTGAGTGTGATGAGGCGGGCGGCGAGGTCTTCCGATTCTTCGTGCGCGTGTGTGGTGGCGCAGAAGAATTGTAAGTCTTCATGCAGCTCAAGACTTTGCCTAAAACTCTCTTGCAGAGAGCTTAGCTTTAATCATGAGAAATGCAAAATTGAGAACGTCTCGCGCAAAGGCGCAAAGAAGAAGCACGCAAGCATCAAGCAGCACTCGACAACCTTGCGTTCTTCCTTTGCGCCACCAGTGCCTTTGCGTGAAACTTCTTTTGACTTCAGGGAAGCTTGCTTGCCAGCACGTCCGCGTATTCGATGACGGGCGGCTCGGCCAGAAGCTCCGACGCATTCTCCATCAGCGCGGCGGCGACTTTGCCACCCAGATGCTCTTGCCGACCCTCTTCGCCCGCGAAGGCGTCGAAGATAGCGTAGGTCGAAGGCCCCAGCCTGATGGCAAACCAGACCAGTGTGTCCGGCTCATCCTCGACCAGCGCGCGACCGCTTCGGAGAAAGTGTTCGACCTCCGCCTCTTTGCCGGGTTTCGCTTCCAGGCGAACGAACAGGGCTACGTTGACCATCACGTTCCTCCCTTTCATTTCATGAGATGCAACGGGTTGCGGAATGCGGATTGAAAAGACGGGAGGGATTCTATTTCTTAAATCCGCATTCCGCAATCAGATTAGGCCGCGAGCGATGTCGCCGCGCCGCCGGTTTTGAGCACGACCTTGATGCAGTCCTCCTCCTTGTTGGCGAAGATGTCGAAGCCTTCCGGCGCGTCTTCTAGCCGCAGGCGATGCGTGATGACGAAGCTCGGGTCAATCTCTCCCCGCTCAACTCTTTCGAGCAAGGGTTGCATGTAGCGTTGGACGTGACACTGTCCCGTTCTCATCGTCAGGCTGCGATTCATAAAGCTGCCCATCGGATATTTGTCTATGAAGCCGCCGTAGACGCCGATGACCGAAACGATGCCGCCGTTGCGGCAACACATGATGGCTTCGCGCAAAGCGATGGGACGATCCGTCTCCATCATCAAAGCCTGCTTGACGCGATCATAAGCGAAGTCAATGCCGGGCGAATGCGCTTCCATGCCGACGGCGTCAATACACGCGTCAGGGCCGCGACCTCCCGTCATGTCCATCAAAGTTTCGTAAACATCCTGTTCAAGATAATTGATCGTCTCCGCCCCACCACTGGCGGCCATGCGAAGGCGTTCAGGGTAACGATCAATGGCGACGACGCGCTCGGCTCCGAGCAGGAACGCGCTGCGAATGGAGAACTGGCCGACCGGGCCGCAGCCCCAGACGGCGATGGTGTCTCCCTCTTTGATGTCGCACATCTCCGCACCCATGTAGCCCGTCGGAAAAATGTCGGACAGGAACAAGACCTGCTCGTCCGCTAAACCGCTTGGAACTTTGATCGTCCCGACATCCGCGAAGGGCACGCGCGCGTACTCCGCCTGACCTCCGGCGTAACCGCCCGTCAGATGCGAGTAACCGTAGATGCCGCAAGGACTGTGGCCGAACATCTTCTCCGCCATCCACGCGTTCGGGTTCGTGTTCTCACAGAGCGAGTACATCTCCTGTTGACAGTAAAAGCAGTTGCCGCAAGAGATCGGGAAGGAGACGACGACGCGGTCTCCAACCTTTCGATTCCTGACTTCGCTTCCGGTCTCGACGATCTCGCCCATGAACTCATGACCGAGAATGTCCCCCTTCTCCATCGTCGGCATGAAGCCGTTATACAAGTGCAGGTCTGAGCCGCAGATGGCCGTCGAAGTGATCTTGACGATGGCATCATGCCTGTTCATTATTTTCGGGTCGGGCACATCTTCGACCCGCATGTCGTGCTTGCCGTACCAACAATTTGCTTTCATTTCATCACCCCTTTGATAGCTCAACTCTTTGCGTCCTTGAGTCTTTCTTTTCTTGCGCCTTGGCGTGAAACGCTTTGGTTCTCGCAAAGGCGCAAAGTTAAGACGAAAGCACGCGAAGAGTTATTCCAAATTTTGAAACAGACTTTAAGTGTCGCCTTCGGCTTATCTCACGAGCCTCATCGTCCCGCGCTTTGCCGCCGCAGTTCTTCGCTTGAGACTGGTTGCGCGGGGCGTTGCGTCAAGACGCCGTTGTCCCAAACCGTGCCGTCGGAGACGACGACCTCGCCCGTCTCCATCACCTGTTTGAAGCAGCGCAGGTCATCGTAAATCTGTTGCTCAGGCTCTTCGCCGAAGAGCTTGGCGACGGTTGAGCCGATGACGCCGCCCGGCGGGTTGTACTCCAGTTCCACTCTGACAATCGTGCCGCGTCCGCCCGGCGCGCGCTCGAAGGTCACAGAGCCGGAGTTGTCCACGTCCGCGCCTTCGACCGAATGCCAGGCGATGATCCTGTTGGCCTGTTCGTCAACGATGACGGCGTCCCATTCGACGATTGTTCCGGCGGGAGCTTTCGCCACCCAGTGCGAAGTGCGCTCGCCCGTCTCCTCGACGGATTCGAGATGCTTCATAAAGCGCGGCAGGTTTCGGAATTCGCGCCAGAAAATGTAAAGCTCTTCAGGCGACCGATTGATCGTGATGCTTTTCTTCACTTGAACTCTCCCTCCTGTGATGATGCCTTTCTCCAGACTGAGCTGCTGCGCGCAGAGCACGTCAAGCGCAGTCACCGCGAGGACGTTCGCCGTCGCAAACGCGACGCGCCCCTTTTTTGAATTAGGTGAGGCGAAACAGACGCCCAACGCGGCCAGGTCCAAAGCGTCGCCCGCGACGCGCGACCAGAGCGCCTCGGCTGGCTGCTCCTGCATAAAGATGGCGATGCCGCTCGCTATCTCGCGCAAGCCGAAGAGGCGAATCAAAGTTTTGTCGCCCCGCACGCCCGCGACCCTGGCGACGCCGCGCGGAGCCAAAACCTCCGCCAGCCCGAGTCCGAGGCTGAACCAGCCCAGACCGCGCGCCAGCTTATGCGCGTCCATCTTGCTGAGCCAGCCTCGCAGTCCGTTCGCCTGCGCGCCGCTCCGCTCTGCGGCTGTTGTCTGCTGCTGCGACGAGCGTTCGCCCGCCTGTGATGATTGTCGTGTCGCACGGTCTTGCGGCTCGTCCTCCCGTCCCGTGGTTAAACTTCGTCTCGCCGTTGCCATACCTTATTCCCTCCCTTATGAAAAATTTCTATTGACGAATTCAAAAACTCATCGGCGCGCAAAAAATAAAGGGATGAAACCTTCTCTGGCGAGAGAAGATTTCATCCCTTTCACATGACTCTGCGGGCGAGCCGCGTCGTGTGGGAAAGACGGACTGTTCGCTTGCCTTCGGTCAGTAGCCGCCGCACGCGAGCTACCTGCATCCCCATTGTTCACCTCCGACCCCGAGTCAAAACGCCCTGCGCGAAGAGAGACGGCAAAAGTCTTTTGAGGCCGTCTCAATCAGAGAAGTTCAACCGGAGCCTGTGGGGAATCCTGCGGTGGCGGAGTAATCCCGAAGAGAGCCGCTGTTGAGCCTTCAAATTGTGCTGCCGAATTGGAATGAGCATCCTAATGCACGTCCGAAGCTGAGGTCAGTACGAAATGGTACGCAAGCTGTTCTGACCGGCGAATCCTGAAATGTTTTCACCCGATTTCTCATAGTCAAATAGATTGACATTACGCGGTTTAAGCAATAATCTTTCGCGCGTTTCAGTGTTACCACCCGGAATTTCTCAGCCCGAATCCTTTTCCTCTGAAGGGAGCACCAATCAAGCTATGGCTATCAACCAGACGCAGTTTATTCGCCTGTTCAAACAAGTGATGAAGATAGACCTTTTCGGCGATGCCGAGCCGGACATTCCGTATCCGATTCCGCCGACGCCCGCCGGAGTCCTGGGGGCTATCGAAACGGGCAAAGCCGCGCTGCCGAATGTCTATCGCAACGCGTATGTCGCGCCCCTGGAAAAAAATCTGGCGTCGGTCTTGGAGACCGAAGACTTCGGGTTAATAGAGACTCTGGCGGGAGCGGTTTACGAGCACGCCAAACAGCGCGGGGTGACGCCGCAAATTCATCGCTTTCTGGCGACCATCTCAGACCTCTATCGCTCTTTCCTGTCCGCCAAGCGGCGCATCAATGCGGACTTTCCACTGGCCGAACAGCTTCCCCCCTTAGCCACTTTCAAACATTCGGGCATGGACGGCCCGTTCACCATTCCGGTGGATGACATCAGCCGTTTGATCGGCTCTGAGGTCGGCATCGTGAGTCTGCCCGCGACCTATCGCGACCACCCGTTCCTGTGGACTTCGCTGATGCACGAAACTGGCGGGCACGACGTGCTGCATGCGGATGTGGAACTCTTGCCAGAGCTTGAGTCGGGCGTGCGCGCCTTCTTCGGCGGCGGCCCGCTCGGTCCCGGCGGGAGCTTGAACCAGCAGCAGTTTCTTGGCTTTCTGTGGAGCTACTGGATGGACGAAGCCGCCTCGGACATCTTCGGCGTGCTCAACGTCGGGCCGGCCTTCGGTCTGAATCTGGCGGCCTTTTTCGGCGCGCTCAATGCTCAAGCGCGCAAGCCCAAAGGCCATGAGCCGACGCTTCGCACGCAATCGGGCGCAGACACTCAGGGGAATCTAGACCCGCACCCGACAGACCTTTTACGTCTTCATCTGATTATCGGCGCGGTCGAGAGCTTGAAGGGATTATCCCAGCAGAGACGCGACGCGTATTCGGCTGACTTGATGAAGCTCGCGCAAATTTGCGCGCCCGGAGCCAAACGAATCGAGCTGCAAGGCAATATCCTCGGCGGGCCGGGCGTGCGAATTCCCGTCAACCTCGTCGGCCCCAATGCTCTGCCGATCTCGGTGATGCAAAACTCTGCGCGACGGGTCGGCTCTTTCATCGCCACGGCGACGCTGACCTCGCTCGGCAAACACAGTATTCAGGACTTGGAGACGTGGGACGATAGCGACGAGGACACGGCGCTACGCATCTCGGATGCCATCAAGCACGGCCAGTCAATTACCAATCTAGGCGACGACGCGCAACTGCTGGCCGGAGCGACGCTGGCCTTATTCAACAACGCGAGCCTGTATCAATCCGCGACCCGGTTGCTCAATGATGCGCTCGACTTCAGCTACAGCCAAGACCCGATCTTCGGCGGGACGCAATCCGATCTGGCATACTTGCGAACGAGCTTCGGAAAGATGGATTCGAGCCAGTCATGGCATTACTCGATGCTGCAAATAAGCGAAGGTGATGACGCGGGCGAGGCATCGGCTTCGCCCAGGAGACGAGCCACGTCACGTCAGAAATCGAGATGATCAAAGCGGCCTGAGCGCGGCTCACAAAAAATCTCGCGCAAAGGCGCAAAGGAAGAACGCAAAGAGCGAGCAGTGCTCAACAGCTTTGCGTTCCTGCTTTGCGCCTTTGCGGGAACTCTCTTTTTATTACTGTTCAGGGATGAATATAGCCGGAACTCTTACAGGGCTGGCAATTTTTCTCACCCTTGCCGTAGCAGATAGGACAGTTTTGCCAGATCGGTCTGTGGCTGACGCTCTGCTCCGCTATCTTACCGTCGCCGCCGCAATGGTCACATTTGACCTTGCCTTTTCCCTCACACTCAGGACAAGGAACAGCTTTGATGTTATCCATATTGATGCTTTCCACGGCGACCTCCATCATCCATGACTGCCACGTTTGATTCCGACGCGCACATCTTACACCCGCGCGAGCAAGTGCCGATAACCCGGGACGCAAAAACGGGGATGTCGCGCCCGTCTCAACATCCCCGTCTCTAATTTTTCAGCAACAATCTCTTGACGAAACTATTCAACCGCCAGCTCCGGTACGTGCTCATCTTCATATTTCTCAATTAACACACCGACAATTTCCATGAGCGAGGCGAGCGGGTGCGCTTCATCTTCTCCAATTTCATCAATTAAGCCGTCTAATAATGCAACGAGACGCCGATATTCTTCTTCTGTATGTGGCACAAACACCTTGCCCGCCAGAGAAGACCACGCATCTGCCGTTTTATTCACATCGAGATTCTGCATAACTTATACCTTTTCATTGAGCCGCTTACGAGTAATCACCTGCATACGCAGATGCTAAGGTTCTTATCTTTGAGACACAATACGCGGGCAGCATAAGGCTTGAGTTGACCCGCCGTCCGACGCAACCATACGCCTTACCCGAAGCCAACAGATATTGATGAGAGACGAGCTGAGGGCGGTCGGGTTCAATCGAGTTATATGCCGCAGCTACTAAAGATTCAACCCCAGGGTAAGAGCAAAGATAAGACCGAGGATGATGACCGAACAACCAAGCCCCAGCACAACTGTTATCACCCAGGAACCTTTTCTGCCGCCAGCCTGTAGGTGATTATCAATTGCGCCCCCCTGCAACTGCATTACGAGTTGCCGCATGCCGAAGCAATAAGCGACAGGCAATACCGCATTTGGAAAATTCTCCGGCAAGAAAAATGCGATGGTCAGGATAACAATCGTCGAAGCAACTCCCGCCACTAACGAGTGCCGGGCAGCCGCACCTTTTCCTAGCTCTCGATAATTTCTCGCAAGGAGCAGACAACCGGCTATCGGCGCGCCAAGAAAGGTCGCCAGTGTAATCTGCCCGACAGAAAAAAGTTTGCGGGCCGGCTCAGATACATCAATTTTCGTTTCTTCAATCATCTTTCAACTCCTGCGGCATAAGGCCGAGGCGCAAAGGTTTTGAGAGTCGCGTATTGAGTTCGGCCAGCAGATTCATCGGCAAGATTTGATGTATGCCGCTGACTTTGATTGTCCGTTCTCCGACAAAATTCAGGAGAATCTCGAAATCGCGCAGCACTCCGCCCGGCTCATCTTCGCCAATCGCCTGCGCCTGAAGAATCCGCTGGTGTTTAGATGACAACGCGATGTCCATGCTTTACTCTTCAGTTTTAATCACCGAAGCGATGCTGTTCTATTCGCTTCACAGCGCTCTGATAAATTCTCGCTCCGATGAACGAATCAAACGAACCAGACATGACTTTCGATCCGTCGTCACGCGGGGGCGCGGAGGGTCTCGATTGGAAACGGCTGCGCGAGGGCATCGTTCGCCGGGACGGCGAGATGCTCGGCGAAGTGCAGTCGGCGCTCCAGTCTCACCCATCCGATCCTGAACTGCTGTTGATGGCCGCGCTCGCGGCGCTCTTTGCGGAGCGCCCGGATTTGAGTCTACGTTATGAGCATCGCTTCTCCAAACGCTTCGTGCCGGTGGAAGCTGAAGGACATCTGCTGCGCGCCATCGCGTTGGCGCAACAAGAGCGTTGGGCACAGGCCGCGCAGATTGTGAAGCAGCATCAAGGAACTCTGCACCGCTCATTCCTCCATCTGCCGGGTGATTGGGCGCTCAGGACATGGGTGCATAGATGGCTCGACAAGATTGAGCGTGCGGAGAAACGCCAGAGTCGGCAATCCGCCCCGAAGAGAGTGAAGAAGCCAGTCGCCACTCCTTCCGTTAAAGGCAGTAAGTCGGGCAAGGGGGCAAAGGAGAAGCGCGCGTTAGCCGCCGTCAAAGAAGAAGCCGATGCGGACGGTAGTCCTAATACCGCATTGCTTCAATTCGAGGCTGAGACAGCAGGACTCGTCGTCGGAGCGCCATCATTGCCGCGTGTCGAGGCGCGGATTCCGGTCGCCCTCCATTTGCCGGAAACATTAGGTGTGATGACGGCAGCAGATGGTGCGAGCGAGCATGGGCTGACGGCCTTTCGTTTACGCTACGAGTTGACGCACCTGGGATTGCTGCAAGGCTTTGACGAGTTATTGTGTCTGCCCACGTTGCGCAATGTGGAAGCTTACCGGTATCAGACGGAGGCCGTGCGCAAAGTCCTCAAGCAATTTCGCGGGCGCGTGCTGTTGGCCGACGAGGTTGGTCTGGGCAAGACGATTGAAGCGGGCATGGCGCTCAAGGAGTATCTCATGCGCGGGCTTGCGAGGCGCGTACTGATCCTGACACCCGCCACACTTGTCGGACAGTGGCAGGAAGAGATGCAGACGAAGTTTGATGTCGAGTTTGTGACGAGCTATGACCCACAACTGCGCCGCGACCCTGAAGTATTCTGGGCGCAACCGCGCGTGATCGCTTCGATTGCCACCGCGCGCCGCGCCGAGCATCTCTCGTTACTTGCCGCGCAGAATTACGATCTCGTGATCGTGGACGAAGCGCATCATTTGAAGAATCGCCAGACGCAGAACTGGAAACTCGTCAACGCGCTTCAGAAGCGTTTCCTGCTCCTGCTTTCTGCAACCCCCGTGCAGAACAGTCTCATCGAACTCTACAACCTGTTGACGCTGCTCAAGCCGGGGATTTTCAAGACCGAAAAAGAGTTTCGCCAGAGTTACATGACACAGGGTCGCCCGCGCGTGCCTGCAAACCGCGAGCGGATGCGCGACCTGATGCGCGATGTGATGATTCGCAACACGCGCTCGCTCGTGGACGTGCGCTTGCCTTTGCGTCATGCCGTGACGGTGCGGCTCGACCCCGCAGCGGAGGAAGCGGAGGCTTACGCGGAATTGAATCGCCTCATACAGGAAACCTACGTGCATGAGACCATGCCGCACCGCCTCGCCCTCAGACATCTGCTATCGTCGGCAGGTTCGACTCCGGCAACCGCCGCGCGTGCGATTACCCGTTTCGCCTCCAAGAGAAACCGCGAGCGTTGGCGCGACCTCGCCGAACGTTACGAGACGCTCGCGCGCGGCGGCCCGACAGTCAAAGAGAAAGCGCTGCTCGGACTGCTGAAGCGCAACGCGGAAGAGAAAAAGATTGTCTTCATTCATCATCACGAGACACTTAATCGTCTGGCGCAACTGATAGATAAAGAAGCAATGCCATTTGTGCGCTTTGAAGGCGCGATGAGCGGGCCGGAAAAAGACGCGGCCATCGCGCGTTTTCAACTTGAAGCGCCGCTCCTGCTCTCGACCGAGTCGGGCGGCGAAGGGCGCAACTTGCAATTCTGCAACACGCTCGTCAACTTTGATCTGCCCTGGAATCCGATGGCGATTGAGCAACGCATCGGTCGCATACATCGCATCGGGCAGACGCGCGAGGTCTTCATCTTCAACCTGGTCGTACGCGGCACACTCGAAGAGCATGTTTTGCGCATCCTCGACGAGAAGATCAACATGTTCGAGCTGGTCGTCGGCGAGGTCGGCCAGATACTCGGCGAGATGGACGACGAGGGAGAGTTCGCTGAAACGGTCTTCAAAGCATGGGTCGAAACGACCGAGGCGGAACGCGAACACACGTTCGATCAACTCGGTGAGCGGATGGTACAGGCCAAGCAGCAGTATGATTCCGTCAAGCAGCTAGACGAGGAGTTGTTCGGTGATGAGTTCGTGGCCGGATAGACCGGAAAAAATCGGAGGTCGAAGATGAGTGCGACGGCGCAAATAGATACGGGCGAATTCAAAAATATGATTGAGGCTGATTGGGGGCGCATCTCTCATCCTAAGGTTAGACTCTACATCGGCAAGTTCTTCGAGCGCACACGAACTGAGAATAAGATTGCGGCGAAAGTTCACGGAAACCACGGCGTTTATCTCGTGTCCATCGAAGTGAAAGACAAAGGCACAAGGTCGGCTTGCAGTTGCTACATCGGAAAAGACGGTGGCTGTCATCATTGTTATGCGCTGGCGCACACGTTCCTCAATCGCCCGGATAGTTTCAAAATTATCGAGAGAAAGACGTTGCCGAAGGTCGTCGCGCTCGAAGACATATCAGATTATCTAAAGGGAACAACGCTCGACGAGTTGCTCAAAGAGTTGAAGGCGGCTGGTGTCACGCAAAAAGATTTTGCCGAAAGCGTCGGGATGAACCCGCGCCATCTTTCTTCAATCAAGTCGAGCGAATTACGTAATCGTTATTACCACGAACTGGGCGCGACTAAGCTGGCTTGCCTGTGGATGATCGAACGCTTCACGCGCGCCGGAAAAAGTCGCCGGAAATAGTTGCCCTCATGTCCGAATCGTCAGGCATCTTTAGAGATTTCGCCGCACGCCTGTTGGATTACGAAGGCGTGCTGGTCGAACCCATCGAGCCTGTGGGCTTGGAGTTACTCGTGCCCGCGCCGATGGCGAAAGCCTTGCAAATTACAGAGTTCGCGCGACTCGGATTCGGGGCTGAACTTCCGGCTGATGCCGAGCGAGTCGGGTTGGAGTCCGACTGGCTGGAACGTTTCGGACATCTGCTTGGCGAGCGTGGGCAAACGGCAAGCGTGCGGCTTCCGTTTGTGCTGCCGCAGCTAACGACTCCTGAGCGCGCGGTCGAGCACACGCTCAGCTTGCAGAACGCGGTTTATCGTGTGACTGGCGTGCTGCCCGCGTGGACTCGTTACTTAATCATACTGTTTCGCGTCACGGCCTTTTCCGATGAGAAACGCGAAGGGGTCATCAAGCTCGGCTTTAATCTCGCCAACGGCAGTACGCTCGATGCGATTGTTGATGAGTTGCTCGCTTTCGCAATTGAGACGGCAGGAGTAAATGACGCGCTGCCGACACTGGCGGGACTGCCGCCCGATTGGGCGCCGGCGGAATTGAAATCCCGCGTCGCGCGTGCGCTGCCTGAACGCATCAAAACACATCTCGCGCCCTTTCTTAAAGGAATGCAGGGCCGTTTAGACCGCGACCTGCGGCGTGTGCATGGCTACTTCAACGATCTGCGGACGGAGTCTCTGCTGCGCCTGCAAAGAAAGCTCACAGCCGCCGAAACAGAGACCGCGCACGAACGCCTGCGCCTTGAGGCGATTGCACGCGAGTACGATGCAAAGGTGGCGGACTTGCAGCAGAAGTATGCACTACGTGTGGACGTTGCGTGGAGCCAGACGCTCGAAATAGTGATGCCGGTACAGCGGGTCGAAATTTTAATCAGGAGACGCAAGGGTGAGCGCAAGATCGCGCTGGATTGGAATCCGCTCGCACGTAGGCTGGATATTCCGCCCTGCGAATGGAGCTACACTCAGTCGGCAGTGCGAATGGCCTGCGATGACAGATTGCATTTAATCAGCCCGGCGTCGCATGCTCCATGCGCGAGTTGTGCTAAAGCCTATTGTCGCGCCTGTCATCCGCTGCAATGTCCGAAATGTCATTGGAGAGAGGAATCAGTTGCGGGCGCTCGATGAGGGAGAATTATCATGTCAAGCAATGATGAAGGCAATGAAAACGGTACAGCTCAGATTGAAGAGAACGAGTTAGACGATAAAGAGAATAACGCGGAGACATTTATCCGGGAGTCTGAAGAGTGTCCACCCGAAACATCAGCGCAATTCTGGCTGAGCGTCGCGGCGTATGAGCAAGCCCCTTGGACAACGCGTTTCCAGCTACTTGAGGAGTCTGGCGTTAAGCTCCCTTCTCCAGAATCAATGGACGAACATCAGTTGACGGCCAGACTGTGGGATGTGATCGAAGGACTGGCGCGGCTGCACATCACATCTTTCTTAGCCAGACTAACCATCTGAGCGACCGTGAGCTATACACTTTGCTCTGGCATGATCTCCTCCGCGAAGCTGCCAAGGACCTGCCGCTCGATGATTCTTCGGCATGGCATATAGACTTGCTTAGTAGCGGTAGCGCGGAAGACACATATCTGTATTTGAAGTATTATGCCGACGACGCCACACGACAGCAGTGGTCAGTAGACTTTCCAGATGACCAGATGCCAGAACACGAGCAGTCGCCTTTTGACCGTGATCGGCATTTACCGCAGGCGAGTGATAGTACTCAAACGAACGTTGAAGATGGTGAAGTAATGTAATCAAGAGATAGACTCGTGCCTGATTTAATCAGGTGGCAATGCTTTATGTTAAGCTAAAAACCGCAGGCAGGAATTAATCGCTAGTGTTTTCGCCCTAAAACAGGCGAAAATCCGCACATTTTGAATTTCAGAATAAATTTCCTCCCCTTTTCCTCCATTAGGCGCTTGAGCGTTGGCGTCTAAAAATTCGGTGCGAATCTGTGCGCAAAATGACACACCGGAGACTGAACTTATGAAGAAGCCACTGAGAATAAACAGGATAAGCGGCAGCGGAAGGGTAAGCAGAACGCCGTGGTTCGCACTAATTGAAAGCATTGACTTTAGAGAGAAAAAGTGGGAAATATTAGAGTGCCCAACAGGCTCATCCGATGGGGTACGGCAAAAAGGTCTTGTAAGTCTGAGCAATCACAGACTTTATCAAGGCGACAGTGAGAATGAAGGCCGCGTTGAAAGCGGATTGAAACTTTGATTCGTCGCCACGCGAACCCGCACAGCGCATGGTGAGAATGAAGGCCGCGTTGAAAGCGGATTGAAACTCCTTCGGGTCGTCAACCGTTTTGACCTGTTGAGTGAGAATGAAGGCCGCGTTGAAAGCGGATTGAAACTCTCCTGTTCCGCCGCCCCTACGGCGGTGCTCCATGTGAGAATGAAGGCCGCGTTGAAAGCGGATTGAAACAGTCACGCTGATTGGGCAATCGATAGCAGTGTGGGTGAGAATGAAGGCCGCGTTGAAAGCGGATTGAAACGTTTTAGCGACTTTAACCTCATAGTCATTCACGGGCCTGGTGAGAATGAAGGCCGCGTTGAAAGCGGATTGAAACTTTAGGTGCTGTGTTTCCTCGGATGTTTCTTTGAGTGAGAATGAAGGCCGCGTTGAAAGCGGATTGAAACGAATCTTTTCTTCCGAGACTTGAGTCGTCAATTTTGTGAGAATGAAGGCCGCGTTGAAAGCGGATTGAAACGAATTTTGCTCTATCCAACTAACCCTCACTCTGTGTGAGAATGAAGGCCGCGTTGAAAGCGGATTGAAACATTGGCGTAACCATCCTTGGTTGATTGGAAGTGCGGTGAGAATGAAGGCCGCGTTGAAAGCGGATTGAAACTATTTTTGAAAAGAGAATAGACGCCACGCATTAAAGTGAGAATGAAGGCCGCGTTGAAAGCGGATTGAAACCATCCCACCGGCACGATACCTCTCAATAAATGCCGAGTGAGAATGAAGGCCGCGTTGAAAGCGGATTGAAACTTTTTCGATCCCTTCCATTCAATCCAAAACGTCTAGTGAGAATGAAGGCCGCGTTGAAAGCGGATTGAAACGATACTTGCGAACAGTATGGGCTTCATCATGAAAGTGAGAATGAAGGCCGCGTTGAAAGCGGATTGAAACTTTTGCCGTTGATTTTCTCGTCCAGCGATTGAACTGTGAGAATGAAGGCCGCGTTGAAAGCGGATTGAAACTTTAAAGCGGCGCGTTTGCTTACCCTTAACTTTCGTGAGAATGAAGGCCGCGTTGAAAGCGGATTGAAACTAAACCAAAAGGAAGAATAGATGACAACTGCTGCATCGTGAGAATGAAGGCCGCGTTGAAAGCGGATTGAAACAGTTTCCTCCTACTTACGACATGTTTAAATTTAGTGAGAATGAAGGCCGCGTTGAAAGCGGATTGAAACTGCCATCAACTTGGCGATGTCTCCACGTACAACGTGAGAATGAAGGCCGCGTTGAAAGCGGATTGAAACAAACCCGGTGAGCCTATCGCTGAGCGCTTCTTGGGTGAGAATGAAGGCCGCGTTGAAAGCGGATTGAACTCAACCTGACGCCGCGTGTACCCTATCGTCATAGGATAGGGCTAGGAGCACGCTCGAAAAGCGGGGCACTCAGCATTCACGGGGTTCATCGTATCTCAACTCGCTATAACCGCACCCTGAGATACAATGTCCGTCTTCAATTTTCTTGACAGCCTCTGCGTTTTAGGCATAAAGTCTCGCCTGCTTTGAGGCTCACTGTTTTCAAGAGATGCCCCGGACTACATTTCCATATAGCCTGCGTCTTCTCACAGCCTTAATCCTACTTGTTACTTCGCGCCGCTTGTGAATCATTGCTGGCTCTGTCTTCATCAGTTGTTTTGGATGCCAGTCAGTTTCTCCAATAGAAGTTTGAAATATAGTCCCGGTAGCCGGTGATCCCATGTTTTGGCACCGCCATATATTTAACAAAGGGCGGAACAAAACTTCTCTGAGAAGATTACAATCGACTTAAGGCATGAGTCACAGCAGTGACCTTGAAAGTCGAATCGCGCTGAGTTGCCAAGGAGCCGCCGGGTTGATGCTCTGGCATAGCCGGACGAGAGTTTGTGAGATGCCGGTAGGTAAACAAATTGAGTTTGAAGTTGGAGACGTTCTCCTCCCTGATGGTGGCGCGTTACGAGTTTCGCTTGCAGGCGCGCGAAGAGGTAGAACTGCCTGCGTTGCTCGGCTCGACTTTGCGCGGCGCGTTCGGTCATGCCTTAAAGGCGATTGCCTGTTCGGTCTCGCATCAAGATTGCCGTAGATGCTTGTTGACAGATGTTTGCCTCTATCCGACGTTCTTCGAGTCGCAGATTGAGGCGGCGCGCGACCTGCTTGGCAAAAATCAGAGCGCGCCGAGACCTTATATCTTCCAGCCTCCTGTGCCACCTCTTACGCGGCAGATTTCTCAACGGCAGGAATTAAAGCTGCACGTTGCCGCGGAGGGGGTCTGTCTTTCAACTTAAACATCTTCGGCGCGGAGCGGCACAAGCTGCCCTACATTATGGTAATTAGGGAGAATCGTAACCAAAGTAGAGCTTAATAAACTGCTTGTAAAGATTCTCCCCGCGATGATTGAATCTGTATTCAATCTCTTTCAAGTACATCGGGAAGTGATACTTTGAGACTCCTCGATAGTTATACAAGATGTGCTTCGCATAACTCCAGAATCCTTCAATCCCATTGATGTGATTCTTTGTTCTTTTGTCCACATAAGACTTTGAATGATTGACTTGATGATGCTTGCCATATCTCTTCAAAGATTGATAACCACGAAAGCTGTCGGTGTAATAGACCGGGCCTTTCCCGGTCTTCTCTGTGATGTGCTGCATCAACTCGGGCGCGCTCACCCCTTCGATGACGCGCGTGTAAACATGGCCTTTTCTCTCCAAAAGGCCGAACACAAGGCTCTTTCCGGCAGCTCCTCGTCAGCGCTTACCTTTGCGCTTGCCGCCGAAGTAAGCTTCGTCCAGTTCGATCTCTCCGCGAAGCCGCCCGGCCTCAAGCTCGGCGGTGTGCTACAGACACTCTCTCAAATGTTGAGAGACGCGAGAGACTGTCTTCTGGTCCAGTTTCAAATCCGTCGCCAGCCGATAAGCTGGCACTTGCTGATAGAAGCCTTTGATAATCTCAAGCTCACGGCGCAGTTGAGACAGAGATTTCTGTCTCTGGCAGCCAGAACATTTAACATAGCGACGAGCGGTGCGACAGACTTTGAAGGAGCCGCAGAAAACACACTTTCTGCCCCTCGAAAAGTTGGGCGCACAACTAAAATGGCTCGATTTGACTGTAACCATTGGCACTTAGCTTACGCCTCTGGTTACTTTTCTCCCTAATTACCAAAGCAAAAAGCTGATGGAAAGCGAAAACTGCTGAATTTCGTGTGCTCGAACTCTACTTGGAAGGAGGGTCGCCTCACCCTCAACTTCCGCCAACCCTTTGGCATGATAGCGGTTACGAACGCAGCTTGGACAAGTGAAAAGGCCGCCGGGGCTGATTCCGGCGACCTTCGTTCAATCTGGCTCCGCAGGTAAGACTCGAACTTACAACCCTCCGGTTACGCCTTATCCGAAGCTTTCGCTCCGGCGCGGACTATCTCATCAACTTTCTAAACTTCAAAAAGTTGTCGGGCGCTAATGGGATTTTATTGGTCAGGTCTCCTCAATCCCTAGTCTCTGCACGTTCTTGCTTACTTCAAAACCTTTCAGCAAGCTTCGCTCAGGATTACCATGCTAACTTTCGCCAGCGAAGGCTTCCCTGAATTCACCCGATTTTTCAACCACAGTCACCTGTGGAAGCTGCAACTGCCTTACAGCCGGATGCTCTGCCATTGAGCTACTGCGGAAGACGCGCCCTGCTAAGCCATTAAGCTCGGCATGAGCGCGGTAGATTTTTATAGCAGACGAGTGTGCCAGCGTCAAGCGGGGGCGAAGGGCAAAATGAAGGATGAAAGGCAATCTGTTAAGAGCTTTGCTTTCATCCTTCATCCCTCCGCCTTCGTCCTTGCTTTCGCGCGTGAAGTGCGAGAATATTTGTGGCCTCTGAATTACAGCGTAAAGACTAAAGGCTCTTAAATCTTTGCCTGCGCGGCAAAACTTGAGGGGAGAGTTTGCATGGAGCGTCGCACAACCGCCTGGTACAGTCACAATCTTGGAATGGAGATGCCGCTCGTGGCTTACGGTCACGCGGGCTATCCACTGTTGATGTTCCCGACCGCCGCCGCAGATTATCTTGAGTACGAGAGATTCTTGCTGGTGGATGCGATTAAGGAGCAGATCGAAGCGGGACGCGTGCGCGCTTACTCGATCAACAGCGTCAATCGCTATAGCCTTTTGAACGACAAGGCTTCGCCGCAGCTCAAAGCGGAATTGCTGACGCGTTACGACCGTTACATCGTTGACGAAGTGCTGCCGCTTATCCGCAATGACGCAGGGCCGGAAGCGCGCCCCGTCACGACCGGCGCGAGCCTCGGCGCGTTTCTCTCGGCCAACGCCTACTTTCGTCATCCAGACCTCTTTCGCGGCGTGATCGCGATGAGCGGCAGCTACGACATACGCTCGTATCTCAAAGGCTATTCGGACGACAACGTGTATTTCAACAACCCTGCGGACTATCTCAGAAATCTGAACGACGATTATTATCTTCCGATGTTAAGACGCGCCGAAGCCATCTACATCGTCTCAGGACAGGGCGCGTATGAAGCCCCTGAACGCAGCCGCGACCTCTCAGGCATACTGAGCAGCAAAGGCATTCCGCACAAGCTTGAGCTGTGGGGACACGATGTCAACCACGACTGGCCGTGGTGGCGCAGGATGTTGCCATACTACTTGGGAAGAATCTCTTAAAAGCAGAAGCCAGAATAAGAGCGATGAACGCTTTTCATTCTGGCTTCTGACTTCTGACTTCTGGCTTCTCGCCGTTAGGGTTCGTCCGTCCCCTTCTTGCCTTTCTTCTTCGGCACTTCGACTTCGCGCGGGCGTGTGGCTCCGTCGCTGCGTGGCGGCGGGGCTGAAGACTCGGGCTTCTTGGGGAGCGAGTCGGTCGCTTTGGGTCCTGAGGGCGGCGGCGTGTCGTCCGCGCCGCGCGGAGCGGGAGGCAAGGTCACTTGCTCAAGCTTCGGGTCTGTGATGGGAGCGGTCGTGTCTCCCTCGTCGCCGACTTTAGACTTGGCGACCGCCGCCAGCTTCGAGCGTTCCTCGCTCATCTCGCGCGAGCGTTGGCGATTCAGCTCTTTCATGTCTTCGGGAATCGGCGGAGCTTTTTCAAAGTCCTCTTTCGGTTTGCCCTTCAGAAAATCTTTCATGAAGTCAACGAAGAAAGGCAGCGCGCCGTGCCCGCCCGTCATGTCGTTGCCCAAAGGTTTCTTTCTGCCGGGATAGCCCATCCACACGCCCGTCACGTAGGTCGGCGTGTAGCCGAGGAACCACACGTCCGTGTGATCGTTGACCGTGCCGGTCTTGCCCGCGAGCGGGACGCCCAAAACTTTCGCGCCCGTCGCAGTCCCGTTCTCAATCACGCCGCGCATCATCGAAACCATCGTCAGGGCGACGTATTCGTTCATCACTTTGTAAGTCGTCTTCTCCCACTCTTCGAGGACGTTGCCTTCGCGGTCGAGAACTTTGCGAATCATGTGCGGCTGCACGCGGATGCCCTTGTTCGGAAAAGCGGAGTAGGCCGAAACCATCTGGTCGAGCGGGACTTCGGTCGCGCCTAGAGCCGACGGCAAGTAAGGAGCCATCGGCACGGTGATGCCGAAACGCCTGACCATCTGCGCGCCGGTCTGGATGCCGACCGTCTCCAGTAGATGCACGGCGGGAATATTCATGGACTTGGCGAGCGCGGTTTTCAAAGGCAGGTCGCCGTTGCTGGTCGAGCCGTCATAGTTGTGCGGCGTCCAGTTGCCGCGCGTAATCTGCGCGCCGCTGACGGTCGAATCGGGCGTCATGCCCCACTCAATCGCCGCCGTGTAAATATAAGGCTTGAAGGCCGAGCCTGTTTGACGATAAGCCTGCGACGCGTTGTTGAACTTGTTGGTATAAAAATCGTAGCCGCCGACCTGCGCGATGATCTCGCCGGTCTTGGCGTTCAAGGTCTCCATCGCGCCCTGCACGCCCGGTATCTGCGACAGTTCGACTTTCAGATGATGCTTGTCGTTATCCACCTCTTTGAGCTGGAACTCGCAGAGATCGCCCGGCTTGAATTCATTGCGCGGCTGGCGCGCGCCCCATCCCATATCCGAAGCCGTCACCGTCGCCGTGTAGCTGCCAAAACGCGCGGTCGCTTCGTTCCTCGCCTGATCCACTTTCATAATCAGGCCAATCAGATACTGACCCTTCTCGTACTCGTTGCCGTACCAGTCAGGATACTTGTAATTGTCGAGCTGGTCTTTCGTCGCCGTGCTGACGTTGTTGTTGACGGTGGCAATGTTGGTGTAAGCCGAACGCCAGCCGCCGTGCGTGCGGTCGTATTGACGAAGCCCTGCGCGCACGACCTCGACGGCCTTCTTCTGCGCCTCGACATTGATCGTCGTGTAAACGGAGAGGCCGCCCTGCGCGACGCGCGTCGTGTACTTGTCTTCGAGTTCCTGCCGTATCTGCTCGACCGGATAGTCGAAAGCGGACGAACGCGATTGCGATTGATAGTAAACCGTATCGGCGAGCTTGATCGGCTTGGCCTTCGCGGCTTCGACTTCCGCCTGCGAGGCGAAACCGTATTTCGCCATCTGCTCAAGCACCAGATTGCGACGCTCTTTGGCCGCGACCGGATCAACCGTCGGTGAATACTGTCCCGGAGCTTTCGGGATTCCCGCCAAAAGAGCTGCCTCTTCGAGCGTCAAATCTTTCGCGTGCTTGTTAAAATAGGTCTCCGCTCCGGCCTCCACGCCATACGCTCCCGCGCCGAGGAAGATGTGGTTGGCATACATCTCCATGATCTGCTGCTTGGTGTAATAGCGTTCGATCTGTAGCGCGACGAGCCATTCGTTCATCTTGCGCTGAATGGTCTGCTCTCTCGAAAGAAAAAGATTTTTGGCGAGCTGTTGCGTGAGGGTCGAGCCGCCTTCACGACTGCCCGTCGTGATGTTTTTGAAGACAGAGCCGATAATGCGTATCGGGTCAATGCCGATGTGGTCGTTAAAGCGCGCGTCCTCAATCGCAAGGATCGCGTTCTTCATGATGGGCGGAATCTCATCGTACTTGAGCGGGATGCGTTTCTCCAGTGCGAACTCTCCGATCACCGTCTGGCCGTCGTCTGCATAAACGCGCGTCACCACGCTCGGACGATAAGTGGCGAGCGAGGCGACTTCGATGGCGGCCTGCGAATAGTTGAGCTGGTAAGCGGCGACGATGCCCGTCAAGCCGCCCGCTGCAATTGCCAGCAGGAGCACCGCCGGAAACCAGAAGGTACGCAGAAAGCGGCGACGGCGCGCGGGCGGCGCGCTAATTGAGCGCGATGACAGAGCACGAGATTCTTTTGCTGACATAAGCTCTAAATTCCTCTTTTAAGCCGGCGAAGGTTTCAGATTCGAGCAGCCTCGCCTGCACACGGACGAACCGGCGACGTTCGGGGAGTTCGTCGCTTAGCGTGACGGGAATTATAACGCAAATGCTTAGCATGAGAGAAACGTGATAAAGACATTTTGAATCATTGTTCCTTGACCTCATCACATCGCCCCGCCTAAACTCAAAACTTCCAACCCTCTCAAAAGAAGGGAACTGAGGAATGACTAACGAAGAGATGCAGTCCACCGTGCAGTTCATTCTTGAGCAGCAGGCGCAATTCTCCGTCAACATGCAAAGGCTGGGAGAGAATGTCATCAAACTTGAAGGGTCGGTTGCTGCTCTCGGAGAGAAAGTGGATAAGCTGGCGGAAGAGCAGGAGAGTCTCCGCCGGTTAGTGGGCGCAATAGCCGTCGCTCAAGCAAACACGGAAGCCAATCTCGCCAGAACGGAAGCGAATTTGAATGCGCTAATTGTGGTGGTCGAGCGGTATGTTAGCGAGCGTCGCAACGGTCAGTCATAAGTAATGAGAAGGCGCACGTTTTGACCGCGCGCGGCATCAAAGTTATACTTGAAAAGCTTTCGCTAAAAGATGGGGGCGACAGGCTTCGACAGGAGTCATGTTCGTCGAGCGGATGTCATGCCGGGCTTGTCTTCATGCAGCTCGTTAAAAAGCGTGGAGAAACAACAACTGCCAATAATCAAGAATTGGCCCTCGCTGCCTAATTAAGCACCGAGCGTCTCGCCGCAAGTTGCTCATACGCGCGGAGTGAGATGTCACTCAGTTGAGCTGGCTCGCTTTTTCTGTCCGTGAAAGCGAGCGAGATAAAGTCGGACTAGCTCTCGCAGAGGTCTTGTCGCTTCACTGACTCGGCGGAGAGCGAAATACGCGTCATCGAAAGATGGCGCGAAAAGAGAAGCGACTAAGCATGTAGAGTCCTCCGGCGGCGACTTTTGGATCCGAGTTCAATTCTCGGCGCCTCCACCAATTCTTTAACTTCAAAACCTCTTTGCATTCCACGCCTCTTTCTCTTTACACTCTCTCATCTTTGATTAACGAAGCATTCGAGGAGTTGATGTGAGATTTCCAAGATCGAGCGGCGTGCTGCTGCATCCCGTCTCGCTGCCCGGCGAGTTCGGCATCGGAGATTTCGGCGACGAGGCGACGAGTTTCGTCGAATTTCTTGAGGCGAGCGGGCAAAGCCTGTGGCAGGTCTTGCCTCTGGGGCCGACCGGCTACGGCGACTCGCCCTATCAAGGCACATCAGCCTTCGCGGGCAACACGCTGCTCATCAGCCCCTCGCGTCTGGTCGAGACCGGCCTGCTCTCAGCCGAAGAGATTAAACCCACAGAAAAATTTCCCCTCGACCGCGTCGCATACGAGAGCGTGAAGAAATTTAAAGCTTCACTGCTCAAGAAAGCTTACGACAATTTTCAAAGAGCCGGAGACGCCGGGCTGCGGATGAGCTTTCAAGAGTTTTGCGAGCGCGCGGCTTCGTGGCTCGACGATTACGCTCTCTATCGCGCGCTCAAAGACGCGCACGGCGAGCGTGCCTGGCACGAGTGGGAAACCGAATACGCTCTGCGCGATGCGAACGCGCTCGAACGCGCTCGCCGCGAGCTGCTTGATGAGATCAACGCGCACAAGTTTTATCAATGTCTTTTCTTCAAACAGTGGCATGGCGTCAGAGCTTTATGCCGCGAGCGCGGCATCCGTGTCATCGGAGATATTCCGATTTTCGTCGCGCACGACTCGGCGGACGTGTGGGCGAACCCGCAGCTCTTCAAGCTGGACGAGGCGCGGCGGCCAAAGGTCGTGGCGGGCGTCCCGCCTGACTACTTTAGCCGGACGGGGCAACTCTGGGGCAATCCGATTTACGATTGGGAACGCATGCGTCACGAAGGTTTTCGCTGGTGGGTCGAGCGCATGCGCGCGATGCTCGAAATGTTTGACCTCGTCCGCCTGGATCACTTTCGCGGTTTCGCAGCCGCTTGGGAAGTTCCAAGCGAAGACCAAACGGCGGAGCACGGCCAGTGGGTACGCGCGCCCGGACGAGAATTGTTCTCAACACTTCGCCATGCGCTCGGAGATTTGCCTGTCATCGTCGAAGACTTGGGCATGATTACGCCGGATGTCGAAGCCTTGCGCGACGAGTTCGATTTTTCCGGCATGCGTATTCTGCAATTCGCCTTCGGCGGCGACACGCAGAACCCGCACCTGCCGCACAGGCACGTCAACAACTCCGTCGTTTACACAGGCACACACGACAACGACACCACACGCGGCTGGTTCGCGTCTCTCGCCGGGAGCGATGACGAGCACGCGCAACGGGCGCGCGATTACTGTCTCAAATATCTAAGCTCGAACGGCACAGAAATTCACTGGGACATGATTCGAGCCGCCCTCTCATCAGTCGCCGACACAGCCATCACGCCCTTGCAGGACATACTCGGCTTAGGCTCTGAAGGACGCATGAACCTCCCGGCCACACAGGGCGGCAACTGGAACTGGCGTTACAGTAAAAACCTCTTGACGGGCAAGCTGTCTGAGCATCTACGCGAACTGACAGAAACTTACGGGCGCACCCACGGCGGCTGAACGAAATTTAGTTGAAGAACGCCCGCGACTCCGCTATACATCTTACGCTCAAGCCTGATGCCAGCCATCAGCCACAACGCCGCCCTACCGGCAGCCGGGTAATTGCGCGAGCCTTTCAAAGCTTCCCTGAGCCTCATGCTCAATTGACAGTTAGCTAGCGGAAGGATTGAAGACAGTCATGTCGAAGAAGAAACAAGGTATGCGAGAATTGGGAGACAGTCGCTATCATTCAAGAGCCATCACCCGATGAGTGGATACCAGGTCTTGCGTTTCATTCCACCTTACCGCTGTTGGCCTCGGCTGGCTCAAGGTCAGACGCGCCAGATGACAATGAGTCCATGTTGATTAACATTTGGGAAATAGACTTCGGCACATTGCTCGGCAAAGCTGCACAGGCTGAGCCTTCGAGGAGGGCGACGCATCACACGACGGCGAAGGTAGTGTTGGTTGGCGATCATAGTGTGGGGAAGTCGGGATTGGCCTGGCGGCTGAAGCATAAGGAGTTTAAGGAACAGGCTTCGACGCACGGGCAGCAGTTTTGGGTGTTGCCGGAGTTGGGGAAGCTGCGTGAGGACGGGACGGAGTGTGAGGCTATTTTGTGGGACTTGGCGGGGCAGCCGGATTACAGGCTCATTCATGCTCTGTTTCTTGATGACGTAGACCTCGCTTTGATTCTCTTCGATTCTTCTAACATCAGCGACCCGTTGCATGGCGTGGAGTTCTGGCTGAAGCAGCTCACGAAAGGAAAGAAGGCGGGGCAAGCGAAATCGAGTGAGGGGCAAAGCTCTTGTCTTAAAATTCTGGTCGGCGCGCAGTCGGATCGCGGGACGCCGACGTTGACGGTCGAGGAGTTAAAGGCTTTTTGTGAGCGGCGCGGCATCAGTGGTTATCTCAGCACGAGCGCGAAGGAGGGCAGCGGCTTAGCTGAATTGCTTGAACGGATGAAGGAGTTGATCGCGTGGGATGACAAGCCCGCGACGGTGACGACCGTGACGTTCAAGCGGATTAAGGATTACGTGCTCGGCTTGAAGGAGAAGCAGCAGGAGGGGCAGTCCGTCATCGTGAGTCCGCAGGAGTTGCGGCGGCAGCTTGAAGAAACGGATGCGCAGTGGCAGTTCACGGACGCGGAGATGTTGACGGCGGTCGGGCATCTTGAGAATTACGGCTATGTGAAAAAGCTGCGCACGTCGAAGGGAGAGGAGCGCATCCTGCTCTCGCCTGAGCTGCTCAACAATCTGGCGGCCTCTTTCGTGCTTGAGGCGCGACGCAATTTGAAAGGGCTTGGCTCTCTGGAAGAGCAGCGTTTGATGGCCTGCGATTATCCGTTCTCGGAATTGAAGAAGCTTTCGCAGGAAGAGCGCGACATCCTGTTCGATTCAGCCGCACTGTTATTCCTCGAACACAATGTTTGCTTCCGAGAGACGGATCCGCTCGGCGGAAAATCGTACCTCGTCTTTCCCGAATTGATTAACTTGAAAAAGCCGCCGCTCGATGACGAACAGCCGACCGAAGACGGCGTGGCTTACACTGTCAACGGCTCGGTCGAAAACGTCTATGCGTCGCTGGTCGTGCTGCTCGGTTACACGGAGAAGTTCACGCGCACGAATCAGTGGCGCAATCAGGCGCGGTATGAAGTGGGCGACAGTTTGATCTGCGGCTTTCGACAGGACGACGAACGCGACGGCGAGTTGGACTTCGTGCTCTATTTCGGCACGAACGTTGGGAAAACGACCGCGCCGGCAAAAGCGTGTCGCGCTTCGTGAGCCGGATAGCCAAGTGCGGCATCATTATTCCTGTCGGCACGCCGCTCTATTTCGAGAAGTTCGAGAACAAAGTGTCGAGCACGGGCAGCGTGGTCGCTTCCGAGGTGAATTTGATTAGCCGGCGTTTGATGAGCACGGAAGCGGAGAAGGAGACGGTCATGCCAGTGCTGCGTGCGGGTGAGAAAAAGAGTTCAATGCCGCCATTGATGTGGGATCGAGTGCATCGCGATTTCCGTAACGAGCGCGCGTATTTCATCACGGCCTTCGACCTGATCCTTGATCTGTATGGCATCGCTCACAACAATACCACCGTCGCAGACCTGCGCGAGTCACTTCAAGAGCCTGAGTTGCGATAGCGCGTGACACGCAAGGGATTTCTTGCGATACTCCCAAGACGCGCGAGAAGCTTTTGATAGCATCGCTCTCATCCTTTATGAATCAGAAACGCGAGCTTCCCATCGGAATCTTTGATAGCGGCGTCGGCGGCCTGACCGTCTATCGTGCGCTGCATGCGGCTCTGCCGTTGGAGCATTTCGTCTATTTGGGGGACACGGCGCGGATTCCTTACGGGACGAAATCACTGGCGACGGTTGAAAGATATGCTGTCGAGAATTCGCGCTTTCTGGATGCGCACGGCATTAAGCTCCTGGTCGTGGCTTGCAACACGGCGTCGGCTCTCGCGCTGCCCGCGATTCGCAAAGCGGTCGGCGTGGATGTCATCGGCGTGATTGAGCCGGGAGCGCACGCGGCTATCGCGGCTTCGACGAAAGGCAGAATCGGCGTCATCGCAACTGAAGCGACCGTCGAAAGCAAAGCTTACAGTCAGGCCATCGCGCGGCTCGACAAGACGGCGAAAGTTTACGAGAAGGCGTGCCCGCTCTTCGTCTCTTTTGCCGAAGAGGGTTGGGCTGATTCCGATGAATCGCGCTCGGTCGCTCTTAAATATCTCAAAGAGATTAAGGCGAGCGAGGTTGACACGCTGGTCATGGGCTGCACGCATTATCCTATCTTGAGGCGCGTGATTCAGGAGACGGTCGGCGCGGGCGTGCGCCTGATTGATTCGGGCGAAGCCGCCGCGCTCTATGTCACGACCTTGCTTGAGACGAAAGACCTCGCGCGCCGCGACGGCGTGAAGCATACGGGCGAGCGTCGTCTGTGCGATGACCTCGATCATTTTTATGTGACTGACGCGGCGGCGCGTTTCGCGCGCGTCGCCGAGAGATTTTTGGGGAGCGCGCCTTCGGTCCTGGAGGCCGTCGAAGTTTGGGGGCAAGATGAGCTACGCGCGAAGTGACGGACGACAGGTAGACGAGTTGCGCGCGGTGCGTTTGACGCCCGGATACCTGCCGCACGCGGAAGGCTCTGCGCTGATTGAGATGGGACAGACGCGCGTCATCTGCGCGGCGTCGGTCGAAGAGCGCGTGCCGCCTTTCTTGCGCGGGCGCGGGCAGGGCTGGGTGACCGCCGAATACGCCATGCTGCCGCGCGCGACGCTGCAACGCACTGCTCGTGAGACAGGGCGCGGCGGCCCTTCCGGTCGCACGCACGAGATTCAGCGTTTGATTGGACGATCCTTGCGCGCCGTCGTCAACATGTCTTTGATCGGCGAGCGCACAATCACGATTGACTGCGACGTATTGCAGGCGGACGGCGGCACGCGCACGGCTTCCATCACGGGAGCATACGTGGCCTTCGCGCTCGCCTGTCGCCAACTGATGCGCGCCGGAAAAATCACGCGGCTGCCCATCAAAAGCGAGGTCGCGGCCATCAGCGTCGGCATCCTCGACAAAACGCCCTTGCTCGATTTGAATTACATCGAAGACTCGCGCGCGGAGGTTGACATGAACGTCATCTGCGCGGGCGATGGCCGCTTCATCGAAGTGCAGGGCACAGCCGAGCGCGAGCCTTTCACGCGCGAAGAGATGGACAACCTGCTTGAGCTGGCGCGGCGCGGTATCGAACAACTCGTAATGATTCAACGCAAGGCGCTTGAAGAGCAGGCATAACAGTTTTGATGGACAACGAAGCTTCAAGCGCAGGGCATCAAAATTGTGCAGTTGATGCACTATCTGTGAGTCGTAAAATTCAAAAGGAGCTAATCAATATGCGACGCCTGACGATTTCTCTGGTCGCCTCGATCCTGCTTGCGGTCGCGGCGTTTGCCGCAGCCCCGGCGCAGGAGTCGCAGACTTTTAGCGACGAGAAGGTTAACTACACGCTTGAACTCCCTTCGGCGACGTGGCGCGTCGTCGTCAGACCTGACGACGTAAGCCAGCGCGCGGAGTTTATCTACGGCGACCGCCTCGACGGCTACTTGCAGGTACACAAGGAGATGGTCGAAGCCGGCGTCAAGCCCTCCGATCTGGCGAGCAGCGATAAGGACGCGAAGCTGCGTTTCAAACCCGGCTACATTGACGGCAAGCAAGAGAACTTCAGTGGCCGCTTGAGCGGCGTGACGCTCTCTTACGAATATACTTTTTCGGGTAAACCGATGGTCGGACGCATCTATTACTTGCAGGCAGACAACCGCACCATCTACGTCCTGCATTTCACCGGCCTGCGCGACAAGCTCGCCCGCATACGCAATCAGACAGACGCGATTGCCCGCAGCTTCAAGCTCAAATGAGTTTAGAGAGTTCATAGAGTTTGGAGAGTAAAAGCGGATTCAATTCCGCATACTCTCCAAACTTCATAAACACTCCAAACTCTCTGAACTCTCTTAACTCTCCGAACTCTCCAAACTTTTTTATGAAGCTCGCACTCGGACTCGCTATCCGGAAATCGCCGATCAACGGCAAAGGCTGCTTTGCCACGATTCATTTCCCGTCACGCCGGAAAATCGCGGAATACACGGGCGTGAGAATCACGGATGCCGAAGCCAATCGTCGCGCGCGGAGACGCAAGCTGCGCATCTGCGCGCTCGACGAGGATTGGAGTCTCGACGGGAGTCGCGGCGGCAACGGCACGCATTACATCAATCACTCCTGCCAGCCCAACGCCTACATGACAATCAAGCGCGGCCACGTCCTCTTCTTCGCTCTGCGCGACATACAGCCAGACGAAGAGATCACCGTAGACTACATCGCCACCCTGCACGACGACACAAAACGCTGCACCTGCGGCGCAGAGAAGTGTCGCGGCACGATCAATAAAAAGATTTAAGGTTCAAGGTTCAAAGTTCAAAGTTCAAGGTTAAGACAGAAGCCGTGCTTTGAACCTTGAACCTTGAACTTTGAACCTTTTTAGAGTCTTGGAAGCGTGAAGCTGAACTTTGAGCCGCGTCCGACTTCGGATTCGACGGCGACTTCGCCGCCGTGCTGCTCGACGACTTCGCGGACGAACGAGAGGCCGAGGCCGGTTGACTCTTCGTCCTTCTCCTGACCGTCGCGCGCGACGCGATAGAACTTTTCCCAGACGCGATCAATTGATTCGGGCGGGATGCCGTAACCTCTGTCTTCGACCGAGACGCGGACGGCGTCCGCTTCGAGCAGAGTTGAGACGGTGACGGTCGTGCGCTCAGGGCTGTACTTGATGGCGTTGCTCACGAGATTCCAGATGACCTGCGTGATGAGGCTCTTGTCTGCGGCCACGGGAGGCATCCGCGAGGCGGGTTGCTCGACCAGCCGGATACGTTTTTTCTTCGCCGCCGAATGCATGCTCGCCAAAGTCTCGCGCACCACGTCGTCCATCTTGAGCGGGATTTTCAAGACCTCCTGCTTGTCCGCCGCCTCAAGCTGCGTGACGGCGAGGAAGGTGTTAATCATCCGCGAGAGACGTTGCGATTCGTTCGAGATGATGCTGAGAAACTCGCGCGATTCTTCGGGGATGGTTTCGTCCATCACGAGCAGTTCGGCGAAGCCGTTGATGCTCGTAATCGGCGTGCGCAGTTCGTGCGACATCAGTGAGATCATATCGCTCTTGAGCTTCTCGTATTCCTTCGCGTGCGTCACATCGCGCACGGTGACGGCGAGGCAGAGCGGTTGCGCCGCGCTCTCTTCGGCTTTCTCCTCTTCGCGGGCGCGTTCTGTGATGAGACCTATGCGAAGCTCAAGCGTTTGGTTGCGGTCAACGTAATACAGCTCGCGCTCGTATGGGTCGCCCGTTTGCAGCACGCGGCGGACGGCGATTGACGGCTCGTCGAAGACGCCCGTGCGAAAGAGGTCTAAGAGGCCGAAGAGGTCTAGCTTGCGCATCAACTCCTCAGTCAAACGCGCGGTCTTGAGCATCGCCGGATTAACGTAAGCGAGCGTCCCGTCGAGATATGCTACGGCCTGCCCGTCCGAAGTCTCCGAGAGCACCTGCGCGCCGAATCTCTGCTCTGTCAACAGGCCGCTCACGACGCCGAATGAAGAGAGGCGACGCTCGGCTGACCGGACTGAGATGAAGTCGAAAAAATCTTTTTCGAGCATCTGCTGTCTGGCTTCGTCGCGCTGAAAGTTACGCGCCATCTGCGCGCTGACCGCCGCAAGAAGCGGACGGTCGCTGTCGTCATATCCTTCGCGCAGGCGCACGAGCAACGCGCCGACCGCGCGCCCTTCATGTCTCAAGGGAAGCGCGACGCTCGCCGGGCCGTCGCCGGTCTCCGCGAGCATCGTCAACATCTTGCCTGTCTTGACTGCGCGCTCGCACAGCTCCACGCCCTCGCGCCAGGCGGAATTCCGGGCGGCGTCCGATGAAGCGTTGGCCGCCGCGCGAAGCCGCGCGGCGGGCGCGAGATGATTGTTCTCGTCCGGATGAAAGATGACCGCTTCGTCGAGCGGCAGCACAGTCTCAAGCAGCTTGAGACCGCTCATCAGGCGCGCATTGGCCGCGCCGCCTTCGAGCGCGTGCGTCAACACGGCCACGCGCCGCATGTTGCGCGCCAGCATCATGTCTACCTGCCACAGCCTTGAGGTCTGAACCAGCAAGGTGGCCGCCAGCACGGCCATCGCGGCGGGCGCGAAGACCACATCGAGCTGTAAAAAATAGGAGCTGAGAAAGCTCGCCGCGCACCAGAGCGCAAGCCCAAAGCAGATTATGAAAGCAGCGCGTCGCGCTCCTGCGCGTTCGACCGCGAAGCCCGCGACGATGGCCGCCGATTGAATCAAGAGCAACGCGATCCACTTCTGCGGCATGATGATCCCTGTCGCCGCATCCGGCGACGCCAGCAGAAAAGCTCCCTGAATCGATGCGAGCAGCCCCGTGTCCCAGAACGCGGAGACGGAGACGCCCGCCAGCAGCGAGAGCAGCAGAGAGAAAAGGAGCGTGCGAAAGGATGTGGTCGAATATTTCAAGAGTTTTGGGATTTTCCAACTGAGGAATGAATTTAGAAGGGCACAACGGCGCGATTGCGGGCTTTTCTCGCGGCCACAGCCATTATGAAGGAAAAGCCCCTCCGCCTGCAACAAGTTTTCCTAAAACTCTAATTTGCACAGGATTAACGATTTTCTTTGCGTCTTTGCGCGAGTCAGTCGCTTGCAATGAAAATTGCTGTAAATATCGAGATTAACTTTGCCCCCCGTTTCTGATACATTCAAGGCTTATTGAAGGGAAGAGGATTCGATGACTAACGAAGAGATGCAATCCACCATGCAGTTCATCCTTGAGCAGCAAGCGCAATTCTCTGTCAACATACAGAAGCTTGAGGAACAGCAAGCGCGATTCTCTGTAAACTTGCAGCAGCTTGAGGAACAGCAAAGCAAATTCTCGATAAATATGAATGCGCTTCAAGCTTCTATGAGTACGCTTCAAGCGTCACAGGCGCAGACCGATAGAGCCGTTCAGTCTCTCACTACGCAAGTTGCACACATCGCGCGCCAGCAAGAGCATATCAATAAAGTGGTAGCGGTCATCGCCGAGTCGCAGCAACATACGGATGAACGGTTGAATGCTTTGATTGATATTGTGCAAAGTCGCAATGGTCAATCGTAAGAGGATTAGCCGGTCATTAAGTCTAACTCGCTTTAATACGTTGCTACTTCACAATTTCGTCAATCGTCGTGACGGCGATGGGATGATAGGTCGGGCGCGCACGCTTGTAGATGGCGCGGGCACGCTCGCGGCCTTCGGAAGTTTTGACCAGCTCTTCATAAAGCGGCTTGAGAAATTTTCGCCGTCCGATTGAAGTCAGAAAATCTTCGAGACGCGGATAAGCTATATCATAGCGATTGCGTATCGTCATCAAGAGCCACTCGAAAACTATCTCGGAATTGCCCGACTGCGTTAAGTGAAAAGCTTTGTCGAGTTCGGTCATGCGCTCTGCGCCCAATTTCTCCGGCAGGCTTTGCAAGAAATGAAGCCACTCCTGCGTTGACCACTTCGCGGTCGGAATCTGCGCGAGTTGGAGCTTGTCCTGCATCCATTGCTGCGCCTGATTCTCGACGCGCGCGAAAGCGGCGGACTTCGGCTGCGGCGCGCTCGCTGGAAGTCCCGGCTTGTAAATCCATTCCTCGACGGGCACGCGCGCGGCCAGCTCCGGATATTTGTCCAACAGATTTTGCTTCAAGTACGAAACGAAGTCTGCGGTCGTGATGCTCTGAAAAGAGAAGTGATCGAAATAGCCGCGCAGGAAAACGTCGAAACGCGCGCGCCCGAAAGTCTCTTCCAGAGAACGCAGGAAGAGGAAGCCCTTCTCGTAAGGCACGTCTGTAAATCCGTCGTCGGGGTCGCGCCCGTTGAGGTCAACATGAAGTATCCTGTCCCTCTCATCATGCGCGGCCAAATCTTGTTCCAGCGAGCGGCGACCGAGCATGGCTTCCATCTCTTCACGCTCGCGCCCGTAGACGGCTTCGATAATCCTCCGCTCGATGTAAACCGTGAAGCCTTCGTTGAGCCAGAAATCGCTCCAAGTGCCGTTGGTCACGAGATTGCCTGACCACGAATGAGCCAGCTCGTGCGCGACCAGCGAGACGAGGCTTTTGTCTCCGGCCAGCACGGTCGGCGTGGCAAAGGTCAAACGCGGGTTCTCCATCCCGCCGAAAGGAAAGCTCGGCGGCAGCACCAGCAGGTCGTAATGCCCCCAACGATATGGGCCGTACAAACGCTCTGTCGTCGTGACCATCTTCTCCGTGTCTGAAAACTCGCGCGCGGCCTTTTCAATCACAGGCGGCTCGGCGTAAACGCCCGTTCGCGCCCCGAGCGGACGAAAGCGCAGATCGCCCACCGCGAGCGCGATGAGATAAGAGGGAATCGCCCGCTTCATCTCAAAGCGGTAATCGCCGCCGAGCCGTGCGCGCGGGTCGTTCTCCGCGCTCATCACTGCCAAAAGATTCTGCGGCGTGCGGATGTGCGCGGAGTAAGTGACGCGCACCTGCGGCGTGTCCTGAAGCGGAATCCAACTGCGCGCGTGAATCGCCTCGGACTGCGTGAAGACGAAGGGGAACTTTTTCCCTGCGGTCTGCTGCGGCTCAAGCCATTGCAAGCCCGAAGCCTGCGGGCTGGTCGAGTAACTGACGCGCACGCTCGTCGCATCATCCGGCAATTGAATCGTCAGAGGCGCGCCGAGAATCGCGTTCAACGCTCCGAGGTTAAAAGGCGTCGCCGCAAAATTCTTTCCGTCAGCCGACGCTTCGACTGCGGAAATATTCAGAGCGCGCGTGTCGAGCACGAGCGCGACATGGCTCGCTTTTGAAATCCGCTCAAGACTCAGCGTCGCGCTCCCGCTAAATGTCTTCCGGTCGAAATCCACTTTCAGATCGAGCGCGACATGACTCACCCTGACCTCCTGCGGGTTCGAGTACGAATGAATATCTTTGACCGCGCTCACGTTCGCGGATGAAGGATGAGCGGGTGACGAAGGGTTCTTCATCGCTTTCACCGGAAAAGAGTCATTCATTTTTGAAGCGACCGGAATGATGATTACAAACAGGAGAAGAAAAATAAGCAATCGCATGCTCTTCATAATCTTTAGCGCGTGGCGGCGCAGCCTTTCGATGTTTAGCTCATGAGCCGACTGAATAATAAAACATTCCGCGAAGCTAGACACGCGTTTGCCGCTCATAATGTTTCATCGTCGCTTGAAGATTTTACAACTCGCGCGGTCGTCAGCCGCAAAAACACCTCTTCCAGCGTTTCGCGTTGCGGCGCGAGTTCCATCACGCGAAAGCCACGCTCGACGAGCAAGGCGTTGACGAGCGGAATCTGTTCGTCCGTCAGACGCACATAAAGCGAGCGGTCGCCGTTGCGATGGATGGCAAGCGACCGCTCGCCGGAAAGCAGCTCATAAGCTTCCTCGACGCGATCAACCGTGAGCTTGACGGTTTTATCCTGAGCGATTAATTCATCAAGCGCGCCCTGATAAACCAGTTGGCCTTCGTCAATGATGGCGATGCGATTGCAAATCTGCTCGACCTCGTTGAGCAGGTGGCTTGAGAGCATCACCGTCAAATGATGCTCGTCTCTCAAGCGACGAATCAACAGGCGCATCTCATGTATGCCCTGCGGGTCAAGCCCGTCGGTCGGCTCGTCCAAAATAATAAATTCGGGCGCGGGCAAGAGAGCCTGCGCGATGCCCAGACGTTGACGCATCCCGTGCGAATAGACGCGCACAGCGTCATGCGCACGCTCGCGCAAGTTTACCGTCTCAAGTACTTCTTCAATGCGCCCGCGCTTTGCGCCGCCCGACATCGCCGCCAGCATCCGCAAGTTTTGCCAGCCGGTGAACTGATCGTAAAAAGCGGGAGCTTCGATAATCGCGCCGACATGCTTCAGAGCGCGCAGTGGATGCCGCGACATCTCATGACCGAGCAAGCGCACACGCCCGCTCGTCGGGCGGACGAGTCCCACAATCATCCTCAGCGTCGTGGATTTCCCCGCGCCGTTCTGTCCCAGAAAGCCGTAGATGTCGCCGCGCTCGACACGCAATGAAAGCTTGTCCACCACCACGCAGCGTTTATATCTTTTCGTCAATTGTTCAGTTTCTAAGACGGCCTGATTCATAACTTTTTAGCCACAGAGGTCACAGAGCACACAGAGAAAAAGAAGGAAGCAGACTGCTTGATAAATTATTCGTCCTCTGTGTTCTCTGTGACCTCTGTGGCTGATTCCTCATTTTTACAAAGCCACCTCCACGACGAGCGGCCAGTGATCCATGCGCCCCGTCGCTGCGCCTTTTAACACTTCGGCGCGACGCAGCAGCGCGCGTTCGGGCGGGGCGAAGATGTAATCAATCCGGCGGTCGTTGATGGCCGTGTCGCCTGCGTCCAGTCCGAGGTCGCGGAAATATTTCAGTAGATAACTGTACGACTCGCTGTCGTGTTTCAGGTTGTCCGTGTAGAAGTGCGATTCGTCATTGCTCGCAACCTCGAAATTGAAATCCCCGGCGATGAAGACGATGGCTTTGTCTGAACGCGCACGCGCCCAATCAACCACGTCGCCTGTGAACACACGACGCCGCGCCGCGCTGAAGGCGTCCGCGTGCGCGCTGATGAGCACAAGCTCAGGCAGTTCGCGTGTGAGCTGAAACCTGGTCGCCACTTCATATTTTCCGCCGGCAAATAATCCTTCAAAGCGCGCCTCGCTGTCTTTGACGAGCACGGCTTCGACGCGATCCGTATCGGGATGCGCCGTCTCGCCGCGATAGCGTCCGCCGAGATAGCCGAGCAGGATTTTCAATTGCTCCTCGCCCGTCAATTCCTGCAAGGCGACGGCGTCAGGGTCTTGCTTCAAAATCGTTTCAGCCACCGCGCGCAAATCCTTCGTGTGCGCCCGCGTGTCTTCCTCAAGCTCCGCGTAACCTATGTTCCAGGTCATCAAGCGCACACGCGCGCCGTCCTGTTGACGCGTTGCCAGCAGAGCGCGTTCACGCACAGGCTCAAAGCGAATCGCGCCCCAGATCATCACGGCGCACAAAATGGCGAGCAGCAGCTTAGCCCACATCGGTTTTAGCTCTTGATGTCCTTTCGCTCGAAGATGACGAGAGCCGCCAGAAGCGTCGCAAAGATGTACGCGCCGCAGACGCTCGCGTAATGATAGAAGCCGCGCAGAGGGATGACGGGCTTGAACACGTCGCGCCAGAAATCCATATCGGTCGTGAAGAAGTAAGGCCGCAGGTGCTCGAAAAATTCCACGCGCCCGACGATGTAGAGCATCAGGTAGAGCGCGACCGTTGCCACCGTCGCCATCACAGGGGTCTCAAAGATAACTGAGAAGAGCATCGCAATGCCCGCGATAACGAGCAAAGCCCAAGTGCCCGACAGGCTCGCATAAAAGAAACGCCACAATGCTTCGTCGCGCAAGAGCCTGCCCGGTTCGTCAACCAGATTGAGCGGCCCCGGATAGAGTTCCAGATTTCCCCATCCGACAAAGAGCAGGCCGACCAGCAGGTTGAGGCCGATGAAGAAAGCCATCAGCAGGTATGTGTAAAAGGCTATGACCGCAAATTTCGAGAGCAGCAGCGAGACGCGCGAGACGGGTCTGACAGAGATCATTCGCAGAGTCCCGGCGCGGCGTTCGCCCGCAATGGTCGCGCCCGCCATCATGGCGACGAAAATCGGCATCAACAGGCTAAACGAAAAGATGACGGAATAGAGCGCGAAGGTCAGCCCGTTAAAATAGCTCTTCGATTCGTAAGTATACTTGAACTGCTCCGCAGCCTGCCCGCCCGTCTTGCGCTCGGCGTAGGAATAGAAGCCCCAGAGCATCAATGCGACGAAGCCGACGAGCATGATAAAAGAGAGATAAAAGCTCTTCGAGCGAAACAGCTTCCATAGCTCAAGCCTCAGTTGCGTGAACATTACTTGATACTTCTCACATTCCTTTCCCACAATTTTCAGTCATAGATAAAGCAAGACAAGCATTCAACTCCTCCGCGCTCTTGGCGTGATTTGCGTTAAAAAATTACTTGACCGCAAAGAGCGCAAAGCAGGGGCGCGCAAAGAGACGCCAAGAGCGATGCTCATAATACAGTCCGTCGAGCCTCTGATGCATGAGGGACAGCCACAGATGTTTCGCGCGAAATAATGTCGCTGGCCACACGCGGCTTTCTGTGGATTGCCACAACGTGTTAAGCTTTAGGGCAAACAACACACACGCAGTTCTTAAAATTTGAATAGAGGAGAAACTATGTCTGAACAGATTAAGACCGAACAGGTCGAGAACACGGAAGCGTCGGGGCTTTTATTGTCCGTCGAGCCTTTGGAGAAAGCTGTGACCTTGCATGCTACCGATGACACGGACGCGGGCGCGGACAGTGGCGACAGCGACACTTCCGATTCTGTGGGCGGAGACAGCGACGGCAGCGACACGTCGGATGCTGACGGGACGGATGGCGGCGGCGGCGATTCCGACGCGACGGATGGCGGAGACGCCGACGGGACGGACATCATCGGCGATAACGCTGACGGCACGGACGCAGCGGCGGACGCCGACGGCACTGATTCAAAGTGAGCAATGCGCGTTTGACGAGAGGCATGGTGTCTGACGATTTCGCAAAGCTGTTGGAGCCATGCCTCTCGGAAGAATTTCTCGTTTCAAAATGGGGGAAGTCGTACCTGCACGCGCGCGGGTGGCCGGGAAAGTTCGCGCGCCTGTTGCCGTGGGGTGAGCTGAATGAAATCCTGATGCGGCACAGGCTGGACTATCCGCGCCTGCGCTTGATGCAGGACGGCAAGAGCCTGCCGACTTCCGCCTACCTGCGTCATACTTCGAGCGGCAGCAGCCGGAAAGTCTCCGTCCCGCGTCTTCGTCACATCGAATTAACAAATCACTTGCGCGACGGCGCGACCCTCGTCCTCGACGCCGTTGACGAACTCTGTCCGCCGGTTCGAGAGCTGGCCGAAGCTTTAGAGCTTGTCTTTCATGAACGCGTGCAGGTCAACTGCTACGCCGGATGGCGCACACAGCGCGGCTTCGATTTGCACTGGGACGACCATGATGTCTTTATCCTGCAAGTGACGGGGCGCAAGCGTTGGAGCGTCTACGGCATGACGACGCCGCATCCACTGACGCGAGACGACAAAACGATTGTCAAACCCGCGAGCGACAATCCCATGTGGACGGAGACGCTCGAAGACGGAGACCTGCTCTACATTCCGCGCGGCTGGTGGCACGTCGCGCTACCGCTCAACGAGCCGACGCTGCACTTGACGGTCGGCATACATAACCGGACGGGCACAGACCTCTTGCAATGGCTCGCGGGCAAGCTGCGTGCGCGCGAAATTTTTCGGAAAGATTTGCCGCGTTTCACTTCCGAAGAAGAGCGCGCACAGCATCTCGCGCGCTTGCGCGAAGAACTGTTGGCCGAATGGGATTCAGCAAACTTGCTTCAAAATTATTATGACGAGCAGGACGCGATGGCAGAGCCGCGCCCGTCTCTCACGCTGCCTTTGAGCGCGACGGCGAACATGCTGCCGGATGGAGAGGAAGCGTTGGTGAGCTTGAACGCGCCGCGCACGCTCAAGCTCAAAGTCGAAGACGGCGTGATCGAGTTTGCCTGTCATAAAAAACGTTGGAGATTTGCGGCGGCGGCTCTGCCCGTCCTGCGCGCTCTGAACGAAAGGCGCGCGTGCTCCATCCGTGCGCTCTGTGATGAGGCGCAGGGCAAGCTCGATCAGCAGACCGTGCGAGCCTTCTTACGCGAGTTGTTGCAACATGGTCTGATCGTGATTTTTCACAAGGGGTAAGCTTTCGTTAAGATGATGAGCCGGTCTCTTTTCTACTGTTCGGATTTATCGCGCAAGGTCGCCGAAGTGACTTTCGGGACGGCTTCCATCGGGGATGTCTGGTTGCTCATCGAATATCCTTTCGCGTGGGAGCCGCGCGCGGTCGAAGAGAGCGCGCTCGCCCCGCACGTCAAAGCCTTTATCAATCGCACTCTCAAGACCGTGCCGCGCTCGCGCGTGCTCTTCATCAAGCGCGACCGCTCGCCCGAAAGCGGCATCACCTGCTTCATCACGAGCACGCGCGAGAGCGCGCCCTTCATCTTCAAAGCTCAACTGAGCAGTTATGAGGAATTGACGCGGCTCGACATAGCTTCGCTCGCCGCAGGCAATTTGAGCGCACAGGCCGAGGCCGTCACCGATCCGTTGTTTCTCATCTGCACGCACGGGCGGCGCGACAAGTGTTGCGCGAAGTTCGGCTATCCGCTTTACAAGTCTTTGCGCGCGGCGACGAATGAGAACATGTGGCAATCGTCGCACGTCGGCGGCGACAGGTTCGCGGCCAATCTAATCTGCCTGCCGCACGGACTCTTTTACGCGCACGTCACGGCAGACGCGGGACAAAAAATCATGTCGGAATATCGCGCGGGTCGCCTCGTCCTCGACAAATATCGCGGGCGCGCCTGCTATTCGCATCCGGCTCAGGCCGCAGAATTTTTTATTCGCTCGGAGACAGGATTGACGGGCATTGACGCTCTGCGTTATGCCAGCTCCCAACACGTCGAGCGCAATCACTGGCGCGTGCGCTTCACATATCAACCGGACGAAAAGATTTACGAGGCGGACGTGAGCGTGCGGATGTCAGAGTTTCAGAGCCTCATTACCTGTCACGCGACGGAAGAGAAGGCCGTCCCGCAGTTTGTCTTAAACGGCTTGCGAGAAATAGCTTTGTCAAAATCTTGATTGAAGGAGACGACGATGGCTTTAGAGATGAAGGCCGCGTGTGAGAAGTGCGGCAAACAGCTTGCGCCGGAATCGGAGAGTTATATCTGCACTTATGAATGCACATTCTGCGCGGAGTGTACGGCCAGCATGAATGCCATCTGTCCCAACTGCGGCGGCGAGTTGGTGCGCCGCCCGCGCCCGCGCGTCAGAGAGAGTTAAGAAGAAGAAGTTTCACGCAAAGGCGCAAAGAAGAAGAGGCAAAGAGCAAGCAGCACTCAACACCTTAGCGTGCTTCCTTTGCGCCTTTGCGCCTTTGCGCGAGAATTTCGTTCGCTCACACAGCCGCTAAAATTTCCAGAAGCAAGGCTTCTTCATCCTCCAACACGGTTCTTAAATCAAGCAAAACTTTGTCTTCCGCGATTCGCGCGATGACGGGCGTCGTCGAGCGGCGCAACTCTCTTTCGAGCGCGTCAGCCGAAAGGGTTTGGTGCGTCAAGGCGATGAGCTTGGTGGGCGGATGTGTGGTCGGCGCAGAACCGCCGCCGATGGCCGACTCGCCTTCGATAATTTCGCTTCGCAAAGCTGAAGCGTTGCCGCTCTCTCGCAGGCGAGAGAGAAATTTGCTGGCGCGCTCTGCGATTTGCTCCGGCGAGATGGCGAGCATCACGAGGGCGGGGATTTCATCGAAGGCCGCGCCGCGCGCGTGCGCTTCGAGCGTGGCTTCGAGCGCGGCGAGCGCGAGCTTGTCCGCGCGCAAGGCTCTGTAAAGCGGAGAGCGGCGCAAACGCTCTATCAATTCTGCGCGCCCGACGATGAGGCCGGCCTGCGCCCCGCCGAGCAGCTTGTCGCCGCTAAACGAAACGATGTCCGCGCCCGACGCGATTGAATCGCCGATGACAGGCTCGTCCGTGAGTCCGTAGGAGCTTAAGTCCGTGAGCGCGCCTGAGCCTGCGTCTTCATAAAGAGGAAGCTGTGCTTGACGGGCGAGGTCTGCAAGCTCTTTAAGCGTCGGCGCGGCGGTGAAGCCGACAATGCGATAGTTGGATTGATGCACGCGCATCAAGAGGCGCGTCTCGTCCGTCAAGGCTCGCTCGTAATCCGCGAGGCGCGTGCGATTGGTCGTCCCGACTTCGACGAGGCGCGTCCCCGATTGAGCCATCACGTCGGGCACGCGAAAGTCGCCGCCGATTTCGACCAACTCGCCGCGCGAGATAATCGTCTCGCCGCCCTGAGCGATCACTGTCAGGACGAGCAGGGCTGCGGCGGCGCAGTTGTTGACGACGAGCGCGGCTTCGGCTTTCGTCAGTTGCGCGAGCAGGCTTTCGACGCGCCCGCCGCGCCGCCCGCGCCCGCCCGTCTCCAACTCATATTCGAGCGTGCAATAGCGCGCGGCCTCATTCGCAATAGCATGCCTCGCAGCCTCCGAGAGCGGCGCGCGCCCCAGGTTCGTGTGCAGAATGACGCCGCTCGCGTTAATCACGTGGCGCAAACCCGCCGCGCGCTCACGCGTGCAGGCGCGCTCAAGCCTCTCGGCGGCCTCCGCCAGCAAAGCCTCGCGCGTCTCAAAGCCGTTCGCAGAATCACGCCTTAAAAGCTTCTCCTGCAAGCGTTTGCGTATCTCTTCGGTCACGGCGCGAGCCAGCCGTGTGAGCTGCTGCGCGCCCACCGCTTCACTAAGCGCGCGCGCGGTCTCCGTCCGCAACAACGCGTCAACGGACGGCAAGGCGCGAAGCTGCGAAGAATTGTCTTGCTCGGTCATGGGCTTATCGTAAAGGGTAAATAGTTTTGAGTAAATAGTTTTCAGTTTTCAGCCAGCGACTAAAAACTGAAAACTAAAAATTGAAAACTAATTCGTTGACACCTTGCGGGCAAAACGGCTAGAGTCGAAAGAGGATGGTTGCGCACCCTGCGCGAGTCCATTGATTTGTCAGGAAAGGTAAGACCCGCAAGTGTCGATTCGTGAAAACAAGTTCGCGCGCCAAGCGGCCAGACAACGCAAGACCAATCTGGCACGCGACAATCAGATGACGATTGACCAGCAACTGGCACGGCTGGAAGAAGACCTGCGCCGCCTCAAGATCGAGACCGACGTGTTCTTCAACGGAGCGTCAAAGCGTCCGCCCTACGATACCAAGAGCCGCGTCGAGTCGGTCATCAAACGCATCGCGGACGACCGCACGCTGACCTTTGCTCAACGCTATTTTTATAACTCGCTGGTCGCGCGCTACACCTCTTTCAAAGAATTGTGGCGGCGCACCATGCAGGGCAGAGAAGAAGGCCGCGACGCCGTCTCAGCCGCCCGCGCCTCGCACAGAGAAGCAGACCATCAACTGACAACCGAACGCGCGCTCTTCGTCTGCGACGACGCGCACAGGGATGTCGCCACCGTCCGCCAGCTTTACGCCGCCCTCATCGAAGCCAAGCGGCAATGCGGCGAGCCGACGAACGATCTCTCCTTCCCGCGCTTTCATCACCTCATCGCCAGCAAGACCGACAAGCTCAAAGAGACCTTAGGCTGCGAGCGCGTCCGCTTCTCCATCGGAGTCGAAGACGGTCGCGTCAACTTCAAAGCGAAAGCCGATAAAGAATAGTC
>DASWRG010000010.1:0-50917 GCA_036403295.1 Pyrinomonadaceae bacterium
CTGGTAAAGCCTGCGTCTTAGAGAGCAGGAGATGGTCAGGCGGCAGCATAATCTGTTCGGCGTCAAGCCCCAGTTGCACGCCGACCTCTTCCATAGTGTCTATCGAAGTGCCGTCAACGTCTGTCTGGCAAGCTTCACGCAGCCGCCCGTAGCTGATAGGGATGCCCCACCCTTCGAGCATGGCTTTGAGCGACGCTGGCCCGCAATCCATCATCGAAGTTTGCACAACTTCCGGTATCAGCAGGCGGCGCTTCGAGCGTTCTCCGAATAAATTCATGTTGAGTTATCTAATGGTCGGTTGCGTGACGGTCAGAGACCTTTCAAGGTATTGCAAGACCAGCATCAGCGGCGAAGTTTTTTTGACTTCAATCTCGACGGTCCCCGGCAGTCCATGCTGCAACGGGATGGAAGAAACCTGGTCAGAGCGCACATCCAACTCGACGCGCACACGGCCATCGTTCGTCTCACTGGCAACTGTCGCAACTGTCGCAGCGAGACTCCCGTACTGGCTCCAGGGGAAACCTTCAAGTCTGATGAGCGCCGGTTGGCCGGGCTGAATGCGGCCCAGAGCCGCCTGGGGCGGGAAATAAGCTACCGCTCTGATGACGCCTTCCGGGATGATGATGCCAAGTTTGTCTCCCCTGTTGACGACAGCGCCAATTCGCAAATCGGCCACCTCACCGACCTCTCCACTGATGGGCGCTTGAATCTGCCGCATCCCAACTTCGTGCTCGATACGCTTGATGGTCGCTCTGCCTGTTGACATCTGACCCTCGATTCGCGTGATCTCGCCTTTGAGCCGCTCGATGCGCGCTTGCCGATCACGCGCTACAGTCAGATGCTCCTGTTCCAATCTGCTGACGGCAATGCGCCTTCCTTCGGCCATAGCTTCCTGCTCCTCTGCTTTGGACCTGGCGCGCAGGAAATCCAGATCAGAGATAAAGCCATCTTTATGCAAAGGCGCTAACCGTTCCGCTTCAGTTCGAGCAAACTGCGCTGCCGCAGTAGCATCGCGTAACTGAGCACGCGCTTCGTCAGTCGCCTGACGCGCCGTCTGTCGAGCCTGGTCTAGCGCCTCCGCTTCAGAATCAATCTCATTGCGAAGCGAAGTTACTTGCGCGCTCAGAGCAGCAGGTTGAGTCTGTTCCTCTTGAAGTTGGAGTTGTTCCGTATCAGCATCCAATTCAACCAGCACTTGTCCAGCCCGGACCTGTTGCCCGACAGCCAGACGAGTGGCAATGACTCGTCCCGCAACCGGAGCTTCTATGGGATGGGCCGCATGTTCGGCTTCGAGCCGTGCGTCGGTTGAGGTTTCGTAGAGCGAGATTCGGGCAAGAAGCGCCCAGCCGGTCCACAGTCCAAGAATGACTACCGCTATGATTAACCACCAGGTTGACCCCCGGCGGCTAGATGCGGATAAGGAGCGCATCGAACGAGAGAAGGCGACTGCCATAAACGTCCTCCATTAAGCCTGGCTGTAGCTGTTTCCTCTATTACCTTGATCCAGCGAATATGATGACAGAACTGCTTTGATGATGATGAAGAACTCAAGAGCTTGGCAGTTGGATGATCTTCAGAGGGCTTTTCGTTTTCTAACTCCGCTTCTATCCTGATCGGTGGGCCACGCGCTCAATTCTGGATGAAATAAAGCGTTGATACAGTTTAATGGATGAGCGATGCAAAAAAAGTGGACGACACTTTCATGGCGCTCATAAAGGTGAGACTCAAGCCAATCTAAAAACCGATTGAAATCCAGATATAATAAGAGTAAATTGCAGGCGTCCTTGCAGCAGCTTTTTGGCTTTCTTCGTTAATCACTGATTAGACTCACACAATACTATTCTACGGGATGAACAGAATATCTCCCCTGATCCGCATGTCAGGTAGAGCAAGGGATAAGGTGCATATTTTCGGATTGATAAAAATTATCCCTGTGCTGATGGCGATGCTGATATGCGCTTCAGGTCAATCGAGAGTGTCTGTGGTCGGCGCTGTTACGGACCAGAATGGTGACGCGATTAAAGGCGCCAGGGTTGAGGCTCTAAGCCTGACAAGTGGGCAAAGCGTAATGACGCGGACTGATTCGGCAGGCAAGTATGAACTGAGCGGATTATCCTCAGGGACATATCGGCTCGCAGTCGGCGGCGAAGGCTTTGCGACTGCTGCGAGAAGTGTTCACGTACAAATCAACGGGTCGCTCACCGCAGACTTTCTGCTCGTCCCGGGATTTATAGAAAACACCGTTACCGTCACGGCTGGTAAAGGTAACGCACGTCTGACTGTCGAGACGCCGCAAACCATCACCGTCACAGATTCGCTGGAAATCGAAGCGCGCCGTCCTTCGTCAACTATGCAGGCCATTGAAAAAGCGCCTAACCTGACGACGATTGGATCAAATCCTTCGGCCACGCGCCCGCGCCTTCGTGGGTTGGCTTCCAATCGAGTGCTGGTCATAGTGGATGGCGAACGGCTTAATAACATGCGGAGCGATCCTCTATCCGGCGTCTCGCTGAGCGTGATTGATGTCACGCAGTTGGACTCGGCGGAAGTTGTGAGCGGCGCTGGGTCAAGCCTCTATGGTTCGGATGCTGTGGCAGGGACTATTAATCTAGTCACTAAAAGCCCTTTGCGCGACGGTGATGAAAAGCATCTGGGCCTGCGCTTTGATGGCGATGCACAGAGCAACGGCGCTTTCCGTCGCGGCTCGACAACGCTTAATTGGAGCAGCCGACAACTGGCCTTGCGTTTGAGTGGCTCGATGTTTCGCCTGGGCAATTACCATGCAGGCGATGAGGCTATTTCGCTCGGAGAAGTCGTGCGAGCGGGACGCTTCGCAAACGAGTTAGGAAACGCTATCGGTAATAACATCGCGCGCACCTACGCGGTTTGGAGCTTGCCTGCCGGGGCTGAAATTACGAATGGGCAGGGACACGGATTTAATACTCAGGCAGACCTCTGGTTCTTTCCTTCGTCCACACAAAGCATTCGCTATCGCCAGTTCAATAGCCAGCACAAAACAATCGGCTTCGCTTTCATCACGCCGCCCTTCGACTTGCGGAACCAGTTCAACGGCTTCCGGCGTTTAGATAAGTATGGGTTGCGCTACGAGGGGCACGATTTGAGAAGCTGGCTATCACGCGTCAGTGTGGGATTCTACTGTCAAAAATATTCCATCCCCGACGACACCATCACTTCGACGATCAATCTCGGCAGCAGTTGGGCCATCGCGCCCGACCCAAGTCAGCCGCCTGCGACGCTTCCGGTGCTGACAGGGAATCCGTCAAGCTTCACTCCGGCAAATTTTACGGACGGTAAAAACTCCGTGACGACTTTCGGCGCGGAGGCGCAGGCGACGTTCACTCCATTGAGCAAAGTAACCTTGACGAGCGGCATTGGTTACTTGCGCGACTCGTCCGTAGATCAGTTTTTGCGTTTCGACTTTACGCCCGTGACGCTTCAGCCGCGCAATATTATCGGCGGCAGAGCGACCACTCCTGATTCTGTTTACCGCAACCTGGGTTGGTTCAATCTACTTGAATATGAGCCTCTCCACTGGCTGCGCTTAACCGGAGGCTTGCGCGTTGATAACTGGCAAACTGTGGCAAAGGTCACTGCGGGATTTCCGCTCAGCACAGAGACAGCGATTCTGAATGCGTCTTTTAATAGGCTGACTACTAATCCAGGCTCAATCAACATTGGCGGGGCGAGCGGCATTATTCCACTCATCAACGGCGCGAGCGGCCTCAGCACGAATAGGACCAGCGTCACAGGGAATCTGGGCCTCGTGCTACGTCTTCCCGGTAGCCTCAATCCGTATTTCCGCTGGGGCACGAGCTACCGCGAACCCGGAGTGACAGAGCGCTACATCCTGCGCGACTTTGGCGATCCGACCTTTAGCGTAGTGTTGGTCCCGAACACGGCCTTGAAGCCGGAGAGGGGCGGCAATTATGAGTTCGGCCTCAAAATAGAGCGCGAGCGCGTTCTCGCTTCGGTCGGTTATTTTCGTAATAATCTCAAAGATTTTATTCGCAACGAGTTTTCCAACACGTTCTTTGTGCCAGCCGATCCGGCGCACGGGCTAGAGCCTCTTTCGCCCGCGTTCCCGTTTCACGGCGTGCTGTACGTGCAGCGCGGCAACACTGCACGGGCGCGTCTTCAGGGAGTCGAAGCTGCTTACGAAATAAGCTTGAGGATAGGCAGAGCGGGCAGCCTCATTCCTTATGGCACGTTGGCTTGGCTCAAAGGCTCTGACTTAACGCCCGATCAAAATACGCGCACCCTCATCGAGAATTTTTATAACCGCGACGACACGCCGCTGCGCCTGCGTGGCTCTGCGAGCGATGCGCCTTTATCGAATATCTCCCCGTTCGGTTCGACCTTCGGCGCGCGTTATAGTGATCGCAAAGGCATCTGGTCGGGTCTTTATGAAATTCGCTATCAAGCGCGCGTGCAGCGCGTCGCTCCGCTCGACCTGACGACCGCGATCTCTACGCAGTACGGCAGCTTTGCGAGCCTCAGTCCATTTACGAAACATTCTTTGCGCGCCGTTTACAACTATCGCCGGGAGCAATACCGTATGTCGCTGACCTTTGGCGTGGATAATCTGACAGACAAGCTTTACTTCGAGCCGTTTCAAACTGCGCCTGCGCAAGGGCGTTCGTTTGTCTTCGGCATCACGATGGATTTCTTTGATCTGCTTCAACGCTAACTACGAATCTGATAAAACATAACTGCCTTCCCCGTTCATCACACGAACGCTTTTGAGGTGACTCCATTGACTGTAGAACTCACCACCCGCGAAGATTTAATCAACACGCTGCATCTGGCAGCCGAGCTTGAGCATAATTTGATGTGCCAGTACCTCTTCGCCGCGTACAGCATGAAGCGCGCGACGAGCGAAGGGCTTGACGAGGTGCAATTGGAGAAGACGCGCGGCTGGGGCGCGCTGATGACGCTCGTCGCGCGGCAGGAGATGGAGCACATGGGGCTGGCGCTTAATCTCCTCTCCGCCATCGGCGGCACGCCCTATTTCCGACGCCCCAACTTCCCGCAGCGTAAAGACCATTACGGAAAGCTGGGCATCAAGTCGGAACTGACGCGCTTTAGCAAGGAGACCATCTCGCGCTTTCAGGATTTCGAGTCGCCGCATCCGCCGCCGGGACCCGAATTCTGCTCGACGCGCGGCATCTCAAGAGAGGAGTTGCGCGCGCAACTTCTCGCGCCGCAAGTTTTCACACAACGCGACGCGAGCGCACGGGCGTCCCGCGCGAAGAACGAGCCGCCGCGCGAGATTGAATTCACGTCCGTGCAAGACCTTTACCAGAGCCTCGCGACGGGCTTCGTCATCGTGACTGAAAGAATAGGCGAGAAGAGTTTGTTCATCGGTGACGTAAACGCGGAGATTTGGGGCGGCCCCGGTACGCCCTACGGCGAAGGCTCGATGGATGATCTCAACCAATATGGCCTAGACCTCATACAGGTCTCTAACCTGCACACCGCGCTCGACGCGATTGTCGAAATCATCGAGCAAGGCGAGGGCATCCGCGCTCCGCCCGACTACATTGAGCACACGCACTACTGTATTTACACGAGCATCCTCGAAGAGATGCAGGATGAGAAGCGCAGCTTTGAAGCGGCGCGGCCAGTGGTTCGCAATCCTCTGACGCGTATGCATCCGGACATTACCGCGCCTCGCGAGGTGAACATCATCACGCGCCCCGAAACGCGTGAGATCGCCTGCGTCTTCAACCTCACTTACGAACTGATGCTCATGATGATGCTGTTCCTCTACGGCAGCGGGAGGAAGACGAAACATGAGGCGGTCGGTTTGATGAACGCGATTTTCTTCCCGCTCATGACGATGTTCATCCGTCCCTTGAGCGAAGTTCTCACACTGCTTCCCGCCTTCAAAGACAAGCGAGGCAATGCCGGGCCGGGCTTTGAACTTTCGCAAGAAACGCTCGTGCTGCCGCAGCCCGCAGATATTTGGAGCGAGTTTCAGCGATACTTCGACATCATCGCGTGGCAGTTCGACAACCTCTGGATTTACGAGCTGCGGCCTGCGGATGACGAGATCGTCAAGCGTCTGCGCTACATGGCTGCGAACATGCGGCGACTTGCCGACGACTGGCGCACGCACTGGAAAAACGTCGGAAGGAGCTGAAAAATCATGTGGCTTTATCTCTCGTTTGAAGGTTACTTTCAGATGCGCATGGCGACCGACCCTGATCCGTCGGACGAGTTGCGCGGCCTCAGCGGCTACACCTTCGCGCTCGCCGGAGAGCCTGACTTTGACAATCTCGTTCACTTACAGCCGGACGAAGAGGGCGTCTGCGAGCGCCGCTTCGGCGTCACGGCCAATGCCTCAGACCCGCGCGTCGGCGTGACTGTGCGGCAGGCGAAGTTGTTCGATGAGGAGACGCTGCGTTACACGGACGCGCCGGAGTATCTGGACGCGCGCGTCTCCTTCGTCAAGGCGCAACTGGTCGAACGCAACGGCATCGTGATACGCAATGACCTCTTCGCCATTGACCCGCTACGCGTCCAGTTACGCAAAAAACGCGGCACGCTCCTGCTCGACCGCGAAGACTTCCTTGACGCACACAATCCGGAGTTGCCAATCACTGAAGCCACCTCGGCGATGCTGTCGCGCCGCCAGCCTCAAGGGCTGACTGCCAATTCCGTCGAAGTCGCCAAAACCATCGGACTGCCCGACGCCTCAGATGATTCGTGCATCAACAACCGTCGCATCCGGCAAAAGAATCTGGAAGAACTGCTCAAGCGCACGCGCAACCCGGTCGAGCGTGCCGCGCTGGAAACTCGCATCAGCCAGCTCAACATCCTGCGCCAGTGGTGGAATCTGTCAGAAAGCGGCAAGCCCATAGACCGCCGCGCGCACCAGTTGACGCTGCAAGCCTACGGTTGGAGTGTGGGCCTCAACGGCACAGTGCACGAGAACAAAATCGGCGCGGACGAGAACACCAGCTGGCCGCTCAACTTCTGGATGGGCGGTTGGGACGGCGATGCGCTCTGCGCTTACATCTCCGGTTATTTATCAATCCCGTTTGCGGGCGGGTCGCAGAAAATAGAGAGGCCGCCGCGCGACTCAAAGGATTCATCGTGATTGACGGAAAGACGGTTACTACCAAAGAGGTGAGGATGTACGAGAAAAATCAGGCGCAGCAGGAGTGGCTTGAGTTGTTCATCTCAGAGCAGGGCGGCATCGCGGGCACAGTCCATGTGCAGCGCGGCGAAGACCTTTACCTGACAGCCGCGCACAACATACCGCCGCCGGTCGTCGCCATCGTGGCGCACGTGCCACACGGCAAGGGGATGGCGGGCTTGGCTCAAGTGAAGAAGAACCCGGTGCAGACCTGCAACTTGCAAACAGATGAGACGGGCAACATCAAGCCGGGGGCAAAGGCTGTTGACGCACAAGCAGCGGTCGCGTTGCCTGTCTTCGACGACGCGGGTGCGGTGCGCGCAGTCGTCGGGATAGCGTGGAGCCAGGAGGGGGAAATCGGGTCGGATGAAGAGCAGGCCATGATGAAAATAGCGGCATCGTTGCCTCACTAGAGGTGACAGGCTCAGTTGCAGGAATTGCCTCTGACACCGAATCGCAAAATAAACCTCATACACCAAGACAACATCTTTAATTTGCTACCACTAGCTCAATAATTCAAGAGTGGCAATCCGACTTCTTTCAGATTTGTCCGTGTGCTTCAGGCTAGCCTCTTACTTTTCGGCCAAAATGAGCAATCCAAGAGAAGACAGAATTTCGAGTTAGCTGTACAAATGCTAGCGCTTCAAGTTTTAACCTGACCTGAGGAGTGAGTGACTCAACCAAATAGAGTCGCAGGGTGATGCGCTCAAGGCAGTCAGGCAAATTTTGCGAAGTCTGTTGCCCCTTCGCTTGCAAAAGGAGACGTTATGAAAATTGCTCGAACTTCTCGTCTGATTGTTATCACGCCGGGGGTGATTCTGGCGTTGCTGCTTATCTCATCCGGCACTTCAAAAATTGAGCAGACTGGCGGAACATTCCCGAGTCTTGTGCCATCAGCCATAGCCCAGCAAGTCAGAGCCCCGCAAACAAAACGTGTGCCGGCTCAAGAGGTTACTCTGGCAGGGAGTGCGAAAGAGGTGACAGCCACCGCCACTTCCGGTCCTGAGGTGGCGTTCTACGGGACATTTAATGAATTCAGCCTTACGAGAGGCTCTCATCCACAGCTCATGGCGAGCGCCCCGGATGGCTCCATCTATTTCGCTCAGGCCGGTGCCAATAAGATTACACAAATCGCTTCGCCAGCGGCGGCTGCCGCCGATAAAGTGTCGGTCCGGGACTTTGCCGTCCCGACACCCGATAGTTATCCGGAAGGCATCATGGTAGCGCCGGACGGCATCGTCTGGTTTACTGAACAGAATGGTCACAGGATCGGAAAACTTGACGTGCTGGCCGGCACGATTACGGAGTATCCGACGCCAACCCTCAATAGCGGGCCGGTCGGCATTACGTTGGGGCCAGACAACAATATCTGGTTCACCGAAGCTTATGCCGGTAAGATCGGCATGTTCGACCCTCAAGCTCCGGATAGGATGATGGAGTTCATAATCCCCACAGCGGTGTCTGCTCCTCTCTACATTACGAGCGGGCCGGATGGGGCTCTCTGGTTCGTCGGGGTGCGAAGCCACAAACTCGGGCGGATTGATGCGGTTAGTAAGGCCATTGTTGAATACCCTCTGCCCTCTCCGCAGGCCATGCCCACTTCAGTCCTCCTTGGTTCAGATAGGGCTCTTTGGATAGCTGAGATGAACGCCGATAAAATCGCGCGGTTTGATCCTAAGACCAGGAGGTACACGGACGAGATTCTCATCAGCTCTGGCAAGAATGGTTCACGGTCCGGCCCTGGCATTCTTGTCAACGGTCCCGACGGCAACATCTGGTTCACACAGCTATATGGCAATCAGATCGCCAGGCTCAATGTCATGTCCAGGCAGGTTCATGAGTTTTCAATTCCTAGCGCATTAAGAGAGGAGGCCGTAGTAATTGGGCCCGCGGATACGGTTTCAGATGCTGCTAGAGATGCGAGAATGAACCTCAGAGCCGGTGAAAAAATGGGCCCGACGAGCGGACCCGGTGGAATCGTGTTCGGCGCGGATGGGAACATCTGGTACACCTCGATTTTCGTTGACAAGGTCTCGCGCCTTCAGGTAGGGACAGGCAAAGGGAGAGCCTCCAAATGAGGCGGTCGGAGGGGGACACGACTTCTTCAGATTGAGCAGTCAGGGCGCGAAGCCCACGGCAGGAAGGAATCCAAGGCAGAGTGAGCAAATCCATAGCTCCTCAATTGTGTTCCCGACTCGACCGTGCTTTGCATCATCGAGCATTACCGAGCGACCCCGTGTAGTCGCCGCTCGAACGTTACTGGAGCGGTTTTCACTTGAGCGTCTAACAGAAATTTTTCACCGCCGCAGGCACAGAGAGAAGTTGCGTAGATAGTCCAGAGGATTGAAAGTCATTCAACTTTCTGCGAAGTCTGTTACCCCTTCGCTTGCAAAAGGAGACGTTATGAAAATCGCTCGAACTTCTCGTCTGATTGTTATCACGCCGGGGTTGATTCTGGCGTTGCTGCTTTGCTTGGCCGGTACAGCAATAATTGAGCAGACTGGCGGAACATTCCTGAGTCTTGTGCCATCAGCCGCTGCTCAGGAAAAATCACGGACAAGAGGCCGGGAAATATCACAGGCAGCGGTTCCGGTCCCGGCCCAAGAAGTTACGTTGCAGGGAACTGACAAAGATGTAGTAGCCACCACCATATCAGGACCGCAGGTGATGCTCACCGGGACATTTACTGAATTCTCTCTTCCGAGAGGTTTTCACCCACAGCTCATGGCGGTCGCACAGGATGGCTCGGTCTTTTTCGCTCAGGGCGGTATGAATAAGATTGGACACATCCCTTCGCCAGCCTCTGCTAACCCCGGCGGAATGACTGTCCGGCAATTCACCGTCCCGACAGCCGATAGTTATCCGGAAGGCATCATGGTAGCGCCGGACGGCATGGTCTGGTTTACTGAACAGAATGGTCACAGGATCGGAAGACTTGACCCGCTCGCCGGCACGATTACGGAGTATCCGACGCCAACCGTCAATAGCGGGCCGGTCGGCATTACGTTGGGGCCAGACAACAATATCTGGTTCACCGAAGCTTTTGCCAATAAGATCGGCATGTTCGACCCCAAAGACCCCGCTAAGATGATGGAATTCGGAATCCCCACAGCTGTATCAGCCCCGCTCTATATTACGAGCGGGCCGGATGGGGCTCTCTGGTTCGTCGGGGTGCGAAGCCACAAACTCGGGCGGATTGATCCGGTCAGTAAGGAAATAGTTGAATACCCTCTGCCCACTCCCCAAGCCGGGCCCGTTTCAGTCAATGTTGGTTCAGATGGGGCTCTTTGGGTGGCTGAGATCAACGTCGACAAAATCGCTCGGTTTGATCCTAAGACCAGGAAGTTCACAGACGAGATTCTCATCAACTCGGGCAAGAATGGGTCACGGTCCGGCCCGGGCATTCTTGTCAACGGTCCCGACGGCAACATCTGGTTCACACAGATGTTTGGCAATCAAATCGCCAGGCTCAATGTCATGTCGAGGCAGGTTCATGAGTTTTCGGTTCCTAGCGCACCTAGTATGGCCGTTGCGACAGCCGGGGCCGCCGATACGGCTAAACAAGCTTTGGTTGATGCAAACTTGAACCTCCAACCTGGTGAAAAACTCGGCCCGACGAGCGGACCCGGTGGAATCGTGTTCGGCGCGGATGGGAACATTTGGTATACCTCGATTTTCTCTGACAAGGTCTCGCGCCTTAGAGTCAGGCCGGCAGGAGAGAAACGCAGCAGATGAGGCGGTCAGAGGGGTGCCGCGATTCCTTCGGGGGGAGCCGTGAGGGCGCGAAGCCCACGACAGGATAGTGTCCCCGACTCGACCGTGCTTTGCATCATCGAGCCTTACCGAGTGACCCGTGTAGTCGCCGCTCGAACGTTACTGGAGCGATTTTCACTTGAGCGTCTAACAGGAGACATCTATCACCGCAAGGGGCACAGAGAAGTCGCGGAGATGCGCAGAGGCTTGAAAGCTATTCAACTCTCTGCGCCTTCCCGGCGATTTTTCTGCGTCCACGGCGGTGAATCTTCCTTGCCGGCGCACTCAATTTTAATTTGCTCTCAATCAGGCACGAGCAGCCTGGCTGAAGAGCTTTGCCGAGCATACGGAACGGAATCCCCGATGGCGAACATCTCCAAGAGAAACAGAAGGCGAGAAAAAGAGAAGGAGACAGCGTCGAAGAACCGGCAAGAGTTAATCGCCGCCGGGTTTAAGCGGCGCGACCTGATGCAGATGGGTTTGCTGACCGCGACCGGGATGCTCATCCCGAAGAAGGGATTGAGCGCGTACCCGAAAACCAGGTCCGGTTTTCCACTTCCAGACGACTATCACAATAGCCCCCCGACAAACCCCTTCGTCGAGGAGATGCCCCGGTTGCCGATACTCGCGCCGACCGCTTCGCTGACCCCGAAGCCAACTGCCGCGCCGAATACCGCCGCCGGGGAAGCACGAACGATTACCCATCAGGCTTTCGCGCAGTTTCCTCCACGGAGATATTACGAGTTGTCTCAAGAGGAGGGCGTGGTCAGCGTAGCCCCTCTGAGTGACCTACCGCTACAGCCCATCTGGGGCTACAACGGAATCGTCCCGGGTCCGTTGATTGTCGAGAGATACGGCGTGCTGGGTAGCCCGCAACAAGGTTCGATCCTTGTGCGACAACGCAACAATCTGCCATTGGCCAATGGTGGCTTCGGGCTGCCTTCGGTCACAGCCCATTTGCACAACGGGCATACGCCCCCCGAAAGCGATGGCTTCCCCTGCTCCTTTATGGAACGCGGCCAGTTTTACGACCACCATTATCCCAACATCTATGCCGGAATCAACTCGACTCATCCCGGCAAAGGGGATATCAAGGAGGCGATGGCTACGCTCTGGTATCACGATCACCGCATAGACCACACGGCGGAAAACATTTACAAGGGGCTGTACGGGGCATACATCCTCTTCAACGAGTTTGACACCGGCGACGAGCACACGGGCTTCCGCCTGCCAAGCTTCGGCGACGGGCTGAACCCGCGCACCAACTTCGATATCTTCATGGTGTTCACCGACAAGCTTTTTGATAGCGTGACGGGACTGCTGAAGTTTGATCTCTTCAACACGGGAGGCATCCTGGGTGATAGATTCCTGGTCAACGGCAAGATACAGCCGGTCTTGCACGTCAGCCCGCGCCGGTATCGCTTCCGATGGGTGAACGCCGGGGCTTCGCGCTTCTACCAGATGTTTGTACTCGGCCCGGACAATTCCACGAAATCGTTCTGGCAGATCTCGACCGACGGCAACCTGATGGAGAAGCCGGTCGAGGTCACAAGTTCGCGTATTGCGGTATCTGAACGCGTCGACGTGATCGTTGATTTCACCGGTCAGGCGGGGAAGACATTCTACATAGAGAACCGGTTGCAGCAGAAGGACGGGCGCGGGGCGATGGGTAACATAGTACTGGAGGCGGGTCAGGGGCAGAAGATACTGAAGATCGTCGTTGACGGTCCCGCCGTGGCTGATCATAGTATCAATCCCGCGCTCATCACCCGGTTTTACGGTTATCCTAATACCACTGACGCGCCGCGAATCACACGCACCTTCCGATTTGATAGAGTTGGCGGTCAATGGACGATCAACGGTCAGATTGTCGGTGATTGTGACAACCCCAACGACATCCGCTTTGCAATCAAACGCAACACCGCCGAGAAGTGGATTCTCCAGAGCATTCGTCCCGGGTGGCATCACCCGATCCATATGCACCTCGAAGAATTCCAGACCCTCAGCATCAATGGTCAGCCTCCACAGAACTCCGGAATCATTGAGAGGGGGCGGAAAGATGTGCTAAGGTTGGAAGACAATATGGAAGCCGTCATTTACTTACGTTTCCGTGACTTCATTGGCAAGTGTCCCGTGCACTGTCACAACACGATCCATGAAGACCATGCGATGACTGCGCTGGGCACGGTCAACGACGTGGGGGATAACAAGACCGCGCCGTAATATCCCTGGGCGCTCTACGCGCGCGCGATCCTACAACACGGGAACGCGCGGAGCACCTTCTAGCGGCATCCCGAGAAAGGATTGTCATGGCAGACATCAATCGCAGAAAGATGTTGATGCTGTTGGGCGCAGCCCCTTTTGCCACCACTCTGATAGGGCAGGAGCAACCCCCTGTTCCAAGTTCAAAATTTCAGATCATCTCTTCGCGCGAGCGAATCAGGCAGTGCTACTTTCCTGACCTCACTCTGACGACTCAGGAAGGAAAAAAGGTGCAGCTCTATGACGATTTAATCAAGGACAAGATCGTCCTGCTGAACTTCTTTTACGTTAAATGCGAAGGCATCTGCATGCCCATTACGATGAACCTCAAGCGAGTGCAGGCGATGTTTGGCGAGCGCATGGGGCGTGACATTTTCATGTGTTCGTTTACGCTCAAGCCGCTGGAGGACACGGTTGACAGTCTGCTCCAGTATGCAGAGATGCACCATGCGAAGCCCGGCTGGAGCTTTCTCACCGGTTCAGTGGAGGACATGGCGTTGCTGCGGCGCAAACTCGGCTACGTGGACCCCGACCCGGAGTATGACAAGGATCTGACGAATCATATCGGGATCATTAAATATGGCAACGAGCCTTTGGAACGGTGGGGCGGCACACCGGGATTGAGGAATCCCGCCGCGATTGTGAGATCAGTCCTTGCGGTGGATTGGCCGGACAACATGAAAAAGAGCGGAGGCTCGTGAAGAGTCTTCGTCAATCAATCATCAGATGCGCTTGACGGGACAGGCATGATTAGTCTCCGGTGTTTTGTCGGCCCGGGTAAAGTGAGCAATTTGGAAGAAGACTTCATGCCGGTTTTTAAGTAAGTTGTTCCTGCAAATCCCTTCTGGACTCTAAGCAGGACACAACATGATGATGAAGACCATTGCTGTGGAGGACGGTGTAGCTTCCCTCGATCCTCTGAAAATCGCACCTCGAAACTACCGGCTGCTGATGGAAAACGGGCATGTACGCGTCTATGACGTGACCATCAAACCCGGCGAAAAGATTGCTCTTCACTCCAACGGGCCATCGGTCATTTACGTCTTCAACGACGGGCGTCTCAAGCATACGTATTCAGATGGAAAAGTACGCGAGACTGATGCAGTCTCCGGCGCGGTCATCTGGGACGAAGCGGAGACGCACGAGACGGAGAACGTGGGCGAGACCGACATTCATTCATTAAAAATCGAATTGCTGCAAGAGCTATAGACGCCGCAGGAAAAGATCAGAGGGCGTACTCCTCATCCGTCGCAGGAAGCTGCGGCGCGCACCAGTTTTCTTCAATCAGTATTACGGCATGACCAGTAGCCCATGTAACCGGGAGGGCGAGCAATGGCAACTCCAGAGGTTCGCAAAGATACGGAGCAATTATCTTCGGCAATGATGTTGCGTGAATTGCTGTGCGGCTTCTGGGTGTCACAATCAATCTACGTCGCCGCCAAGATTGGCGTGGCAGACCTTTTGGCAGGCGGCCCGCAGAGTTGCGAGCATTTAGCTGAAAGAGCCGGAGTCGAGGTGGGCGCGCTGTACAGAGTTATGCGGACGCTCGCCAGCTATGGTCTGTTTGAGGAGAGCGAGCCGCAGCGCTTTGGCTTGACGCCGCTTGGCAGTCTGCTCCAAACGAGCGTGCCGATGTCGCTCCGGTCGCTGGCGATCTGGAACGGCGAGATGTCCTATCAAGCCTGGGGCGACGTGCTGCACGCGGTCGAGACCGGGCAGCCCACGACGCGACGCGTCCTGGGCATGAACCTCTTCGACTATCTGTGGCAAAAACCGGAGGTCGGCCAGATTTTCAATGATGCGATGAGCGGGCTGGCGACACAGGTTTCTCAAGCGGTGGTGGCAGCTTACGACTTTTCAGGATTGGGCAGCGTGGTTGATATAGGCGGCGGACAGGGCACACTCCTCGAAGCCATTCTGCGCGTCTATCCTGAGCTGCATGCCATTCTCTTTGATGCGCCTGCGGTAGTCGAAGGCGTCAACCGGCGGCTCGAAGCCATGAGACTCGCAGAGCGTTGCGAAGTCGTGGGCGGAGACTTCTTCGAGCGCGTGCCAGAGGGCGGCGACATCTATCTCCTCTCTTCAGTGCTGCACGATTGGGATGATGAACACGGTCTGCTGATCTTGCGCAACTGTCGCCGGGCGATGAGGCACAACGGCAAGCTCCTGCTCATCGAATGTGTGATTCCGCATTCTTCCGAGCCATGCTTCAGCAAGCTGCTCGACCTGCAAATGCTCGTCATGACGGGCGGGCGTGAGCGAACAGAGAAGCAGTTTCGCACGCTTCTCTCAGCGGCGGGTTTTGAGCTGAGAAGCATCATTTCGACAGCCGTTCCCGAACACATTATCGAAGCCGTAGCGGTATAAGACCAACATTCAGATATGAGTAGTCCAACGAGGTCAGACGCGTCTCTTGATTCCAAACAAGCTCAGCTGCCGGCTGTGCCGCCGCAGATAGCTCTGGCACGCCTGATGACCGGCTATGCGGTCGCACAGCTCATCTATGTTGCAGCCAAGCTCGGCCTCGCAGAATTGCTCAAAGATGGCCCGCAAAGTATTGATGAGTTAGCGCGCCGCACAGAGACGGATCAAAACTCACTTTACAGGGTGATGCGTGGTCTGGTCGCGGTCGGGGTGTTAACGGAGAACGAGGCCGCCGAATTTGAGTTAACAGCAGTCGGGCAATGCCTCTGCGCGGGCGTGCCCGGCTCGATGAGCGCGATGGCTCTGTGCAGTGACGAATCCTATTTTGTGTGGGGTCATCTGCTGCACACTGTGAAGACGGGCGAAACAGCTTTCAATCATCTCTACGACATGGATCGCTACCAGTATCTCAGGCAGCACCCGGAGGCGGCGGCAAAGTTTCATGCGGCGATGTCTGGTCTGTCTGCGCAGGTAGCCCAAGCTGTGGTGATGCTCTACGACCTTTCGCCGTTCGACCTGGTGATTGATGTCGGTGGCGGGAGCGGCACGCTGCTCTTGACGCTGCTGCGCGCTCATCCGGCACTGCGCGGTGTGCTCTTCGACCTGCCTGCGGTGGTCGAAGCGGCGAGAGAACAACTCACCAGAGAGCCAATCGCGGCGCTCGCCAGACGATGCGAATTAGTCGCGGGCGATTTCCTGGCGTCAGTTCCGACAGGCGGAGATGCCTACCTGCTCTCTCATGTCCTGCATAATTGGGATGACGAAAACTGCCGCCGCATTCTCCGTAACTGCCGCGCCGCGATGGGGCCGCAGAGCAAGCTGTTGTTAATCGAGATCGTCTTGCCGGCACGCCTCAGTCAATCGCCCATGACTTATCCCCTCGTCATGACCGACCTGCAAATGCTGGTCATGACGGGCGGGCGTGAGCGCACGGAGCCGGAGTTTCGCGCCCTCCTGCAAGACGCTGGTCTTGAATTGCTGCGCGTCATCCAGACTCGCGGGTTGGATAGTCTGATTGAATGTGTACCCGTTTAGCCGCGTGAATTCGCGTCCGCAGAATTCTCCGTGAGGTGAGGTTATGGGCAAAGCACAAGAGCACACAAACCAGGGCGGCAGCCGCCTCCGGCGTTGGAGCAGACGGCTGCTAAAAATTGCGATTTACGGCCTTTCAGGAATATTCGCCATCATCCTGATTTTGATTACGGTCACTATCGGATGGCGTCCCTTCTTCGGTCCTAAATCAAGACCCTTGACTGATCGTAAGTTTGAAGCGACAGAGGCGCGGCTGGCGCGCGGCCTGTATCTGGTCGAAGGCCCGCTCCACTGCTTCCAGTGCCATTCCGAGCCGGATCGCGCGACTCCCGGCGCACCCGCTCTGGCGGGCACGAAGGGAGGCGGGCGCATCTGGAAAGAGGAAGGCTTCCCGTGGCTGGTCACGCCGAACATCACGCCTGATAAAGAGACCGGCGCGGGCACTTGGACTGACGACATGATGGCGCGCGCCATCCGCGAAGGCATCGGTCATGACGGGCGCGCACTCTTTCCGTTGATGCCATACAAATCGTTCGGTCATTTGTCGGATGAGGATTTGGCGTCGGTGATTGTTTACGTGCGTTCGATGGCTCCCGTCCGCGCCGCGCTGCCGACAACGAAAGCGCCCTTTCCTTTCTGGCTTTTGCTCAACATCTTTCCAGAGCCGCTCACGACGCCCGTGCCGGCACCGGATGCCTCGTCTCCCGTCAAACGCGGCGAGTATCTGGCGCAGGTCAGCGATTGCGCCGGTTGCCATACGCCGCGAGGCCGAATGACTCCGACGATTCCGGGGATGGAGTTTGCGGGGGGCAACGTTTTCGGTCAGGGAGATGCGATGGTCGCCGTCGCCAACATCACCCCTGACTCTTCGGGCATCTCTTATTACGACGAAGCGCTCTTTCTTCAAGTCATGCGCACAGGCCACGTCAAGGCGCGTAAGCTCAACCCGGTTATGCCCTGGGTCTACCTGCGCAACATGACGGATGAGGACTTGACCTCCCTCTACGCCTACTTGCGCACACTGAAGCCCGTGCATCACGTCGTAGATAACACCGAACCGCCGACCTACTGCCGCGCCTGCCATCAAAAGCACGGCTTCGGCGACCGCAACTAACGGCTCCGCGCCGGGGTCGGATGCATGCAAGTCAGGAGAGATTGAATCCAGGGAAGAGGCGCATGGAGTGGTGGATGAGCTGAAGGCTCAACTTTGAAATTGCTCTGTGGCCTGTCTGTCTATGCGGTGTAGTGAAGGAATTCTTCATGAAGCCTCCGCCATTCGATTATTACGACCCGACCGTGCTCGCAGACGCTCTACAGGTGTTGGCTGAGCACGGGCGCGACGTAAAAATTCTGGCTGGCGGACAGAGCTTGCTACAGCTTCTCAATTACCGGCTCATCAGACCACACGCGCTGCTCGACATCAATCGTGTCGCGGAGCTTCACCTCTTAGAGCAAGATGCGGAGGGGCTGAAGGTCGGCGCGACGATCCGGCAAAGTGAGTTGGAAAAATTTCCGGGGCTGGCGGAAATCAATCCGCTGCTGGCTGAAGCTTTGCCGTGGATTGGTCACTTTCAGACGCGCAATCGCGGCACGGTCTGCGGCAGTCTCGCACATGCAGACCCGGCAGCCGAACTGCCCGCCGTCGCCCTCACACTGGAAGCCAAGCTCACCCTTGAGCGCAATGGTGGGCAGCGCGTAGTGCCATCCCGAAAATTTTTCAAAGAGGCGTTGACCACAGTTATCGAGCCTGACGAAGCGCTGACGCGTGTGGCGTTTCCGTCGTGGAATCACGGCGACGGATGGGCGCTTGAGCAAGTGGCTCGCAGGCCGCACGATTTCGCTCTGGTGGGCGTCGTGGCGATGCTCACTCCGGCTGACGGCGCTTGCGCGCGCGCACGTATCACCGTCTTTGGCACGGGCTATCCTCCGGCACGAAGCGAAGCCGCAGAGAGTTTCCTGAACGGCAAGACCTGGTCGGCTGCTCTGCTGCGTGAAGTGGTCGCGCGCGTGCGTACAGAGACGAGGGCGCGCAGCGATGCTCAGGCCACGTCAGAATACAGACGCTGCGTGGCGGGAACTCTGGCCGGACGCGCTCTCGTGCGGGCGGCTCAGCGCGCCGGATTGACGCGGGAGAACCGTCATGGATAGCCGGCGGATACAGTTGACGGTCAACGGGCAGGAAAAACAGGCAGACGTTTACACGCGCCTGACGCTGGCCGACCTGCTGCGCGACGAGTTTGACCTGACGGGCACGCACCTCGGATGCGAGCACGGGTTTTGCGGCGCATGCACGGTGCTGCTTGACGGCGAAGCTGTGCGTTCCTGCCTGACCTTAGCCGTGCAGGCGAATGGGCGCGCGGTGACGACCGTCGAGGGGCTGGCCGACGGGAACGAGCTGTCAAGATTACAAGCAGCGTTTCAACGTCAAAACGGTTTACAGTGCGGCTTTTGCACCCCCGGCTTTTTGATGACGGCGACCGCTTTTCTCGCACACGCTGTCAACCCGACGGAGCAGGAAGTGAGGAAGGCTTTGAGCGGTAATCTCTGCCGCTGTACGGGCTATCAAGGGATCGTGCAGGCCGTCCTCGAAGCCGCGCGAGAGCCGCTCAAGCGAGAGCCGTCACAGCCCGCGTGTGAAGGAAACATCGGAGCGGCGATTGACCGTTCGGAAGATAACCGCCTGCTTCAGGGCAGGGGAGTTTATACTTCCGACATACGTTTGCCGCGTCTGGTTCATGCGGCAGTGCTGCGTAGCGCGCATGCACGCGCGCGCATCGTGCGTCTTGACACAGCCGCCGCGCGTCGCGCCCCCGGCGTGCTTGCCGTTCTGACCTTCGCGGACATCGCAGACATCGCCCGGCCATTTCCTCAAGTTCAACCTCATCCGGCTTTAAACTCGCGTCTGCCATATCCCTTAGTGCGTGACGTTGCGCGCTACGCGGGCGAGCCGCTGGCAATCGTGGTCGCAGAGAATAGATACCGGGCTGAAGATGCGTTGGAGTTAATCAAAGCGGAATATGAGCCGCTTCCGGCGGCGGTTGACCCGGAGAGCGCGCTGCGCAACGCTGAGCAGCGCGTGCATGATGACCTGCCGGACAACGTCGCAGGTCGCTTTGGGCAAGAGGTCGGCCACGTCGAGCAGGCGCTCAAAGAATCTCATACGGTCATCAAGGAACGACTCACGATTGGACGCGTCAGCGGGCAGGCGATGGAAACGCGCGCCATCACTGCTTCTTACGAGGCGGGGAAATTGACCGTCTGGCTCACCTCTCAATCGCCGCACATGACACGTCGCGTGATGGCCGGGCAGCTTAATTTACCGCTCGAAGATGTGCATGTGATTGCGCCCGACATCGGGGGCGGCTTCGGACCTAAAAATCGTTATTATCCCGAATACACTTTAGTCCCTTTGCTAGCCATGCGGCTGGGTCGTCCCGTGACGTGGGTCGAGGACAGGCGAGAGAGTTTTACCGCGACCTATCACGCGCGCGAACAGGTGCATGAGGTGACGCTCGGACTGGCCGAGGACGGGACGATCATGGCGCTGCGCGACCACTATATTTACGATCAAGGCGCGTACACACCTATCGGAGTGGTCGTGCCACACGTGACCTCCGTGAGCATCCCCGGCCCTTATCGCGTGCCCGCTTACGAAGTCGAATGCACGATGGTCTTTACCAACAAGCCTCCGGGCGCTCCCTATCGCGGAGCGGGCAAGCCGCAGGCGGCTTTCATCATCGAACGCATGCTCGACTTTGGAGCGCAAAAGCTCAACCTCGACCCGGTTGAAATTCGTCGCCGCAATTTAATTAAGCCGGAAGAGTTTCCCTATCACACGAAGATGATTGATATGGATGAGACGGAGGTGATCTATGACAGCGGCAACTATCAAGCCTGCCTTGAGCGCGCTCTGGAACTTATCGGCTACAAAGATTTTCCGCAAGAGCAAGCCCGGACTCGACGCGAGCGGCGACGGACGGGCATCGGCGTCGCCTGCTATGCGACGAAGACCGGGCGCGGCCCGTTTGAAGGCGCACGCGTGCGCGTCGAGCCTGACGGTCAGGTGTTCGTCTACTCCGGCGTCGCGTCTCAAGGTCAAGGCCATCAAACAACGCTGGCGCAGGTCTGCGCGGAATATTTGGGGGTTCGCTTTTCCGATGTGTCGGTCAAGAACGGCGACACCGCCGAGATTGAAAAAAGCATCGGCACTTACGCCGCCCGTGTCGCAGTGATGGCGGGCAATGCAGTGGCGATGGCTGCGGGCGCTGTGCGCGAAAAAGCGTTTCAGGCGGCGGCTGACATCTTCGCAGTCTCGCCCGATATGTTAGAGATAGCGGAGGGAGTAATTTGCGTTTCGCGCGCTCCCGAGCAGAACATTACCCTCGGCCAGATAGCACAACATCTTAACGGCGGCATCTCTCAAACCGCTTCGACCGGCGATCTGCCGAACGGGTTGGAGGAGACCCGCTATTATCAGAACAACCAACCTCCTTATGCCAATGGGACGTATGCCGTGGTGATTGAAGTAGACCAGCCGACCGGCATCGTGAAGATACTGCGGCATGCTTTAGTACATGATTGCGGAGTCATGATTAACCCGCGCATCGTCGAAGGCCAGATTTACGGCGGCGTCGCGCAAGGCATCAGTGAAACGCTCCTCGAAGAACTCTGCTATGACGAAGCCGGTCAACCTCTCGCGGATTCATACAAGAGCTACCTCTTGCCCAACGCTGCGATGATTCCAACGCTCATGCTGGAACATCTGGAAACGCCGAGCCCCTTCAATCCGCTGGGTGTCAAAGGCGCGGGCGAGGGCGGCACTGTACCGGTGGCCGCCGCGATCATCTCGGCTATCGAAAACGCTCTTGGCGGAGCCGTTCGCTTGCGGCGTCGGCCAGTGCATCCCGTAGACCTGCAAGCATTGATGCGCGCCAGTGAAAGTCTTTGAAATGAAAGGGCGTCAATCTTGTCGCTACGTCAAATCAGTTCACAACACATCAGGAGCATCGCCATGAAATCACTCTCGCTCTTCATCACCGTCATCTTACTTCTCATTACGACTCAGCCCGCGCTGCCTCAGAGCAAATCCGGTGCGCTGAACATCTCATACAACGACCTCGTGAAAATAGTCGACACCAGTATCTGTCTGAATAAGAAGACATGGGGCGGGCAGTGTACGCCTGAGACTGTGAAGATAGAGGACGCCTCAGCCGCACAGGGGCTGACCTTGAAGTGCCCCGGATGTCTGACGGAATTGGAAATTCGCGGCGACAAAGCAAGCGGTAAACTCAAGGTGGTGACGCCCGAAGGAGAAAAAGAGTTGCGCTTTAGCGTCCAAGCGCCGACGGCGGCAGACCTCTCGGCTCAGGTCGTCGCGAAGCTGGACGCTTACTACTCTTTTCATTTCTTCACCAAAGCCGCGCGCCCACGTGGTCTGGCGACTGACGGTAAAGGCAATTTGCTGGTCACAGATTTTGGAACAGGCCAGAACGACGGCAAGGTTTGGAAAATCCCCGTCAAGAACTTCGACCGGCAAGCGTCTCTCTTCAACTCGGTAGAGGGTGAGGAAATGGTAGGCGGCATGCCTTCCGTCAAGATTGATACGACCTTTCAGGGGCAGCCCATCAAGTCCATCGTCGGTCTGTCATCAGTGCGTCTCGACGGCTCAGCTCTGATTGCTCTCACAAACAGGATCATCGCCCATGAAGATAAAGACCCGCTCGCTAACCTGCATGACACACCGATAGCGAGCTTGCTGCGCGTAAATCTTGATGCCGGTATCTCAGCGCGCGGCTCAGCTGCGCCATACAAGCAGGCATTACAACCGTCCCGGCCAAAGCCTTTCACCCTGCTCGCCTCGCTCTGGGATTTCGAACAACGGAATAATCCCGACAATCGAGAGCGAGAGTGTGATCCTTTCGATTTGGCTCTGGGCGGCGGCTATGCATACGTGACGGATGCCGGCGGCAACGATCTGTTGCGCATTCAGCTGGCCACCGGAGAGATGAACAGTTACGCCGTGTTTGAGCAACGACCCAATCCACTATTCGATTCCAAGCAGCCTGAAAATTTCAAGAATCGTCCCGACAGAGATGCTGTGCCGTCTGGCATCACGTTCGGCCCGGACGGCGCGCTGTACGTCGCTTGCCTCGGCGGCTATCCGTTCCCACAAGGCGGCTCGGGCATTTACCGGCTCGCTGATAAGAACGGCAACGGCACTGCGCTCGACCCCGGCGAGAAGAGTTTGGCCGCAGACGGTTTGACCTGCGCTGTCGGCGTCGCCTTCGATGCTGATGGCGTGATGTATACCAGCGAATACTCCATGGATTTTTTCAAGAATGCGCCGGGTCGCATCTGCCAGATTCGCGACGGTAAATGCGCGGTCACGCTCACGGATAAGGCCATCTCACCGACCAGCATCATCGTCATCGGCCACTACCTCTATTTCTCACAGGAGTTTCTAGGTCTGGTGGGCAGGCTGCCTCTCCCTTCGGCAAAGCAGAGGGCGAAATAAAAAATTTCCAAGTAAGCAATCTGGGAGAAGAATCAACGCCTACTTTGGAACATCATGCGAGCACTTGTGCAGCAGGCCGTGAGGTCTCAGCTCTGAGCTACGCCGTCTGAAGATGTGTTCTCAACTGGTTCCGTGAAAAACGAAACGGCCATCTCCGCTACACGAACGGAGGCAGTTCCCCATGTCAGCCACACAACGCCAGCCCTTCGCACAGCGCTTCAAGACGGCTGTCGCACGCTTTCGCGCCAGACCGGAACATGGCTCGCAGACGACGCAGCCAACTCCGCCCGCCGTGCCGGGGTTGCCGCTGATGGGCAACGCTTTGGATTTTCGCCGCGACCCGGTCAAACTCTTCCGGCGCGGGTACGAAACCTTCGGCCCGATTTTCTCGATTCGCTTAGGTCCGAAGCGTGCCGCCGTCATCCTCGGTCCCGAAAATCACAAGTTCTTCTTTACCGAAACGGATCACGCTCTCTCCATGTCTGAAGTATACAAGGTCTTCATTCCGATCTTCGGAGAAGGTTTCACGCTCGCCGCCGAGCAGGAAGAGTACAAGGAGCAACGAGCCATTCTGCAACCTGCTTTCAGCAGTCAGAAGATGGAAGACTATGTGCAGGTCATGTTGGACGAGACTGCCGCCTGGCTGCGGCGACTCGGAGACGAAGGCGAGTTTGAGTTGTGCGGCGCAATTGAGGAGCTCTCGCTCAACATTATCGCCAGCGCTTTGATGGGAGCAGATTTTCGTCGCCGCATGGGAGACGATTTCTGGTCGTTGTATCGTGACATCGTGCGCGGCCTTGAGTTTGTGTTGCCGACCAATCTGCCTTTGCCACGCTTTCGCCGCCGTGACCGCGCACGCAACATCCTGCACCAAAGAATCGGCGCGCTCATCGCCGAACGCCGCGCCACACATAACGGCCATCACGATTTCATGCAAACGCTGGCCGAGGCTCGCTACTCGAACGGCGCTCCGGTGCCCGAAGAGAAATTAAAGAGCATGATTCTGTTCCTCGTCTTTTCCGCGAGCGAGAGCACGCCGCTTCAGGCGAGCTGGACTTTGATTCAGCTTCTCCAACATCCGGGCTATCTTCCGGGCGTGCTTGATGAACAGGAGGCCGTCCTCGGCAACCGCGCAGCCAATCTTAACGCGAGCACGCTTCAGCAATTGGAGCGGCTGCAATGGGCTATTAAAGAGACGGAGCGGATGCGCCCGATGATTACGATGCTCTGGCGGCTGACGATCAAGCCCTACAACGTGGGCGGCTATCATGTGCCGAAAGGCTGGGCGACCATCATCAGCCCGCCGGTCTCACATCGCTTGCCAGACGTTTTCGCAGAGCCTGACATTTACGACCCGGAACGCTTCTCGCCGCAACGCGCCGAAGACCGCCGCGCCCTCTTCAGCATGGCAGGTTTCGGAGGCGGCGCGCACAAGTGTCCGGGCATGCACTTCGCACATAACCTAATGAAGGTTATTTTCAGCCAACTGTTGCAACAGTACAAGCTTGAATTGATGAACCCTGATCCGCAGCCTGATTTCAGCACGAGTATCACACGACCCGAAGCCTGTCCGGTGAGATATAAACGGCGCTAATATTCTGTATGGCATGCGGGCTCTCCGGTTGAAGAAGATTCATCCCAATGAGGCCAGCAGAGCCTTTTCAAAGTGAAGTTAAATGGCACACATCGAACTACCCGAAGACAAGCCCGGCATCACCGGCCCGCTCAGCAAGTATCCTGAGACTGCGCAACACTTGACGGGATTGGCTCAGGCTTTATTGCGCGGGCCGTCGTCGCTAACACCTGCCGAGCGCGAATTGATCGCCGCCTACGTCTCAGCACAAAACGAGTGCTCGTTTTGTATGAACTCTCATGCCGCTGCGGCGCGACATCTGTACGGAGAAGAGCGGGCGGTGGTCGATCAGGCGGTCATAGATTTTCAGGAAGCAGCTCTCAGCGAAAAGATGAAATCCCTGCTGGTGATCGCCGGGAAGGTGCAACAGGGTGGGCGGCGTGTGAGTGACGAAGAGGTTTCACAGGCTCGTGCGGCTGGCGCAGATGATAAGGCGATTCACGACACGGTGCTGATCGCCGCCGCCTTTTGCATGTTCAATCGTTACGTCGATGGATTGGCAACGCGGGCGGTTGAGGACGCGGCAGCTTATGAACAAATAGGAGCGGTCTTGGCTGAGCAAGGCTACTTGCGCACGGCGTGAAATGATGGCCAAGCTAAGAGTTTGTATGAGGATCGCCTTCCTCATTTCTAGCGACACACTATTACCCCGCTATCCATCTGATGACGCCGCTGGCAGAGCTATACGGGCAGTGCTAAAATTCACACTAATGGAGGTGGAACGAGGGCTATGAAGAAAGCTGAACAGAAGAAGAAAGCTGATGAGAAGATTCAAACCCGGAACGTCACGGGTGCGAATGGGGTCAACATTTCGCGTCCGATGTATGACGAGGTGAAGAAGGCCATCCTGAACACTTTGTCGAGCAAGAACAGCGAAGGCGTGCTGGCGAAAGATTTGCCAAAAGCCGTAGCCAAGCAGGTTTCCAAAGACCTTTTCGCCGATGCTTCTGTGCCTTGGTATACGACTGTCGTCAAACTCGACCTTGAAGCGCGGGGGCTGATTAAGAGAGTGCCCGGCTCGCAACCGCAACTGCTGCAACTCGGACGGAGCACCCGCAAGGCCAAAGCCGCTTCACGTTAACGCACTGGCGCGAACATTCCGCGCGTTTCCTCAACCAAGCATGGGCGAGGCCGGTGGATAGCCGGCCTCTTTTTTTGCCATCATTCGCCCGCCATCAGGAAGTTAGCAATCTGAAAGAAGACTTGATGGTAAGGCAGAGGTAAAGTCCTACCTACCTTAGAAGGTTTTCCCACAACGAGACGAGCGGCACAGATGCCATCGTCGTCGCCACTGACGGGAGCATCCGGTACACGGTCAGGTTCTCGCACAAGCTTGTGCGTCTTCTGGTAACCAGGAGCGCCTAAGCCACTCCGGCATGCGACCAACAGTTGCTTCGGACGTTCATCCAAGCGGCGGCGAAACCGCTACGGACAGCAGCATCGGTGCGCGAATTAAAGCATCGCCGAAGAGGCATCGTCTTCGAGCAAGCGCCCGGCATGTTCGGCTGAATCAGCGTTTCGTCAGAGCGGAATTCAGCACGGAATTCAGCCGACCGGCACGGAAACAAAATGAGCAATATGTGAGAAGACGGAGAGCCGGTTTTTCATTAACATGAGCCGTCAGAAAAAACAACAACTCTGGAGATAAGGAAAAAAATCATGGCTATCGACCTTTGCAACAAAATGGAGCACATGCAAGTTGCCGATGATAGAGCAATGTTGGAGAGTGGATTCGGAGATTCCTTAGAAAACATCTCCGTTTCGCTCGATGCTCTCTCGCCGCAACAGCGGGAAGTCGTCGAATTGGCTTACCGTTCAGCGCTCACCCATCCGAATCCCCTGGCTCACGTTGTAGGCGACCCGGCAGCATGGGAGAGTAACTTCTCGCATGTTCTGGATCGTGTGGCCGTGCGCCTCGACCCGCGTCCCAGCGCAGAATTGCGCAAACAAGCGCTCAACCATCCTGATCCGGTCATGCGCGAGCAAGCTTTATACGAATATGCCGACCGGAATGAGAAAGATGCCATCGAGCTGCTCTGTCAGGCTGTCAGCCAGGACCCAGACCGTCAGGTGCGTTGGGATTCGCTGTGGGCGATTGAGAAACTCGGCGGCATCGAGGCCATTCAGGCATTGAGAGGTTTTCAGCGCAATGTTGACCCGGAGATTTCCGAATGGGCAGGACTCTTCATCGGCGAGTTGCAAACGGGCCATCCGGTCTTCGACACGCGCGAATGCCGTTCCATGCCCGGACGGACCTTTGACGAAACCATCTTTCTGCTCATTCACTGCGACCTGTATATCCGTCTGGACAACACCAACCAGCGCTGGGGCAAACTCTCGTTAGCCCCACAAGGATTGGCGCGCGTCTACGGTCAGGCTCATGCCTGCCCGAACGTGCAAACCAGAGAACGGCAGCTAGTCATCGCCAAGACCATCCACGGCCTGCACCCGGACGGCAGCCCGCACATGGACAACTACCTCTTCCGTGGCTTCACCGAACGCACGCGTGATGATCGCGGCGCCTTCTATTTCGAGTCACACGTCAAGCGTCCATTCTATGTCAATGGCCGCGCGGACGACCCGTCCAAAGGCGTTCAGGATGCCACCATCGGCTTCATGCGCGAAGGCTGCTGGTATCTGGACAACGGCTTCAAGATCGGTGAAGCAGATGCCATCCGCTATGTGCGGGGTCGCTTCCAGGGCTGGGGCTATATCAATCTGGGGCAAGTCTTTGGCAAATCGCTCGACCAGATACTTCTGCCGGGCAATGCCATTCTCTCGACGCTGCATGATCCGGTGGCAGGCCCGCTCACCAACACCTTCATCGCCGGGACGTTCAAAGGCAAGCTCAACGACTGGGATGGAGACGGGCATATAGACCTCAATTCGCGCGACGTGTTTTCCACCGCCGAAGGCGAGCTGGACACCAATATGGACGGCATCCCGGACGAACCCGGCGTGTCTTGCTGCACATGGCAAGGTAACTTCCCGGTCTGATAGATCGAGCGAAACTTTACCGACACCGCTTGGTAGGAATTGCGAAGGGAGGGACTGTCGCTTGTCCAAGCAGATACTTTATCCGACTGAGGTGTCAGACGAGGTGAATGTGACCAGCACACCTGAATGGCTCGACCGTCGACGCCCGCAGGAGCTTGAGGGCGGGGAAGAAGCGCTTCCCCGCCTCTATGCTCAGGGCGCGCAAACGGTCGCGCGCGACCGCTGGGAGCGCATTGTTTCCAGTAAAGTCATCGCCGCGACGCCCGAAGAAGTCTGGCGCGCTCTGATCGATCCGGAGTCGTTGCGGCAATGGCTTATCTCCTGTCACGGCTCGCTGGATGACGTGGACCGCGATTGCATCCTGGACTTTGAAGATGGCGATTTTTTCTTAACGCGTCCGAAGATAGTTAATCCGCCTTTCCTGCTGGAATGGCGCTGGCGGTGGCTCGGCATCGGCCCGGCGTGGACGGTGAGGTGGCATCTGGAGCCGGTCGAAGGCGGCACACGCGTGACGGTCGTGGACGAAGCCTTCAATCCTCCGGCGAAGACGGGGCACTATCGCGGCGAAGGCTGGCCGGAGATTCTGGATATTCTGGCGGCCTTTATCCGAACGCGCACGAATTATCGCTGGCCTTGTCGCAGCCAGTCTTACATTCTCACGGAACTGCCCATCACGATTTACGCAGCATGGGATCGGCTCTTTAGCGCAACCGGTCTCAAATGGTGGCTGCATGTCTTTGAGGGTGAGATTGTGAAAGACAAGACCGTGACTGTTCACATGGGAGATGCGACCGGAACTGTCGAGATGACGGTTCACGAAGTGATGCCGCCCTCCTACAACATCTACCCATTCGTCGTCTTCTCTTTCAAAAGACCTTTCTGGCCTAGCCCGGTCACGGGCAGACTCTTTCTCGAACCGGCTGGCTGGGGAGCTTCTATTCTGCAAGTCTATCAAACGGGCTGGGAGAATCTGGGGCCGGCCTTACAGCTGCACGAGCGGCAGGTGATGGTCGGCTTCTGGGCGGAAGCTTTCCGCCGCGCCAGCCAGCTTTGCGCCAGCGCAGGGATTCCCGGCAAGGCGACGCCGTGGGTGCTGAGCGGCAATGAGCCGCAAGCATCTTCGACCTTAACCGGAGACGTGCCGGAACTGCGCGCCCCCACCGGCCACAATTACGGTTGATTGCTGTTAAGAAGGAGAACTTCGAGATGTCAGCCATCCAGGAACTCGCCAGTCAGACAGCGCTGAACAAGCAAATCGTTCGCCGTTTTGTCGAAGAAGTTTGGAACAAAGCGAAGCTTGACGTGGCCGACGAGATTTTGGCTCCGAACTATATCGAGCATCCCTCGACGCCCGATGAGTCGCGGCCTGAAGAACCGACCGGCCCGGACGGCATGAAGCGATTCATACAAATGTTCCGGCAGTCATTCCCCGATATGGAATTTACTATCGAGCACATACTTGCCGAAGATGACAAGGTGGCTGTCCATCTGACAGGTCGCGGAACACATCTGGGCGAGCTGCGCGGTCTGCCCCCAACAGGCAAGCGAGTGACCATCGGCGGGGCTGCCATTCATCGCCTTGAGCATAACCGGATCGTGGAAACTTATCAGGTCGTCGACCGTCTGAGCCTGAGAGAACAACTCGGCGCGCCACAGATGGGCGATATAGATGTGGAGTGAGCACACCCCATGATTAGCGAAAGAGAACTTGTAAACCCGAATTCGGTGCCGACAGGGACAGTCGTCGTGAGCGTCGAAGTAGAAGCGACGGTCGAAGCCGTCTGGCGCTCTCTCACCCTGCCCGCCGTCGTATCGTGCTGGTTCGGCGAGTTGAGCGAGAAGCTCTCTGAAGAAGGAAACGCTCGACTTGATTTTGGCGATGGAGATTTTTTCGCGCTCACGTCAATCAGTCACGCGCCGCCACTGGTGCTCAGCTACGATTGGCGTTTTCAAGGCATTGGCCCGCTCGACACCATCATCTGGAATATTCAGCCACACGCGAATGGCTGTCTCGTCACCGTGACTGACAGCGAGCCGGGACGTTCACACGAAGCGGCTCTGATGCTCCGCGAAGGGTGGCTCGACTTTACAAAGCGTCTGGTTGGATTCCACTCGACGGGTGAGTCCACGCGTTACGACTGGCGGCGCGAACTGGACGTGGCCATCGAGATTGAAAGTCCGGTCGAAGAGGTCTGGCGCGCGCTCTTTGCGCCGGAGGCGCAGCCCCGGTGGCTGCCCTTCAATGCCTCGCTGCAATCAGACACGGACGCCGCCGCATCGGATGAAGCGGAGCCACGCGCTCTCCGTCTCCTTGATGTCGAATGGCAGCCTTGTGAGCAGGTCGTCTTCCAGTTGAGTAGCGAACAGTGGGATAAACCGACCAGATGCAGGATGGAGCTAACGGATCATTTCTCCGGCACGATGCTCAACGTCAGCCACAACGGCTGGGAAGAGATCAGTCACGATCAAGTCGCTCAATTACAACAACGCAAACGTTTCTGCGCGCTTTGGATAGACGCACTCAAACGCGCCCGTCAAATGATCGAACATACGCGAGGTAACATCTGAAAAAAATTCAAGCGGGCGCGATTCGTTAGTGGAGCAGAATATTTGAGAAGCATTTTCCAGTCCGCTCATCATTGACCACTCCTCACGCGCCCCCGGACAATCTAGCGTTTCCTGAATCGGTTGTACCGTCATCTTCGACGAAAGTCGAAACTCTAAATGGGAAGGACCGTCATGGAAAGATTCTACATCAACTACAGTCGAACTCTGTCTATGCTCTGCATCATCCTGCTTCTGGTAGTCTTACCTCTGCGGGTTTCGGGGCAAACCACGACCGCGAACATCTACGGCACAGTCAAAGACGAAAGCGGCGCGCTGCTGCCCGGCGTCACCGTCAGCGCGAAGAACCTGGAGACGGGACTCACGCGCTCGCTGGCGACCGATGCCGAAGGGCGCTATCGCATCTCGCAGCTCACATTGGCTAACTACGAAATCCAGGCCATGTTGAGCGGGTTTCAGACGGCGATCCGAACCGGCATTGATTTAACTGTCGGACGCGAGGCGGTCGTTGACCTCACGATGAAGGTCGGCGAAATCTCGGCGAAGGTCGTGATCACCGCCGAAGCTTCGCTCGTGGAAACGAATCGCTCAGACATCGGGACGCTCGTTGATGATAAGAAGATTCGCGACCTGCCGATCAATGGGCGCAGCTACGATCAGCTCGTGCTGTTGCAGCCCGGCGTCGTCTTTTATCCTAATGCAGCGAGAGACCTCCAATACGGTTCCGGCGTCAAGTTTACCGCCTTCGGCGCGCGTCCCCAATCGAACCTCTTTCTGATTGACGGGACGGACGTTAACGATCAGGCGGATTTCACGCCCGGCAGCGCGGCGGGCGTGACGCTCGGAGTCGAGACGCTACGCGAGTTCAAAGTTCTGACCAGCAATTACGGCGCGGAGTACGGCAGAAAATCCGGCGCGGTGGTGGTGGCCGTCACTAAGTCTGGAACGAACAGCTATCACGGCGACCTCTTCCAATTCCTGCGCAATGACAATCTGGACGCGCGCAACTTTTTTGATCAGCAGAAGCCCGAGTTCAAGCGGAATCAATTCGGGGGCACCTTCGGCGGGCCGATCCTGAAAAACAGGCTCTTTTTCTTTGGCGGCTACGAGGGGTTGCGCGAGCGGCTCGGTCTCTCGAATCTGACGGTCGTGCCGAACGCGCTTGCGCATCAAGGCTGCCTGCCGAATGCGAACCCGCCCGGCGGCACTCACTGTTTCACTATCAATCCCAGAGTCAGACCATATCTTGAACTGTTCCCGCTGCCGAACGGCTCGGATCACGGCGATGGCACGGCTGATTACTTCAGTTCGCCGTCGCGCGTGACGGGCGAAGACAACTTCACCGTCAGGGTGGATCACAAGCTCTCGGACAAAGACTCCTACTTCGTGCGCTACACCTTTGATAATTCGGACGTGCTGCTCCCGGAGAGGATTCCGATCTTCGCCCAGCAGTTCAAGAGCCGTTACCAGTATCTGACGATTGAGGAGACGAGAACCATCAACAGCCGGACGCTCAACGTCTTTCGCTTCGGTTTCAATCGCTCCTATTCCGACAGCAGCCCGATTCAGACCATCGGCGAGACGCCGCAACTGGCCTTCATGCCGGGGCAGACAATGGTCGGCAATATCAATATTGATACCGTCTCCACCTCGGCTTTCGACGGCTCCCTCTTCGGGCCGCAGGGGGCTTTGCCGCGCACTTTCGCTTACAATCTATTTCAATTCAGCGACGAAGTGAGCTATAGCAAAGGCGCTCATGTCATGCGCTTCGGCGCAAGCTATTCGAGGAATGATCTCAACGTCAAAGAAAATGCGTTCATCCCGCGCGGCGTGTATAGCTTCCACACGGTCGAGGATTTTCTCAGAGGGATTCCTTACCTCTTCCGCTCCGAATCTCCGAATTCGGACACGCAAAGGGCTTGGCGGCAGAGCATCTTCGGCTTTTACTTTCAGGATGACTGGAAGGTGCGGCGCAACCTGACGCTGAACTTAGGCTTGCGTTATGAGTTCGTCACCATTCCACATGAGGTGCATGGCAAGTCAAGCACGCTGGTCAATCTCTCAGACAGAGATGTCACCATCGGTCCTATCTGGCAGCGTAACCCGAGCTTGAAAGACTTCGCGCCGCGCGTCGGCCTCGCGTGGGACCCGTTCGGCGACGGCAAGACTTCCATCAGAGCCGGTTTCGGTGTCTACTACGATCTCCCCATCTCCTATTTTTACAGCATTCAGGGCAGCCGCACTTTCCCATTCCATTTCACCGGGACGGTCAACAATCCCACCGGGTTTCCCACTGCGCCCACCCTCCTGCTCAACCCCTCTTCGCGCTCCCTCGTGGTTTTCGACAAAGACCTCAGCACACCGACCAAGCTGCAATGGAATCTGTCGGTGCAAAGAGAGATCGGCTTCGGAACGGTCGTCAGCGTCGGGTATGTCGGGTCGCGCGGTTATCACCTCCTGCGGCATCAGGAGGCCAATCATTTCATCCCCACCATCCTCGCGGACGGCACCAGATTTTACCCGGCCAACGCGCCGCGCGTGAACCCGAACTTCAACACCATCCGCTTGGCTTCGACCGATGCCAATTCGAGGTACAAAGCGTTTTTCGTAAGCGTTGATCGCAAGTTTCGGGGAGGGCTTCAATTCCAAGCCTCATATACTTTATCCAAGAGCACGGACAACAATTCCGGCGGCTGGGGCACAGACATTCGTAATCAGGAGTCTTACGCCGAAGACCCTTATGATTTGAGCAGGGACTATGCGCTCTCGGGTTTCGATGCGCGTCATGTTATGACCTTTAACTTCACATATGATCTCCCCCTCGGTCGGAGCTTGACAGGACTTTCCGCCGCGTTCTTGAAGGGCTGGCAAGTGAACGGCATCGGCTCTTTCTCATCAGGCCAACCTTTCACTCTGGTCTGGAGCAGCAATCGCGCACGCACCTATCCCGGCTCGACGCGCAGCAGGCCGAATCTTGTTCCCGGCGCGAATCCCAATCCGATTTTGGGCGGCCCTGACCATTACTTTGACGTGACGGCTTTTGAGGCGCAGGCAGCAGGGTTTACCGGCAACCTCCCACGTAATTCGCTGATCGGGCCGGGATACTCAAGCTTCGACCTCTCGGTGGTGAAGAACATCAGCTTCGGAGAACGCGGCAGCATACAGTTTCGCACGGAAGCTTTCAATGTTCTCAATCGCGCCAATTTCGGCATTCCTCTGCGCGTCATCTTCGACGCACAGGGACATTTGATTCCCACTGCGGGACAGATCAAGAACACCAACGGCTCTTCGCGCCAGATTCAATTCGGGGTGAAAATTCAGTTTTGAGTTGTGTCCCCGGAGATGTTGTTTGCCTGCGAAGTTAGAAACTGAACTGCGCCGTGAAAGCAAAAAGGGGATAAAGGTCATGCAGAAACCCCGCTTGAGCCGACGGCAAATTGCCAATCTCAGTGTTGGTCTGCTCGGCATCCAATTCGGCTGGGGATTACAGAACGCCAACATGAGCGCCATCTTTGAGAAACTCGGCTCGACGCCGAGCTTTCTCCCGCTGCTCTGGCTCGCGGGGCCTGTCTCATCGTTGCTGATGCACCCCATCATCGGCTTTATGAGCGATAGAACCTGGTCGCGCATGGGTCGCCGTCGTCCGTTCCTGCTCGGCGGGGCTATCTTTTCGGCTATCGCTCTGTTTCTGATGCCGACCTCGCCCACGCTCTGGGTCGCAGCGACGATCCTCTGGATTCAAGACTTCAGCATCAATGGCACGATGGAGCCGTTCCGTCCGTTCATCGCAGATAAACTGGGCGAAGGGCAACGCACGCTCGGCTTCGCCGTGCAAAGCTTCTTTATCGGATTGGGCGCAGCCTTTGCCAATGCCATGCCTTTCATCTTGCGCCATAGCGGAGTGACCGGCGAGACCAGCACGGGCATCCCGCTTACCATCAAATATGCTTTTCGGTTCGGCGCACTCTTTTTTCTGGCCTCCGTCTTATGGACTGTCCTGACCTCGGAAGAATATCCGCCTGACGATCTGGCAGCCCTCAGAGAGCAACAAAAAGCGAGCAGAGGTGTGGCCTGGTTCAAAGAGTTCTTCGGGCTGGTAGGCAAGATGCCGCAAACGATGAGGCAGTTTGCGGTCGTGCAGGTCTTCACGTGGCTCGGCTTGTTCTGCCTGTACATGTTCTTCGCGCCCACCATTGCGCGGCATGTATTCGGGGCCACAGGCCCGCAATCGCCGAGCTACAATCAAGGAATTGAGTGGGCGGGCGTCTGCCTCGCCGTCTATGCGATAGTCAGCTTTATCGCCGCGCTCATGCTGCCGCGTCTGGTCGCTTTAACGTCTCGCAAAATCGCCCACGCGCTGACGCTCACCTGTGGGGGACTCGGCTTGCTCTCGATCTACTTGATTCAAGACCAATATTTATTGCTCCTTTCGATGGTCGGGGTCGGTATCGCTTGGGCTTCGATTCATGCCATGCCGTATGCCATTTTATCGAGCGCGCTTCCGCCCGAGCGGATGGGCGCTTATATGGGGATGTTCAGCTACTTCATCGCCATTCCGGGCATCGTCGCTTCGCTGACTTTCAGACCGCTCGTGAAATATCTCTTCAACAACAACCCGCTCTTCGTCGTGATGCTGGGCGGCGTTTGTTTTCTGATTGCGGCGGCGTTGATGTGGCGCGTGCGCGATCCGGCGGAGCAGCAGGAGTTCAAGGCCGAGACAAAATTGGTGCCGGAGAAAGACGCGCTGCTTATTCAAGAGCACTTAACCTAGCGATTGAAACGATAAGAGCAGGTTGGCGGAGGAGCATTGATGAATAAAAAAATATTGGTCACCGGCGCGACCGGCACTGTCGGCAGCTTTCTCATCGAGAGACTGACGGCACTGGGCGCGCGGATGCAAGTCCTGGCGCGCAGTCGTCAACAAGCGGAGAATTTCGCCGCGCGCCGCATCGACGCTTTCATCGGTGACTTCGCACACAAGCCAACCCTCGTGCCCGCGCTTGCCGGCGTGGAGAAACTTTTCCTGCTCTCGGCGGCAAACCCGCGACAGGTAGAATGGCAGGGAAATATGATCGAAGCAGCGCGGCGCGCAGGCGTTCGCCACATCGTCAAACTCTCTGCCAGTCGCGCCAGCCCGGACTTGCGGTTGCCCATCAAACGTTGGCATTACGAAACCGAACAGCAGCTCAAGAACTCTGGCGTCCCGTATACTTTCCTCCGCCCCAATTGTTTCATGCAGAACTCGCTTCACTGGGCGCGCACGATACGGGAGAAGGGGCTTTTTTACCTGCCGGTGGGCGACGCCAGAGTCAGTCAGGTAGACGCGCGCGACATCGCTGCGGTGGCGGCTGCCGTGCTGACCGGAAGCGGCCATCAAGATCAGACATACGAAATCACAGGCTCCGAGGCGATCACCTTTGAAGAAGTGGCGGAGCAGTTCTCCACCGCACTCGGTAAAAAGGTGGGCTACGCGCGCACCTCGTCCGCCGAGTCTCGCCGGCACATGCTTGAGTACGGAATGGAAGAATGGCTCGCCGCAGCCGTCACCCAAACCTACCGGTTCATGAGCGAAGGCGGAGCGCAACATGTGACTAACATTGTCTCTCAGCTCACAGGCAACGAGCCAATCACTTTTGCCCAATTCGCAAGAGATTATGCCGAACACTTTCTCAAAGGGGGGCAAACGCTGAAGCCGGTTGACAATCGGCAGCCTGCACAAGTTTTGGACGGACTCATCCGCCATCCCCCATAACCCTCATTTTGCTCAGACCACTTAGCTTGCATTCTTGGCCGATTTATTCTAATCTCTCGGCATCTCATACAATGGTCTGAGAATCTCCTATCACGTTTGGCTTGTGGGATGCCAACGATTCCTAAGTTTACCTGACGCACGGTTGATTGCACTGGAATTTCATGTCCGCTTAAGCAATCGTTTTCTCGTTGTGATCGACTGGTAAAACTTTTTCTCGCCAAAAGTAATCTTACGTGCGAGACCTCGTTATAACTTACCTCGACTTATTCAGTATTTGCCCAGAAGCAGTTCCAGTAATTGACCGTGCATTCGCGCGCTGATCTCCACCTCTAAAGCGCATGCGCTTTAGAGGTGCTGTCTCCGTTGCGGTCTTCGCGCCCGGGGGAATCCCGATTAACGGCGCGTGCAAGGTGATGGCTGTGGCCGCAAGCCTTAGCCATCTGACGAGAAAGGGCAGAAACTATGAAGCCAATAAAATTTTTATTATTTGGCTCAGGCATATTGGCAACCTCGCTGCGTACCATTCTCGAATCGGCCTGCGAAGATATTCACCTCAAGCAGGCATCGTTGGACATCTATGAAGAAGGCTTTGATATTCAGGCTGCGCTCAAACGCCTGAGGAGCATCGAGGACGATCTCTGTTTTCTCATTCTCTCTGAAAAATTATTGAAACAGCAGGAGCTGTTATTTCAACTGATGAGAGAGCTTTCACCGGTCCCGATCATCTTCGTGGTCGAAAAGAACGAGCCTGACTTGATGTCCAAGCTGCTTGAAGGGGGGAACGCGGATTTTATCATCCCACCCCTTCAGGCGTCCGATCTGCTCCCGCGAATCTGGCGTTTAATCAATGCATCAAAGCACAACGAAGCGTTGGCGCAAAGCCTCAAAGAGAGATTTGGTTTGAGCCAACTGGTCGGGGCGAGCGTGAACTTTCTGGACCAGATTAACCGCATCCCTCGCGTTGCCAACAGCGACGCAAGTGTGCTGATTTCCGGCGAGACCGGCACGGGTAAGGAGCTTTGCGCGCGAGCCATTCACTATTTAAGCCCGCGCACCTTCAAGCCCTTTGTCGCGGTCAACTGCGGAGCCATGCCGGTCGAACTGGTCGAGAATGAATTGTTCGGCCACAAACGCGGCGCGTTCACCAGCGCGACCACCTCTGAGCATGGGCTGATACATGAAGCTGACGGCGGCACGCTCTTTTTAGACGAGATCGATCTTCTCCCGGCGCAGGCTCAAGTCAAGCTGCTGCGCTTCCTTCAGGACAAAGAATACAGGCCGCTCGGCTCAAACAAAATTTACACGGCTGATATACGCCTCATCACCGCCACCAACATCGACCCGGAAGCAGCATCTCAGCAGGGAATCATTCGCCAAGACCTTTTTTACAGGCTCAATATCATTTCTCTGATGCTGCCTCCGCTGCGAGAACGCAAAGAAGATATTATGCTGTTGGCGAATCATTTTCTCAGTTTCTACGCGAATAAATTTCAGAAGCCGGTTGAGGGTTTTTCTGCCGAAGCCAAACAAAGATTGCTGCTGCACGACTGGCCGGGCAACGTCAGAGAGTTGGAGCATGTCGTCGAGCGCGCCGTCGTGCTGACGGATAATGAGTTGCTTCAGGGCGTGGAAGTTATCCAGTCACGCCTCAAAGACCAGTCTCCGCTCGAATCCTTCAGTGTCGCCAAGACTAAATCCATAGCTCAATTTGAACGCCGCTACATACACGACCTGCTGCTGGCTTATGAGGGAAACGTGACGCATGCCGCCGCCGCCGCAAGCAAGAATCGCCGCGCGTTGTGGGTGCTCATTCGCAAGCACCATATTGATATGCAGAGTATCAGGTCGCTCTCCAAAAATAACGGTAACCACTCTTAGAAAGGCAACAGTAAAAAGGCTAAAGGAAGGGCCGCATTCTACCGCTCTTCACTTGTGTCTTTTTACTTTTTTCTTTGGCCTTGCTCTATGGGACAAGTTCACGCCACAAGTGTATGCAGTTGTCCCATCTCTATCCTGTCTAATCCAAAAGACTTACCAACATCTTGCCAGTTCAAGTGTGACAAAAAGCAGGATAGTCGCGGTTGTGAACGTGTGGAAACTTACTAACTTGCCGATGGCTCGTAGATTGCTTGCAAGATATCTTGCAGTTCAAAAAAATTCATGCCTCATCCCATGTCTGGCGAAGAAACAGAAAGCTTATAGGAAATTCCGCGCTACTTGAAAGAGCATCCTGATGCAAGAGATACCGCTGAAGGGATGAGCTGGTGGTTGCTTAGATTGAGGGAGGGACGGACGCCGTCATTACATTATTAACTCAATAAGAGCAGGAGAACCAAAGGGACAGGCGCGCTCCGCCTGATAAAAAAGTCTGATCAAAAAAGTGGTACAGCATAGAGTTTCAACTTCATTCAAGCTCTCGCTCGGCAGCCTTCGACAAAGGCTCCTGGGCATCGCTCCAGCGGAGGCGAGTTTTGCCCGACGTGGTTTTTCGCCGGGACGCGCGCGCGAAAGATTGGAGCTGATCGGAGTCGTTTTCTTACGCGGTTATGAGATGGCTTTGGAAGAGACAGACCCGCGCGGACTGGCTGCACGATTGAATCAACTTGATTCAGAGTTGCTGGGCTTCGCTTTTGAAGGGGCGGCCATGGGCTTGGCCTTGCTGGATTTGATGACGCCGTGGCAGAAGGATCGCTGGCTTCACTTTATGCAAAGCGGTGGTGCAGAGCATATCTACATGTCCCATGTCGGGGTCGGTTGGGCGTTGGCTCGTCTACAACGTTGGCGCGGAGGCCACCCGCGTCTGACAGACCCTTTGCTGCGCTGGCTCGCGATAGACGGATACGGTTTTCATGAAGGCTATTTTCACTGGCCTAAGTTTATACGCAGTCGTGCCCTGCCGGAACGGCTCTCAGGCTACAGCCGCCGCGTCTTCGATCAAGGGTTAGGCCGCAGCCTCTGGTTTGTCAACGGCGCTGACGTGCAGCGTATTGCCGCCACCGTCGCGGCCTTTCCAGTCACACGGCGCGCAGATTTATGGAGCGGTGTCGGACTCGCCTGCGCCTATGCAGGAGGGGTGGATCAAGCGGCTCTCACGGCATTGAGAGCCGCCGCCGCTCCGCTATATCAGGCACAACTGGCGCAGGGAGCCAGCTTTGCTGCCAAGACCCGTCAAAGAGCCGGTAATCCGACCGAGCATACCGAGATGGCCTGCCGGATGCTGTGTGGCATCTCTGCCGTCGAGGCGGCAGAGGCGACTGACCACGCTCTGAAAAATTTACCTTACGACCGGGAACTTCCGGCCTATGAAATCTGGCGACAAAGGATTCAAGTTCGTTTCTCAAGCGAGGTTGCATGATGAAGGACATTCCAAATTTTATTCGCCGTCACGCGGCGCGTCTCGTCGCCATCGCTCTGATTCTCGGCCTTTATGGTTTCACCAAATTGCCTGAGATTTCACAAGCCGAGCGCGATGAGCTGACGAGAGGAATGCAATTTCAAAAAACGAGCTTGCCGGAAATTGCCGGGCCTGAGCGCCGCTCTTTTCGTCCGGTCAATCCGAGCTTGCAGGGTATCACGGCATGGATTTCAACTGTGGGCGCGGCTGTGGCTCTGAATGATTTGGACAATGACGGTTTGCCGAACGATGTCTGTTACGTGGACACGCGAACCGATCAAGTCATCGTCGCGCCCGTGCCGGGAACGCCCGACAGGTTTCAGCCCTTTGAGTTGAATCCGGGCGAAGCTCTCTATCGGCGTGAGACGATGGCTCCGATGGGCTGTCTGCCCGGGGATGTCAACGAAGACGGCTTGATGGACATCATCGTCTATTATTGGGGGCGGACTCCTATCGCCTTCCTTCGTCAAGCGCGGACAGGCTCGTCAAGCACAAAGCTTTCCGCAGACTCTTATGTGGCGCAGGAAATCGTGCCGGGTGGCGAGCGTTGGTACACCAACACGGCGACGCTCGCAGACCTCGATGGAGACGGGCACGCAGACCTCGTCGTCGGGAATTATTTCAAGGACGGCGCACACATTCTGGATGCACACTCGCCCGTGCCGGACGAGATGCAACACTCTATGTCGAGAGCTTTCAATGGCGGAGGCATCCACCTGCTGCGCTGGACGGGAGCGAGTCAAGCGAACAATCCTTCCGTCCAATTCAAGCTGATGCCGGGAGCTATCGAGGGCGACGCGGAAGGAAAGCTCTCACACGGCTGGCCGCTCGCGGTCGGCGCACAGGATTTAGACGGCGACTTGCTGCCCGAAATCTATTTCGCCAACGATTTTGGGCCGGATCGTTTACTCCACAATCGCTCACGTCCCGGCGAATTTCATTTCGCGCTGCTGGAAGGAGACAAAACCTTCTCGACGCCCAGCTCAAAAGTTCTCGGCCACGATTCCTTCAAAGGCATGGGGGTGGACTTCGGCGACCTCAATGGCGATGGCGTGCCGGACATTTTTGTCAGCAACATCGCCCGCGCATTTGCTCTTGAAGAGAGTCATCTGGTTTTTATCAGCACGGGTCAAACGCGTCTCATGCAAGAAGGCATCGCGCCTTACATTGATCGCAGCGAGCCGCTCGGCCTCTCGCGCAGCGGGTGGAGTTGGGATGTCAAGCTTGGCGACTTTAACAACGACTCGAAGCTTGAGGTGATACAGGCGACGGGCTTCGTCAAGGGGACAGTTAATCGCTGGCCTGAGCTGCATGAACTGGCGATGGGCAACGATCAATTGCTCCAACACCCCGGCTCATGGCCTCGTTTGATACCCGGCGAGGACGGCTTGAGTTTTCAGGAACACAATCCCTTCTTCATGCTGGCGGGCGACGGTCGTTATTACGATCTCGCGCCGGAGTTGGGACTCGCTGCGCCTCAGATAAGTCGCGGCCTCAGCACGGCTGACGTGGATGGTGATGGCCGACTCGATTTCGCCCTGGCTAATCAGTGGGACGACTCCTATTTCTATCATAACCTGAGCAGCGGCACGGGCGCGTTTCTAGGGCTGCATTTACGTCTGCCCGTGGGGGCGCAGGATGCCAGCCAAACGAAAGTCTGTCCGGGACACCCGACGGCGAACATTCCGAGTCGTCCAGCCATCGGCGCGCAGGCCACCGTCTACCTGCCTGATGGCCGCCGCCTGGTTGGTCAAGTGGATGGCGGGAACGGCCATTCCGGCAAACGCAGTTCTGATTTGCACTTCGGCTTAGGTCTCGCGGGAGTGAATCGGAAAATACGGGTGGCTCTGCGTTGGCGTGACCGAGATGGAGTGGTTCAACAGACAGAATTAGAACTGACGCCGGGATGGTACACAGTGCTGCTCGGCGGCGCGGAGAGGGGAAGCGATGACTGCCGATCATAACCCTGAGTCAAACAATCGTCTGGGTGGGTTGCGACGCTTCGCCGTCGCCATCACCGTGCTCAATATTTTAGGGCACACAGTTTTTGGTTTCGAGCAGTCGTGGATGCAGCCTCTGGTCGCACTTGCGGCGGGCTATAGCACGGAAATTCTGCTCGAATTGGTTCGGGCCTGGAGCACGCGTCGCCAGCCGCAATTTATGGGAGGGTACACCAAGCTGGTGGATTTCCTGCTCCCCGCACATATTACCAGTCTGGCCGTCGCCATGCTGCTATATGCGAACGAACGTCTCTGGCCTCTCGCTTTTGCGACTGCGGTAGCTATCGGGTCGAAAGCAATCTTTCGCGCGCCCGTCGGGAAAGGCGTGCGTCATTTCTACAACCCGTCGAACTTCGGCATCAGCGTCACCTTGCTGCTCTTCACGTGGGTCGGGATTGCCCCGCCTTATCACTTCACGGAAAACCTTGATCGGATTGGCGACTGGCTGCTGCCCGGCATCATTATCGTGACGGGAACTCTGCTCAACTGGCGATTCACGCACAAGCTGCCGCTCATCGCAGCATGGCTGAGCGGTTTCGTGATGCAGGCCATCATCCGAAGCTGGCTCTTTGACACGCCGCTGGTGGCTGCGCTGTTGCCGATGACAGGCATGGCTTTCATTCTTTACACCTTCTACATGGTGACAGACCCGGCGACCACTCCGCAGGGAAAACTGGCGCAGATATTCTTCGGAGCGGGCGTCGCCGCGACCTATGGATTGTTGATGGCGTCGCACATCGTCTTCGGGCTGTTCTTTGCGTTGACGATAGTCTGCACTGTGCGCGGGTTGAGCCTGTATGCGCGTGCATGGATAGCTCATCGCAGTCGTTCCAGGCTGACCGCAGTGCAGACGCCTGCGCCGGTGGTGGCAAGGGGAGCTTGAGCCATGCCTCATTCAATCGCGGTCGTGGGCATGGCATGCCGATACCCGGACGCGCGTTCGCCCTCCGAGCTGTGGGAGAACGTGTTGTCGGAGCGTCGCGCGTTCAGACGCATGCCGCCGGAGCGACTGCGCCTCGAAGACTACTTTTCGACAGACCGTGAAGCGCCTGACCGCTTCTACTCGACGGAGGCCGCGCTGATAGAGGATTACGAATTTGACCGCGTGCGTTTCCGCGTGGCGGGCAGCACCTTCCGCACTGCCGATTGGACGCACTGGCTCGCGCTCGACGTGGCGGCTCAGGCGCTCGGCGACGCAGGATTCGCAGACGGCCAAGACCTTCCGCTTGAGACGACGGGTGTGTTTCTGGGCAACACGCTGACAGGCGAGTTCTCAAGAGCGAATGTGTTGCGCCTGCGCTGGCCTTATGTGCGTCGCGTGGTCGAAACTTCATTAGCCGAGACAGACTTAACTACAGAGCAGCGTCTCGGCTTGCTCAAGAATTTAGAGACCAGCTACAAAGCTCCCTTCCCGGACACCAATGAAGAGTCTCTGGCGGGTGGCCTCTCCAACACCATCGCCGGGCGCATCTGTAACTATTTCGACCTCAAAGGCGGCGGCTACACAGTGGACGGCGCGTGCGCCTCTTCGCTGCTGGCTGTGGCTCAGGCTTGCGCCGCGCTCGTCGCTGGCGACCTCGACGTGGCATTGGCTGGCGGCGTAGACCTCAGCATGGATCCGTTTGAGCTGGTCGGCTTTGCCAAGACCGGCGCGCTGGCTCAAGAGATGATGCGAGTTTACGACGCGCGCTCGCAGGGTTTCTGGCCGGGCGAGGGCTGCGGGTTCGTCCTCTTGATGCGAGAAGAAGATGCGCGGGCGCGCGAGCTTCCTCTCTACGCGACGATCAAAGGTTGGGGCATCTCGTCCGACGGACACGGCGGCATCACCCGGCCAGAGGTCGAGGGACAACTACTCGCGCTTGAACGCGCCTACGCCCGCGCGGGCTTCGGCATCGAGACGGTAGCTTACTTTGAGGGACATGGAACGGGGACGAGTGTCGGTGACGCGACCGAGCTGCGCGCGCTCTCCCGCGCTCGACGCAAAGCTTCGCCCGCCAACGGCGCAGCCGTCATCGGGTCTCTCAAAGCAAACATCGGTCATACCAAAGCGGCAGCCGGAGTGGCCGGTCTCATCAAAGCCGCGCTGGCGCTTCATGCGCGCATCCTGCCGCCGACGACCGGATGCGAAGAGCCGCATCCTGAACTGAAAGGCGAAACTCCGGCCTTGCGCGTCATCAAGCAGGGCGAGCGGTGGCCGCGTGAGCAAGCCCTGCGCGCGGGTGTCAGCGCGATGGGCTTTGGCGGCATCAACGTGCATCTGGCTCTGGAAGGAGCGACGACGGAAAAATCTCCGGTCGCGCTCAGTTTTAAAGAGCGCATGCTGCTCTCTTCAGCGCAAGATGCCGAACTGTTTCTGCTCGGAGCGCGCAGTCTCGCAGAGCTACAAGGACAGGTGGAACATTTACTGAGCTTCGCTTTCAAGCTTTCGCGCGCGGAGTTGTCAGACCTTGCCGCTCAATTGTCAAGAACTCTCGACCGGAGAGAGGTGCGCGCAGCCTTAGTGGCAGCCACTCCGGCTGAACTGGCCGCACATCTGGCACGCCTCAAAGCCATCATCGCGGGCGGCGCAGATGGCTGCATGGATGCCGATAGCGGTCTCTTTTTTAGTTCGACTGCCACATCTCAATCGAAAGCCGTGCGCGTCGGTTTTCTCTTTCCCGGACAAGGCTCTCCCGTCCACACGGACGGAGGAGCTTTGCGCAGGCGTTTTGAATTCGTGACAGGGCTGTACGAGCGGGCACATTTCCAACCGGGCGATAATTCGACGGCGACGGTGGTGGCGCAACCGGCCATCGTGACGGCTTCGATGGCTGCTCTGCGCGTCCTCGAAAGATTGAATGTCACGGCTCACGTCGCAGTCGGGCACAGTCTGGGCGAGTTGACCGCGCTCTGCTGGGCGGGCGCGCTTGACGAAAAAGCTTTACTGCGGCTTGCCAGTGCGCGAGGCAAGGCGATGATGGAAGTCAACAGTCCTCCCGGCGCGATGGCGAGTATCGCCGCCGGGCGCGAGGAAGTCGCCGCGCTTTTGAATGGCGATAAAGTCAACATCGCCGGACTGAACTCTCCGGGACAGACGGTGCTTTCGGGCGAAGCGCAGGCGATTGAAGCTCTCGTGTCGCGCGCCAGCCTCAAGGGTTTCCGCGCGGCGCGTCTGCCGGTCTCACATGCATTTCATTCTCCGCTGGTCGCCGAAGCTACGCCCGTGCTGGCCGCGCATCTCGCGCGCGAGCAGCTTCAGCCTCTTGAGCGAACTATTTTTTCAACCGTCACAGGCTCGCGTCTCTGGCCGGAGACAGACCTGTGCGCGCTGCTCTGCCGGCAGGTCACGTCGCCGGTGCTGTTCATGGATGCTGTCGTCGCTGCCGATGCGGCAGGAGTAGACTTCTGGATTGAAGTCGGGCCGGGGCACGTGCTCTGCGGGCTGATGAGCGAACTCGTCCGCGCTCCCGTTGTTTCCATAGATGCCGGCGGGCGTTCACTGGTCGGACTGTTGCAGACAGCCGGGGCAGCCTTCGCGCTCGGAGTCCCGCTCAATCACGCGATACTCTTTGAAGGACGATTCACGCGGAATCTCAATCTGGATTGGCACCCGAAATTTTTTGTCAACCCGTGCGAATTGGCTCCTCTCTCTGAAGCTTTAACTGCCGGGCAGCAGGCAGCTCAACTTGCGAGAGAAGATTCGGAAGCTGAAGAGTTGGAAGCCATCATCGAATCATCCATCGAGCCATCGGGCGCGTCGGCTCTGGATGTCATCATGCAACTGGTTGCGGCGCGGGCAGAGCTTCCGGCGGAAGCGGTCAAACATGATAGCCGGATGCTGAACGATCTGCATTTGAACTCCATCACAGTGGGTCAACTCGTCGGAGAAGCCGCGCGGCGTTTAGGTGCGCCGCCGCCGCTCTCACCAACCGATTATGCCGACGCGACGCCTTCCGAAATCGCCGAAGCCTTAACCGGGCAAGCGCACTACGCAACGCTTGCGCACGAGGCGGAAGAATCGCCGCCGGGCGTCGCGAAGTGGGTCAGGCCGTTCACAGTCGAACTGGTGGAAAAAGCTTTGCGCCGCCGCGAGCCTCCCGCCGTCAGAGGCTCCTGGCAGGTGCTTGCACATCCGTCTCATCCGTTGGCGGATGCACTGCGACAGGCTTTTACAGCTTGCGACACGGGCAGAGGATGTGTGGTCTGTCTTTCGCCCGAACCTGATGAAAGCGATGTGAGACTTCTGTTAGAAGGCGCGCGGGCGGTTTTAAGCGCGGGCGGAGAAACATGGTTCGTGCTGGTGCAGCAGGACGGAGGCGCGTCGGCATTTGCGCGCACACTGCATCTGGAAGCTACGCAAGTGAATACCTGCGTGGTTAATGTGCCGTTCGTCTGGCCGCGCGCCATAGAATGTACGGTGGCCGAGGCGCTGTCCGCGCGCGGATATTCTGAAGCTCATTACAATCAGGACGGATGCCGTTTTGAACCTGTCATGCGTGCGCGTGCTGAGTCCCGCGCGAACAGTTCCGCGCGTCTGCCTCTCAACGCGGATGATGTGTTGGTCGTGACCGGAGGCGCGAAGGGCATTACAGCAGAATGCGCTCTCGCCCTGTCAAGGGAAACGGGAGCGCGGCTGGCTTTGATCGGACGCGCACAGCCCGAAGGAAACCCTGAGCTGGCTGAAAGTCTTAATCGCTTCGCGGCTGCCGGAGTCGAGTTCAGATACATTGCCGCAGACGTGACGGACGCTTCGACCATCAGCGCCGCGATTCAATCTTTTGAATCGGAGCTTGGTCAAGTGACGGGGATTTTACATGGCGCGGCGAGGAACGTGCCGCAGTTATTGAGCAGGCTCGATGAGCATAGCTTTGAAGAAACGCTCGCGGTGAAAGTGCAGGGCGCGCGAAACCTGCTGGCGGCAGTTGACCCGGAGCGGTTGCGACTCTTGATTACGTTCGGCTCCATCATCGCGCGCACGGGCTTACAGGGCGAAGCCGATTACGGTCTAGCCAACGAGCGGCTCACACGCTTGACTGAGCGATGGCAAGCGGAACATCCGGCCTGTCGTTGCCTCGCAGTGGAATGGTCAATCTGGTCAGATGTCGGCATGGGCGCACGACTCGGACGGATGGACGCGCTGATCCGGCAGGGCATCGAGCCGATCCCGCCGGGCGAGGGCGTGGCTCTGCTGCTTCAACTGCTCTCGCAGCCGCAGCCCTTGACGACGGTCGTGGTGATGGGTCGCTACACGGACCTGCCGACCTACAAGATAGAGCGGCCTGAACTCCCGCTGGGGCGTTATCTTGAACAACCGAAGGTCTACTATCCCAACGTCGAACTCGTGGTGGATAGCAATCTCTCGACGGGAACCGATCCCTACCTCAACGATCATCAGTTTCAGGGAGAGCGACTGCTGCCAGCCGTCATGGGACTTGAGGCGATGGCTCAAGCCGCCACGGCGCTCATCGGGGCGACTGAAGCTCCGGCTTTCCTCGACGTGAATTTTAATCGCCCGGTAGTCGTGCCGGAAGCGGCGCAGTTGACGATCCGTGTGGCCGCGCTCGTGCGCGAGCCGGGAGTGGTCGAGGTGGTGTTGCGAAGCGGCGAGACGGCTTTTCAGGCAGACCATTTTCGCGCGACATGCCTGTTCAATAAATCAAGGCTACGAGATTTGAAGTCGCCCGCGTTGCCGCCCGCAGTCGAAGACGCAGAGCAGCTGGTTTCCCTCCATCCGACACGCGATCTCTACGAGAGTATTCTCTTTCATCGAGGAAGATTCCGCAGGTTGAACGGCTACCGCTTCCTCAAGGCCACGGAGTGTGTCGCCGAGATCGCGCCCGATGGCGATGCTTCATGGTTTAGCCAGTATCTTCCGGCGGGTCTCATCCTCGGCGACCCGGCGGCGCGCGATGCCGCAATCCACTCGGTCCAAGCCTGCATTCCGCACGCGACGCTCCTGCCCGTCGGAGTGGATCGCGTGTGGCTTGATAAAGCTCTGGATTCATCCGAGCCGCTGTGCGTCCATGCGCTTGAACGCAGTCAGGATGGGAGCACGTTCGTTTATGACCTGACCGTGAGAGGAGCGGACGGGCTGCTGCGCGAGCGTTGGGATGGACTGCGTTTGCGCCTGATTGCTAACTCGTCATTTCGTGGGCCGTGGCCTGAACCTCTGTTGGGACCGTACATCGAACGTCGCCTGCGTGAATGGTATCCGGCCTCGAACATCTCCGTCGTTTGCGAGCGTGATGTAACTCTTTCGCGTCAGGAGCGCAGCAATCGAGCCGTGCAAATGTCGCTCGGTCACAGGGTCAGCGTCCTGAGGCTTTCAGACGGAAAGCCATTCGTAGATGAAGTGACCGAGTTGTCTACCGCGCATTGCGGCGACCTGACGCTCGCGGTGTCGGGCACAGGGGCGACAGGCTGCGATCTTGAGCGAGTGTCGGAGCGTTCGTCTGCCGTCTGGTTGGATTTATTGGGCGCGGAGGGCGCGCGGCTAGCCGAGATTATCGCTCGCAGCGTGCCGGAAGAATTAGGAACATCGGCGACCAGAGTGTGGGCTGCACGCGAAAGCTTGAAGAAGGCAGGCGCGTTCAGTGATGCGCCGCTGCTGCTCGTCTCGGCTGAAGCGGATGGGTGGGTACTGCTCTCGTCAGGCCGCCTGCGGATCGCAACATGGGAAACAGAGGTGCGCGATGCTGCCGGAACATTAGTCGTCGCAGTGCTGTGGAGGGTTGATGATGCGAGCGTATGAATACCGTCACATCGTCGGCTTTGAAGAGACGAATCTGGTCGGCAACGTCTATTACGCGAATCATGTCCGCTGGCAGGGCAAATGCCGCGAGATGTTTCTGCACGACCACGCGCGCGACATCCTCGAACAACTCAAGTACGGCTTCGCTCTCGTGACGACGCGCGTCTCCTGTGAGTACCTGACGGAACTCGCGGTCTTTGACGAGTTGCTCATCCGCATGCTGTTGGGTGAATTAAAGCAAAATCGAATCACGATGACTTTTGAATACTGGCGATGCACGCCTGCCGGAGAAGAACTGGTTGCGCGCGGCGAGCAGCAGGTCGCCTGCATGCGACGAGAAGGGGATAAGATGATTGCGACGCCCATTCCGGCTGTGCTGCGCGACGTGCTCAGAGCATACGAAACCTGACCGATAAACTTCTACATCATTTCACATGTCTCAGGAGATGCTTATGTCAACGGTCTTTCCAACAACTGGCTGCCGTGATTATACTATCGAATCAAGATGCCGCATGGTCGAGCGGGTCATACTGAAGATGCAGGAACAGCTTGATGAGCCATTCTCTTTGAAGGAGATGGCGAAGGTTGCTTACCTCAGCCCCTTTCATTTCAATCGCGTCTTCCACCAGGTGACAGGTATTCCGCCGACTCAATTTCTTTACGCGCTCAGGATGGAGGCGGCCAAACGTTTGCTCCTCATGACGCATCTGCGCGTGATGGACGTATGTTACGAGGTGGGCTATAACAGCCTCGGCACATTCACCACGCGCTTTACGCAGCTGGTCGGTTTATCGCCCTGTCAATGGCGTCACCTCACTGAATGCTCTCTGCCGCTGCCCACAGAAGCAACCGGCGAGAGCCGCCAGCCCTTTCCGTCTCCGACCTCTTCCGGCTCATATGTTGAAGGTTGGATTAACGTGCCGCCGCCGCACACAAAAGCGATCTTCGTGGGGCTGTTCCCAACGCGGATTCCGCAATGTCGTCCGGTCGCTGGAGCATTCCTGACCAGTCCCGGCCAATATCGTATCGGGCCTCTGCCCGATGGACGGTACTACCTGTTTGCGGCGGCTCTTCCGGTGGCGATGGAACCGCTCACTTACTTGTTGCCGAATACCGCATCGCTGATGGTTGGAAGCGGTCAAGGGCCGCTCATGGTAAAAGGCGGGCAAGTGATCGGGAAGACTGAACTCAACCTACGGCAAGTACGCTTGACCGACCCGCCCATTCTCATTGCTCTGCCCTCGCTGCTCGCCGGACAGTTACATGTCTAATTCAATATGAGTCTACCATTGTCGCTATGTTAAAATGCTTCTATGTTCGATATCTCTCGCCAGCTTCATTTCTCTCGCTCTTTAGAATGTTTCTCCAGCAGACTTGATGAGTTGTTAGATAGCGCACGCCTTCATCAGTCTCAGTTGCCACCCGAGCTGATTGACGATATCGCTTATACCACAGGTGAGCTAATGCTGGTGCTCACCAATCATGCAGGCTCTCAGGAAGATGGGTTATTACATGAGGTTCTATCTCATGCCAAAACTCTACGCGAGCGCCTTCGAGGTCACCAGCTTCAAAGCGATCAAGTCACAAAAGACTGTCAAAGCTTCTGCCAGGAGATTGCACGACTCGTGAGCGATAGTAAGAAGGCGGCTTGAAGACCGGCGGTATTAATTGTGATTTAAGGATGAGAAATAACTCAAGTCTGAGTTTTGATTTCCTCGTAAACGAGATATGGCTTTGCGCCCGCCTCCCCGGCGGGTTCTATTACGGCAACTACGGGCCGAAGACCACCAGTGGCAACCACAGTTTCATTCAACGCTTACTTGAGAACGGAGTGGACGAGCGTTCCCTTCATACTAAGCGCACGCCGAAGTCGGAGTTGCCTACGCCTGAGTGCGAGGCTGCGGTCGAGGCAATTCTGGCGATGCAAAGCGGCTCCGGTCCAGGCAGTGAACATGATAGGGCTAAAAGCTTTCGATTGATTAGCAACTCTGAAGAGCAGAGATGTGCCGATGCGGAGCCAGAGATGAAAGCCACACTTGACGACACGAAACATCGCTCCAGCATCTCGTGCATGCGATTTGAAGAGGGCGACGATACACTGGATGCAGCATAAGAACCGGGGCAGCAGTACGCAAGTCATGGGACGACCAACAACGCATCTCAATACTATGTCGAAGCATTACAGAAGTCGATTAATGTTGCCCGAAGCCCAGTTAATTGTCCTTCGAGATACGCTTACCTGATCTTTAATCAGGGTGGTGGCCGATTATGCTCCGGCTAAGCGGTAAAAGCCAGCTAAAATGATGTTAGGCCGCCAGTGGCGGCAATTGTTGGCGATAGTCTAAAATTACCGCCAGTGGCGGTCTAATGAGCGTTATGCCGCTCCGCATCAAACCGGAAGTAGAGTTGAATGATCGAGAGCGGGAAGTCTACTGCGACAGTTGAATGATTCAATTTAATCGGCGGCATAACAACTCATTCAACGCGAGCGGAATCAGGTTGGATGTCATTCGCAGGATTGGATGCTTCTCGCAGATTCTTCCCGCCGCGTTAATTCTGGCGTTATGCCGTTCCGCATCAAAACGGAAGCTAAGTTGAATGAAGCGGAGCAAGAAGTCTACTGCGGCAAATGAATGATACAATTCAAGGACGGCATAACAACTCATTCAACGCGAGCGGTATAAGCTTGCATGTCATTC
>DASWRG010000011.1:0-2477 GCA_036403295.1 Pyrinomonadaceae bacterium
CCGCTCGTCAACATGCGCGGCGAAGTCATCGGCATCAACTCGCAGATTGCGACCACGACCGGAGATTACAACGGCATCGGCTTTGCGCTTCCGGCGAATGAAGCTGATTTCGTCTATCGTCAAATCATCACGCAGGGCAAAGTCAGGCGCGGCTACTTGGGCATCAATCCGGAGTCTGTCAAAGAGCAGTTCGCGCGGGTTTACGGTTTGCCCGAAGCCAAAGGCGCGGTCGTGATTGACATGCCCGCGAAGGAAGGCCCGGCGGCCAAAGCGGGGATTCAGGTCAACGACATCATCGTCGAGTTCAACAATCAACCGGTTACGAGCGCGCAGGATTTGATCGTCAAAGTCGCGGCCACTCCGGTCGGAGAGACCGTGCCGCTCGTCTACTTGCGCGAGATAAACAATAAGCTCGAACGCCGCGCCACAAATGTGACTTTGGGCGAGAGGCCGGGCAATCTCATCTCGCGCGATGAAGAGGATACAACCGCGTCGAAGACCAAAGAGACGACGGGCGGCAACCCGCGCCTCGGCGTGACGCTCGCGGAATTGACGCCGCAGGTCGCAGCCGCGAGCAGCCTGACGGGCGTGCGCGGTCTGCTCGTCAAAGAGGTTGATCCGAACGGCATCGTCGCGGACGTGCGCCAGTCAACGGGCTTGCCTTCCGTCAACGAAGGCGATGTCGTGACGCGCATCAATCGCATTCCGGTCACTTCTCTGGCGGAGTTCGCGCGCGTCGTCGAAGCTCTCAAGCCCGGCGACCCCGTCGTGCTCAACATCTCGCGCTACGACAAAAGAACGGAGCGCATCGCCCAAAGGATCGTACAGTTCACATATCAATAAGAGTTCAAAGTTCAAGGTTCAAGGTTCAAAGTTAAGACGAACCTTGAACCTTAAACTTTTGAACCTTGAACCTAAATTATGGCACAAGCGAAAAAAGCTCTCAGCAAAACTGCGAAGAAGAACAGGCGCGGCGCGGCGGCGCGTTCTGCGACTTCAGTCAAAACTTACCAGAACTATATCGGCGGACGGTGGGTCGCCAGCTCAAGCGGCGAGACGTTCGAGAATCTCAATCCGGCGGACACGCGCGACGTGGTCGGACGCTTTGCGCTCTCGAACGAAGAGGACGTGACGGCGGCGGTTGATGCCGCGAAGAACGCCTTCGACAAGTGGCGTCGCACGCCCGCGCCGCGTCGCGCCGAAATCCTGTTTCGACTGGGCGAGATTCTGATGCGTAACAAAGAAGCTTACGCCGCAGACATGACGCGCGAGATGGGCAAGGTCTTGAAAGAGACTGGCGGCGATGTGCAGGAAGCGATTGATTGCACCTATTACACGGCGGGCGAGGGGCGACGCTTGCACGGCTACACGACTCCGGCTGAGATGCCCAACAAGTTTGCGATGTGCGTGCGCCAGCCCGTCGGCCTCTGCGGCTTGATTACGCCGTGGAATTTTCCGATGGCGATTCCTTCGTGGAAACTGATCCCCGCGCTGGTGTGCGGCAACACGGTCGTCATCAAGCCCGCCGAAGACACTCCGCTCTCGACTTATAATTTAGTCAAAGCATGTGAAGAGGCGGGCATCCCGCCGGGCGTCGTCAATCTCGTGACGGGTCACGGTGCTACGGTCGGCGCGCCGATTACAAATCATCCTGACTTGCGCCTTATCTCTTTCACAGGCTCGACTGAAACGGGACGCCTCGTCGCTTCCGCCTGCGCGGAACGAAACGCGATCTGCTCTCTTGAGATGGGCGGCAAGAACGTCATCATCGTGATGGAGGACGCGGATATTGACCTCGCGGTCGAAGGCGCGGTGTGGGGAGCTTTCGGCACATCGGGTCAACGCTGCACTGCTTCATCGCGTCTCGTCGTGCATAAAAAAGTTTACAAGCAGTTCACTAAAAAACTGGTCGAGCGCGTGTCCTCTTTGCGGGTCGGCGACGGCGCAGATGCAAAGACCGAGATGGGGCCGGTCATCAACGCCGACGCCGTGCATAAGATTATGGGTTACATCGAAATCGGCCAGAAGGAGGACGGCGCGACGCTCGCGTGCGGCGGCCACCGGCTTGAAACGGGCGAGTACGCGCGCGGCTATTTTATCGAGCCGACGGTCTTCTCCGATGTCACGCCCGACATGAGAATCGCGCAGGAAGAAATCTTCGGCCCCGTCACCGCAGTGATTCCGACCGATTCACTTGAGAGCGCGATAGACATCGCCAACGGCGTGCGTTACGGACTCTCGGCTGCGATTTACACGCAGGATGTCAACCGCGCCTTTCACGCGATGAACGAGATGTACACGGGCATCTTCTACATCAACTCTTCGACCATCGGCGCGGAAGTGCATCTCCCGTTCGGCGGCACGAAAGGCACAGGCAACGGCCACCGCGAGGCGGGCACGCAAGTTCTTGATATTTTCACGGAATGGAAATCCGTCTACGTTGACTACAGCGGCAAGCTGCAACGCGCGCAGATTGA
>DASWRG010000012.1:0-43161 GCA_036403295.1 Pyrinomonadaceae bacterium
GGTGAGCGGCGAAGAGCGCGTCTTCGAGTGCGAGGGCGTGTTCGTCGCCATCGGCCACAAGCCCAACACGGAGTTGTTCAAAGGCCAATTGGAGATGGACGCGGTCGGCTATCTCAAAACCAACGGTCACTCGATGGCGACGAACATTCCCGGCGTCTTCGCCTGCGGCGATGTGCAGGACTCGTTTTATCGCCAGGCCGTCACAGCCGCCGGGACGGGCTGCATGGCCGCCATTGACGCCGAAAGATTTCTGGACAATCTGCCCGTCCCGATGCCGACCGGCGAAGAGGTCACCATCGAAGGCGAGATCGTCACGGCGGATCACGCGAAAATCATCATGCCCGACGGCGAAGTCGTCTCCAACTTAACGGAAGGCGAGGCGGCGCAGACTTCATAAGACAACTCACGCAAAGGCGCAAAGACGAAGACGCGAAGAGAATGCTCAAATAGCTTTGTTCTGCTTCCGGCTCTTCTTTGCGCCTTTGCGCCTTTGCGTGAGTCGCTTGTTTCTCATCCTCTCATCACACATGCCTTGATGCTGCTCGTCGCGTCGTTCGCGCTCTGCGGAATTTATCGCCTCGCGCGCCTGCTGGCGAACAAGCAGGTGGCCGTCGCCACAACCCTCTGCGTTTCGTTGTATCCGGTCTTCCTGTCCGAAACTCTGCTCGCGCACAGGGAGATTATCGCCACCGCGCTCGTCATCTGGGGCTTCTACTTTTATGAAGCCATTTCAGCCTCTCATCCAGAATCCGCACGCAGGCGCGCAGCCGCTTTCGTCCTCTTGATTCCGGTGTGCGTGCTGGTTCTGTGGCTTACGCATCAAGGGGCGGGTCATGCGGAGATGACGAATCCTTTGCTTCTCATCAAAGCATTCGCCGTCCGGCTCTGGCAGGTGACGGGAGGCATGGGGCTGTTAGCGTTGACGCTCTGTGGTCTGCTGGCGATGACGCGCCCGCCGCTCTTCGATGACAAAGTGGAGAGACGACGCATCAACGTGCGCGCGCAAATCGCCATCGCGTTCGTCATCGCGGCTTACGTCATCGCGCAGTCATTCACGAGCGGCGAGGCGCGCGACGTGCTGCCGGTGATTCCGTTAGTAATGCTGATCTGGATTTCGACGCTTCACAGGCGCGTCCGCCGTTGGCGCGTGGTGGTGGGAATCGTGTGCGCGGGTTTTGTGCTGGCCTTCTTCGTCAACCGTCTATTTTAAAATCAGAGCAAGACGATTGAATCATCGCGTTGGTGACGGCGCGCTGGTGTTTGAGGGGCAACGTGTTCGCTGATCCGGTGCGGGCAGGCTTCGCAGTATTCTCCGCGCCGCTCGCGGCGGTCTTCGCATTCGTTGCAGTCGAGCGTCTCGCCCAATTTTTTCAGCGCGTCGAGAAAAGGAAGCAGGAGTCGTCCGCGCTCTGTCAAAACGTATTCGACGTGCGGCGGATTGCCGCCTAAGTCCCTGCGCTCGATCAGGGCGTCGCGCTCCATGTCGCGCAGGCGACCGACGAGCGTGCGGCTGCTGATGGGATGCAGCGTCGCCAACAGCTCGGTCGTGCGTCGCGCCCCGCCCGCCAGATCGCGCACGATGAGCATCGTCCACTTATCACCGATCATTTGTAGCGCGCCGGCTACGGGACATCCGTCCCCTTCACGTCGTCGCATCCCGGCTGCTCCTTTTTCATCAGTCTGAAGTCAAGAAACTTATGAGTATAACGAGCAGAGCTTAGCACAAAAATACGCGTTGTTGATTTTGATTATGGATTTCGGCATTTAAGCGAAAACGGCTTGGGTTTTTCAGAGATGACCCGCTCTTTAGACTCCTGACTTCGTATGAGAACATTGCGGCGACAAATGAAAGTGTTTTAAGATGCAGGCGTCCCGTGAGGCTTGCGCCTCGACAATCCTCACCTGCCTTGTATGATAATTTGGCGACGCAGGCGGCGATGCGCGTGAGGCATTGCCAAATGCGGCTAGAGCTTCTGTCCAGCTATGACCGGAAGCAACACAGATTCGCGCGCACACGAACAGACTCCGGCGCACGCACACGAAGAGCGGCGCGCAGGGATTCTCGCGTCACTGAATCATATGGCGTGCGAGTTGAATAGCGCGACGACTGCGGCGGAGGCTTATCACATAGCCCTGCGCGATCTCTCTCATATGATTCCGCACGATTCTTTGCGCGTGACGATGGCCGACGGGGAAGACCGCCAACAACTGCGCGCGACCTTCGAGCAAGGCGGGTTCGGCAGCGTCGCCGATGGAGAGACTGAACGCGTCGCGCGCACGATGCTTGAGCTTCCCATCGAGACGGGCGCGCCCGTCATCTTTAATCACGCGCAGACTGAGCTGGCGAGCGGCGCGCTCTTGCTCTCGCTTGTTTGTCATGACGCGCAATCGGTGATGTGCCTGCCGCTCACGCTCAATGGAATGACGAAAGGCGCGCTCGTCGCCAGCTCTGCGCATGCGGATTCCTACAAGGAGACGGATGTTTCGATAGCCGCGATGACGGCGAGCCTGCTCGCCTCCGCGCTCGCGCGGATACAGCTTTCCGAGCACGTCACGGGAGCGGAGGAGCGCGAGCACGCGCGGCGTCGTGAGGAAGCTCTGGTCGAACAGTTGGGGATGGCCGCGCGTTCCACTTTCGATCTCGACCGGATTATTCAGCACGCGATTGACGCCCTGGCGCGCGCTCTGCCCGCGAGCTTCGTCGTCCTGCGCACGGTCACTTTCGGCAGGCCGGATCAGACTTTGCGCGCGTGGACGCCGGGAGATGATCGCCCGCCGCTTGAATTGCACGCGCCCGTCTCGAAAGCGGAGCGCGCGGTTTACGCCGAGCAGCGCGCCGTCTTTCTGGAGGACGCGCGCTCACAACGCAACGCGAGCGACGAGCTGCGCCCACTGGTCGAACGTCTCGGCGCGCGCTCGATTCGCTTCGCGCCCGTGGCTTATGGCGGGCAAGTCCTGGCGGCCATCGGCTTGATTGAGTCTGACAGGCAACGTGTCTGGACTCAGGACGAGCAGCTCCTTCTGGCGCGCGTCGCGGAGACCATCGCGCCGCTCATCTTGAACGCGCAGCTTCACGCGCGCTCGCGCTCTTACATCGAAGACCTCTTGTCGCTCTTGCGCCTTGCCGGTGAAGTGACGAGCGAAGCCGAGATGGATCATGCTTTGAGAGCCGTGCTCGACGCGTGGGCGAAGATTGCGGGCACGGATTCCAACGCGGTCTTGCGCTGGGACGAAGAGGCGCAGCTTTTCCGCCTGGCTATCGCCGAACATTTGCCGACCGGATTGTTGGAGCGTTACACGCAGGGCGTCGGGCTGTCCGATCCGATCTGCGGGCTGGCGGCGACGCGGCGCATCGGCGTGGCGGCAGACCTCGCGGGCGACGCGCGCTTCGCGGAGCTTTACGGCGCGGTGCATTGGTCTGGCCTGCGCGGCATGTGGGCGACGCCGATTACGGGACGCGCCAATCAAGTGTACGGCCTGCTCATCTCTTTCTCGCGCGCCGCGACCGAAGTCTCGCCCGACGAGCAACGCCTCGCAGACCTCTTCGCGCGTCCCGCGAGCATCGCGCTCCAAAATCTTGAGTCGAGTCAAAGGGCGCGCGTGCTCGCTTTGCAGGCGACGCAGCTCGAAGAGAAGACGCGGCGCGCAGAGCAGTACAAGATGGAGTTTATGGCGATCATCTCGCACGAATTGCGCACGCCGCTCAACGCGATTATCGGTTACGCGCAGATGTTGATAGACGGTTTCTCAGGAGCTTTGAGCGAAGAGCAGCGCGTTGACGTGCAGACGATTGCGGATTCGGCGGATAGGTTGTTGAGCATGGTCGAAGACGCGCTCGATCTGGCGCGGATGGACGAGCAGCGTTTCCCGGTCTTCATGGACACGGTCGCGTTCGACGAGGTGCTGCGCCGCGCCGTCGCCAGCGTCGTCGCCGAAGCCGACAAAAAAGGCTTGCATCTGCAAACACAGATTGCGGACAGCGTGCCCGTCGTGCGCACAGACCCCGAACGCGTGCGCCAGATTCTCTCAAACCTTTTGTCGAACGCGGTCAAGTTTACCGAGCGCGGCTCGATACACCTCAGCGTCGAGCGAGATGAGACGGACGGCGTGCGTTTCAACGTGACGGACACCGGCATCGGTTTTGACACGACCGCCTTTCCGCACATCTTCGACGACCTGCGACAGCTTGACGCTTCGACGACGCGCATCTACGGCGGCACGGGCTTGGGACTCGCCGTCTCGAAACGACTGGTGCAAAGACTCGGCGGGCAAATCGGCGTCACTTCGACGCCCGGCGAAGGTTCTACCTTCTGGTTTCGCCTGCCTCTGGAAATACCGGGAGCGGAAGGATGAGAAGCAGTTGGCAGTTGGCAGTTAGCAGTAAAAAGCTAAAAACTGTTTTCGGCTGCCAACTGCCGGCTGCCAACTGCCAACTTGAATTTAAGTTATGCTTGAAGAAGAAGCGAAAGCGCAGCCTCCGATTATTCTCGTGGCCGATGACGAGCCGATTAATCGTTCTCTGATTCAGCGCAGGCTTGAGCGCGCGGGCTACAAAGTTATGACCGCCGAGAACGGCAGCGAGGCGGTCGAGAAGACTCTGGCGGCGATGCCCGACCTCGTGATTTTGGATGTCATGATGCCCGTCATGGACGGCCTCGAAGCCTGCCGCCGTCTCAAGGACGACGAGACGACGCGAGACATCCCTGTCATCTTTCTGTCTGCGCGCGACGAGACGGAAGTCAAAGTCAGCGGCCTCTCACTCGGCGCGAACGATTACATTAGCAAGCCTTTCAAGGCCGAAGAGCTGCTCGCGCGCGTGGATGTCGCCATGCGCCTCAAGCATGAACGCGACAACTTGCGCGCCAGCGCGGAAGAGGCACGCGCGCACGCCGAGCTGGCGCAGGAGCGAGCCGTGACAGACGCACTGACCGGCCTCTTGAATCGTTACGGCTTGCAGCGCTCTCTCGCGCGCGAGCACGCGGAGGCGCGACGCTATGATCGCCCGCTCGCGTGTCTGATGATTGACCTCGACAATTTCAAAAAGATAAACGACACGCACGGCCATTCGGCTGGCGACACGGCCTTGCAACAGGTCGCAACTATTTTGACCGAAGCCGTGCGCCGCTCCGACATGGTCTTCCGTTACGGCGGCGAAGAATTTCTGGCTCTCCTGCCTGAGACCGATCTGGAGGGAGCAGCCGCCCTCGCGGAGAAGATTCGCGGCGCAGCCTCGGCGCGACTCTTCGGCGACGGCGAACACGTCTTCTCGCTCACCCTGAGCGTCGGCGCAGCCGACCTCTGCGGCTCGGAATCCGGCAACGACATGATCGCCCGCGCCGACCTCGCCCTCTACCAAGCCAAAGAGCAAGGCCGCAACCGCGTCGAATCCGCCCTCTGCGCCTAAATCGCGTTGGCTTGCTTCGCATTTTTGAATAACATGAACTTTGAAGCATATATCAGAAACAATTACGCGGCTGCGTGCAAAATGCAGCGTGAAATTGACGAAGTTGAAGACAGGAAGATGAAGTCGATGTTGGCGCGTGGTGATCAAGACATACGCCTAGTCAAGTCGTGGATGAGAGGTTATGGCTTATTCCAAGGCATTATAACTGAGAACAGAGACAAGATAGCCAACAGATTTCTCTCGTTTGCAACCAGCGTCAGAGCGACAGTGAGTGTGGCGGATAGGAAAATTCTTGAAGAAAAATATTCAGAGCTATTCACCGCGCTTTTTTCCGAGGTTAACCGAAGTTGGATGTCAGCAACATCTAAATTACTTTGGTGCATCTACCCAAACGAAGTCGTCATTTATGATTCTTTTGTAGCGCGTGCATTGGTTGTGATGCAATGTCTCGATGGCGATTTAGCTAACTTCCCAAGAATCAATGTTCCCCCAAAAGTTGCCCGCGAATCGGAGATTGTATTGGCAGTAAAGCATTATATGAATTATCAGGACATGGTTAAGCACATCTTCGAGCGCAATTTCGACACCCTGAATGAGCTAAGGAAAGAGCACAAAGAAAACTATCCCCATGACATCCGAATTATTGATAAATTGCTTTGGATGATTGGTAATCCAAAGCAGCGTTTTAACAATTTAGCTTGAATGAATTGGACATTGGTTGAAAATTCCCTGAACTTATCTTTCAATAGTACTCGGAGGCTGAATTATGAGCACATCGGCGCAAAATCTTATTGAATCCTTTGATAAGCTGCCGGAGGCTGAAAAGCAGAAGGTCGCATCAGAAATCTTAAGGCGCGCAATTAATTTTGACATGCCTGCTCTCTCTGATGAGGAGCTTGTGTTGAGCGCGGAGGAATTATTCTTAGCGCTTGACCAGAGAGAGGCGGAAGATGCCCAATCCTAATCGCGGAGAGGTATGGCTCGTTGATCTCGGATATGCGGCGAAAGTTCGCCCTTGTCTTGTGCTGAGCATTCCGGCGTTGGATGAAGATAGAGCTTTGGTTACGTTGGTCGCTCATACGACCAGCGCGCGGGGTTCGAGATTTGAGGTTGATATGAAAGTGAGATTCCTGCGTATCGGTCTTTAAGGTTGAGTAAATAAACCGCGCTTGAGCAACTTCGCGCCCCGCTTTTTTCATCAATAATGGTTTCTTATTGAGTATCCGCTGCTAACGACAGCCTCATACTTCAAGATTAATCTCAAAAATTAAAGTGAGACATTTTTAGGAGCTATTGTAAATCCATGATTTCTATTCAACGTCCATCGAGTTTTAAGCTAAAGCGGATACGATTTCTCTGCGCTTGCCTCGCGGCTCTCATCATGCTTGCCCCCGCAGCTTTCGGCCAGCAGAAGAAGACTTTGCAGCTTGCGCATATTGAGTTCGAGGGTTTGAAGCGTTACGGCAAGGAGCAACTCGTCGAGGCGAGCGGTTTGAAGCCCGGGCAGACTGTGAATGAAAGTGCGCTTGACGAGGCCGCCAACAAGTTATTGCAGACGGGCTTTTTCACGAATCTCAGTTATCGCGTGCATGCGGCGAACAATCAGGCGACCGTCACTTTTGTGGTCGAAGAGAAGGCGGACAAAGGCGCGCCCGTCGTCTTTGAAAACTTCGTCTGGTTCAGCGACGCGGAGCTGCATGACGCGATTCGGCGCGAGATACCTTCATACGACGGCACGGCTCTGGAAACGGGAAACATGACCGACAGCATCAAGGCTGTCTTGCAACGCCTGCTGAAAGAGAAAAATATCGCGGGCGAAGTTGAATATCTGCCTTCAACTGATGAGTCGGGCGGGAGCGCGGAACATCTTTTTACGATCAAAGGCATTAAGATTCCGATCTGCGAAGTGAGCTTTACGGGCGCGGCTGGAATCACTGAGAGCGAGTTGAAGGCCAACTCGAAATCTATCTTCAACGAAGATTACGGGCATCACTTCGTCGTCGGCTTTGCCAACAGCGCGTTGAGAAATATGTATCGCCAGCGCGGTTACCTGCGCGCAAAATTTCATGAAGCTCCCGTTAAACTGCTCGCCAGCCCGGCCTGCAAAGACGGCGTGGCCGTCACGCTCGTCGCCGAAGAGGGCTTGCAATATTCATGGGAGAAAGCCGTGTGGAGCGAGAACAAAGCTCTCTCGGCTGAGGAGCTTGACGCGGCCTTCGGGATGAAGACGGGCGAGATTGCGAGCAGCACGCGGATTGATAAAGGCTTGCACCTGGTCGAAGAAGCTTACGGGAAAAAGGGCTACATCCAAGCCTACATGCGCCCGCAGGCTGATTACGATGACGCGAACAAACGCGTCACCTATAGCTTCACAGCCGTCGAAGGGGCGCAATACCGGATGGGCACGCTGAGCTTTGCGGGCATCCCGGAAAGCCTCGCCAATCATCTGCGCACGAAGTGGCGACTTGAGGCGGGCGCGGCTTACGACGCCTCTTATGTTGATGACTTTCTTCACGCCATCGGGACTGATAGCGAGTTGATGCAGGTGTTCGCCCGCAAGACTTTTAAGATGGGCGGCGAGGCCAAGCCTGACCGGAAGAAACTGACTGTTGATGTGACCATCAAGTTCGAGTGAGCGTTTAAAAGCATTTCACGCAAAGGCGCAAAGGCGCAAAGAAGAGATTTAAAGCTTTTCTTTGCGCTTTTGCGTGAAACGTTCTTTTGTAAAACTTTCTACGAACGCGGGTCGATATTGTAAGTCTTGATTTTGGAGTTGAGCGTCGTCGCGTTCATCCCCAGGAGTCTCGCGGCGCGCGATTGATGCCCGCTCGTCTGGTCGAGCGCGCGGCGGATCAGGTCTATCTCAAAGCGGCGCACCTCATCATAAAAGTTGATGCCGCGTCCGATGTCGGGCACTGAGAGCGCGCTGCCGCCTTCGCGCGCCGAGGCTCGCGCGGATTGCGGGTCGCTGATCTCGGAACGCAGGCACTCGCGCGTGATCTCGTTGCCGGGCGCGATGACGACGGCGCGCTCAATCGCGTTCTCTAATTCGCGCACGTTGCCCGGCCAGACGTAAGTCTCCATCAAGGCCAGTATCTCAGGCGCGATCTGCTCGGAGATTTGACGCCCGTTCTCTTCGTTGTACTTGCGTGTGAAATGTTGAGCCAGAGGCAGGATGTCTTCTCTTCTATCTCGCAAGGGCGGCAATTCAATCGGCACGACCGAGAGCCTGTAGTATAAATCTTCGCGGAAAGTTCCCTGCTTGACCGCTTCCTTCAAATCAATGTTGGTGGCGGCGACGATTCGCACGTCAACTCTGCGCGGCGTCGTGTCGCCGAGCGGCGTGAACTCTCTCTCCTGTATCACGCGCAAGAGCCGGACTTGAGTCTCGGGCGGAATGTCTCCGATCTCATCCAAAAAGATAGAGCCGCCGTCCGCGACTTCAAACAAGCCCTTCTTGGCGGCGACCGCGCCCGTGAACGCGCCGCGCGTGTGGCCGAAGAGTTCCGATTCCAAAAGCTCCGAAGGAATGTTTGAAGAGTTGACGGTGACGAAGGGCATCTGCGCGCGCGGGCTGGCTTCGTGAATCGCTTTGGCGATGAGTTCTTTGCCCGTGCCGCTCTCGCCCGTGATGAGGACGGTCGAGCGCGCGGGCGCGACCTGATCCACCATCCGAAAAACTTGCTGCATGATGTCAGAGCGTCCGACGATGCCGCCCCTGTCAACCGCGCGGCTCATCGCGCGACGAAGCGTCTGCCGCTCTTCCTCTTTGCGCCGACGCTTGATGCCGGCGGCGACGGTCGCCGTAATCTGCTCGTTCTGAAAAGGCTTGCGAATGCAACCCATCGCGCCCTTCTCCCAGGCGGAGATGGCCGTGTCATAGGTCGCGTAAGCCGTAATCATCACGACCGAAGCTTCCGCGTCCAGTTTCAAAAACTCTTCGAGCGCGCTGAGGCCGCCCATGCCCGGCATCGAAACATCGAGCAAGACCACATCGTAAGCCCGCCGCCCGTATGCCTCTAAACCGTCTTCGCCGGTCTTCGCCAGATCAACGCGATAGCCTTCCGCCGAGAGCAGCGTCTCAAGCACATCGCGCATAATCTCTTCGTCGTCAACGACGAGCACTGAACCCTTCTTCGCCATTCTTCCGTCCGTTCTTAACTTGATTGTCCTGCTTTGGATGACAAAACACTGCCGCAGGTTTATTCGCCGAGCAGTTTGATTAACTCTGCAAAGCACTTGCCCATTCGCTCGTGTTGTAATAATGATATACTAAACCGGTTCGCAGCAGCGAATACATCGCTTACGGAATGTCGCACGCACAGAGCTTGCACGATCCAACTCCTCGCAATCGTTCTGTGCCCTCGCTTCGCGCCGTCAGCATCATCACAAGCGGTGGAACAAGATACGGGGAGACAACTAAGAGATGAAGTGTCCGTATTGCGAGAGACCCTTGAACGCGCTCAGCATGCGCTGTCGGGTCTGTGATCGGTTTGTGCCGCGTCTGCCTCACCTGTTCGTGTTCGTCGTGCTGGCAGCCGCCGCCCTCACCGGCATTATTCTCCTGCTTGAGTTTCTCGCCAGATCGCGCTACTGATATATCTCTCTCTGTGAGCGCATCAATAAAAAGCATGCCGCTTTGAAGCCGCAGGTGTGCGAGAAAGAGTTTGAGAAATGGTCGCATGAGGAGTTTAAAATGAGAGCTAAAATAAATTGGATGATTATCCTGATCGCGCTGTGCGTCTCAATCTTTGCCGGGTGGACTGTCTATGCGCAGAAGCAGAGCGCGCCGCCGAAAGTCGTGTGGGAATACAAGGTCGTTTCCGAAACGGATAAGGTTTCGCTCAACGATTTGGGAGCGCAGGGCTGGGAACTGGTGACGGTCGTGATGGGCGGCGCGCAGGAAGTTTATTACTTCAAACGCGCGAAGTGAGTTCATGGCATTAATCAAACTGTAGGGGCAAGGGCTGGTCCCTGCCCGCATCGTCCGAAGAGGACGATCTACAAGATTCGCAATCCTTCAATCCTGAATGTCGAAGCACATTGATTCGCGCCTGCGCGCGGCGAGCTGAGGACTTGTCCCTGCCCCTACATTCGTGTGGTCAATTGAAACTCGCTCTAAATCTCGTGAGATCGAGAATGATAAAAAAGCTGAGAGCCAAGCTTTAATAGCCTGGCTCTCAGCCTCTTTTTGTGACGGCTCCCGGAAGAGCCGTGTTTAATGGTTTAGAGCCTGTCGCGCTCTTTAACGAGCGTCGAAATTGTTGACCGGGAAGTCACCCCGCAAGCCCCAGACCTGCTGATGCGACGCGTTGTCGAAACTCCCGAACCAGTAGAAAGTGCTCTGGCTGCCCGTCGTCGGGCCGTTACGATAGACGGAGAGGTCGCATTTGCCGTCGCCGTCATAATCGCCTTGCGTCGGCAAATCCGAAGTGAAGCCGAACGGGCGGACGGTCGTGCCGCCATCGGAGCTGCGCTGGATATACCAGACAAGCGGGGCGCTGCTCGTTGCTCCCGTGCGTGCGGCGCACAAGTCGTACTTGCCGTCGCCGTCATAGTCACCGGGCAGGATGTAGTCCGTGCTGAAATTACCCCACTGCACAAACTGTCCGGTGTTGTCCGAGCTGCGCAGGATGATAAAGTAATTATTCGGAGACAGGCCGCCGAAGCGATAGACCGCGATGTCGAATTTGCCGTCGCCGTCGTAATCGCCGGGGACGGGCGTGTCGCCATTCATGGCAGTCGCGTCGCCGGTCGTGCCCCAGTGTATGGCTCGCTGCACGTTGCCGGATGCGCTCTGGCGGATGTACCAGAAGGCGGGATCGCCGACGACTCCGGCGCGCCGGAAGACGGCCATGTCAGTGATGCCGTCGCCATCGTAATCTCGACTGACGGCTTGGTCGCCAAACACGCCCCAGCGCACGAACTGAAAGGTGCTATCCGAGCTTCTTAAGAGCAAGAAGAAGTTGTCATTGCCAATCGCCGCGCCTTGACGATAGACGCAGATGTCGCCTTTGCCGTCGCCGTCATAATCGCCGGGGGCGGGAAAGTCCGTGTTGGCGTCGCCGAAATTTGTCGTCGTGCTTGAGCCGTCAAAGGACTTGAGATTGTAGTAAGTAATCTGAGCGAGTCCCGGCGGCGCGACGTTCGGGAAACGCCAGACGCTGAAGTCCATCTTGCCGTCGCCGTCATAATCAACCGGGCGGAGCTTGGCGATCTGGCCACGAATCTCGCCGCCCGGAAAGTTGGCCGTGTGAACATTGACGTATCCCTGACCGGAACGCAGGTGGCTGATGATCGTCGCCGTGACGGCGGCAGTTCCAGAGATAGTGCCGGACGTGCCGCCGACCGTGCCGAAGTTGACCGTCACTCCGGCATTCGTTCCGATGGGCGCGGGGCTGTGGATGTGCGACAGGGTTTGCGCGCTTGAGAGATTGGTGAAAGTGATCGTGAAAGTAATCATATTCGTCGCGGTATTGAGGACGATGATTCCCCTGCCCGTGCCCGCCGTGCCGGTCGCAGGAACTTCCTGCGCGCTCGTGAGATAAACCGAGAAAGTCTCTGCTCTGGCCGTGCCTGCGAGCACGAACAGAGACAGCATGGCTATTGTCAAACCTAGAAATTTTTTCATGACCGAAGGCTCCTTAATTTTACTGAGAAAGCTGCGGGCGTGTCGGGCGGCGCAGCTTATAAACCCGAGTAGCTGGGATACTCTGTATCTTGAACGTGCGGCGCGAAACGACAAAGCTGCGACGCCGGAGGAGCTTCAGCCGCCGCTGCGCCTCGTCCGAGTCCGCGCTGTCACGTCAACAGATGTTCAGGCTCGCTCTGATTTTGAATTTTTGGCAAAGCTTATAGGGAAATCTATCAGCTCTTTTTTTTCTGGAAACATGCAGACAGTAAACCCACCAAATCCATCATGTCAATGATGAAACTCCGGCGAGCGAAAAATTTGGCGATGGTTTGATTTGAATCGCAAGGAAAAATAATCCTTATCTTTGCGCTTCTTTGCGTTAAGGAATAACTTAAGCGCAAAGACCGCAAAAGAAAATCACGCAAAGCACGCAAAGAAGAGTTTTACTCTCTTGCTTGAACTAAGGCACATAAGCTGACGGCGCGGGCACGTCGCCCGTCGCGCCGAAGGGCGCGGCCACGAGCGCGCCGCTTGAGCTGTGCAGCTCGTACCATGTGCCGCTCGACGGGCGGAAAATTGCCAGGTCAGTTTTGCCGTCGCCGTCGTAATCTCCCGGTGCGGGCACGTCGCCCGACGCGCCCCACGACTGCGCGCGGAAAATATTGCTTGAGCTTTGCATGATGTACCAGCCGCCGTTTGAAGCGCGAAAGACTGCGATGTCTGTCTTGCCGTCGCCGTCATAATCGCCAGCGACGGCGCGGTCGCCGGTGATGCCGAACGCCTGCGCTTTAAAACTATTGTCAGAGCTTTGCAAGACGTACCATTGTGAAGACGCGACCGCGCCGACGCCCGGTCTATAAACCGCGAAGTCAGTCTTGCCGTCTCGATCATAATCGCCAGCGACGGGCTTGTCCGTGCTCGCGCCGAACTGTGCGGAGAGAACCGCGCCGTTTGAGCTTTGCAAGACGTACCACGCGCCCGTCGAAGGACGAAAGACTGCGATGTCAATTTTGCCGTCTCCGTCATAATCGCCTGCGGCTGGCAAATCTTCGCTCACGCCCCAGAAGGTTGCGCGCAAAGTGTTCGTCTGACTTTCAAAGATGTACCAGTAGCCGTTCGAGGGACGAAAGACCGCGATGTCCGCTTTGCCGTCTCCGTCATAATCGCCCGGCGCGATTTTGTCTGTGCTGATGCCCCACGACTGCGCGCGGAAACTATTATCGGAGCTGTTTGAGATGTACCAATTGCCGCTCGCGGGTCTGAAGACGGCGACATCAGTTCTGCCGTCGCCGTCGAAATCGTTCGTGTTCGTGCGGACGGCGCGCGGCGGAAAGACAGCGCGCACCTCTCCCCAGTTGCCGCTCGCGTCACGCGCGCGGACGTAAATCAGTTGCGCGCTCTGCACAGGCCCGGCCACCGCGACGGCCACTTCGCCCGGACTATTAAAGCTGCCGTCGAGAGCCGTCATCGGCTGCGGCGTGCCGCCGCGCCACGGCGGAGTCCCGATGTAATATTCAGCCGCCGTGATGTTCTGGCCGCCGTTCAAGGTCTCGTCAAACTGTGCGCGCAGAGCGTAGTGATTCGCCAGAGGCCACGCACGCCACGCCGCGAGAGCTTCGGGCGTCGGCCCTTGCGCGAGCATGTAAGGCGTGCGCGCCAGCTTCGCCGCGTAAAGAAACGCGGGCAAGTTCTGCGGCCAGAAGCCGCCGCCCGTCCCGCCGTCCAGACAACTAAAGGCCGGAAAGAATCCGCCGCATGTGCCCGACGCGACGCCAATCTCGAAAGTGAAGCTGGCAATGCCAAGCTCGCCGTAAGCGTCATCACGACTTCCGCCCGAGGTGGGATAAAGGTCTATGGCCTGCACTGGCGTTAGTCCGTTATAAGAGGCGAGCTTTCTTCCGATTAGTTGCAGCTCAGTTCCATTGGGCGGGACGGTCGCGGTATGCCCCCAGGGCCACATCACGAGTCCGGCGTTGGAGTGTAGGTCTATGAAGACGCCGGTCGTGTTGAGAGGCGCGGGGTCTGTGTCGAGCGTCCCGCGCTGGTCTGCGAAGAGAGTTGATTCAAGAGCGATGATGGCCGAAGTCTCAGGCTCGGATGAAGCGGTCGGCCCCGGATACGTCTCGCCGCACTTCGGCTCCGAAGGCATGTTGACCGTGCCCCACTTGAAAGTAAAATTGCGATTCAAATCCACGCCGTACTGGTTCGACACGGTCGGCGGGTTCGAGCAGTTGCCGCCGTAAGTATTGTTCGTGTTCTTGCGTTGATATAAGCCCTGCTCGGCCAAGCGTCGTCCGTCAGGATTGGAGACCGGAATAATCACGATGAGATGCTCGTCGAGCAGCCACGTCGCGTCGCCGTCCACGCCGTAATTGTTGAGCAGGTATTCGATCAGGCGCAGAGCCAGTTCCGAGGTCACAAGCTCGCGCGGGTGAATCGAAGCGTTAATCAGAATCGTCGGCTTCGGCCCCGCGAGCTGACGATTGGTGAGCTTGACGGCGAAGAGGTCATGACCGGCTGCGCCGCCGCTATGAATCTTCTCCCAGCTTGAGCCGTAGGTGACGACTTCCGTGAGGTTCGGATAACGCGCCGCCATCTGGTCAACGAACGAGCGCATTTCAGGCACAGTCCGGTAGCCGCCCATGAAACTATCCACGCTCTGCTGGCGCAACATGCTCGTCTGCGCTTCATCAAACTTTATTTGCCAGCCCGCGCTCTTGAGCCGTCCGAACTCTTCTGTCGTCGTCAAGACGAAGAGGTCATCGCCCTCTCGCAGCTCAAGCAGGTCGAGGCCGAGCGTGACAAGCTGTTTCAACTCCGCGTCGCTTCTGACATGGACGCGCGCGACGAAGCTTTGTTCCGACGGCTGCGGCTTCTGCGCGCGAGCTTGCGGCTCAAGCGATGATGAAAGACCTGCTATCAGTAAAACTGCCGCGAGCAAAGTGGCGAGCAGGATTCGTGTGCGTAGTTTCATGGATTTATTAGAAGGTCGAAACGAGTTTGCGGTTCTGCCGCCCGATGTGCGGTGAGGCTGTGCCTCACCGGAAGGCTCTCTTTTTCTTTTGCGGCTACGCCGCCGGGGCATAGCCCCTCTCGATGCAAGTGATGCTCGCGGAAGGTCTCTGACCTTCCGCACATCAAAGCGGCAGAGCCGCGAACGGGAGCGAGTATCTCGCGCTGAATCCCTCACGAGCGACTTAGAAATATCAGAAGCGCACACAAATTGAAAGCTCGCGCGGGGCGATTTGAGATTGCAAATTCGACGGCTTTCAATTAAATATGGCGAGCGTCCATGGGGCGCGCTCTATTCATTCACGAAACTTTCATTACCAATCAGAACAGCAGATGCAAACACCTCCCGCGTCAACCGCTCAGGAAAAAATTCATCGCTATCCGTGCCCGGCCTGCGGCGCGAATCTGCTTTACGAGCCGAAGGACGGTTTTCTCTCGTGCCCGTACTGCGGCCACAAGGAGCGGATTCCGCAGACCGCCGAGCAGATTGAAGAGCGTTCCTACGAACAGTATCTCAACGTGCGCCCGGCGCAGCTTGAGCAGTTGGCGGCGAACGCGCTCGAAGTGCAATGCCAGAGCTGCGGCGCGATGGTCACGTTCACGCCGCCTGAGGTCGCGCGTCAATGCGACTTCTGCGGCGCGCAGATCGTCGCGCAACCTAAAATCGCTGACCCGATTCTCGCGCCCGAAGGCGTGCTGCCTTTTAGCATCACACAGCCGCAGGCGAGCGCGTCGCTTCGTCAGTGGCTCTCGTCGCGCTGGTTCGCCCCCAACGCCCTCAAGCACTTCGCGCAGCCGGACGCCATCAACGGCATCTACATTCCTTTTTGGACTTACGACGCCAACACTGTGAGCTACTACACGGGCGAGCGCGGCGAGTATTACTACGAGACCGAGACTTATTACACGACCGATTCGGACGGCAATCAGGTGCAGAACGAAAGACAGGTGCGCCGCACGAACTGGTATTCGACATCGGGCACAGTCTCGCGCTGGTTCGACGACATTTTAGTTCCGGCCACAGCCTCGCTGCCGCAGAACCGTCTCGAAGCTTTAGAGCCCTGGGATTTAACCGAGCTGAAGCCGTATGACCCGGCCTTTCTCTCAGGCTACAAAGCGCAGCGTTATCAGGTTGGACTGCCGCAAGGCTTCGAGCGCGCCAGGCAGATTGCCGCCGGAGTGATTCAAGGCGACGTGCGCCGCGACATCGGCGGCGACGAGCAAAGGATTCACGACATCAACACGCATTATTCCGGCATCACCTTCAAACACCTACTGCTCCCCGTCTACGCGGGCGCATATCGCTTCAATCAAAAGGTCTATCAAATCGTCGTCAACGGGCGCACGGGCGAGATACAGGGCGACCGCCCCTACAGCGTCATCAAGATCGCGCTCTTCGTCGCCATGCTCTTGTTTATCCTGCTCATCGTCGTGCTGCTGGTCAGCTTGGCTAAGAGTTAGCCGAACAGTCTCAAGTTTTAAGGAGAGGTTGATGAGCCTGCGCCAGCAGGCGAGAGAGTCTAGCCCCATGCGTCAGCATGGGGAAACTTTGTCCATTCACAACAGCCCGCGTGAGCGGGCGACAGAGGCTTTCGATGTGTCTGCTTCTATCGCCTGCTGACGCAGGCTCGAAATCTTAATCCGTCTTGTCCCCACGCTGGCGCGTGGGGCTACATGCTGCCGCCTGCTGACGCAGGCTCGTTGAGTTTCAGAGCGTGACGTTGAACTCACGTTAGTTTAAGGGCTGGGCTTCACGGCAGGGCTGGCGTTTGTGTTGGCGTTCGAGTTGGCGTTGGCGTTTTCGTTCTTATTCTTTTGCGCCTGTTTCTTGAGAGTATCTTCTTCGTGCTTGACCATTTCTGAGAGACGCTTCTTGCCGTCCTGCGCCTTCTCTAAAGCTTCGACGGCGCGGTAGTTGTCGGGGTCCAGGTCAACCGCTTTGCCGAGCGAGACGACCGCCTCGTCGTAACGCGCGAGACGGCTCTGCGCCATGCCGAGTTCGTAGAGCGCGTCGCTGTTCTCAGGCTCAAGCTTGGTCGCCTGCTTCAAGGCTTTGGCCGCGTCCTCGTACTTGCCCAGGCGATAATAGGCTTGCCCCATCTCGTAAAAGGCGCGTGCGTCTTTCGAGTCTTTGCGGATACGTTTTTCGTAAGCTTCGACCGCTGACTTGTAAGCTTTCTCCGCGTCATCATCCTTGTTCAGAGCGTTATCAGCGAGGCCGAGCTTGAGATAGCCTTCGGCGTAATCTTTATCCTTCTCGATTGCCCGCCGGAAAGATTCCGCAGCCTCTTTGTCCTGATCGTTCTTCAAAAACTCGTCGCCCTGCGCGACGTAGCTCTGCGCGTCGCCTTGCTCGGGCACGCTCGTCTGCGAATCATCGGCGGACGAAGTGGCCGCGCCATTCGGCAACGCCGAAGGGTCTGAGACCTGACCACTGTTGCGTTTGCACGCCGACAGGCCGAACGCCAGACACGCCGTCGCCACAATCAGGATGCTCGCTCTCATCCGAAAAACATGTCTCATCGCATTTACTTCATGGAAAAGTTTTTAACCCGGAGGCCAAGTGAGCGCGCGTCCGCCCAAGAGATGCACGTGCAGGTGAAAGACGGATTGCCCCGCGCCCTCGCCCGTGTTGATGACCGTGCGATAGCCGCTCTCCGACAGGCCGCGCTCGTTGGCGATGCGAGCCGCGACCCGCAACAGGTGTCCGAGCAGAGCTTCATCGCGTTGCCCCGCTTCGTCGAGCGATTCGATGTGCTCTTGCGGAATGACGAGCACATGTACGGGAGCCTGCGGGTTGATGTCCTCGATGGCTAACGAACGCTCGTCACGATGCACGACCGTCGCGGGAATCCCGCCTTCTATGATTTTACAAAAGATGCAGTTGTTTTCAGACATATTCAGATTAGAGAACTCAGGACACAGGACTCAGAATCAAAAGGCAGAAGCCATTATTATTCTGACTTCTGAGTCCTGAGTTCTGACTCCTGTTAGTTAAACTGCTTCTGCCGCCGCGACCGCCTGTTCGGGCGCATGAAGCGGGGCGGTGATTGAATCTCGCAGACGTTCTATCTTTGCTCCGACGTGGCTGAGCTTGGCTTCAATCTTTTCGTAGCCGCGATCTATGTGATAGACGCGGTCAATAATCGTCTCGCCTTTGGCGGCGAGTCCCGCCAGGACGAGCGAAGCGGAGGCGCGCAAGTCCGATGCCTGCACGCGCGCGCCCATCAATTCGGTCGGCCCTTCGACCGTCGCCGTGCGGCCTTCGATCTGTATGTGCGCGCCCATCCGCTGCATCTCCGAAGCATGCATAAAACGATTTTCAAAAATCGTCTCGGTGATGACCGAGCGGCCTTCGGCCTGCGTCATCAAGGCCATGTACTGCGCCTGCATGTCAGTCGGAAAATGCGGGTGCGGCTCGGTTTCAATATCGCGCGCGGTCAAGCCCTTCGGACAGCAACGAACGTGAAGAGTGCTCTGATTAAGCTCTTCAATCTCGACGCCGACCTCTCTCAGCTTGGCGATCACAATCGCGGAATGTTCCGGTCGGCAGTTATAAATCTCAAGCTCGCCTTTGGTAATCGCCGCCGCGATGAGAAACGTGCCCGTTTCAATCCGGTCGGGGATAATCGTGTGCTCCGCGCCGCCTAAGGCTTCGACGCCCTCGATGGTAATCACGGGCGATCCCGCGCCGCGCACGCGCGCTCCCATCTTATTTAACAGCTCCGCCAAATCCACAATCTCAGGCTCGCGCGCGGCATTGTTGAGCGTCGTCCGCCCGTCCGCGAGAGACGCGGCCATCATCAGATTCTCCGTGCCCGTGACCGTCACTTTGTCAAAGTTGACTTCGCTCCCGCGAAGCCTTCCGCCAGCGGGCGCGCGGGCCACGACATCGCCCGCTTCAAGATTGACCTCCGCGCCGAGAGCCTGAAAGGCAGTCAAGTGTAAATCAATCGGGCGCGTCCCGATGGCGCAGCCGCCCGGCAGCGAGACTTTGGCTTTGCCGAAACGCGCGAGCAACGGGCCGAGCGCAAGCACGCTCGCGCGCATGGTCTTGACCAGCTCGTAAGGAGCTTCAAAAAGCTCTATGTGCGAGGCCGTGAACTTGTGCGTCCTGAGTTCCGGCGTGAGCGCGGTCGCGCCGATGTCTTCAAGGAGGCGTCTCTGCGTGATGATGTCGCGCACGTAGGGGATATTGTGCAGCGTGACCGTCTCAGGCGTGAGCAGGCTCGCGGCCATACATGGGAGCGCGGAATTTTTCGCGCCACTGATCCGCACCCGCCCGCGCAAAGGGCGACCGCCTGTGATACGCAGCTTCTCCATAACTTTCTAACTCCTAACTTTAGCCTCAAGCTCACCGAACGCGACAAAAATGCGCGCTCTCCCGAATCACTGCTGAAAAGCTTCCCCCTTGTTTGAGCAGGAATGTAGAAGAGAATCTAAAATTCACTTGGGGCGGAAAATTCGCGCGGATTTTACCACGACCCGCGCGGGCGAAAAAGGCGGGAAGGCGAATTAGCCACGGATGAACGCGGATAAACGCAGATTAGCTTAAGAGACTGTTTCAAAAATCGCTTCAACTCTTTGCGTGCTTTCGTCTTAACTTTGCGCCACCAGCGAGAAACTAAAACCGTTTACGCAAAGGCGCAACCAGAGAAAGACTCAAGGCGCAAAGAGTTGAGTCAGCAGCCTCTTGGAGTTTAAAAGAGCTTTGCTTTGATCCGCGTCCGTCCGCGTTCATCTGCGGCTAATTTTTTCTTAACGCCACAGTTCGCGGGATGCCCTGTATGTCTTTGTGTATGTCGAGCAGCGTCCAGACCTGCGCATCAATCATCTCGCGCACGGCCTCGTGCTGGTCGTATCCGATCTCCATCAGAAGATGGCCGCCCGCGTCTAGAAAATTCGGAGATTCCGAGAGCAGTCGCCGGATGACGGACAGGCCGTCGCCGCCGGGCGTGAGCGCGACGCGCGGCTCGTGTTCGCGGACTTCGCGCTGCAAGTGCGGCATCGCTGCTTCGGTCACGTAAGGCGGATTCGAGACGATTAAGCCGAACTTTACGCCTGATTGAGAGAGAGCTTCAAAGCAATCCGTGGCGACCAGTGAGAGCCGCGACGCGACGCCGTGCTGCGCCGCATTGCGCGCGGCCACTTTGAGCGCGGCCTGAGAGATGTCTGTGGCGACGCCTCTCATCTGCTGTCGCTCGTGCAGGATTGAGATGATGATGCAGCCCGTCCCCGTCCCGACATCACAGACAGCTTGCCTCTCATCATTTGCGTCCGCAAGCTCAAGCGCGGTCTCGACCAGCAGTTCCGTGTCCGGGCGCGGAATCAACACGTCGGGCGTGACCGTAAAATCGAGATTGAAAAATTCCTGATGCCCTGTGATGTACTGCAAAGGCTCGCCCGCCGCGCGCCGCTCGACGGCTGCGCGATAACGCGCGACCTCCGCCGCGCCCAATTCTCTCTCGGCATGCGCGATGAGAAAAGGCTGGTCGCGCCCGATAAGATGCGCCAGCATCACGCCCGCGTCTCGTCGCGCCTCCGCAATCCCTGCGCGCCTGAGCATCTGTGCGGCTTCGACCAAAGCCTGCGCAATGGTAAAGTTCATCATCACGAGACAGAGTAAAAGCAAAAGAGCGAACCTGCAAGACCGCTCTCCGGCCTGTTAGTAATTTCCCTTTTTCCGGTTGCCAGATATAATATCTTGCACTTACAAAGCTTGATTCCGAAAGAACAAGGAGGACGGCAGTGAAGACGGAACTGAACATCGAAGGGATGAATAGCGAGCCGGACGCAGTGAAGGTGAGAGAGACGCTCGAATTGACGGCGGGCGTGAAGCATGTGGACGTGACTTCACAACGCAAGACCGCGATCATCGAGTTTGACGACGAGACGGTGCAACCCGCAACGCTCGTCAAAAAAATTCAGGACATCGGTTACGTAGCGACCGTGTCCGGTGAATCACAAAGCGAGGTGGGAGCATAATGGAAGAGAGCACAGGTCAAGCGCCGGTGACAGAAGGCGGCGAGGTTGATGATCGAGGCACAACGCAGACCGAAGGGCGCGCGCTAATCAAACGCTTGCGCGACGGCGGCTTTGATGGCAGCGATGAGAAACTGGCGGTCGCGCTCGGTCGCCCCGTCGAAGAAGTAGAGGGCTGGACGGGCGGAGCCGAACCCGTTGACGATGACGTGATTATGAAAGCGCGCGGCATCGCTGCGGAGAGAGGAATAGAAATTGAATGAGAACTCAGGACTCAGGAGTCAGCATGAAAGACAAGCTGTTTTGATTCTGACTTCTGCGTCCTGACTCCTGACTCCTGCTTTTTATGCACGAAAAAATCCTCCACGCAGCCAACGAGCTGATCGAATCCTATTCGGTTGAGGGCATCAGGATTCACCATCTTGACCGCCAGCCTCTGCCTTCGCACGCAGAGATAGTGCGCGTGCTCGTCTCTACGCACGAGCTACTGTTTCCCGGCTACATCGGCGCACAGGGCTTGACGGGAGAGAGCCTGCGGATGCACGTCGAATCGCGCATGTCCTGGCTCTACGAGACTCTGACCGAGCAGATACGCCGCGCCATCTGCCACAGCACTAACATCGGCGAAGCCTGCGACATCAAGGCGCGCGAGGCTTCGGATTGCGCGGCAGCTTTCCTCTCAAAATTCAGGCACTTGCGCGAGCTTTTGGCGAGCGACGTGGACGCGGCCTTTGACGGCGACCCGGCGGCGACCTGCAAGGATGAGATAATTTTCAGCTATCCGAGCATCTACGCGGTGATGGTCGCGCGCCTCGCGCACGAGCTGTTCCTGATGGGCATTCCGCTCTTGCCGCGCATCATGACCGAGCACGCGCATCATCGCACGGGCATAGACATCCATCCCGGCACACAGATCGGTACGCGCTTTTTCATAGATCACGGGACGGGCGTCGTCATCGGCGGCACGGCGGTCATCGGCAACAACGTCAAGCTCTATCAGGGCGTGACCATCGGCGCGTTCTCGTTCGACAAGGACGGCGCGGGCGAGCTGATTCGCAACACCAAAAGGCATCCGACGATTGAAGACGACGTGGTGATTTACGCGGGCGCGACGATCTTGGGCGGCGACACGGTCATCGGTCGCGGCTCTGTCATCGGCGGTAACGTGTGGCTCACGCATTCGGTCCCGGCGGGCACGCGCGTCCTCCAGGATTCGCCCAACCTACGCATCATCACGCCCGACGCAGAAGCGGCTGCCTCATAAGAAATTTAAGGTGAGGCTTTACGAATGCTTTGTTAGGTATTACTTCGCGTTGACATCAGCTCTCTGTCAGCTTTATACCTTCCTCAATGAGTATCAGTTATACTCTCCATGACATCAATTTTGCGTGGGACAAGCGCAAGGCTTCAGTAAATTTCCGTAAGCACGGCGTGTCATTTGAAATAGCCTGCGAAGCATTCTTCGATCCTTTCCTGCGGGTCGTGGATGCAGGCGTTGTTGAAGATGAGCCGCGAGAAGCTATAATCGGTATCACTGTGAATTGGCATTTGCTTTATGTTGTGTATGTCTTAGCGGAAGATATAGTGCGACTTATTTCAGCTCGAACTGCGACTAAGGCAGAGAGAAATTTGTATGAAAACCAATGAATTGAAGAGACGCTTGCGTAAAGACCGCGCGATGACAGCCGTTAGTCTTCAGATACCTGAAGATGTCTTGGATGATTTGAAGCGCATTGCGGTGCGGCTTGGATTTTCCGGCTACGAGTCGTTAATGCGCGCATATATCGGCCAGGGTTTACGGGCTGATCTGGAACGACTTGATGCTAATCCGGAAGTCTCTATTTTAATTGAGAGTTTGCGTCGGCATGGCGTAAAAGATGAAGTGATTGCTTCCGTAATGGCTGAGGTAAAAGATTCTGTCGAGGCAGCATGACAAGCTCTCATACCAATCCCACAAAATGAAGATCGTCCTCGTCGCTCTGGATGGAGAAGTAGCGCGCGCGCGCACGATTTTAGCCTCGCGTTATCCGCAAGCCGACATCGAAAATATCCCGCGCCAGGAATTTGAGAGCCAGGCTGTCGCGGCCCGGCTCGCGGCTTTGCGCGCTCGCAAGCCGGACGTGTTCGCCGTCTCGACCGAACGCCTCGCGTGGCAACGCGGGCAGAATGCTTTCATGCTCTTCGGCGCGATGGCTGGCGCGAGCGAGTGCGTTCTCATTGACGCTCACGACGGCTTTCGTGCGGAGCGGCGCGCACGCATTCTCGCAAAGATGCCCGCGCGGCTGACGTGGGAAGCAGCCTTGAGCACTGCTACGCTGGCGCGCGCGCGCAAAGAGTTGAAGCGGCTTGAGCGCGCGATTGACGAAAACGGATTGAAGGGCAAGAGAGAGGCAGTCACCAACAATCCCGATGCTCCGCAGATAGTTTACCTGCGCGCGACGCCGGGCGCGGGCACGCAGATCGGCGGCGCGTCGAGCCACATCAACGGCTTCATCAACGCCGCGACGAAGCGTGGCGCGAAGATAAGCTTTATCAGCAATGACGAGATCGCGGGACTCGATCAAACCGTCACTCCCTTAAAAATTATCTGGCCTCAGCCGCTCGGCTCGACGCGCGCGATTTTCGACTTGCACAATAACTTACTCTTCACGCGCGGCGCGGCGCGAGAGATTCAGCAGAGCCGACCGGATTTTATCTATCAACGCTACGGTCGTTTTAGCTGGGCGGGCGTGGAGGCGAGTTTGCAAACGGGAAGGCCGCTCTTTCTGGAATACAACGGCTCGGAAGTTTGGGTCGGCAAGCATTGGGATAAAGTCGGGATGCTCAAGCTCCTCGAACGCTGCGAGCGTTTGAACCTTGAGGCCGCCGCGCGTATCTTCGTCGTCTCTGAAGTCGAGCGGCGCAACCTCTTGCGCGCCGGAGTCAAGGAAGAAAAGATCGTCGTCAACCCGAACGGAGTTGACACGGAAAAATTTCGTCCCGGCATCGGCGGAGAAGTCGAGCGCGAGAAACTCGGCATCGCGTTGGATGAAACGCTCGTCGGCTTCGTCGGCACTTTCGGCCCGTGGCACGGCGTGTTAGCTTTAGCCGAAGCCATCACGCTCATTCCGCCGGACGCGCGCATCAGATTCTTGCTCGTCGGCGGCGGAAGCTTGAGAGGCGAAGTCGAGCGCGTGCTGACTGAAGCGAAAGCGATGGAGCGCGTCATCTTCGCCGGAGTGGTCGAGCATGAACGCGTGCCCGCGATGCTCGACGCGTGCGACGTGCTGGCCTCGCCGCATGTGCCGCTCGCGGACGGCAGCGAGTTTTTCGGCTCGCCGACCAAGCTTTTCGAGTACATGGCGATGGGCAAGGGCATCGCCGCCAGCCGCCTCGGACAGATCGGCGACGTGCTCGAAGACGAAGAGACCGCCCTGCTCGTCGAGCCGGGCAACGTGCGCGAGTTGAGCGAAGCGATTCAACGATTGGCCGGGTCAAAAGAGTTGCGCGAACGCCTCGGCGCATCTGCCAGACGCACGGCCATTGAGCGGCACACGTGGGGACACAACGCCGCCCGCGTGCTCGACGCTTATCGCGCATGGTTAAGTGAAAGATAATTTTATTCACCGCAGAGACGCGGAGACGCAGAGATAAAAAGTAGGCAGCCGTCTGTGTGCAGTTGGCAGCAAAGCTATTAACTCTTATTTCTTTTTAGCTTATCTCTGCGTCTTCGCGTCTCTGCGGTAAAATGTTAGAGAGCAATCAAGATCGTGAAAGAAACTATCGAAGTTAAAAACGAGGCCGCGCTTGAGGAGGAGAAGCGGCGCGCGAGAGAGCAGTGGGGCCAAGACCCTTGCGGCGCAGTGTATGGCGAGGAGCACGAGTTTGGCACGCGCGAGTTTTTTGATTCGGTCGAGCGGTATCGCTACACGGAATATGCCCCGTGGATGCGCGGCGTGATGGGTTTTGACGAATTCGCTGGCGCGCGGCTTTTGGAGATCGGCTGCGGGATGGGTTCAGACCTCTTGCAGTTCGCGCGTGGCGGGGCGAGTTGCACGGGCGTTGACCTGACGCCGCGCTCGATTGAGATTACGCGTCATCGCTTTAAGCTTTACGGCGAGCGCGGCGATTTCGTGCTCTCGGACGGCGAGCATCTGCCTTTCGCGGACGAGAGCTTTGATGTCGTTTACTCGAACGGCGTCCTGCATCACACGCCGGACACCGAAGGGGCTGTGGGCGAAGTGCATCGCGTGCTCAAGCGCGGCGGGACGGCGAAGGTGATGCTGTATCACAAAAATTCTCTCAACTACTGGGGCGAGATGATCGTCGGGCGCGGCCTTCTCGGCGGCGAGTTTCTGCGCGGACGCTCGCCGCAGGAGATCATGAGTCGCTGGGTCGAATATTCAGAGCACGGCGGACGCCCGCTCGTCAAAGTTTATAGCCGCAAAGAGTCGCGCAAGCTCTTCGAGATGTTCACCGATGTGAAAATCGAAGTCGAACAGCTCACGCGCCCCGAACTCCGTTTCCTCTCACGCTTTGTCAGCGAAAATTTCTTCCAACGCCTCCGCCGCAGCATCGGCTGGAACGTCATCATCACTGCGACGAAGTGATGAGAGAGACAAGCTGTTTGTCTTTTACTCATCACTCATCACCCATGACTCATCACTTCAATCTCATTTGAGAGTAAAGTTATAGAGCACAATTCCGGTCACTTTCACCGGCTGGCCTTTAAGGACGCGCGATTGGCGCGACTGGAAAAGCAGCAGCAGGTAATCGAAGAGCGTCTCGAACTGGAAAAACGCATGACGCTCGAAAGCATTGACGGCGTGTATATCCCAAAGACCCGGGCGAGTGCTTTACAGAGCTGGATCGGCTGTTGTCGGAAATTGATAGAAAAGAGATGCAAGCCCTGACCGAACGAGACGAGATGATTCGTTATCACATGGGGCTTGGCATGTGGATACGAAACAACTGGGGCTTGTGGGGCGGCTCACGCTTACAGAAATATTTTACCGACCGGGGCGTCACTCATCCGGATGATATGTCCGGTATCATTTTAGATTATTACTACGAGTGGCTACACGGTCAGAAAGAGACCTGGAAGGTTTGGGAGAAGAACCCGAGCCTCGAATTAAATTAGCATCCCGGACTCTCTGCAAGCTGATTCGGCACGAAATCAATTTGCACGTACATTCTTCGCCACTCCCGGCCTGATTCGCAGCCTCTCTAGCTGAACATCGCTGAGGCCAGCCTCGCTCCCGCCAGCTTCATCTCACCGCCGCTTGTGTCTTAACGTTTACGGCATGTTAGTATTTTTGGACTTACATGCTTTCAGGCAAATCAATCATCTGCTTCGGCGGCGAGGACTGGTGGTATCACCACCCGCACTCGAAAAATCATCTGATGCGCCGCTTTGCGCGGGCGGGGAATCGCGTCATCTTCGTCAATTCGATCTCGATGGGTTTGCCTTCGATTAGAAACAAAGACCTCTTGCCGCGCGTCGTGCGAAAGCTGCGCAGTTATTCAAAGCTCGCGCGCCAGACTCCCGAAGGCATCACGGTCGTCTCGCCCGCCGCGCTTCCGTTCTTCGGCAGCCGCGCCGCGCGCGACGCCAACCGCCGCTTGATTCGCGCGCAAGTGGGAATGCTCGCGCGCCGACGCGGCCTCACGCGACCGATTCTCTGGATCGCGATTCCGACCGCCGTCGAGCTGATCGGGCGCATGAATGAATCGCTCGTCGTCTATCAAGTCTCAGACAAGTACGACGCCAACACGATGGATCACGCGACAGACCCGCAGACGATTCGTCGCCTGCACGAGCGCGCGCTTGACGCGGCTGACATCATTTTCTATTCGGGCAGAAAACTTTTCGAGGAGGCGACGCGCGGGCGCGAGCGTTCATATCTGTTGGAGCAGGCGGTGGATTTCGAGCACTGGGCGCAAGCGGGAAGCGGCAAGTTGGAAGTCGCCGCAGAGGTCGCGCGGATTCCAAGCCCGCGTCTCGGCTACTTTGGAGCGGTCGAGCCGTGGCTCGTGGATCAAGAGCTAATCAAGCGCGCCTCTCGTGAGCATCCCGATTGGCAATGGATTTTTATCGGCAACAAGTCGCGCGGGATGGAGATTGAAAATCTCGCGAACGTGCATTTTCTGCCGCCCGTCAAATACGACGAGCTGCCGCGTTACGCCGCCGGGTTTGATGTCTGCGTGCTGCCGTGGGAGACCGGGCAGGCTTTCACGAATTACGGCTCGGCGATCAAAGTCCGCGAATACCTTGCGACGGGCAAGCCTGTCGTCATCGCTCCCCTGCCCGAATACGAACCCATGCGCGACGTGCTCAGAATCGCGCGCAGCCGCGATGAGTTTTTGAAGCTGATTCAGGACGCGCTCGATGAGAGTGATATTGATAAAGCTCACGCGCGTCAGGCTGCGGTGCAGGCGGGGACGTGGGACGCCCGCGCCGAATGGGTGAGCGGCTTGATTGAAGAAGCTTTGCGCGGCAAGAGTGTGCGGCCAGACGCCGGACGCGTGCCTGTTGATATTTAAGGACAAAGCGTAGAATGACTCTCATCGCTCAAGTCGGAGGTGCATCGCAGCTATGGCGCAAGAGATAGAAGAGAGGGAAGCGTTAACCTCGAACCAGACTCCATCGTCGCTCCCGAAGATGACTTACGAAGAGTTCCTCGCGTGGGCTGAAGACGGCTCCCATGTCGAATGGGTTGACGGCGAGGTGATTACGATGAGTCCTGCATCTAAAAAACATCAACGGATTGTAAGGTTTCTGGTATCGCTATTTCAGTTCTTCGTTGAATCGAAACAACTGGGCGAGGTTTTCTCCGCGCCCTTTCAGATGAAGCTGTCAACCAGACCGTCGGGGCGCGAGCCTGACGTGATGTTCATTTCAAACGAAAGACTTGAGCTTCTCAAAAACGCTTATCTTGACGGCGCGGCTGATCTGGCGGTCGAAGTCGTCAGCCCTGAGAGCGTGGCGCGTGATCGCGGCGACAAGTTTCAAGAGTATGAGCAGGGCGGCGTTCGTGAATACTGGCTGATTGACCCAATGCGCGAGCAGGCGGAGTTTTACCTGCTTGGCGATGACGGCCTCTATCGCCATGCGACCATCGGCACAGACGGCATCTTTCACAGCCGCGCGCTCGACGGCCTCTATCTCAAAGTCGAATGGCTGTGGCGCGAGCCGCTGCCGCCGCTCCTCTCTGTACTGAAAGAATGGAAACTCATTTGATACGAGAACTCAGAACTCAGAAGTCAGCATGAAAGGCAAGCTGTTTTGAATCTGACTCCTGAGTCCTGAGTCCTGACTCCTGCTTTTTATGTGCGGTATCGCCGGACTCATTAGCTTTGAACCCGAACGGCGCATCGGCGCGATGCTTGAGAGCATAGAGCATCGCGGGCGCGATGATGTCGGCGTGTGGAGTTCGGCTGAGATTGATGAGGCGGGGCGGCGCGCGTGCTTTGGTCATCGCAGGCTCTCGATTATTGACACGAGCAGCGCGGGGCATCAGCCGATGCTCTACGCTGATGGACGCTATGTGATTACTTTCAACGGCGAGATTTACAATTATCTTGAGCTGAAACAGCAGCTCGAAGCCAAAGGCCATCGCTTTCGCACGGACACCGATACCGAAGTTTTGCTCGCGGCTTTCGCGGAGTGGGGCGAAGGCTGTCTCGCGCATCTCAACGGGATGTTCGCCTTCGCGGTGTGGGATGAAGCGTTGCGGCAACTGACCATCGCGCGCGACCGCGTCGGCATCAAGCCGCTTTATTACACGCAGACGGAGGATGAGAGCGGCGCGTCTTTTATCTTCGCTTCCGAAATCAAAGCTCTGCTCGCGACCGGCCTTGTCGAACGCGAGATTGATGCGGAAGCTCTCAATCAATATCTCACTTTCCTGTGGACGCCTGACCCGCACACGCTCTTTCGCGGAGTTTATAAACTGCCGCCCGCGCATGTCCTGACGTGGCGCGAGGGGCGCGTGAGCGTGCGCGAGTGGTGGGACGTTTCATTCGACGAGATTGAAGAGGGACGCGATGATGCCTGGTGGCGCGAGCGCGTGCTTGAGACTTTGAATCGCGTGGTCGGCATGGAGATGGTCGCGGACGTGCCGCTCGGCTCGTTTCTGTCGGGCGGCGTTGATTCGTCCGCCATCGTCGCGCTGATGAAGAATCATTCGGGCGGACGCAAGGTTTCGACCTACACCATCGGCATCGAGCCGGAGGATTTGCATTACGACATCATTCCCGATGACGCGCAGTGGGCGCGGCGCGTGGGCAAACTGCTCGACACGGATTATCACGAGATGATGCTCAAGCCGGATGTGGCGGAGCTTCTGCCGCGACTCGTCTATCACATGGACGAGCCGGTCGCAGACCCCGCAGTCATCACCAGCTATTTAGTCTCGCGTGCGGCGCGTGAGACTTTGACGGTCTTGCTATCGGGCGTCGGCGGCGATGAGGTGTTCGCGGGATACCCGCGCCAGTTGGCGATGAAGCTGGCGGGCGCGCTCGACCCCGTGCCGCAACTCTTGCGCGCGCCTCTGATGAAAGCGTTTGCGGAGGTCTTGCCGGGCGGCTTGCCGGGAAAATTCACCGCGCCCTTGCGTAACGCGAAGAAGTTCGCGCGAAGCGCGGCTCTTGATTTTGAAGACCGCTATCTGGGCTACGGAACTTATTTCACGGACGCGGCGAAGGAGAGTTTGTATTCGGACGCTTTGAGAGAAGAGACGCGCGGCCACGATGCTTACAAAGAGCATCGCAAATATTTCGCGCGCGTCCAGCATGCCGCGCCGCTCAATCGCTTGCTTTACGTTGATCTCAAAACTTTTCTGCCGTGCCTCAATCTCTCTTACACGGACAAGACTTCGATGGCGGCGAATCTGGAAGTGCGCGTCCCGTTTCTCAATGTCGAGCTGATAGAGTTGGCGGCGCGGATGCCGCCCTCTTTGAAGCTGCGCGGTTTGAAGCGCAAGTATATCTTGAAGCGCGCGGCGGAAAAGCTTTTGCCGCGTGATGTCGTGTGGCGAAAAAAGGCTGGCTTCGGCGCGCCGATTCGCGCGTGGCTGCGCGGGCCGCTCGTGCCTCTGGTCAAAGAGCTTTTGTCGGAAGAGCAGCTCGCGCGGCGCGGCCTCTTTCGTCCGGCAGAGGTCGCGCGCCTCATCGCAGCCAATCTTTCGGGGCGCGAAGATTACAGCTTACAGGTCTTTCAACTCCTGACGCTTGAGCTGTGGCAGCGCACTTTCATTGACGCCTCGAAATGATTTGATTGACAACCGTGCGAGGCTTTGTTAGTTATTCATGGCACGCTCCTGAAAAAATTAAAGTGACATCGCGGAAGTTCCAGACTGAAGCGGCTTTGATAGCCAGCAACGAAAGGATCGCAGCTAATGAATAACAAACTTGTGCCTGCGCTAATCGGCGGGGCCATCCTCGGAATCCTCTCTTCCATTCCCATCGTCAATTACTGTTGTTGTCTCTGGGCGATTGGCGGCGGCGCGCTCGCCGTGATGTTCTACGTCAAGAATACGCCGAACCGCGTGAGCGTCGGCGAGGGCGCGATGCTCGGCGCGCTGGCGGGAGTCGTCGGCGGCGTCATCTACTTCGTTTTGGGAAGCATCATCGGTATCATTTTCGGCGCGGCTCAAATGGAACAGGCTTTCAGGCAAGCCGGAATCCACAACATGCCTCTGAGCGGCACGGCGTTGATTCTCCTCGGAACTTTTATTGCCGCGTTATGCCTGGTGGGACTCGCCACGGTCGGCGGCCTCATCGGCGTGCCGATCTTCGAGAAGCGTAAGGACGGCGACGTTCCTCCTCCGCCTCCTCCGCCAGCTTACGGCGGCGACCAGCCGGGCGGCGGTTACGCGGGCGGCGGCGGTGGTTATCAGGGCGGCGGCGGTGGCGGCTACGGCGCGGGCACGTAGAGCGAAACACAGGCACGCGCTGAGAAGCTGATTCAAAACTCAAGAGACTGAACATGTCGGCTCTTTGCGTCTTCTGTCTTTGACTTTGCGCCTTTGCGAGAAGCGTTGATGTTTCTCGCAAAGGCGCGAAGATGAAACAGAATGACGCAAAGGGTTTGAGTCCTTATTGAGTTTTAAATCAAACCTCTTAATAGCATTGCTTTCATCGTGAGAGCTTCCTCTGCTTCACGATGCGATTGCCGCCCGCGAATAGGTGAAAAGGCTATGAAGCGAATGACACTCGTGCTTGCTGTCTCGCTGCTTCTGATGCTGACTCTCAATCCAATCTCAGCGCAGAGACAATCGAATGAGCCGCGACCTCTGCGACCCGTCCACACCTTCTCGATTGTGGCGCGCGACCCTGCGACGGGCGAACTCGGCGTCGCCGTCCAGTCGCACTGGTTCTCGGTCGGCTCAGTCGTCCCGTGGGCTGAAGCGGGAGTCGGCGCGGTCGCCACGCAGTCTTTCGTTGATCCGTCTTACGGCAAACTCGGCCTCGACCTGATGCGCGCCGGACGCAGTGCGCCCGATGCCTTGAAAGCTCTGCTCGCGGGAGACGACGGGCGCGACGTGCGGCAGGTGGCGATGATTGACGCGCAGGGACGCGTTGACGCCTGGACGGGCGCGAAGGATATACAGTCCGCCGGACACATCGTCGGAGATAATTTTTCAGTGCAGGCCAACCTGATGCTCAACGATCAAGTGTGGCCTGCGATGGCGCGGGCTTTTCAAGAGACGAAGGGCGATCTGGCGGAACGTATGCTGGCCGCGCTCGACGCGGGGCAGGCCGCCGGAGGCGACATACGCGGGCGTCAATCAGCCGCGCTGATCGTCGTCACAGGCAAGCCGACGGGCAAAGCCTGGACAGACCGCGTGTTCGATTTGAGAGTTGACGACAGCCCAGAGCCTTTGAAAGAGCTGCGCCGGCTGGTCAACTTGCAGCGCGCATACAATCACATGAACGCGGGCGATCTGGCGGTCGAGAAGAAGGACAACGAGGGCGCATTGCGCGAATACGGCGCGGCGGAAAAGCTAGTGCCTGACAACGCGGAGATGATTTACTGGCACGCCGTCGCTCTCGTCAACATGAACCGCGTCGAAGACGCTCTCCCGCTCTTTCGCAAAGTATTTGCGATGGACAAGAACTGGATCGCGCTCACGCCGCGTCTGGCAAAGGCCGGACTCTTGCCCGACGACGCCAAACTGATCGAGCGCATCACGGGCGTCGCAGGCGGCAAATAAGGCTTAGCATTACGAAACTAAGCCATCGGCACGAGTCGCTAAGCCTTAGCTTTGAAAAACTAAAGCGTAATTTCTGCTCATTAAAGCGTAATCATGCGAGATTTCGTCATAATGTTGCATAGTTACACCATAAGCCAGGCAAGTTTTGTCATGATAAAAATCGAAGTTAAAATCTTTCTCATCGCCATCGCGCTGTTTGCGCTCTCATCCTGTCGCAACCAAAACAGCCCCGCGCCGCAGAACAACGCGCAGCCATCGCCCGTTGCTTCTCCAACAGCCGCGACCAGCTCAACGCCCGCGTCGAAGGGCGCGATGAAGCTCACCAGCAGCGCGTTCGCGGACGGCGAGATGATACCGGCGAAGTACACTTGTGACGGCGAGAACGTCTCGCCGCCGCTCAAGTGGGAGGGCGTGCCGGAGAAGGCTCGAACGGTCGCCCTCTTCATGGAGGACGCGGACGCGCCCGGCGGAAGGTTCGCGCACTGGGTCTTGTACAACCTGTCTGCGAGCGCGAAGGAGCTGCCCGAAAATATTCCGCCCGAGAAGCAGCCCGCAGGCGTCGCGCGGCAAGGCACGAACGATTTCAAACAGATAGGCTACGGCGGCCCGTGTCCTCCGAGCGGCACGCATCGTTACTTCTTCAAGCTTTACGCGCTCGATACAGAACTCGCGCTCGATGCCGGAGCGACTAGAGAAGACCTCTTAAATGCGATGCAGGGACACATCATCGGGCAGGGAGACTTGGTCGGGAAATACGAGAAGAAGAAATAATCTCAAATCTGAAATTTCAGATTTGAGATTAAAGAAAGCCTCTGTTAAGCTTTTCTGTTCACCTGTGAAGCAATATCTTCTCTATCAGAAAGGCATTCAAATTTTATGTCACGCGATGTTTTTATTTTGGGCGGCAAACGCACGCCGATGGGCGAGTACGTCGGCGCGCTCAAGGATATTTCGGCGATAGACCTCGGCGCGATTGCCGCGCGCGGCGCGCTCGAAGCCACAGGGGTTTCGCCGGAAGAGATTGACCACACGATTATCGGCAACGCTTTGCAGACTTCGGGCGATGCGATTTACGGCGCGCGTCACGTCGCGCTCAAGGCGGGCGTCCCCTTTGATCGTCCCGCGCTGACCGTCAACCGCCTCTGCGGGAGCGGCATTCAATCAATCATCTCCGGCGCGCACATGATTCAGCTCGGCGAAGCACAGACGGCTCTCGTCGGCGGCATGGAATCAATGTCGCAAGCTCCGCACGTCATCTACGGCGCGCGTTCCGGCTTCGCGCTCGGACAGGGGAAGCTCGAAGACAGCTTGATGGTCGCGCTCGTTGACACCTACTGCAACACGCCGATGGCCGGGACGGCTGAGAACCTCGCGCGCCGTCATGAAATCTCGCGCGAGGAGCAGGACAAGTACGCTCTGCGTTCGCAACAGGAAGCCAAGCGCGCAACCGACGCCGGATACTTCGCGGAAGAGATAATTCCGGTCGAAGTCAAAACGCGCAAGGGCGTAACGCTTTTTGATAAGGACGATCACATGCGTCCCGAAACGACGCTCGAAGGTTTGGCGAAACTCCGTCCCGCTTTCAGCAAAGACGGTTTCGTCACGGCTGGCAACGCGTCGGGCATCGTTGACGGCGCGGCGGCTCTCGTTATCGCGGGCGAAGATTTCGTCAAAGCCAGAGACGCGAAGCCCCTGGGACGCATCGTCAGTTGGGCTTACGCCGGAGTCGAGCCTGAGATTATGGGCATCGGCCCCGTGCCCGCGACGCGCAAGGCTCTGGAGAAGGCCGGACTCAAACTCGAAGAGATTGATTTGATCGAAGTCAACGAGGCTTTCGCCGCGCAGTATCTCGCGGTCGAAAAGGAGTTGGGGCTTGACCGCTCGAAGACCAACGTCAACGGCGGCGCAATCGCGCTCGGCCATCCGCTCGCGGCCTCGGGCACGCGCCTCGTCTTGACGGTGCTGCATGAACTCAAGAGACGCGGCGGACGTTACGGCTTAGCGACCGCGTGCATCGGCGGCGGTCAGGGCATCGCCATGATCGTCGAGAGCGTATGAGATAAAGAAATTCTCACGCAAAGGCGCTAAGGCGTAAAGAAAATAATTGAATTTTTCTTTGCGCTTTTGCGCCTTTGCGTGAGATTTGTTTTCATCTTTTGAATCTCGGAATTTCTAATTTTTTGGAGAAAAATCCAAATTCTTGAGCAAGCGGATTCCCCCTCATCATGGTGGCTCGCGGCTAATTGCTATTGAATCCAACCCTTAAACTATTCGCGGCTTCGACACGTAGACACGGCATGAGTCTTGCGACCAAACACGCGTTTGGGTCTCGGACGACTCGCACGTCGTAGCTTCGCTCTTCCCGGCTATGATTTTACATTGAATTCATCATGCCGTAAGACTTGCGCAAACGGCTCTCGGCATGATAGAAGCTTATTTCTACATACGGTGGTCTCGCCTTAGCGTTTGCGTTGCGAATTCAAAGTGTTCTAGGAATCAAACAGTTCTCTAAACTGCGCCGTCACTTCTGCGCGCGCGCAGGCGGCAAAAATTTCCAACTGATTTTAAGGAGTTCCCCAATGTCCAAATTTTTCCGACTCGCTCTGGTCGCCCTTGCGCTCTGTATGATGAGCATGATGGCGATGGCTCAGTCCACGACGGACGGAGCTATTGGCGGCACAGTCAAGGACCCGAACGGGGCCGTCGTGCCGAACGCGTCAGTGACCGTCAAGAACGAAGAGACCAATAAGGAAGCCGCCGGCACGACCGATAGCGATGGCCGCTTCCAGGTGGTTCATCTTCAGCCCGGCACTTACACTGTCACCATCAACGCCTCTGGCTTTGGCGCTTTCACACAACCGAAAGTGATCGTCGAAGTCGGTCGCACCACGTCGCTCGACGTGCCGCTCTCAGTCGGCGGCGTCAGCGGCTCGCAGGTTGACGTGACGGCGGAAGCGCCCGTCATCAACACCACGCAGCAGGATTTCTCGACCAACGTCAATCAGACTTCAATCAACGAGCTGCCGATCAATGGCCGCCGCTGGTCGAACTTCGCTCTGTTGACGCCGGGCGCAGTGCCCGACGGCGCATTCGGCTTAATCAGTTTTCGCGGCGTCTCCGGTCTCTTGAACAACAATACGGTTGACGGCGGCGACAACAATCAGGCGTTCTTCTCGGAAGAGCGTGGCCGCACCCGCATCCCGTATGTCATCAGCCAGGCGGCCATCCGTGAGTTTCAGGTCAACACCTCGAACTACTCGGCTGAGTACGGTCGCGCGGCGGGCGGCGTCGTCAACGCCGTCACCAAGAGCGGCACCAACGAGTTTCACGGACAGGGTTTCATCTTTGACCGCGATAACAAATGGGGGGCGCGCAATGCCTTCAGTTTTCTGACCGTTGGCACTCCGCCCAACACGCAGATCATCGGATTGAAACCGACAGACAGGCGCATTCAGTTCGGCGGCGTCATCGGCGGCCCCATCATCAAGAACAAGCTCTTCTTCTTTTTCAGCTATGACCAGCAGCGACAGCTTTTCCCGGCGGTCGCGGCAGAGACACTTGGCTCCTTTGTGCTGACGCCGGCGCAGATTACGACGCTGAACGGGCGCGGCGTGACGGCGACGCAACGCGCGGCGGCACTCGCCTTCTTGCAGAGCGAAACCGGCACGGTTCCGCGTCGTCGCGATCAATACCTCGTGCTTCCGAAAATTGACTGGCAGATCAACTCAAACAACACTTTCAGCGCGACCTATAATCGCTTGCGCGCGAAAGCGCCCGCAGGCGTGCAATCGCAGGCGGTCGTCAATCGCGGCATCACGAGCTTCGGCGACGATTTCGTCAATGTCGACGCGCTCAACCTGCGTTTGACCTCGACCATCACGCAAACCCTGCTCAATGAAGGGCGATTCCAGTGGAGCCGTGACAACGAATTCCAACTGAGCCAGCCGGCAGCGCCCGGCGAGCCGATGACCGGCATCAATGGCCGTCCGCCGCAAGTCACCATCACGGGCGTGATTGTTTTCGGCAAACCCAACTTCCTTGAGCGCAAGGCATATCCCGACGAGAAGCGTTTGCAGGTTGCCGATACCATGACTTACACGACCGGCATGCACACGCTCAAGTTCGGCGGCGACATCAACCACGTCAAGGACAAGCTGGACAATCTGTTTCAGGAAGGCGGCGCGTACAGCTACAACAACATTGTAGACTTCATCAGCGATTTCGCCATCCCTGCCCAAAGGCGTTACAGCAGCTACAATCAGGGATTCGGCCCGACCGCTTTCGTCTTCAATACCAATGACTACAATTTCTTCATCCAGGATGACATTCGTGTCAGCCAGAGATTGACGGTCAATCTGGGTCTGCGCTACGAGTATGAGCAACTGCCCAAGCCGCAGATTCCCTTCTCGTTCGCGCCGCAGACCGCATCCTTCCCGAAGGACAAGAATAATTTCGGCCCGCGCTTCGGCTTCGCCTATGACATCACGGGCGACGGCAAGACTTCCATACGCGGCGGCTACGGCATCTACTATGGTCGCATCATCAACTCGACCATCGCGAATGCCATCACCAACACGGGCAACCCCGCCGGTCAGCTTCAGTTCAGCTTTACGCCGACCACGCCGGGCGCGCCGGTTCTGACCTATCCGAACACTTTAACCACACCGCCGACCGTCAGCGGATCGCGCCCCGACATCATCGTCTTCGCGCGGAACATGGCTAACCCGCAGATTCATCAGGCGGACTTGGTGCTTGAGCGTGAGATTGCCAAAAACACCGTCGTTTCGGTTTCGTTGCTCGCCAGCCTCGGACGCCACCTGCCCACGTTTGTGGACACGAATCTGGCCGTCCCGACGCAGTCCACGCCCTATACGGTCATCGGCGGCGCGCTCAACGGGCAGGTCTTCCGCTTCCCGCGATTTACCTGCGGCACGCCTATCCCCGGCAACACTTGTCCGCGTCCCAATTCCAATTTCGGTCGCATCACCGAGATTCGCGGCAGTATCAAATCCGAATACGAGGCGTTTGTCGCTCAGATTAATCGTCGCTTTACGGATGGACTTCAGTTCCAGATCAACTACACGTTCTCGAAAGCGACGGACACGGGACAGGGATCGCAGACCTTTACGACGCCCAACTTCCCGCTCAATCCTTTTGACACCACGTTTGAGGACGGTCGAACGGACTTCGACATTCCGCACAGGTTTGTGGCGAGCGTGGTCTGGAATCCGAATTTCTTCTCGAATGACTCGGACAATAAAGTTGGACGCACGATCTTCAACGGCTGGACCATCGCGCCCATCGTGCAGATTTCTTCGGGTCGTCCGAACTCGGCGCTCCTGAGCGGCAACGCTCCGGCTTGTACCAGCGTGGCGATCTGCGGCGGAGTCTTGACCGCCGCCGTCAGCACCGGCATTTTAGGCGCAGGCGGAGCCAATCGCTTCCCGCTCTACGACCGCAACACGTTCCGCTTCCCGAAGACGGCGAATGTTGACTTGCGCCTCTCGCGTCGCTTCAAGTTCACGGAGACGATGAACCTTGAAATATTGGGTGAATTCTTCAACCTGTTCAATCACGTCAACGTGACCAATCGCGGCACGCGCTTGTATTCCATCGGAACAGCCGCCGCAGGTAACCCTCAGGGGCTGCCGGTCGGGACGCCGACTCTGACCTTTGATCCGACCTTTACGGTTCCCAACGAAGCTGGCAACACGATCTTCCGTGAGCGTCAGATTCAATTTGGCGCGCGCTTTGAGTTTTAACGCTTAAAGCGACGACAGATTATTTCACCGGGCGTGCTTTCAAACGAAGGCGCGCCCGGTCTTTTTTACAAATGCCTGATTATCTTTTCTCTAGCTCTTTTCCTCCGGTTTCTGCTAACATGCTTGTGCCCTTCGCGTGCGGCAGTCCTTGCCGCCGCTCGAAAAGACCTCCGTTTGTTCTTGTCAGATGGACATCTTAGATTTATCTACGGAAATAGCTTCTGATGAACGTCCCGTGCCGGTCGTCCTCTTGGACTCTGCGCCGCTCCTTGATGCTGCGTTCGACGCGCTGCCCGACGGCCTCTACTTGTTTGACGAGGAGCGACGCCTGAGCCGCATCAATCCGGCGGGCGAGCGGCTCGAAGGCCGAGAGTCTTCGCAGCTGATGTGTCGCCTCTGTTGCGAGATGTTCTGGCGCGTGGAGGGCGCGACCGAATGCGTCGTTGACCGCGCCATCAAAAGCGGCGAAGCGGTCGAAGTGGAATTGATGCCGGGCGCACACGTCGCGCGCCCGACGCTGCTGATCGTGATTCCTTTGCATGACATGCACCGGTCGCTTGAGGGCAGCGCGGTCGTCATCGCGCGCGACATCTCGCAACTCCGACGCGCCGAAGCCGAAATCCTCGAACACAAATCTTTCATGGCGAGCCTCGCCGACCTCGCGCCCGATGAAATCTTCACGCTCGATTTGATGGGACGCTTTACGTGGATGAACGAGCGCGCTCGCGCTTCGAGCGATCTGATTCCGACCGGACTCTTGGGCAGGCACTTGAGCGAGATCGTCGCCGCCGAATCGAGAGACAACGTGGCGAGCAATCTTGCGCGCACCTTCGCGGGCGAAGACACGCGCTTTGAAGTGCAGGTCATTCGCGCCGACGCGACCGTTCGCTACGTTGAAGCTCATACCTCTCCGCTCTGGAAAGACGGCAGCGCGAGCGGCGCGCTGCTCTTCCTCCGCGACATGACCGAGCGCAAACGCGCGCAAGAGCGGATGGCTCAATCCGACAAGCTGCGCGCGGTCGGCGAACTGGCGGCGGGCGTCGCGCACAATCTCAACAACGCTCTGACGGTGATACAGGGACGCGCGCAGCTTTTGATGATGCGCTCGGAGGATGAAGCGACGGTCAAGAGCTTGGAAGTCATCACGCGCGCGGTGGCCGACGGCTCGCAAACCCTGCGCCGGATTCTCGATTTCGCAAGGCGCGACACGGCGCAGGAGTTTATGCCCGTCGAACTCGCCGAACTCATCTCTTCGAGCGTCGAGATCGCGCGACCCAAGTGGCAGAACCGCTCGGCCACCAGAGGCGGCGCGAGCATCAATGTCATCGTCGAAAATCAAGGCACGGTCTACGTCCTCGGCGAATCGGCGGAGTTGCGCGAAGTGATTCTCAATCTCATCTTCAACGCGGTGGACGCGATGCAGGACGGAGGGACGATTGAGACGGGCACGCGCGCGGAGCTTGAGACTGCTTGCTTCTGGGTCGCGGACACCGGCTGCGGGATGCCGCCCGAAATCGTCGAGCGCATCTTCGAGCCTTTCTACACGACCAAAGGCGAGCGCGGCACTGGATTAGGACTCGCGGCCTCGCACGGCATCATCGCGCGACACGGCGGGCGCATCATGGTCGTCAGCGAAGAGGGCTTGGGCACGCGCTTTGAAATCCGTCTGCCGCTTTACGAAAAGACCTCCCGCGCGAAGAAGACGCGTGAGGAGTGTGAGACGCCCGCGCCGGGTATGAAAATGAAGTCGGCTCGCGTCCTCATCATCGAAGATGAAGAGCGTGTGCGCGCCCTCTTGCGCGAGACGTTCGAGAGTGCAGGGCATCATGTGCTCGAAGCCGCGACCGGCTCGCAGGCCATCAGTCGGCTCGAAGAAGCGAAGGAAGAGAAGTTCGATCTCATCATCTCCGATCTCGGCCTGCCAGAGGTGAGCGGCCTGCACCTCGCGCGCTGGGTCAAAGAGCACAGCCCCGACACCATCTTTATTCTCGCTACAGGCTGGCCTGACATGGTGCAGCCCGAAGACTACGAAACGGGACGGCTCGATCTCGTCATCAAAAAACCCTTCAACGTGATGGACGTGCTCGAACAGGCAATGGGCATGCTGATGAGCGAAGGATGAAAAGCATGCCTTTCATCCTTGCTTTTATTGTCCGAAGATAAAGCACGCGCCTCATGCTAAACGTACCGAAACGTGCTCACGTCGAGCCGTTCAAACAGACCTGCCGGAAGTTCTCTTTAATCCCGTATCTTTCTGTGTCTCAAACAGTTTGCCGCGCGTCGTCGTAGCCCGTGAGGACAGGCGAAGCGTCTGGAACATCGCTTGCACCTTGAGGGGGTCAGAAGGAGGATTGCATCATGGGTTTACCGAACAAGGATGAGATCGAAGGCAAATGGGATCAGGCCAAAGGCGCGGTCAAAGAGAACGTCGGACGCGCCGTTGACGACAGAGATATGGAAGCCGAAGGACAGGCAGACCGCGCGGGCGGCAATATACAAGAGGGCTTCGGCACGGCCAAACGAAAAGTAGGCGAAGCTGTTGAAGACATCGGCGACGCCATTAAAAAGTAAAGCAAGTTCAAGGTTCAAAGTTCTAAGGTTCAAAGTTCAAGGTTCAAGGTTAGAAGCATAAGCTCTTAACCTTGAACCTTAGTTTTTTACCTTGAACTTTGAACCTTGAACTTTGAACTTGCTTTTACTCCTGCCTGACGTGCTCGGCTCCCATGTCTTCGAGGAACTGTTCGAGTTTGTCCGCGTCTTCATCCGTGTTGGCTTCGACGCCGAGGAGAATGCCGCCGCCGCGCAAGCCCGCGTCGTAGACTTTCGCGCGATGCTCAGGGATGCCTGCGCCGATGAGCGCGCCGATGATGCCGCCCGTCGCGCCGCCCGCGCCCGCGCCCGCCAGCGCCGCCGCAATCGGGCCTGCGATGATGAGGCCGATGCCCGGTAGCGCGATTGAAGTCCCGACCGCCGCGATAGCTGCGAGCGCCGCGCCGACCGCGCCGCCGACCGCGCCGCCGATGCCCGCGCCGTCCGCCGCGTGCGTTCCTGTCTCGACGGCGAACTCTTTGTTCTTCGTCGCGTCGGACATCAACACGCTGATGTCTTCACGCCGATAGCCCCGCTTGATAAGCGCGTCCACGGCTGCTTCAGCCGCCACGCGAGTCTTGAATAATCCAGTCACCAGTTTGGCCTTAGACATAACCCACACTCCTTACAGCTTTCTTTCAAAAGCTCTCGAAAATTTTTTACCCGCCATGTATATCCCTTGATTCAACTGCAACGCTCGTGCCGACGCATTCGGCTAAAGCCACAGCCCGACCGCAAATCGCGTTTGCCCTGTAAGCTTTAGAGATTGCAAGGCTTCATGGCCTTCGTCCTTTGAGCATGAGAGCCAGGCTGTCAAGCCTTCGCCGTATCAAAGCCAAACAAAAGGGAGGTCGGATTCGGACAGGATCAGCGAGGACAGCATCAACTCTCTTTGCGTTCCTTCGCGTCTTCACCTTTGCGCTCTTTGCTTTTAAAAGCCACTTAACCGCAAAGAGCGCGAAGAGGGAACGCGCAAAGAAACGCGAAGAGAGCTATGACTTCCTTTTTCCAATTGAATGAGGTTAGTGTAAGGTATAAAAAATTTGGATAGAGGAACAAGATGATTAAGGCTGTGATTTTCGACATTGACGGGACGCTGGTTGATTCGGTTGACCTGCACGCGCAGGCTTGGAAAGAGACCTTCAGGGAGTATGGCAAGGACGTGCCATACGAGCAGGTGCGGCATCAGATCGGCAAGGGCGGCGACCAACTGTTGCCGGTCTTTTTCTCAAGAGAGGAACTCGAAGAGTTTGGCGAAGAGATTGAAGAGCATCGCAGCAAGCTCTTCAAGCGCGAGTACCTGCCGCGCGTCCGCGCCTTCCCCAAAGTCCGCGAGTTGTTTGAGCGCATCAAGGCCGACGGCAAACGGATCGCTCTCGCTTCATCCGCGAAAGAGGACGAGCTGAAGGCTTATAAAAAAATCGCGGACATCCAAGACCTCGTCGAAGAAGAGACTTCAGCCGACGACGCGGACAAATCGAAGCCGTACCCGGGCATCTTCAAGGCCGCGCTCGAAAAACTCGGCGACATCGAATCAAACGAAGCCATCGTCGTCGGCGACACGCCCTACGACGCAGAGGCCGCAGGCAAACTCGGCCTCAACGTCATCGGACTCTTGTGCGGCGGATTTCCCGAAACGGAGCTGCGCGCGGCTGGCGCGAATCTGATCTTCGACGACCCGGCTGACCTGCTCGTGCATTACGACCAGACTCCGCTCGGACAGAGCGAGGATTCGGCTGGGAAATGATGAAGAAAATCTCGCGCAAAGGCGCTGGTGGCGCAAAGGAAGCACGCTAAGTTGTTGAGTGCCACTTTCACTTGGCGTCTTCTTCTTTGCGCCACCAGTGCCTTTGCGTGAGATTTTTCCTTCCTCAGCACTCGCTTTCATTTGATAACTGCTATAGCTATTATCTGCACATGTCTTCTCGCGCACCATCAAGCCTGTTCGGCAGCGAACGCTCGGTCATCGAAGCCGAAATCAAAAACATGGAAGAGGTGCTGTGCCCCCTGTGCGGCATCGCGCCGAAACCCTTCGCGGTTGATTATCAAGGCTTTCAACTCTGCCAGTGCCCGCGTTGCGGCTTGCAGTTTCTAAGCCCGCGCCCGACCTTTGAACAGCTCGCGGAGAGCGTCTATAACGAGACTTATCACGCAGAGCCGGATGCGCCCGGAGAGTTGAGCGCGGCGACGCGTTATCAGTTCGAGCGGCAGTACGGTCACATCGAAAAACTGCTCGGACGACGGGGGCGGATTCTGGATGTCGGGTGCGGCAACGGGACTTTCTTAAAACTCGGGCTTGCGCGCGGCTGGCAACCCTTCGGCTGCGACATACGCCTCTCGCCTTACGTGCGCGACACCGAAAGTTTTCCGCTCTGGGAAGGCAGATTGTTAGAGATTGATTTCGGCGGCGAGCGTTTCGACGCCATCCGTTTCAATCACGTCCTTGAGCACACACAGAATCCGCTTGCAGAGCTTGAGCGCAGCCGCGAACTGCTCGCGCCCGGCGGCGTCATCTACATCAGCGTGCCGAACATCGCGGGGCTGAGCACGCACTTGAAAAACCTGCAAAGCCGACTTCACTTA
>DASWRG010000013.1:0-34766 GCA_036403295.1 Pyrinomonadaceae bacterium
CAGACGCAGAATCGCGCGCGGCTCTGGCACGAGCGTAGCGGAAGTCAACTCGCTGATTAAGCAGTACACGGAGATGCGGCAGATGATGCGCCAGCTTTCTGGCTCCGGCCTCTTCGGCGGCGGTGGTGGCGGCGGCCTCAATGGCAAGATGATGCGCCGCATGGCCGGGATGATGGGCATGCCCGACATGTCAGGCATGATGGGCGGCAACGGCGACGATTTCGAGGGCGGCATGCCAGCCCTTCCAGCCGCGCCGTCGCGCAAAAAGTTGAAGAAGAAGAAACGGAAGAAAAAGCGGTGACAAGTGATGAGTGATATAGAGACAAGCTCTTTGGATTTTCTTATCACTCATCACTTGTCACTCGTCACTTGGAGGATTGAGAATTGTTAGCTATCAGATTAATGCGTATGGGGGCGAAGAAGCGGCCTTCTTACAGGATTGTGGTCAAGGAAAAGCTCTCGAAGCGTGACGGCGCGTATCTTGAGAACATCGGAACTTACGACCCGACGCGCGAGCCTGCCGCCGTCAACCTTAACATGGAACGCGCGCAGTACTGGCTCGGCAAGGGCGCGCAGCCGACCGAAACCGTCCGCCGCTTGATTAAATCGAGCGCGAAAGCGGCAGCGGTAGTAGAGACGCAGCCGGAGGCTTAGCTCAAAAGTTAAAAGTTCAAGGTTCAAGGCTCAACGCCTTGCCCTCCTTGAACTTTTAACCTTGAACCTTGAACCCTGATGAAAGAAACCGTCGAGATGATCGTGAAGTCTTTGGTGGACGACGTTGAGGCGGTGGACGTGCGCGCGGTCGAGGGCGGCACGAGCGTCAAGATCGAAGTCCGCGTGGCCGAATCCGACATGGGCAAACTGATCGGACGGCAGGGGCGCACGGTGCGCGCCCTGCGCTCGCTGCTTCACGCCGCGAGCATGAAGGCCAACCGTCGCTTCATTCTTGAAATCATCGAATGAGCGAAGACGAGCAGAGTACGGCGACCACTGACGCAGAAGAGCTGATCGCGGTGGCGAAGGTGGTCAAAGTCAGAGGCTTGAAGGGCGAAGTCGTCGCCGAGCTGTTGACAGATTTCCCCGAACGCTTCGAGGGGCTTGAACGTCTCATCGCTGTCAGGCCGGACGGACGCAGGGAAACGCTTCGGCTCGAAGAGCATTGGCTTCAAGGCGTGCGCGTCGTGCTGAAGTTCGCAGGCTTTGACAGCATCGAAGCCGCGAGCGCGCTCGTCGGATGCGAGTTGACTGTGCCGGAGACGGAACGCGTTCAGCTCTCAAAGGACGAGTATTACGATTGGGAGCTAGAGGGCTGCCGGGTTGAAAATGTAGCGGGCGCGCGTGTCGGCATTGTGCGGGGCGTGATGCGCACGACGGGCGCAAACGACCTGCTCGTCGTCGAGGGCGACGAGGGGCGCGAGCATCTGATTCCGATGGTCGAAGAGATTTGCGTCTCGGTTGACATCACAGGCAAGCTGATTCGCATTGACGCGCCGGAAGGCTTATTGGAATTTTAGATTTTTGAAGTGCGTTTTGACATCATCACCATCTTCCCGGACTTCTTTCGCGCGGCGTTTGATTTCGGCATCGTCAGGCGAGCGCGCGAGGCTGGCCTGATTGAAATCACGGCGCACGACTTGCGCCGTTGGACGAGTGATAAGCACAGGCAGGTGGATGACCGCCCTTTCGGCGGCGGCGACGGAATGGTCTTGAAGCCTGAGCCGATCTTTGACGCGGTTGAAAGTTTGACGGGCGCGGGTGGGCGCGGCTCTTTTGATAACGGAACGCGCGTCGTACTGCTCTCCCCGCAGGGGAGAGTCTTGACGCAAGCGGTCGCGCAGGATTTGGCGAACGAAGCCGAACACGTAGTCCTCATCTGCGGTCGTTATGAGGGCGTGGACGAGCGCGTGGCTGAGACTCTGGTGACGGACGAAATCTCCATCGGGGATTACGTGCTGTCGGGAGGCGAGCCTGCCGCCGTGGTGTTGGTTGACGCTGTGGTGCGGCTCGTGCCGGGCGCGCTCGGCAGTGAGACTTCGGCGGTCAACGAATCTTTCTCCGAAGGCTTGCTCGATTATCCGCATTACACCAGACCGCCTGAGTTTCGCGGAATGTGTGTGCCGGAAGTTCTCTTGAGCGGCCATCACGGCGAGATTGAAAAATGGCGACGGGAGCGTGCGCTTGAAAAGACAAAGCGCAATCGTCCAGACCTGCTGAAATAAAGTTTAGAGTTTGATTTGCGCTTTCGGATTGAAACGCAAATCGAAAATCACAGATCAAAAATTGGAGTAGTTAAAATGAATCGCTTAGACGCAGTTGATAAATCGCAGTTGCGCGAATCAATCCCGGACTTTCAGCCGGGCGACACGGTGCGCGTTCACGTGCGCATCAAGGAATCCGAGACCAAAGAACGCTTGCAGGTCTTTGAAGGCATCGTGATTGCGCGCAAGCACGGCGGCGTGCGCGAGACCATTACCGTCCGCAAGACCAGCTTCGGCGTCGGCGTGGAGAGAATCTTTCCGTTGCACGCGACCATCGTGGATCACATAGACGTGATTAAGCGCGGCAGAGTTCGCAGAGCCAAGCTCTATTACCTGCGCGAGCTGCGCGGCAAGGCCGCACGTATCCGCGAGCGCGACACGCGCACGCAGACGAGCGCAGCCGGAAAGAAATAACCAGAGCAGGAGTCAGAATTCAGAAGCCAGGAGTCAGAAGAGAGGCGACGATGCGCGTTGCTTCACTTCGGGCTTCTGGCTTTTGCTTTTCCCGAAATGATAATGCCGCCGCCTGTTGAGCGCAAAAATTAAGGTGGTGCGGCGCGCGAATAATCAAATACACGCGCGCCGCACCACCTCTTCTTAAATTATTCTCTGAGCTTAAGCCGTGAACGAAGAGCCGCAGCCGCAGCCGCCCGTCGCGTTCGGGTTCGTGAAAGTGAAGCCCGAACCCATGACGTTCGTCACGTAGTCAATCCTGACGCCGTTCAAATACTGCGCGCTGAACATGTCTATGAAGAGGCGCACGCCGTGCTCGTCCAGGATGTGGTCGCCCTGACGCGACTCCTCTTCGATGTTCAGGCTGTACTGAAAACCGGAGCAGCCGCCCGGCACGACACGCACACGCAGGCCGGAGGTTTCGGGCAAGCCCTCTTCGGCAGTCATAAATTTTTTGATTTCAGCCGCCGCCGTCTCGGTCAACTCCATCGTCATCGGCGGAGCCATGGTTGTTGTAGCAGACATCTTTTTATTTCTCTCTCCTAAAATGAAAATGATCTTAAGTTTAATTGCCGGTCTCAGGATTCACCGAAAAGCTTTCCGGCAACTATTAGATGCACAAACGCAAACCTAAAACCACTAATGTTTTACCATATTATTTGGCTCGACCCAAAACGACAAGCTCCGGTTTCATGGCTTCGATAGAGACCTGCCGCGCCACCTCTTCGGCGACATGACGAAAAGCAACGGATTGCGGCGAATCCGGCTGGCTGACGACGACCGGCACGCCCTTGTCGCCGCCCTCGCGCACCTCCATCCCCAAAGGCACTGCGCCGAGAAAAGGCACGCCGTACTGCTCAGCAAGCTTTTCGCCGCCGCCCTTGCCGAAGATGTCGTAACGATTTCCCGTGTCGGGAGCGATGAAGTAGCTCATGTTCTCGACCACGCCGAGCACGGGCACGGCCACCGTCTCGAACATACGCAAAGCTCTGCGCACGTCCATCACCGCGACCTCCTGCGGCGTCGTCACCAGCACCGCGCCCTGCACGGGCACAAGCTGCGCGAGACTGAGCTGCACGTCGCCAGTTCCCGGCGGCATGTCTACGATCAAGTAGTCAAGCTCGCCCCACAGCACGTCCGTCAAAAACTGCTTCACGAGTCCGTGCAAAATCGGCCCGCGCACAATCATCGGCTTGTCGCCCGGCTGCAACAGCGCCATAGACATCAGGCGCACGCCGTAAGCTTCAATCGGCACGAGCTTGTTGCCCTCGACCTCCGGCCTTGCGTTGCCCGCGCCGAGCATCAAAGGCACGTTCGGCCCGTACACGTCCGCGTCCATCAAGCCGACACGCGCGCCGTCGAGTGCGAGCGAGACCGACAAGTTGACCGCGACTGTGGATTTGCCGACGCCGCCTTTGCCGGACGAGACGGCGACGATATTTCGCACGCCCTCGACCGCGATCTTCTCGCCCAGACCACGCCCCTTTGGCACGTCCGCGTCCATCGTCACGCGCACCTGTGTTACGCCTTCGAGCGCGCCGACAAATTCCTTTGCGGCGTCCTCCATCTGCTCTTTGACGGGGCACGCGGGCGTCGTCAAGACGATACGAAACGAAACGTCGCCGCCCTCTATTTTCAAATCACGGATAAAGCCGAGCGTCACAATGTCTTTGTGCAGGTCGGGGTCTTGAATCTGTCTGAGCGCGTCGAGCACGCTCTGTTCCGATAGTTGTGTCATAAGTGGCTCTAGTAATGAGTCATAGTTCGATTAGAGATTGGGAGTTCTAAATAACTTGTTTATGATAGGTTTCACCGACACATTCGTCAACTGGCTTATTCATACTGGAAGCAAAGCACTAGCCACAGAGGACACAGAGAAAGAAAGCGTCAGCAGTTTATAGTATCTTACCTCTGTGTTCTCTGTGTCCTCTGTGGCTAAAAACCGGAGCAGGCGTGTCCTTTTATCCTGAAGAGATTACCGAATATTTCCTGCGCCCGCGCGGCGTCGGCGAGGTGTTTGAAGCAGACGCGACGGGCGCGACGGGTTCGCACGTCTGCGGGGCTGCATTGCGTTTGACGCTCAAGCTTGACGCGGCGTCTCATCAAATCACCGAAGCGAGATTTAAGGCGACGGGCTGCGGCTATCTCATCGCGTCGGCCTCGGTGCTGACCGAAGTTCTGCAAGCTTTGACGCTCTCTGACGCGACCGCTCTGCCAACGATGTTGGAGAGCTTCATCACGGAACAACTCGGAGAATTTCCAGTCGAGAAAGAACATTGCGCGAGGTTATGCCGCGATGCTCTCGGCGCGGCACTGACAGCTTACCGCACATCATCGCAAACAGAATGGACTGGCGATGAAGCTCTCATCTGCACCTGCTTCGGAGTCTCCGAACGAAAGATAGAAGCGGCCATTCAAACAGCCTCGCTGCACACAGTCGCAGAGGTCACGCGCGCCTGCAACGCGGGCGGCGGCTGCGGTTCGTGTCAGCCGTTGATTGAAGATATACTTGACGATTATTGGAGAACGAATTTACAAGGATAGACAAGATGGACAGGATAAAAGAGATTTCAGATGCATGATTTGAAATTTCAAATCTTATGTCTCAAATTTTATTCCTTGAGCTTTATCCTATTCATCCCTGTTTGAATTTTCTTAAATTAAAAATCATGACTGAACAAATCATCTATCTTGACAACAACGCGACGACGCGTGTCGCGCCCGAAGTCTTCGAGGCGATGCGCCCCTACCTGACAGACCTGTACGGCAATCCTTCGTCGGCGCACACGCTCGGACAAAGAATGCGCGAGGTGATTGAAAGAGCGCGCGAGCAGGTCGCGGGGCTTTTAGGAGCGACCGAGACGGGCGAAATCTTTTTCACTTCCTGCGGCTCTGAATCCGACAACTGGGCGCTGCGCGGCGCGCTTGAAGGGCATCCCGAAAAACGTCATCTCGTCACGACGCGCGTCGAGCATGAGGCCGTCAGGAATTTGTGCGAGCGGCTTGAGAGAAACGGTTACGAGATAACCTGGCTCGATGTGGACGAAGAGGGCGGGCTTGACTTGGAAGCCTTGCGCGCCGCGCTTCGCCCCGATACGGCTGTGGTCTCTGTGATGCTGGCGAACAACGAGACGGGCGTCCTCTTTCCGATTGATGAGATCGGTCGGATTGTGCATGAAAATTCGGAGGCTGTTTTTCATGTTGACGCGGTGCAGGCGGCGGGCAAGATTCCGATTGACGTGAGCCGGACGGCGGTTGATCTGCTCGCCATCTCAGGCCACAAGCTGCACGCGCCCGCAGGCGTCGGCGCGCTTTACATACGGCGCGGGACGGAGCTTGCGCCCTTTATCATCGGCGGCAAACAGGAGGGCGGCCTGCGCGCGGGGACTTCAGCCGTGCCTTACATCGTCGCGCTCGGCGCGGCCTGCGAGCTGGCGCAAAACTTTGACGGTCACGAGCGCGTTCGCAGCTTGCGCGATAAGCTGGAGGACGGCATCTTGAATAACTTCGAGCGCACGCGCCTGAACGGAACAAGTGACCGCAAGCGGCGGCTGCCAAACACGGCGAACATCTCTTTTGAATACATCGAAGGCGAGAGCATCATGGCTCATCTGGATGAGCAGGGGATTTACGTCTCGACCGGCTCGGCCTGCAATTCGGGCGCGCACGTCTCTTCGCCGACCTTGCGCGCGATGAACGTCCCGTACACGGCGGCGCAAGGTTCTATACGTTTTTCGCTCGGACGTTACAACACGGAGGAAGAGATTGACCGCACGCTCGAAGCTCTGCCCGGCATCATCAACAGCCTCGCGTTGATGTCGCCGTATTAATTTGAAAAGTCATTGGCAATGAAAGTTCAATAGTAATTGAAGTGAGGGACAATAATGCCAAATGATGAATTTAAAGTCAGCATTGAGAAGCTTAGACAAGCAGTCAACTGGCTTGATAGTAGCCATCTTGCTGATATTGCACAAGAACTCGCTTATTTATTTCTCACATTATTGCGTAAAGAACAGAACAAAAATCCGGCAGTATTCGATAACGAAGCGATTCAAAATTTAGAAGATTAGCCGCAGAGCTACGTTCCAAGCAAAAGCTGAAAGAAGGAATGTTCGTTAGACATGTCTCACAAGAGATAGAAGGTCGAATTGATGGAGGGACTAGACTAAAACACTTATTCGAACGCAGAGATGATGTGATCGAATATAGAGTGAAAACCGTTAACGGTGATATAAAAATTTGCTCTCCTATAAATCTTGAATGTCATGTATCTCTTTACGACAGTCACTGTTGGAAATGCATTAGCAAGATTGATGATAAGCTTCAAAGATGTGGGAGGTGCGGATGGTATATTTGCGCAAATGCTTCATGCAAGAGTTGCGGCTGTGGATTTTATCGTTTCCACAAATTCAGATTTAATATTTAACGTGAGTACGACGTAAAAGCGTCAAAGAGCCTGCGCGAGCAGGCGGTCAGAGTGTAGCCCCATGCGTGAGCATGGGGAGATTGGTGGACATCAACGATTGAGCCTGCGTGAGCGGGCGGCAGAGGCCGTACATGAGCAGCCATCTGTCGCCTGCTCACGCAGGCTCGAACTCTAACTTCGCTGTGTCCCCACGCGGCAGCGTGGGGCTACATTCTGCTGCCTGCTCACGCAGGCTTTGTGAGTTCCCTTACTTATCTCGAACTCACGTTAAGTTAGTTAACGAAGGATGAAGGGATTGCTACATCTCCGTTCTGTCCGAACTGCTCACTGCGAAGAGCCGTGTCAGAGCTTTGCAGGATATACCAAGCGCCGTTGCTTGGACGAAAGACAGCGAAGTCCGCTTTGCCGTCTCCATCATAATCACCAGCCGTCGCCACATCGCTGCCGAGTCCCCACGCCTGCGCGCTAAAGCCGTTATTCGAGCTACGCAGGACGTACCAATTGCCGTCCGTGCGAAAGACCGCGAGATCGGTTTTGCCGTCGCCGTCATAATCTGCGGGCACTGCTTTGTCTGCATTGATGCCGAAAGTTTCTGCGCGGAATCCGGCGGCGCTCTGCTGTATGTACCAAGTGCCGCCGCGAAAGACCGCGAGGTCGCTCCGTCCGTCGCCGTCGAAATCTCCGGCGAGAGGCACATCGCCCGCCGCGCCGAAAGGCTCTGCGCGCACGCCGCCATTCGAGCTTTGCGAGATGTACCAAACGCCGCTCGACGGGCGAAAGACTGCTAAATCGCTCTTACCGTCTCCGTCGAAATCTCCGGCGATGGGCAGGTCGCCGCTCGCGCCGAACGGTTGAGAGCGAAACGCGCCGTCAGAGCTTTGTGTGATGTACCAAGTTCCGTTTGACGAACGAAAGACCGCGACATCAGTCTTGCCGTCGCCGTCGTAATCGGCGGGCACAAGTTTATCTGAAGCGAGGCCGAACGTGACGGCCTTGAAACCATCCCTGCTCTCTTGCAAATACCAGCTTCCCTGTCGAAAGACTGAAACATCCGTCTTGCCATCGCCGTCAAAATCGAACGCTGTTTTTCTCGCCCCAACGGCTGTGTTGCGCAGCACGACGATAGCGTTTTGCAATCCGCTCGGCGGCAGGCCGATGGCGACGGCGATGTCAGTCTTGCCGTCACCATTGAAGTCGGCAGCCGTGCCGAGATTCGGCGTGTTGCCGATGCCGTAACGCTGGTGCGGGCGCAGTGCGCCGCTCCCGTCATTCAGGAACAGCGAGACATCATTTGAAGCGTAGTTGAAAGTCAGTAAATCAATATTGCCATCGCGGTCGAAGTCTGCGACTTCGAGATCGTCGCTGATACGCAAATTTTCAAGCACGCTTGAACCGGTCTGCGTCCTGATAGCCTGAAAGCTGCCGTCGCCGTTTCCGAGCGCGGTCGCAATCGTGTCCGTGCCGAAAGCGTCTTGCTGCATAATCATGCCGACATCCAATTTGCCGTCGCGGTTGAAATCCGCGAGCCTGAATTTGTAAGGCCGCGTGGTGCTGATGACGGGCGCGCCGAAAGTCAGATTGCCGTTACCGGGGAAGACGCCCATGCCTTGCGACAGAGCCGTCACGATGTCCGCTTTGCCATCATTGTTGACATCCGCGATTGACAGGCCGTGAGGCAAACCGGGCGCGTTGATGACCGGCATCTGAAAGAAGTTCTGATTGCCATCGTTGCGCAGGATAAAGATACGAACACCCGCGCCGCCCTGACAGCTTTCCTCTTCGGTCAAGACAATGTCGCGGTCGCCGTCGCCGTCCAAGTCGAAAGCGTCAATCGTGCCTTCGCCGCAGGCGAAGAGCTGGCGCACGACGACGGGCGCGAATGTGCCGTCGCCGTTATTGAGCGCAGTCCCTATGTGATACGAAGGATAATTTCCGTCCGGCGCGAAGATTAAATCAACAAAGCCGTCGCCGTTAATGTCGCGCAGTTTCATGTCCGCGAAGTTTCGCGGCGGCGAATAAGAGATAGCGGGCTCGAACGTGCCGTCGCCGTTGTTCTTCAAAATCTTCACGACGGCATCGTTTGAAGCGATGTTGACTTCGCCGTTGACCACGATGTCTACATCGCCGTCGTTATCAATATCCGCGCTCTCAACCGCGTCCGACAGAGACGCGACCGGAAAACGCTGCGGCACTCTAAAAGTGCCGTTGCCGGGGTTTTCGTGAACCGTAATCGCGGCTGAAGAGTTGGCGAGCGTCAGCACGTCGCTGTCGCCGTCGCGGTCAATATCCACAGCAGCCACGTCGAAGGTTTGCTGCGAGGCTTCGTAATAAACAGGAGCGGAGAAACCGCCCGCGCCGTTGCTGAGGAGCGTGACGTAACCTTCGGTCGAGCGACCGGAAGGAACTGCCGCGATGACATCCGCGAAGCCGTCGTGGTTAAGATCGCCTGTCGTAATCTCTTTCGGCTGCGGAATGTAAATGTCGAACTGGTAAACTTCCGCATTGCCGAACACGCCGCTCCCGTTATTGCGACGAATCGTGAGCGCGCCGTAATCGCTTGAGCCGACGCTGTAATTCCCGCCGGCGATTAAATCCGCGTCGCCGTCATTATCAAGGTCAGCGAGCGCGACCGCGTGTGAAATCAGACGCGCGCCGGGCGCGGGATCGTAACTGACCGGCGCAGCCAGGTTGCCCGCGCCGTTATTCAACAGCACAGAGATGGAGACTGTGCCGGTGAAACCGACCGGCCCGCCGACGGCGACATCCGTTTTGCCGTCGCCGTTGACATCCGCCGCCGCGATCTTCTCCGCGCTCACGCCGACGCTGAAACTTACCGGATCGAGAAAGCCCGCCGCCGCTCCGGCCTGCCCGTTATGTTTGAGCAATGAGACGGACGCGCCGCCGTAGTTAGCAGTCATCACATCCGGCTTGCCGTCGCCCGTGAAATCCGCGACGACGAGCGCAGCCGGGCCTTGTCCGGTCGCAAACTCGACGGATGGCGCGAAAGTTCCATCGCCGTTATTGCGCCAGACGCGGATTTTGGTCATCTGGTCGAAGTTGCCGCGAATGGTGGCGAAGGCATCCAGGTCGCCGTCCGCGTCGAAATCCGAAAGCGAGACTTCGCCAACCGTTTGCCCCTGCGCGAGCGGATAATAAACGGGCGCGGCGAAAGTCTTGTCCCCGTTATTTTTCAAGACCGAGATGCCCGTCCCGCCGTTCTCAAAGCTGCCCGCGAAGCTGTCGCCGACCAGCGCGTCGCTGTCGCCGTCGCCGTCCAGATCGCCCACGGCGAACGAGGCGGGCGCAAAGCCGTTGCCGAAAGCGCCCGTGTTAAATCCGCGCCACGGCGAATCGAATACAGACGAAGAAGCCTGAGCCTGTATGCTCGCGGCGGAACTTATCAAACACCCAAGCATCAAGACGACGCCGGTCATGATGAAACGGAAGCGAACTAAAATCTTAAACTGCATATCAACCCTCTCGCGCGATAGAAGCTTTAAGCCGAAGCATGTTGCGGTGTGAAGAAAAATTCTTTCGTGACCGGAGAGCCGAAATTAAGACAGGCTCATCGCTCACATAGCGATGAGCCTGTGCTCGCCCCCCATTGCTCGTTCTTTCTTTGGTCGCCAGGCTGATATTCACCCCTGATACCCTCTTGGCAAACCATCTGACATCCGACCCTGTTTCCGATGTTTCTTCTGAGCAACCCTCGTGCCAAGTCTGCTGAGGGCGTAACTATTCGATTGATAGAGATTTCGGAGAGAGAGATGGACAGGAAGTGTTTCAACGTATATCAAGCCGGAAGCTCCGTGTTTCCGATTGAAACATGAAAGATGTAGGGCAGCGCTTGTCCCTGCCCGCCGCGCGTCTGCGCGAATCAATTTACATGACAGGCAAGCTTGAATAAGTTGGAATCTTGCTCGTCGTCATCTTCGGACGATGCGGGCAGGGACAAGCGCTGCCCCTACTGTTTGATTGCGGAATAAAATTGCCGCTCGCTCAGCTTAAATCTTTGTCGCCGCTTTTTACTTTTCGCTTCTTCGTTATACAATTCTTTTCCGGCACGCGAGGCAATCACGTTACGACGAAGGCCAGCGAAAGATTTTGGCAATTACCAACCATCATCATTCTCATCCGCATCTTGAAAAGCAAAGGGGCAGAGTTTAAATTCATGAGCACAGTCATCGAACCGCCTGTCAATCAAGCGGAGAAAAATTTTGAAGAGCTTGAAACCGTCACCATTCGCTTCGCCGGAGACTCCGGCGACGGCATGCAATTGACGGGCACGCAGTTTACGAACACGTCCGCCGTCTTAGGCAACGACATCTCGACGCTGCCGGACTTTCCCGCAGAGATACGCGCGCCTGCCGGAAGCCTGCCCGGCGTGAGCGGTTTTCAACTGAACTTTTCCAGCCAGGACATACGCACGCCCGGCGACCAGCCGAACGTGCTGGTGGCGATGAACCCTGCGGCCTTGAAAGTCAACCTGCCGGATTTGGAAGAGGGCGGGACTCTGATTATCAACTCGGACGAGTTCACGAAAGAGAACTTGAAGAAGGCCGCATACGAGACGAATCCTTTGGAAGACGGCTCGCTCGTGGGCTATCGCGTGCATCAATTGCCCATCACGACGCTCAACATGAACGCGCTCAAGGATCAGGTGCAGATGTCGCGCAAGGAGATGGACAGGTGCAAAAACTTCTTCGCGCTCGGCGTGCTCTACTGGCTTTATGATCGCCCGATGGACGCGACGCTCAATTGGATTAGCGCGAAGTTCTCGAAGCAGCCTGAGATTGCCAAAGCCAATGAGATAGTCTTGAGGACCGGCTACAACTTCGCCGACACGACCGAAGTTTTCACGACGCACTATACAGTCAGAAAAGCGGCGATTACGCCCGGCAAGTATCGCAAGATTACTGGCAACGAAGCGACCGCCATCGGCTTCGTCGCCGCGTCAGAGCTTTCGGGGCGTCCGCTCTTTTACGGCTCGTATCCGATTACGCCCGCCTCGGATATTTTGCACGAGCTGTCGCGTCACAAAAATTTCGGCGTCAAAACTTTTCAGGCCGAAGACGAGATCGCGGCTGTCTGCGCGGCCATCGGCGCGAGCTTTGCGGGACACATCGGACTGACGGGAACTTCGGGCCCCGGCGTCGCTTTGAAGCAGGAGGCTATCGGCCTCGCGGTGATGACTGAACTCCCGCTCGTCATCATCAACGTGCAGCGCGGCGGCCCTTCGACTGGCTTGCCGACGAAGACCGAGCAGGCAGACCTCTTTCAGGCGGTGTGGGGACGAAACGGCGAGTGCCCCGCGATTGTCGTTGCTCCGGCCACGCCGGGCGATTGTTTCCACATGGCGGTCGAAGCCGTGCGGCTCGCCTTCAAATACATGACGCCTGTCTTTTATCTCTCGGACGGATATTTGGCGAACGGCGCAGAGCCGTGGCGCGTGCCGAAGCTGGAAGACTTGCCCGAAATCAAGATTGACTTCACGACAGACCCGACCAATTTCATGCCTTACGGGCGCGATGAAGAGACCCTGGCGCGGCCTTACGCGATACCCGGCACGCCCGGCCTTGAGCATCGTATCGGCGGCATCGAGAAACAACACCTGACGGGCAACGTCAACTACGATCCCGAAAATCATCACTTCATGGTCAAGCTGCGGCAGGAGAAGGTTGACCGCGCGGCCAACGATATTCCGCCCGTCGAAATCTTCGGCGACGAGACGGGCAAAGTGCTCGTCCTGGGCTGGGGTTCGACCTACGGCTCGATCACCTCGGCGGTCGAAAAGTTGCAGCGCGAAGGCAAGTCGGTTTCGAGCGCGCATCTCAGACATCTCAATCCGTTCCCGAAAAACCTGGGCGAAGTTTTAAGCGGCTTCGAGACAGTCATCGTGCCCGAGATGAATCTCGGACAGCTCTGCACGATGATTCGCGCACGCTATCTGGTGGACGCCGTCGCCTTCTCGAAAGTCAAAGGCCGCCCGTTCCAGATACGCGAGATCATGCAGAAGGTCGAGGAGTATATGTGAGCACGACAGAAACAAAATTGATGACGGCTGAGGAGATGCTGCTGTTGCCGCGTGGCAAGTTCTGCTACGAGCTTATCAAAGGAGAACTCAAGCAGATGTCACCAGCCGGACACGACCACGGACGAATCGGAATGGAGCTTGCCGTGCCGCTCGGTTACTTCGTCAAGAGCCAGAGGCTGGGTAAGGTTTATCTGGCTGAAACAGGCTTCAAGCTTCACAGCAATCCAGACACGGTTCGCGCTCCCGACATCGCGTTTATCCGACAAGAGCGCGTTGAGCAGGTTGGTATTACAACAGGTTACCGGATTGGAGCACCCGACTTAGCGGTAGAAGTAGTCAGCCCCGGCGATACTGTAAATGAAGTTGACGAAAAGGTCGCGGGGTGGTTAGAAGCAGGCGCAAGTATGGTGTGGGTCGTCAACCCGAAGCCGAAGACCATCATTATTTATCGTTCGCTGACGGACATTGATGTCTTAACCGAGAATGGCACTCTGGATGGCGGCGAGGTCGTGCCGGGTTTTCAAATCTCTATTGCTGAAATTTTCGTCGTATGAACACGCCTGCTTCAACTGATGATTCTCGTTCGGTGCATGAAGTGTATGCGGAGGGGCTGCGTTACTTTATGGGTCAGGGAAAGCTGAACAGCACGCTGGCGCAGGTTTCCGCAGACTTGAAGCAGCACGGGATAGACTACATGGTCATCGGCGCGGTGGCTTTGCTGGCTTACGGTTATCCGCGATTCACTGAAGATATTGATTTGGTGTTGACGCCCGAAGGCTTGGAAGCTTTTCATCAAAATCTCATCGGGCTTGGCTATGCTCCGGCGTTTCAGGGGGCGCGCAAGCGGCTTCGCTCGACGCGAGATGGCGTCAGCATTGAAGTGATAGTTTCGGGCGAGTATCCGGGCGACGGCAAGCCGAAGCCGGTGAGCTTTCCTGTTCCGGCAGATGCTTCGATTGAGATTGACGGCGTGCAGATCGTGACGCTTGAAAAGTTGATCGAATTGAAACTCGCGTCCGGCATGACCGCGCCCGACCGGCTCAAGGATTTGGCGGACGTGCAGGAGTTGATTAAGCTTCGCGGTCTCGCCTCCGACTTTGCGGAAGGTTTGAATCCTTACGTCCGCGAAGAGTACCTGCGATTGCACGAAGCGGTCGAGCAGGCCAAATTCGATAGATCGCCGGAGAGAGATGAAGGCCGATAAAAATTCAGGAGCAAGCATTATGAAGCTAAGACAGTTCGGTCAGCTAATTCTGCTTATTATTTTCGCGTCGCTTTTATCAATCACGGCGTTGGCGCAGGATGAGAGCGAAGCTCAATCGCCATTGGAGGTCAAGCTTACGACTCAGACGATTGCGCCCTGCGTCGGTTCGCCGTTGAAGCTGGAGTTGGAGTTAACAAACAATGGTCAGGCGGATGTAGTGATAAGCAAGGCTCACTTGTGGAAAGAGTTCTCTTACGCATATTCCGCGCCGGAAGGTAAAAGCAGGAGTGGCGGGCGGGGCTGGAACACTAACGCGCCCCAAGTAAAGTTAACTTTGCAGCCCGGCATGAGTTATCGAAGCACACGCGAATTCGCTCTCGACTCCAATTTCTTTCAAGAAGCAGGCCATTACAGCTTGCAGATAATTATTGATCACATTTACTCAAACGAAGTGACGTTCGAGCTTTATGATTGCGGCAGGCCGCAAGAGGTGAAGGAGCAATAATGACGACTAATGATAACGGGACGAATGGGAACGGCAACGGGCAGGTCACGGATGAAGCCGCGCGGAGCATCGGCGGCAACGTGTCGGGCAGCGGCCCGTCGCCTGAGAGCGAGCCGGGTTCGGTGGTGGCGGGCGAAGTCGCGCCGCCGCCCGCGAAGTTGACGAAAGCGGATTTCGTCTCAGGGCAGGAAGTGCGCTGGTGTCCGGGCTGCGGCGATTACGCGATCCTGAGTAACGTGCAGAAGGTGATGCCCGAGCTTGGCATCCCGCGCGAGAAGATCGTCTTCGTCTCTGGCATCGGATGCAGCAGCCGCTTTCCTTATTACATGAACACCTACGGCTTTCACTCGATTCACGGTCGCGCGCCTGCCGTGGCGACGGGCATCAAGGCTTCAAATCCTGACTTGAGCGTGTGGGTCATCACGGGCGACGGCGACGCTCTCTCAATCGGCGGCAACCATTTCATACATGCGATTCGCCGCAATCTTGATCTCAACTACATACTCTTCAACAATCGCATCTACGGCTTGACGAAGGGGCAGTACAGCCCGACCTCCGAGTTCGGCAAACAGACCAAGTCAACGCCGATGGGGACGATTGATTACCCGATCAACCCGCTCTCGCTCGCCATCGCTTCGGAATCAACTTTCGTCGCCCGCTCGATTGACATAGATGTCAAACACCTCGGCGCGATGGTCGAAGCGGCGGCGCGGCACAAGGGCGTCTCTTTCGTGGAGGTTTACCAGAACTGCAATATCTTTAATGACAAAGCGTTCGACGGGTTCACAGACAGAAGCGTCCGCTCAGATCGCGTGCTTTACTTAGAGCACGGCAAGCCGATGATCTTCGGCAAAGATAGAGACAAAGGCATACGCATGAACGGCGCGCATCCCGAAGTCGTCAAGCTCGGCGAGAACGGCATCACGGAAGCTGACTTGCTCGTGCATGACATCTACCTGCAAGACCCTTCGGTCGCTTTCATGCTGGCGCGGATGGAGTATCGCGAAGGCACGGAGTTTCCGCAGCCAGTCGGCATCTTCCGCGCCTTCGAGCGCGACACCTACGAAGACATGATGACCCATCAGATCGAAGCCGCGATTCTGAAACAGGGCGCGGGCAATCTGGAGAAACTAATCAATAGCGGCGACACGTGGGTCGTCGAATAAACGGACAAGCCACAGAGGCACAGAGACACAGAGATTACGATAGACATTTCATTGAGCATGTCTTTCATCTGTTTTTTGCTCTGTGCCTCTGTGGCTAATTCTTGTTATTTGTTCTTAATTGACAGGCGATGAATCCTGAGCCAGACGACATCACGCAGGCGATCCTCGAAGAGTCAGAAGCGAATCAAGATGCGGGCGTCGCGGCGGGCAAGGAAGAGACGCCTGCCAGCTCCGGCATCGAACTCGCCGTCGAGACATCGCCCGCGCCGCAACCCGCAGGCGACGAGCAACTCTCCGCACAACCCGCGCCCCTCAAGACGGAAGCGACACAGAGCGTCGCCCGCTCGGCTGGCATCATCTCGCTGGCGGTGATGGGTTCTCGCGTCCTCGGCCTCGTCCGCGAACAGGTCTTTGCGGCCTACTTCGGCGCGGGTTTTTTGAACGACGCGTTTCAGGTCGGCTTTCGCATCCCGAACACCTTGCGCGACCTCTTCGCAGAAGGCGCGCTCTCAGTCGCTTTCGTCAAGACGTTTACGGATTACTCGCTCAAGAAGGGCGACGAGCACGCGTGGCGACTCGCCAGCATGGTGATGAATGCGCTGGCTATCGTCTTGAGCGTGATTACGATCATCGGCATTCTGCTCGCCCCGCAGATCGTCTCTCTCATCGCGCACGACTTCTCTCCCGAAAAAGCACAGCTCGCGACGACGCTGACGCGGATTATGTTTCCCTTCCTCTTGCTCGTCGCGCTCGCCGCCGTGGCGATGGGAGTCCTCAATGCGAAGGGACGCTTTGGGATTCCGGCTTCGGCTTCGACGCTCTTCAATGTCGGCTCGATCATCGGCGGCCTGGCCTGCGCGTACTGGTTAAGCGGCGGCGGTTGGACTACGGTCAAAGACCCGAACGTCGTGCCGCCTGTGCCTGCGCAGTGGGCGATTATCGGGATGGCGATTGGAACGCTGATCGGCGGCGGCATGCAGTTTTTGCTGCAAGTCCCTTCGCTCATCCGCGTCGGCTTTCGCTTTCGCCCGCAAGTCAGTTTCTCAGACCCCGGCGTCCGGCAAGTGATGCGCCTGATGCTGCCAGCGATTATCGGGACGGCGGCGGTGCAGATAAACGTGTTCACGGATACGTTTTTCGCTTCCGGCATTCCGGGCGCGCCGTCGTGGCTGGCTTACTCGTTTCGCTTGATGCAATTTCCCATCGGCGTCTTCGGCGTGGCGATTGGCACGGCGACGCTTCCGGCCATCGCACGCTTCGCCGCGCGCGACGACATGCAAGGATTCCGCTCGACGCTCTCTTCCTCGCTGAGCCTTGTCTTTCTGTTGACAGTCCCTTCGGCCTGCGGCCTGATTGCGCTCGGACGACCGATCATCGCTCTGCTGTATCAACGCGGCGCGTTCACGGAGATGGACACGAGCATGGTCGCCTGGGCGCTGGCGGGCTGGTCAATAGGACTCGTCGGCTATTCCGCGATTAAAGTTTTGTCGCCGGCCTTTTATGCGCTCAATGACCCGCGCACGCCGATGATGATTAGCATCGCTTCGATTGTGGTCAACTGCATCACGGATTATTACTTTAAGAAATGGCTGACGCCCTACGGCATCGGGCACGCCGGACTCGCGCTTTCGACTTCCTGTGTCGCGCTCGTCAACTTCATCGCGCTCGTGCTGCTGATGCGGCGCAAGCTCGGCAAGCTCGAAGGCCGTCGGATTCTGTCTTCATTCCTGCGAATCGCTCTGGCTTCCGCCGCGCTCTCGGTGACGAGTTATCTGAGCTATCTCTGGCTGGTCGGGCGGCTCGGCCAACAGGGATTCAGGACGCACCTCATCGAAACCTTCGTCCCGATTGCCATCGGCGGCGCGACTTTCGTGCTGCTGGCGAAATTGTTAGGCGTCAAAGAATTGGATCAAGCGGTCAAGGTCATCGGCAGGCGATTCGTGCGGAGTTGAGAGCTTGAGAGCAAACAAAAATTCACCACAGAGGATACAGAGGAACACAGAGGAATCTCAAATCTGAAATCTCAAATCTTCTTATCCTCTGTGTCCTCTGTGGTGATTTTTTTTGTTTGCACACCTGCAAATCGCTCTAAACTTTTCCTCTGCTCTGCTCGTAATAAACACTTCACGGCGCATCATCGAGTGGCGCGCATCTTGTCGAAAATGCTAATGGCTCATCATCCCTTTTTGAAATTCATTTCAGGAGAACTTAAATCCATGCCAGCCAAACGTCTGTTGAGTTTTGTCCTCGCTTTATTCATCACGACGGCGACGATGCTCGCGCCGTTCTCTCAGGTCTTCGCGCAAGGGGCAGCCCAGGCTCAAGCCGCTTCGAGCGCGCCGGAGACGGACGCGCGGCTCGCGGCCATTGAGAAAAAGATTGAGGCCAAGCGCAAAGAGTACGGCATTCCGGGCGTCTCGCTCGTCATCGTCAAAGACGATCAGATCATTTACCTGAAAGGGTTGGGCTTCAAAGACCTTGAGAAGAACATCGCGGTCACGCCCGACACGCTCTTCGCCATCGGCTCGACGACCAAAGCTTTCACGGCTCTCACGGTCTTGATGAGCGCGGACGAAGGCAAGCTCACGCTCGACGATTCGCCGAAAAAATATCTGCCCTACTTCAAGCTTTATGACCCGGAGGCTGATGCCAAGATTACGATTCGTGACTTGCTCTCGCACAGCTCCGGCCTCAATCGCACAGACCTTGCGCTGGCCGTCGGCACGCTCAACCGCGAAGAGGTGATACGCGTCGCGGGGCAGGCGCATCCGACCGCCAAATTCCGCGAGAAGTTTCAATATCAGAACATCATGTTCACGGTCGCGGGCGAAGTCGCCGCGCACGCGCAGGGCAAACCGTGGGAAGACCTTATCCGCGAACGCATCTTCAAACCGCTCGGCATGAAGAGCAGCGACCTCTCCGTCAAAGAGATGGAAAACTCGCGCGATTTCTCTTATGGCTACACTTACAACACGGACACTAAACAGAACAAGCGCGTTCGGATGCTGGACATTCCGCAGGCCGCTCCGGCGGGCGCAATTAATTCAAGCGCGCGCGACATGGCCGAGTGGCTGCGCTTCATGCTGGCGGGCGGAGTTCACGACGGCAAGCGGCTCGTCTCGGAAAAGAGCTTTACCGAGTTCACTTCAAAGCAGATGAAGGTCGGCGGAAACATTGACTACGGCCTCGGCTGGTTCTTGCGCGACTGGCACGGCCACAAGGTGATCGAGCACGGCGGCAACATTGACGGCTTCAACGCGGAGGTCGCGCTGATGCCGGATCAGAAGCTCGGCTTTGTGCTTTTGACGAATATCAGCGCGTCGCCGCTCGGAGAGGACGCGCGCGAAGCCGTCTGGTCTAACCTGGTCGGTAAAGCTGAGAGCGCGCCCGTGGCCGAGAGCAAGCCTGCGGCGAGCGCGACGGCTGATCCGCTCGCGGCCTTCGTCGGGACTTACAAATTCGCGGAGGCGGGCATGAACGTAGAGGTCACGATGGCCGAAGGCAAGCTCGTGATGACCGTGCCGAATCAGCCGAAGTACACGCTCGAAAATGTCTCAGGCCAGCGCTACAAGCTCACCTCTCCCGGCCTCGAAGGTTTCTACGCGACCTTCCGCCCGTCGAAAGACAATCCGACGGAGACGGAGCTTTATCTGGAACAGCCGCAGGGCAACTACGTCCTTCAGCGTTTGAAGGCCGAAGAGAACGCCAAAGCGTCGAAGGCCGTGAGCGACTTCGTCAAAGAATCAGTTCCGCTTAAGGATTTGATCGGAACTTATCGCGTCCCGCAGAGCAAGGTCGCGGTCGAGGTCGCGGAACGCGACGGCAAGGTCGTGCTGCTCGCGCCGGGCAATCCTCCGCTCGCGCTCGTCGAGAAGGAGAATGAGAAAGGCGCGTTCTCGCTCGGAGACTTGCCGGACTCTTACAAGCTGAACGTCAAGCGTGATGCGGCGGGCAACATCAACGCCCTCGTCGCCACGCAGCCCGAAGGCGTCTTCACCTTCGAGCGCGAGAAGAAGTTTGAATCGCCCATCACGGTTGACGAGTTGATGTCAAAAGTCATCGCGGCTTCGGGCGGCGAGGCTTTGCGCAAGCACAAAACGATGGTCACGACCTTCACGGTGGATTACATACATCAGGGCATCAGCGGCGAAGGCACGATTTTCAACAAAGCTCCGAACTTGCAGGCGACGAACTCGTCCATGATCGCTCTCGGCAAGAAGATCGCCACGACCTACGAATATTTCGACGGCACGAACGGCGGGCAAGACACCAGCTTTACTCCGTCCGACACTTTCACCGGCAAGCAGCTCGCGGCGGCGAAGCTCGGCTCAAACTTTTACGGCCTGCTCGACTGGAAGACGCTGTTCAAGACGGTTGAGATAAAACGTATGGAGAAGGTCGGCGACGAGGACACATACGTCGTGGTCATGAAGCCGGAAGAGGGCAACCCCGTGACGCTCTATGTCTCGGCCAAAACTTTCTTGCCCTTGCGGCGCGACACGATCTATTCGACCAGCGATTCGAGCGGCATCGAGTTGCCCATCACGGAAACTTACAGCGATTACAGAACGGTGGACGGCGTCATGATGCCTTTCCATTCCGTCACAAAATCACTCTCGGACGGCGATATTATTGTGCAAGTCAAAGACGTGAAGTTCGACGTGGACATCCCCGACACAGCGTTTCGTCCGCAGGCGAAGAAATAAAACAAGTCTCACGCCAGGGCGCAAAGACGCAAAGGAAAGCATTCAAGCTCTTCTTTGCGTCTTTGCGCCATTGCGTGAGATTCTTTCGTGCTTGATATTCACCGGAATTTCAAACCGAACCACTACCGAGAATTGAGATAAATTGATTTATTTGAAATCTCAAATCTGCCATCTCAAATTCATATCCTGTGCATCCTGTCCATTCCTGTTAATTCTTTCGACGCGAACTATCTCTTTTTCGCCTGTCTCTTTTTGAACGCGCGCTCGCCGCCGGTTTCGCCGATGTGGCCGCCGCCGGTTTGTGCCGGGACGGAGGGCGTGTTCGAGCGCGGAGTGGCGGCGTCCGCCGTCTCATGCTGTTTGGATTTATCCGCGAACATCTTGTTGGCCGCCTGGCGACGCCCGCGCAAGGCCGGAGTCTCGCGCTTGGCTTTGCGGCTCTGATTCGGATTGACGCTTCTCTCGTCTCCCATCTCCTGCCCGCGCGGCTGAGCCGGGATGCCCGCCTTGCTCTGCTCTTTCTTGCTTGCCATCTTTTGATTCCCTCCCTCTGTCTACTTTCTACTTTTTGTTATCTTGCGCGCCAAAGCCCACTTGAGGGCGGGCGGCGTCAAGAGCGTCGTGATGATGACCATGATGACGATTGCGCTGAAGACGCTTGCGCCGATGACGGGCGAAGGCGTGCCCTGCGCGTCGGGCAAAAGAAGCGTCGCGCCGATGCCCGCGAAAATCAAGCCGACCTCGCCGCGCGGAATCATCCCGAAGCCGACGGCGAGGCGGTTCAGCCCGCGCTCCGCGACGGCCAATGAGCAGACCTGTTTGCCGATAATCGCGGCGAGCGTGATGAGGAGCGCAAAGCTCAACAGCTCGAAACGCGTGAAGGCGCGGAGGTCAACCTTGATTCCCATGAGGACGAAAAAGATTGGCGCGAGCAGGCTGCTGATGGGCGCGAGCAGATGTTCCAGGTCGAGCTTCTCGTGCTTCGGAACTTTGTCAAAATGCACTTCGTCGAACAGCAATCCGGCGGCGAAAGCTCCGACGATAGCCGCCAGGCCGACCTTGACCGCCAGCCACGCAAGCAGGAAACAGAAGGCCAGAGAGAGAGCCAGCAGCACGCCCCTCGATTCAAATCTTCCGACGCCCGCGAGCAGGCGCGGCACAAAGTAATGCCCCGCGACCAACGCGCCGACGAGAAACAGCACGGCCTTGCCCGCAATCCACGCGACGCCCGAAAGAGAGAGCGACGCGCCCGCAGATGAAGCAGTGATCGCTCCCGTCACGATTGCCAGCATCAGCAGCCCCAGCACGTCATCAATCACAGCCGCGCCGAGAATGATGCGCGCCTCGCGCGCACGAAGCCGTCCCATGTCCTTCAAGACCCGCGCCGTGATACCAACGCTCGTCGCGCACAAGGTCGCGCCGACGAAAATATGAGCGAGCCTCGCTTCCTGCGGAACGAAGTAGGCGGCCACGCCCCAGCCCAAAAAGAAGGGCGCGACGACGCCCGCGACGGCGACCAGGAGCGAAGACCAGCCGACCTCAAGCATCTCTCTCAAGTTCGATTCAAGCCCGACTTCAAAGAGTAGAATGATGACGCCGATTTCCGCGAGCGCGCCGATGACCACATCCGACTTGAGCGGCTCGGCCACAGTCCATCCGAGCAGGGCTAGATTGCCAAGCGCGATGCCGCCGCACAATTCGCCCAAGACCGCAGGCTGCCCGATTCTCTCAAACAGCTCGCCGCAAACTTTGGCGACGATCCAGATCGCCGCAACTCCCACCAGCACGAGCGGGTCGAGGCCGTGCGCCGCGCCGCCGACAGTCTCCGCGCCAGCCGAAGAGCTTGTGTGCGCGGCGCATAGCAGCATCACGATGCACGCAGCCGCGCTAGATAGAATCAGGTTTCGTCTCATGCTGCTCTGATCGAATTTGAGATGAAAGCTATCCTATCATCTCTTTCGACCAACCGCAGGCAAGAGTTTCGCGCAAAGGCGCAAAGGCGCAAAGAAGAGCTTGAAAGCTTTCCTTTGCGTCTTGCGCCTTGGCGTGAAATTATTTTTCTTCTCTTAAAACTCAAGCTTCGCGCACGTGCAGCGGCTCTGTTGGCGTCGCGCCCGCGCCTTCGATGAGCGCGGGTGGCGGAGGAGGCGTCGAGACGAGTCGTTCGAGCGTGGCTTCGAGAGCTTCGCTGATGCGCGAGACCGGCACGATTTCCAATTCGCGCCGCACGTCTTCGGGAATGTCTTCGATGTCCGCTTCATTGCGCGCGGGCAGCACGATACGACGAATGCCCGCGCGATGCGCCGCGAGGACTTTCTCTTTGATTCCGCCGACGGGAAAGACGAGGCCGGACAGAGTTATCTCGCCCGTCATCGAAGTGTCGGGGCGCACGCGCCGACCCGTGAAGAGCGAAGCTAAGGCCGAAGCCATCGTCACGCCCGCGCTCGGCCCATCCTTCGGAATCGCGCCCGCCGGAACGTGCAAGTGTATTCCGTAGCCTTTGAACATCTCAGGCTTGATGTCGAACTCCGCAGCGTGCGCCCAGAGATACGAGAGAGCCGCACGCGCGGACTCCTGCATCACAGTTCCGAGTTGCCCCGTCAAAGTCAGACCGGAGCCGCCCGGCAAGAGCGTCGCTTCGATAAACAAGACCTCGCCGCCCATCTCAGTCCAGGCCATGCCCGTCGCCACGCCCGCCGGAAGCTCTTTGCGTGCCTCTTCGGGATAAAAACGGGGCGCGCCCAAATATTCTTTGATGTTCGAAGCGTCAACCCTCACCCTCTCGGCCTCGCCCTGCGCGATCTTCAAAGCGGCTTTGCGCGCGACGCTGCCGATGGTTCGCTCCATCTGTCGCACTCCGGCCTCGCGCGTGTAACGCGCCGCGATCAAAGCAATCGCCGCGTCAGTAATCTCGAACTGCTCATCGTTAAGCCCGTTCTCTCTGACCTGACGCGGGACTAAATACTGTCGCGCGATGTGGAGCTTCTCCTGATCGGAATAGCCCGCGAGCGCGATAATCTCCATGCGGTCTCGAAGGGGCGGCGGAATCGGCGCGAGCTGGTTCGCCGTGGCGATGAAGAAAACTTTCGAGAGATCGAACGGCAGATCAATGTAATGATCGCTGAACGTGTTGTTCTGCTGCGGGTCTAAAATCTCAAGCAAGGCGGCGGCGGGGTCGCCCCTGTAATCCGCGCCGAGCTTGTCTATCTCGTCGAGCATCATCACCGGATTGTTGACGCCCGCGCGACGGATTGATTGAATAATGCGCCCCGGCATCGCGCCGATATACGTGCGCCGATGTCCGCGCAGCTCAGCCTCGTCGCGCACGCCGCCCAGAGAGAGCCGCTCGAACTCTCTGCCCAGAGCGCGGGCAATCGAGCGACCGAGCGAAGTCTTGCCGACTCCCGGCGGGCCGACGAAACAGAGAATCGGACTCTTGGCGTCGGGTCTGAGTTTGATGACAGCCAGGAATTCCAAAATGCGTTCTTTAACATCTTCCAAACCGTAATGGTCTTCGTCGAGGATGCGGCGCGCCTCCTTCAAATCGAGCTTGTCTTCGCTCGACTTTTTCCACGGCAGCTCAAGCACGAATTCGAGCCACGTGCGAATGACGTGAAAATCGGGCGCGGCTGACGGCAGCTTTTCCATCCGCTTCAATTCGCGCTCGGCCTCTTTGCGAACTTCGTCGGTCAAATCCGCTGCTTCAAGTCTCTCGCGCAGTTGATCCGCTTCCGCTCTCTCGCCGCCCTCGTCTTCGCCAAGCTCTTTCTGAATCGCTTTCAATTGCTGCCGCAAGATGTAATCGCGTTGAGCTTTGTTCATCTCGCTCTGCGCTTCGGTCGCAATCTTCGAGCGAATCTCCATGATCTCGACTTCGCGCGCGAGATTGGCATGAGCGAGTCGCAGGAGTCCGTCAACCGTGTCGGCTTCGAGCATCTTCTGCTCCTGCTCGACGCCGAGCGTGAGGACGGAGGCGAGAAAGTATGCGAGCTGCGTCGGCTCGTCCGCAGACATCACAGCCGCGCGCACTTCGGGCGGCACTTGCGGCATCATCACCAGCGCGCGTTGAATGAGTGCCTGCACGTTGCGTTTCAAGGCTTCGACTTCGTCAGCGTCTTCGACTTTCAGTTCGGGCAGGATTTCGACCCGCGCGCGAAGAAAAGGCTGCTCCTGCTTCCACTCCAAAACTCGGACGCGCTCAGTCCCTTGCACGATGAGATGCATCGCGTCTTCGTTGCGCATCATGCGTTTAATCATGGCGAGCGTTCCGATTTCGTAGAGGTCTGCGGGCACGGCGTCCGCGCTCGATGTCTCTTCCGAACGCGCGCTGATGCAGGCGATCAACTTCTCTTCGGTGGCGAGCGCGGCTTCGACCGCCGCGATGGAGCGCGCACGCCCGACCGCGAGCGGCACAATCGTGCCGGGAAAGAGCGTCGTGCCCTGCAAAGGCAGGACGGCGATCTCGAACGGGACAGGGGCGGTCAAAGCGCCGGTCGTCTGCTCATTCGCCTCTACTTGCGTTTGATTGTCTTGAGTCTCAGCCATGATTTTTATAAACGCTCAACCCTTTGCGCTCTTTGCGATTAAATATTTTTTGAAACGCAAAGGAGTTGAGATTTTCCTTTCATCCACGCCTTATTCTTCCTCGCACTCCGTTTCGCCGCGCAAGTGTAGAATGAGCAGGCCGTCGCGGTAATCGCGCATGACGGTCGCGCCTTCGATTGAGCACGGGAACTGAAGCGTCTTCTCAAAACGGCTGTACGTGATTTCGAGTTGATGATACGAGACGCCTTCGCCGTAAAAAGTGTCGCGGCGACAGCCCGCGATGCTCAAGGTCGAGCCGTCAATCACAATCTCCAGATCGTCCGAACGGACGCCCGCCAGATCAACCTTCACAATCCAGCCGTCACTCGTGCGATACACGTCAGCCGCCGGACGCCACAAACGCTCACACAAACGCGCACGCCGCATTACAGACATCATCCGAAAATATTTCTCCACCGATTCAGCCATAAAAAACAGTGATGAGTAATGAGTAATGAGTGATGAGAGTTAAGCTTTCACTCATCACTCGTCATTCATCACTCATTACTTTCCTATCATCCGAAAACTCTGTTCCAGAAAGACGAGCCGCTGGAAATCTCTTCGAGGGCGTCGGCCAACTCGCGGTCGGCTTCGGTTTCGAGCGCGACATCGGCCATTGAGATGATGCCGCGCAGGTGTCCGCTCTCGCTGACGACCGGAATGCGCCGCACCTGTTTGTCGCCCATCTTGCGTATCACTTCGATGACGCGGTCGTTCGGATGCGCGGTGTGCAGCTCGGTCGTCATCACCTCTTCGGCGTGCGTCGTCTTATCGTCTTTGCCTTCGGCGACGGCGCGAATCACGATGTCGCGATCCGTAATCAAGCCGACGAGCTTGGCGTTGCTGTGGATGCGTCCGCCGATGCGGGGCGTGTGCTCGACTCTGGCCGTCGCGTCATTGGCGATGGCGGGCGCGTCGTCGCGCTCGACGACCGGAATGATGCCCGTGTCCTCTTCGCGCATCATGCGCGCCACTTCCTGCAAGCTCGTGTCGCGCGTGGCGACCGCGATGTCGCGCGTCATAATCTCGCGGCAACGCAGGCGCGAGCGCGAGACGCCGCGACGCCGCCCGCGCTCTCTGTCATCGCCGCCGCCGAACGTGCGCCGCAAATAGTCGCGCCCTTCGTCAAGTAGCGAACGTCCCGGCGCGCGATCATAATCTCGCTCATAGTCGCCTTCATCATACGAGCGACCATACCGCCCGCGATAATCCGCACGGTTATCATAGCCGCGAGCATCCTCGCGCCCGTAGCCGCGCCCGTAACCGCTCACGCGGCTGCGCCCGTAATCATCCGCACCGCGATCATAATCCATGCGCCACGTCTCGTAGCGATCATCTTCCCTGCGCCCCGCGCGCGGCCTGCCCGAATAATAAGTCTCCTCATCATCTTCGTAACGATTCCTAGACATGATTTTCCTCCCTGCAAATCATGGCGACAGCATCACAGGCTCACACAGGTCGAGCCTCTGCCGCCATCTGCTTATCACTTTCGAGGGAACTCTCACGCGAGTATAAATCCTTAGGCGTGTATTAACAAAGCAAGGATGTTCCGAGTTTGCTGCCCAGCTCACGCTTTTGTTACGATTCGGCTCGATGTCATCATTTAATAAAAAACCGAAACGCGAAGGGCGACGGGTACAGGTTGGGCGCGCAGAGGATGTGCCAGCCGGGCGCGGGGCGACCATCGAGTTGGCGGACGGTACGGAGCTGGCTCTTTATCATATCGAGGGAAAGTTTTACGCCATCGAGAATTTCTGCCCGCACAGGGGCGCGCCGCTCGCGGACGGCAACCTGTGCGGCCACATCATCGAGTGCGACTGGCACGGCTGGCGTTTCGATGTCCGCAACGGGCAATGCTTGACGACCGAAAGCGGCCACGTTGAAGCCTACGAGGTCTTGATTGAGGACGGATTGATAAAGATCGTCGTTTAAAAAGTTCAAGGTTCAAAGTTTAAGGTTCAAGGTTAGAGAGCGAGTAACCTTGAACCTTAAACTTTGAACCTTGAACCCAATCTTATCCGTCGTTGCCGATGGCTTCGACGGGACAGCAGGCGAGGGCTTCTTCACAGAGAGCGCGCTCGTCTTCCGTGTCCGGCTGCTTGTAGACGTATGAATAGCCGCCGCCGTCCGAGCGCGTGAAATTATCCGGCGCAGTGTCGCGGCACACGTCGCAATCTATGCACTGCATGTCAACATAATACGTGCCGGAGACATTCTCCGGCACGCGATCATTCGGGTCTGCCATATAAACCTCAGTAACGAGTGATGAGTGATGAGAAGCAAGCTAATTTGCTTTTACTCATCACTCGTCACTCATCACTCATCACTGCTTTCATTTAATCGCAAGCATCCGGTCGAGCGCGACGCGCGCCCACGTGGCCGTCTCTTCGGGGACGATGATTTGATTGACGACCTCGCCCGCAAGGAGCGATTCCAAAGCCCACGCGAGATTCTGCGGCGCGATGCGATACATCGTCGCGCACATGCAGAGGTCTGGCGAGAGCAGCTGTATGTGCTTATCCGGAAACCGCTTGATGAGCCGGTTGACCAGATTGACCTCGGTGCCGACAGCCCACTTCGATCCGGCGGGCGCGGCCTCCAAAGTCTTGATGATAACTTCCGTCGAGCCGTTCAAATCCGACGCCTGCACGACTTCATAAATACATTCGGGATGCACCAAGACCTTGATGCCCGAAACTTCCTTGCGCGCCTGCTCGACGTGCCACAGCTTAAAGCGCCCATGCACTGAGCAATGCCCTTTCCACAGAATCAGGCGCGCGCGTCTCAAGTCCTCTTCAGTGTTGCCGCCGAGGTCTTTGAACGGATCCCACACGACCATCTCGTCAAGCGGGATGCCGAACCTGGCTCCCGTGTTCCGACCGAGATGTTGATCTGGAAAGAAGAAAAGCTTGTCGGCCTCTTTGAGATATTTGTCGAAGAGCGGCACGGCGTTGGTCGAAGTGCAGACGACGCCGCCGTGCTTGCCGCAAAAAGCTTTAATCGCGGCGGACGAGTTCATGTAAGTGATGGGCGTGACTTTGAAGTCGCCGATGACGCCGATGGATTCGAGTTGTTCCCAGGCGTCCTCGACCTGTTCGGCGGTCGCCATGTCGGCCATCGAGCAGCCCGCGCCGAGGTCTGGCAGGATGACTTTCTGTTCGGGAGCGGAAAGGATGTCAGCCGACTCGGCCATGAAATGCACGCCGCAGAAGACTATGAACTCGGCCTCCTTGCGCTCGGAAGCCATCACCGAGAGCTTGAATGAATCGCCCGTCAAATCAGCATGAGAGATTACATCGGCGCGCTGGTAATGATGGCCGAGAATGAGGAGGCGCGCGCCGAACTTCCGGCGGGCAGACTCAATCCGCTCGTCCAACTCCGCGTCCGACATCCCGAAATAATCTTCGAGCACGGGATTCTTAACTTCATCTAAAACTGCGCTCATTTTCTTGCCCTCTGCTAACACACACGACCCGCCGAACGCGAAACTATCTCACTTTGAGAAACAAAGCGCAAGCACGCTCAAACGGCTTCGCGCCCGACATAATTTAGATGCGCTAAAGAAAGGAAAGGTTAAAAGTTCAAGGTTAAAAGTTCAAGGTTAAAAGACAGACTTTATGTCTTAACCTTGAACTTTGAACCTTAAACCTTGAACCTCGCTTTTACGGGTGCGTCATCTCTTCGGGCTTGATGTACTCGTCGAACTGTTCGCCCGTCAAGAGGCCGAGTTCAATCGCGGATTCGCGCAGGGAGATTCCCTTCTTGTGCGCGTTCTTGGCGATCTTGGCGGCATTGTCATAGCCTATGTGCGGGTTCAGGGCGGTGACGAGCATGAGCGAGTTACAAAGATGCTCTTGAATGCGTTCGCGGTTGAGCCGGATGCCTTTGACGCAGTGCTCGACGAAGCTGTGGCAGGCGTCTTTGAGCAGGCGAATCGAATGGAGCAGGTTGTGAATCATCACAGGGTTAAAAACATTTAGCTCAAAGTTGCCCTGCGAGCCTGCGAAGCCGATGGCGGCGTCGTTGCCGAAGACCTGCACGCAGACCATCGTCATCGCCTCGCTCTGCGTCGGGTTGACCTTGCCCGGCATGATTGAAGAGCCGGGTTCGTTCTCAGGCAGAATCAATTCGCCGAAGCCCGCGCGCGGCCCCGAAGCGAGCCAGCGTATGTCGTTGGCGATCTTCATCGCGGAGGCCGCGAGCGTCTTGAGCGCGCCGCTCGCAAAGACTATCTCGTCATGCGCCGAGAGAGCCGCGAACTTGTTCGGATGAGATTTGAAAGGCAAGCCCGTCAGCTCCGCTATCTTCGCCGCCGCGCGCTCCGCGAATTCAGGATGCGAGTTCAATCCCGTGCCGACCGCCGTCCCGCCGATTGCAAGGTCATAAAGTCCGGGCAGCACGAGTCGCAAACGCTCCACGTCGCGCGCAAGGAGGCTCGCCCAGCCGCCCATCTCCTGTCCGACCGTGAGCGGCGTCGCGTCCTGCAAGTGCGTGCGGCCTATCTTAACTACGTCCGCGAACTCTTTCGCCTTCGCGTCAATCGCGTCGCGCAAACGCTCGACTTCCGGTATGAGCTTGTTCATCTCTTCCGCCGCAGCGATGTGCATGGCCGTCGGGAAAGTGTCGTTCGAGGACTGAGACATGTTGACGTGGTCGTTCGGATGAATAGGCTCTTTGCTGCCCATCACGCCGCCCGCGATTTCGATGGCGCGATTCGAGATGACCTCGTTGGCATTCATGTTGGTCTGCGTGCCGCTTCCCGTCTGCCACACGCGAAGCGGAAAATGCGCGTCCAACTTTCCCGCGATCACTTCATCCGCAGCCTGTGTGATGAGCCTCGCTTTATCCGGCGGCAGCTTCCCCAAATCCTCATTGACGAGCGCGGCTGCTTTTTTCAAGACGCCGAGCGCGCGAATCATCTCGCGCGGCATCGTGTCGTCGCCGATATTGAAATGAATCAGCGAGCGCGCCGTCTGCGCCCCGTAATAGACATCGGACGGCACCTGTATCGTGCCCATCGAATCGCTCTCGACCCGCATCTCAAGCGTCGCGTCATCCTGCTTCTCAATCGCTTCCTTTGACATCAGAAATTTATCCTTCACTCGCTACAATTAAAATCCCAACGGAATGCTGCGCCGATACCCGCCGCCGTCTTCGACATACTGCCTGTACATCACCTCTTCATGCGCCCGCTCCGGGTCAAGGTCATTCAAAGTATAATCCGACTCGCCGAGCGGCGCATAAAAGCTGAGCTTAAACGTCGGGCGATTCTTAACGAAGAGGTGATGATCACGAAACTCTCTGTCCTTATAGACGCCCAGGAAAAGCCACCCCGCCAGCAACACTACGGGCAACACGCCCGCGAGATATTTCCACAGCTTCCTTCTCATAAAAGCCATCACGAAAGCATCTCACGCAAAGGCGCAAAGGCGCAAAGGAAGAACGCTAAGAGTTGAGCGCCGCTTGTTCTTCGCGTGTTTTGCTTTGCGTCTTTGCGCCTTTGCGTGAACATCTCTTTTTCCTCTCCTGATTATACAATTCAGCCCCGAAGGAAATGAAAGGCCGTCTCTAAACTCATGCGTCCCTTTAAAACCCTTCGAGGCTGTTCTTATCGCTTAGCTCTTGGACTTCGCCGGCTTACGCTGCCGCGACTTGTACTCGGACGTGCGCTTCAATCCGACCGCCTGCACCTCCGTCGAATCCTTGCCGAACTGCGCGCGTATCTGATCCTTCATCCCTAGAATCAGATTATGAAAAATCCAAGCCTTCTCCACAGTCACATCACGCGCCGTAGCGGCTGCCGCCTCTGCCTGCGCCTGCGCGCTCTTCGCGGCGTCAAAAGCCCTTTGCGCTTCTGTCAGAGCCGATATAGAAAAAGCCTCGTTCGCAGGCTTATAAGCCGTGATAGCCTGAAGCGCGGCAAAGCTGTGCTCGTCCGCAGCCATCACCGCCGCATCCAATTTCTTCGATTGATCTTTAGCCATTATGTGAGTCTCCTTTCACAGAGGAATGAGATTAAAAAGGGTGCGAGGAACACGCGGGATTCTACGCCCGAAGGAGAGCCAAATCAATAATTTTCTTAAATAAGCCATTGCGCCTAAGCTATAAATCTCGCCACAGATGCCTTCAAGGTCTCCACCTAAGCTTTAGGCGCATCTGCCTAAGCTTTAGGGAGGTTTCCCTAAACCTTAGGAGCACTAGCCTAGAAACTAGACACGCGCTCCGAGGCTTTAGGTATCATCACCTAGGAACTAGGCATTATCTCCGAGAAGCTAGGCGCGTCCTCCTAAGCTCTTGGAACATTATCCTAGCTTCTAGGGATGGCTGCCTAGCTCCTCGGCATGTTCTCATAAAAGCTAGGGCGATGCTCCGAACATCTCGTCCCGCCCGCTTTCCATAGATATTTCATCACTTCGCGCTACGGTTAGATAGATTGTTAGGTTGTTTGTGGGAATCAGTCATCATCTGTAAGAATCCACTCATACTCATTCTTGAAGAAAAGCGACTTCTCATTGAAGTCCGTATTCACTTCTTTCTTAATATTTTTCACCGTATCATTTCGTTGAGCATCTGTTAGCTCTCTGCCATTATAATTGCTAAGAGGATATAAAACACTTTCTCCGTTTGGATTTGTAGCAACATAAAAAGGCTTTAATTCTATGTAATTATTCTGGTTGCAGCTAAAGGTCATTACTAAAGCATAAAATATAATTTCACCAGAATTGGATGTTGATTCAAGCGGAACTAGCTTTGCATCAGATACTAACTTGCGGGTTTGAGTCATAGTATACTCACCCGGCTCAAAATCTTGGCGATCCATAGGATGAGGCCTCTGCGAATAGGTCAGGTCAAATCGCATTTTATTAATCTTATAAGTTATTAAGTATACTTTAAGATTACGTATTGGATCATCATTCTTGTTGTGAATCGCAATTCCGTCTTGAGGAATCTCAATATTAGATTTTGGAGGGATTGCTGCAGAGTTGTTTGGGGGTGTGGGTAAAAGATAGATTGCGACAAATAGAAAAATCAACAGTGCACCGCTAGATATCCATTGGACTGCCGAAGAGGCTAACCGATTTTGTTCGAGGGTAACGGCGCGAAATAGTAGTGCCTTCTTTAAGTCTGCGTAGCCACGTTTCTCATAGTACTTGACCGCATTACAGTGTTTCAATTGCTCTGGAAGCTCACAATCCTCCAGCTTAAGCGGAATAAGAAAGTTAGTCCCCTTAGGCTGCCTGTTCCCTACTTCCAGAGCCAGCTTGATTTCCTCCTGCACATAACTGCTCTTGATAATCGAGCCACATGAAAGACAAGCTAATATGACATCAGAGTTGCGCACCGCCTTCTGGATTTCCTGTTCCCAGTTCTGGCCCCCAAGCAAATCTTTATCGTCAAGCCACGGCTCAAATTTATCATTACGTAATTTTTTATAAATCTCATACACTCTCTCCTTGTCACCAGAAGAGTGACATAAGAAGATACGTAACTTATGAGATTTATTGTTTCCTTTCAAAGTAGATTCCCTATACAAATAGATGAAGCCTGCCTGTAAATTAGTTGCAGGCCCTTCTCCTTATTCACCTGCTTCGACGGGCGCGCCCGCGTCCTGCCAGGCTTTCCAGCCTCCGGCCATTGAGTAGACGTTGGTGTAGCCCATGCGTTGGAGGTTGTCTGCGGCGAGGGCGGAGCGGTAGCCGCCGCCGCAGTAGAGGATTAGCTCGGTGGCTTTGTCAGGGACTTCGCTTTCGATGTCGCGTTCGATGATGCCGCGCCCGAAGTGTTGTGCGCCGGAGGCGTGGGCGGTTTGCCATTCGTAGTCTTCGCGGACATCTATCAGGCGTGCGCCCGCGTTTGTGTTGAGACGCTGGCGTGTCTCCTCGACTGTGACTTCGCGGATACGCGTTTTGGCGTCCGCGACGAGTTTGAGAAATCCTTCGGAGTGTCTCATCTGCTTTGCGCGCCTCGCTTTCGCTGTCTGTGATTTTCTACTTCGGTGTAGAGAATACCTCACCTTGACTTTCATTTTCTCACTCTGTTAGATGATACCGCTCTAAAAACCCCTTTGTGGAGGCTTCCCCTGATGTATAGCAGGCTCGTAACACTCTGCGCGCTCGCGCTTCTCTCCGTCCTCCTGCTCGCCGGATGCAAGAAGGATTCGGAGATCACTTCGACGATGGCCGACATACATGTGACGACGGATGAGATCGTCAAGAAGGTTGACGCTTCGCCGAATGTGGCGGGCGTGGATGAGGCGCAAAAGCTCTTTGACGCGCGCAAACCGGATTTGAAAGCCAAGTGGGAAGGCATCAAGGGCGCGCGCGGCTTTCAGGTGAGCGAAGACACGAAGAAGAAGATGGTGGACAGCTACACGCAGGACTACACGGCGATCAAAAGTCTTGAGATCAAACACATGAGCGTCAGCCTACAGGACGAAGCCTTCAAGTCGAAGCTCGAAAAGCTGGTCAAGGATTGGGAAGATACTTTTAAGATAGAGTAGGCTCACAACTAAAAAGGTAAAGGTAAAAGGCAAAAGTTCGGACAAAAGCAATTTCATCAAAAGCTGGTTTCCGCCTGCCTTTTACCTTTTACCTTCTTCTCTGCATTAGCCGAAAAACGCCGGACGGATTATAATCAGCTTTTCATGACCGGCGGCGAAACTCAACCGAATACTGTGTGCCCCGCTTTCTCTATCTCAGAGAGAGCCGGAAGCTGTGGGGATATTTGCGCGTTGTGGTTCGCGCGACCTCGCGTGTGATGAGAGGAGATGAGAGAACGCTATGTTGAAGACTGAGCTACAGGAGCGCGTCCGCGAGGCGCGAGAGAAGTTAATCAATGCTCTGGACGGCCTCGGCGAAGAGAGCGCGTCGCGCGCAGGTCTCACGTCCGAATGGTCTGTCAAAGACGCGCTCGCGCACATCAACGCGTGGGAATTAGAGGGCGCGCGAATCGTGTCTGAGATTCAGAACGGCACATGGCAGCCGCGCCGTCTCGACAAAGGACAGATTGACGACTTCAACGCGCGCGTCGTAGAGGAGCGCAAGGGACGCTCCTTCCGGGAGCTGCGCGAAGAGTTTGACGCCGCGCACGCGCGCATCGAAGAGGCCATCGCCTCCCTGCCCGATGAAGTTGACGAAAGCGCGCTCGCCTACAAATACATAGAAGGCGTCACCATCAAGCATCTCCCGCATCACGCGGCGCAGGTGGAAAAATTCAGAGCGGAGGGATAAGGGATGAGGGATGAAAGACAAGCTGTTCGTCTTTCTCTCATCACTCATCACTCATCCCTCATCACGTCTTTAGGAGAAGAACATTGGCTACGGAACAATACGATGTCACGGTTATCGGCAGCGGGCCGGGCGGTTATGTGGCGGCGATTCGCGGCGCGCAGTTGGGCTTAAAAGTCGCCATCGTCGAAAAGGATAAGCGT
>DASWRG010000014.1:0-55381 GCA_036403295.1 Pyrinomonadaceae bacterium
ATTCTTTTGATTCTACGCATTGTCTTAATCTCCTCTTTCAGAATTTTTAGTTTGGGTCAATCGGGTTACTGGTCTCTCTCTTCCCTCTCTCGCTTGACCATTACTATTACAACACGCGTGCCACAACCATTAAGACCCCTCACCACCCAACCTAAATCCAATCAAACAAACAACTTGAAGCCAAACAAAGCCCTCTTCCAGACAGCCTCCCCGTCTCCACACAAATGCATACGAGGTATCCATCTTTACCCCTCAAAACAGTCTTTTAGCGATTTTATGCAATAAATAAAGGATTCTAGCCGGAGTGGTAACGAAGTATACAGTGGTAACTTCGTTACCACATGAAGGGGCGTTGCACAAGAATACAGGAAAAAAGGCTAATTTTTGTGCAACTACTCTAATTTTTGTGCAAGCGGCGATTCTGCACAAAAATCAACGTCAAGCCCTAGCTCGTACATTGACTGAATCACACAGCACAGATTGTGACACAGCACCTTGCATAAGACCTCGTTAGTCTGCGCCGTCTGCGTCCTGCTCCGCACCCGCTCCCCGAACTTAGCTTTTATCATGCTGAACGTGGTCTCAACATTAGACCGCTGGTGATAATGCCGCTTGAAGGTATCCTGCTCATACATATAGCGGTAATACATTCGCTTCCAAACGGAACTCTGCCGCCTGTCTGACGCAGTAGCGTTTGAGCGGAAAGGGATGTAAGGCTGCGCGCCTTTAAGCAAGACAAGTTTAAGATTATCATTCGAGGAATAGGCTTTGTCAGCGACAACCGTATTCATCACAAAGTTTTCTGCCGTGGCCTCGATTAACGGCTGAAACTGCGGGCAGTCACCGCCGTGTGCGTCAGTGACTATGACGGCGGTGACGATATTAGTCTTGCAGCCGCACGTCAGGTGCAACTTAACCCAGTCCTTGTGATTGATGATCTGCTCTTTGCCCCATTTAACCTCAACCCACTTTTGATAGCGACCTGTGGAGATGCCGGTGCTGTCAACCGCAAAGTTCGATTCAACGGTTGTCAGCGGCAGGCTGGTCTCCACAATCATCTCTTTCAGGTAAGCAGTCATCTCCTTTAGCTCAAGGTAATTGAACAGCGAGTTAAAGTGCGGCGTCTGTGTAATGTATCCGCGCTGTTTGGCCTCGCATAAGTCAGAGATGAAACGTCTGCCGGAGATAGTTGAATAGACCTTAAAGGCCACGCAGAAGATCATCTCGCCTAGCGGCAGGCGGTTGCGCCCCGCGACTGATTTACGCGGCAGGTCTATGACGCGCTGACACAGCTCGTAAAGCAGCTCTTGAAACTTTGCTTTCTCGTGCGTCTGCGCCAGATTGTATTCATGCCATTCCTGCCGGTATGTTGGCCTGACCCGTTTATCCGGCTCAGGCAGCGTTACGCCGTGGTCGTGTTGCAGGGCAAACTCGGCGGCATAAATGTGCTTACACTTGACCCTGTGCGCCTCATAGTCGGCACAGGTGCAGGATTGAATATGCAGGTTGACGGTGTACTGCTTTGAGCTTGATTGTGACGGGACGATCCAGACGCCGCCCTCGCTAGTGATGGGATGATGCGTGGCTATCTCTAGCCCTCTGACTTGTCTTGCCTCCATGATGCACCTTGCGCTTTCTACGCTCCTGCTGCACAATGAAGATGGTTCGGCTACACCGTGAGCAATCGCGTTGTGGTTGATATAGCCCGGTTGATTGTTTGCACAATCTGCCGGGCATTTCCTTGTCAAATCATGCCCACATTTTACCCCTAAACCGTTGTAAATGGAAGATTTAAGTTCTTCGTAAAACGAAGGGAATAAAGGGGTTAGATTCTCGCAAGCACGGCGTTTCATAGTGGACTTCCCTGTGCGCGTGTGCTATACCAACACACGTCAAGCTTGCCGCCAAAGGCGGTTGGTTTGATAGGTGATGCCCCTGACTCGATTCGAACGAGCGTCTTTCCCTTGAGATGGGGATGCTCTATCCACTGAGCTACAGGGGCACAAGCTGATAGCGGCGGCGAGAGACGGGCTGCAATCCATGACTCTCGCCGCTGTTGTTTTGTCTTAGCTCATATCCTGCCCTCTACCTACCCGTAAACAAAAAAAGATGCACTCCCGAACAATCCTCAGTTCAAGCCAGTGCATCCTTTACAAGTCTACGCCGTTTCCCTCGGCGTGCTGCGTGCTAAGAGCATACCACTGACGGCAACAGACTACAATCTGCAATCTACAGCAAATAGTCGCAGACACTTTGTGGTGCTATAAATGACCTGTTCCTGACGGAAGTATTTAAGGCTTAAAATCTCTGCGTTGCTTTTGTTCCTGCTCAACCTTCTCTTTTTCCTGACGTATCCTCTGCGCCTCCGGTGTGGCTAGATCAGTAAAGAGTATCTGCGTATTGAGCAATGTCCAAACATCAACTTGAAAACCATCGCAGGTTAGTCGTTTAGCCCTTAGACCGCCATCATCCTGCGGAAAGGATGCTCGCCAGGCACTAAGGCCGGGTAGGCCAAGTGACGATGTTAAGGACGGCAGGAGTTCATCAACGCTATCCCATCTAACAGAGTCATCATACTCAACTGCAATAAAGGTGATGCGATTATCTAAAAATTGCAGTGTTACTCTATTGATGCCCTTAAAATCTGTGTTACCCCGTAACTCCTGAGCATAAATAGTTGCATCTGTATAACCCTCTCTTGCAGCAGCTTTGACTTGGAGTGTGGGGAATCTTGCTCTCACCTCTGCCAAAGTCATGCGCAGGCGGAAGCCGCGTATCGCCGGAGCTTGCGCTAAGGTCAGCGTGCATTGCGGGACTTGAGCAGCAAGTTTAGTCCCATTAGTTTCAATGCCTGCATCTGCGGCGATCCGTTGCGCCTCCCTAATAGAGGTTTGAGCGCGCTTAATCACTGCTGCCGTGACTTGCACCGGGACTGTTGTACTAAGCTGATAGCGGTCAATAATCTTCATCATTGCGTCCACATTAGTTTCGTGCAACGTAAATTCATAAGCAGTTAAAGAATCAAGCATCGCCGCCCACCCGGCGCGGATCGTGCGGCGCAGGGTGCCCGGTGGCAACATCTCATCGGCGGCATTGATGCTTGACTGCGCAGCTCTCAACGTATCCCTAAATCGGCGTTCATCTAATGCAAGCGTCCAAGTGCGTTGGGCTTCATCCATTTTCCAGATAGCTTCCCCGATACCTGTCTTTTGTTCAGGGGTGAGTGCCCTGAGTGCCGCTATTTCCTTCTCATATAAAAGTTCCTCTTGTGACCGTTGCGGCGGTGCGGGCGGCGGTTGAGGCGTCTGTGCAGTTGCTTGTGCGGGGCGGCTGCGCTTGCGTGTGCTGCGCTTCTGCGCAACAGCATCCGGCACGCACGCGAGGGCGAGCAGTATTGTGACGATCATTATTAGGATCGTTGAGCTGATAGGGCGAGCGTGGGATATGCGGCGCATCTGATGTCTCCTTGTTGTAGTCAGTGCCTCCCCTTTGCGATAATCCCGGCGTGACAATTCATAACGCGGGCTTGCATCGGGCGTGATGAAGGCCGCCGGTAATCTGCAACGACACGGATTCCGGCCACCTGTAGTTTGCATAGATATTCTGCCCCTACTTTGGGGCAAAAGGGAAGCGCGACAATGCACCCCATCAGGAGGTCAACACTGATGGGACGCTCACGCCGCCCGCGACCAGCACGCATGGCCGTTAAGCTGCGGCAGATACGCACTGCGCTCGGCCTCACACAGCAGCAGATGTTTGACCGGTTAGGTGAGACGCGAACGCCGCTTTATCGCGGTCACATAGGTGAGTACGAGACAGGCACGCGCGAGCCACCGATGCTGGTTGTCTTGCAGTATGCGCGTGTGGCAGGTGTGCCGATGGAGTTACTTGTTGATGATGACCTTGACCTGCCTGACAAGTTGCCGTGTATGCCCGACCACGAATGGGTTATGAAGCGCATACGACGATCTAAATCTGAAAATGATAAGGAGAAATTTCATGTCTAAAAATGCTGCGGATAATCACCTTTCTGTGCAGATTGGTTCAGGCGCAGATATGCAGCTAGAGTTGGGAAATACAGGTGATACAACTATCACTTACATAGACATCCCGGATATTGAGATATGGCTTGACAAAGACGTTCACCAAAGAACTGAAGATGTTCGGGCACAGATAAGGTTTGATACGGTTCATTCAACACTCCCGCCGGGTGGCCGGGTAGCGGTCAAACATACTACTTATTTTTGGGATGACAGAAAAAATGACTGGATTACCGATGATGATATAACCACTCATAATGATATGCTAATTCATCTTAAAGATGGTGAGCGGCGCGAATCATACGAGGTTGCTATATCTTTTACGGATGATGAGGGCACAAAGCGTCAGACTGTTATGATGGGTAAAGGTAGCGGCTTATAAGGCGCGCACGAGCTTGCTGAAAGGATAAGATATGGCAAACGAAAATCAAGCTGAGCAAAAACGGTTCAAAGTGCTGTTGAAAGATGGCAGCGTACATTATGTGCTTGCGCACAGCTTTACCTATGATCGGGGGAATCACCGATTTATCTTCTATAAAGCAGATAAGAAAGAAGATACTGACATATACATGTTTTCAGCGGAGGTTGTGTTTGTTGCATCAGTAGATGTGGTATCAACAGACTCAGTTACCGCATACTAAACTTCAGAGTTAAGCGGCACCTGAGATAGAGTGATTTTTGTGCAGGGCGGTCTATTTTTGTGCAGACCGCCTGATTTATGTGCAGGGTGTTAATTTTGTGCAAAGCCACATGAAGGGGCTTTGATGAATAAGTGCAAGTTTTACACGACTAATTCATCAGATCGAGTTTTTGATGAATAAGTCTAGCGGACACAAAGCGAGGCTGCCGTGAACGTGGGAGTGTCACGGCAGCCTCTCCGCACCATTCGCCACCCTCTGCGCGGCCTAGCGAATGTGCGGCAGGAAGCGCGTCCACCCCTCCGCGCTTCCTGTCTCGATCTATGGAAAAACTTTTATGAGGTCTTGACTGTCTGCTATGATTAAGTGTCTTTGAAAATCAGTAACGGCTAATGCGTCGCTCAACCCTCAATCTCAAAGAAGAGTAAATGAGCATCGCCGTTCGGAATGAAAGGTTCATTCTCACGGCGAATGAATTGAGCAAGCAGATATTAACGGCAAATGCCGTTAAAAGCAATCCGCGTTTTGTCTGCTTCCCGTCAGGAGGTCAATCCTGATGGGAACAAGGGCGCGTCCGAAGCCGGAATATCTAGCCGAAAAGCTTCTACAGATTCGGACGGCTTTAGGACTTTCGCAGAATGAACTTATTAAACGTCTAGGTGTGGGAGAGCTTATCGCGCAGAATACGATTTCAGAATATGAGCTAGGCAAGCGAGAACCACCGCTCAAGATTCTTCTGCAATACGCGCGAGCAGCAAATGTAACTTTGGAAGTTTTAGCAGATGACGAGTTAGACTTACCGGAAAGACTACCAAGCCGGACAAAGCATGAGGGCATCAGGCGTCGGCAAAAAAGGCGCAAATGATTACGAGTGTTTTTTTAGAGCATGTGGAGGTTAAATTGGATTTTTGATTTGGAATCTCAAAGCTTAAATCTTAGATTCAAAGCCCAAAGCCACGCCAATCAAAAATCGCAAATCAAAAATCCAAAATACTTCGCCCCGTTCTCTGCTCAAACTGCTCTGTCATCGAAGGGACGCCGCCCGCGCTCTCATCGCGCGTCAGACGTTCCACCCGCCACATCGGCAGGAACATATCTGTGAAGCCGATAAAAGGCTCGTCATGCGCGACCGCGCTCGTCCAATCATCGAAGGCGCTGAGGTCAAGACCGCGCAAGGTGACGCCCGCCGCGCTAATCTCATCGAGCACGCCCCACAACTTTTCGCGCGGGCTGTGGAGGACGATCAAGACCGCCGCGCCCGCTTCGATTCCTCTTGATTGTCTTTCAGCAGAATTCATCATCTCTTCATGCTCAATCGCTTTGATTCTGTGGTAACAATTTGCGCGCAAACTCTCCGGCGCGCGAGACTATATCAGAAGCTCCGGCCAATCTCTCAATCTCTGCCACAATGGCAGAGCCGACCACGGCAGCATCAGCATAACGCCAGACATCCGCGACCTGCGCGGCGTTTGAGATTCCGAAGCCGACCGCGACGGGCAAAGCTGAAACCCGGCGCACACGCGCAACCAATGTTTCGGCGTCCGCGCTCATGCTCTCACGCGCGCCCGTCACGCCCGCGCGCGCGACCGCGTAGATGAAACCGCTCGCGCGTTCCGAGACCAGACGCAGGCGCGCATCCGTCGAAGTCGGCGCGACGAGAAAGATCATCTCAAGCCCCTCGGCTCGAAGCGTGGCCGAAACCTCGACGGCCTCTTCGGGCGAAAGGTCTGTGACGAGCACGCCGTCAACTCCCGCCTCGCGCGCCTCGCGGCTGAGGCGTTCGATGCCATAACGAAACAAGGGATTAAAATAACTGAAGAGGACGACCGGCACGTCAAGCCTCGCACGGCTGACGACGCTTAAAATCTCCGCGATTCCAAAACCGTGTTTCAGCGCGCGCTCCGAAGCTCTCTGAATCACAGGCCCGTCGGCCATCGGGTCGCTAAAAGGCACGCCCAATTCGATGACGGTCGCGCCGGCGCGTGCCAGCTCAATCAAAAGCGCGCGAGTGGTTTCAAGATCAGGATCGCCAGCCGTGATGAACGGAATAAAGCCGCGCCGCTCCTCTCTTTTCAAACGCTCAAAAGCTCCGGCGATGCGGCTCATACGGCTTCACCTGCAATCGCTTCCGCGACCGTGTTCACGTCCTTGTCGCCGCGCCCCGAAAGATTGATGATAATAATTTCTTCCGGCTTCATCTCACCTGCGACCATCAAAGCATGTGCGACGGCATGAGAAGATTCGAGCGCGGGGATGATGCCTTCGAGCTGCGAGAGAGTTTGAAAAGCTGCTAAGGCTTCGCTGTCCGAAGCCGAAACGTATTGGACACGTCCCGTGTCATGCAGGAAAGCATGTTCGGGGCCAATCGAAGGATAATCGAGTCCGGCTGAGATCGAATGCGTCTCGGCAATCTGCCCGCGCTCGTCTTGCAAGACGTAGCTCATCGTCCCTTGCAACACGCCCGGCTGCCCGCCGCCTTCTTGATTGAAACGCGCGGCATGCTCGCCCAACTTGTTGCCGCTCCCGCCAGCCTCCACGCCGATCATCCGCACGCCTTCATCTTGCAGGAACGGATGAAAGAGGCCGATGGAGTTTGAGCCGCCGCCGACACATGCGATGAGAGCGTCGGGCAGACGCCCCACTTGTTCTAAAATCTGCGCGCGAGCCTCGCGCCCGATGACGCTCTGAAAATCTCTGACCATCAGAGGATACGGAGCAGGACCGAGTGCGCTGCCGAGCAGATAGTAAGTGTCCGCGACGTTCGTCACCCAATCGCGCAGGGCTTCGTTAATCGCATCCTTGAGCGTGCGCGCGCCCGCCAAGACCTCGCGCACCTCCGCGCCCAGGAGACGCATCCGAAAGACATTCAACTCCTGCCGCCGCATATCTTCCGCGCCCATGTAGACCACGCATTCCAGCCCGAACAGAGCGCACACAGTCGCCGTCGCCACGCCGTGCTGCCCCGCGCCCGTCTCCGCGATGATGCGCCGCTTGTTCATCCTGCGCGCCAGCAAAACTTGTCCGAGCGCATTGTTGATTTTGTGCGAGCCGGTGTGCGAGAGGTCTTCGCGCTTGAGGTAGATGCGCGCGCCCTTTGCATGTTCCGTCAAACGCGCGGCGTAAAAGAGCGGCGTCGGGCGTCCAGAGAAATCACGCAAGAGTCCGGCAAATTCTTTTTGGAAACTCTCATCAGCGCGCGCGACACTGTAAGCCTCGGCCAGTTCTTCGAGCGGAGCCATCAAAGTCTCAGGCACAAATCTTCCGCCATACTGTCCCCAATGCCCGCGCTCGTCCGGTTGTGTGTTGATTGCGTCGCTCATCAAAGCGTCTATGAATTATAGGAATTACTTTCCTTGAATAACTCGATTCTAAGCGTTGAAGATTTTAATTGCCGGAAAGCTGAGATGCGGCAAGAGCGGCGAGGCGACTTCATTCTGATCTGCTAGAGTAGCAAATAATTCGAGCGACTTCTGCTGCAAGCGATACACTTTAAGAGTTCTGTTTTCCGGGTCAATCACCCAATATTCTTGAACGCCGTGCTTACCGTAAACCTGTCGCTTGACGACGCGGTCGCGCCTCGCGTTCTCGCTGCCCGGAGAAACAATCTCAATCATCAGTTCCGGCGCGCCCGTGATTCTTTCTCCCGAAGCAATCAACGCGATTCTCTCGCGGCTCACAAACGCGATGTCCGGAATCACGCTATTGTATTCGTCAAAGATTACGCCCGGCGTCGCAAAGGCTTCGCCCAAAGGATGCTGAGCCAGATAATTGCCAATTATGAGCAATAGGTTTGTCAAAATCCTCTGATGCGTGAGGCCGAGAGCGCGCGACACAATAATCTCTCCTTCCATCAACTCATACCGGTTCTCATCATCCGGCATGACCTCCAGATCGGCGATGGTCAACAGAGGTTGAATGTGTGCTGACATCAGAATCTCCAAAACCTGTGTTAGAAACGCATTCTATCTTAACACATGCAATACGCGCGCGATAAAGGCATTCATCTTGCAGCAGTCTAACAATCCACGTTACGGCTTATACCGTTGCCGTCTGCGCTGTGCCGATTAACGGAGCGATGACTGTGCAATTGCGGCCTTCGTCCTTTGCGCGGTAGAGGGCTGCGTCGCTGGCGGCGTAGAGGGCGCGTTCGTTGATTGCGTGTGCGGGGCAGGAGGCGACGCCGAGGCTGACCGTGACTATGCCGACGCCTTCGACCGGAGTGTCAGAGACGACGTGGCGCAGACGTTCGGCGGCGGCATAGGCTTGCGCGTCGTCCGCGCCCGCGAGCAGCAGCGCGAACTCTTCGCCTCCCAAACGCGCAGACGTGTCGTTGTCGCGCGACAACTCGACGAGTGCGCTCGCCGTGTGCCGAATCACGCGGTCGCCAGCCGAATGTCCATGAGTGTCGTTGACACGCTTCATGAAATCTATGTCAACCAGAACGAGCGCGCACGGAAGGTTGTAACGCCTCCATCTTTCGACCTCCTGTCCGAGGGCTGTGCGAAAGCGGCGACGGTTCATCAGTCCGGTCAGGTAATCGCGGTCGGCTTCGGCGCGCAGGCGATCCATCGTTTGCTTGATGGCGACCAGTTGCGCCGCGCGCGAAACCAAGAGCGACAACTCCTGCGGCAGACAGAAGTAGTCGAACGCGCCAGCCGTCATCGCCGCTTCACGACGAATCACCGTCGAGGCCGTGTGCCCGATGAGCAAGAGCGGCACGTTCTCCTGCGACTGCGCGAGCATGCGCGCCAGCTCTTCCGCCCCGATGCCTTTGAGATTGACATCCGCCAGGACCAGATGCGGGCGCGTCCGCCGCAAAGAGACGAGAGCCGCCGCGCCGCCGCTCACGCCGACGACGGCGAAGCCCGCGCCTTCGAGCGACGCGCCGTAAACGGCTGTGGCCGCGTCATCCGTGATAAGCAGAATGCGTCCCTGATCGCGGCTGCGATCCGTGTTTGAAGCTCGAACTGTCTTGCTCATAATTGGGAGAATCTCGGACTCACAAAAAACCGGGCATGATCAAAGCGACGCTTCTCATCTAACTTCAAACGAGAGCGCGGCGTCAAGGTTTAACATTCGACGCCGCGCACGGCTGAGATAAAAGCGCGCACGCGTTCCTCATCCTTGCGCCCCGGCGCGGATTCCAGACTGCTGCAAGCGTCAACCGCATAAGGCGTGACCGCCGCAATCGCCGCCGCGACATTCTCAGGCGAGAGGCCGCCCGCGAGAAAGAGTTTTGAAGTCAACTCGCGCACGCGTCGCGCGAGCGACCAATCAACCGTGCGTCCCGTCCCACCATATGTTGTAGCCGAAAAAGCGTCAAGCATAATAGCTTGTGTTTCATACTCCATCGCACGCACAGGCTCGAAATCCGCTCCCGCGCGCAAAGCCTTGATGACGTAACGCTCTTGCAACGCGCGGCAATAATCCGGCGACTCGTCGCCATGCAATTGCACTGCCCCCACGCCCGCCACATCCGCCACCCGCGCGACCTCTCGCGGCTCAGCCTCATTGACAAACACGCCGACGCACAACACCGTCGCTGGCAACCGCTCAATAATCTCACGAGCCTTCTCAGGCTCTATGTAACGCGGGCTGCGCCTGTAAAAATTGAAGCCCAGGGCATTCGCCCCCGCCTCAATCGAAGCGTGCGCGTCCGCCGGATTCGTGATGCCGCAAATCTTGATGAAGGTCATAGAGTGGAAGATGTTAACAGTTGGCTCAGAGCTTCCGCCGGATGCTCCGCGCGCATCAGGCTTTCGCCGATAAGAAATCCTTTATAGCCGACAGCGAGCAGCCGCTTGAGGTCATCGCTCGTGTGCAGGCCGCTCTCGCTGATAGCTATGACATCGCGCGGCATCAGTCGCGCCAATTGCACGGAGACATCTAACGAGACTTCAAAGGTATGCAGGTTACGATTATTGACGCCGACCAGTTTTGCTCCGGCATCAACCGCCCGGCGCAGCTCGTCCGCCGTATGCGCTTCGACGAGAGCATCCATCTTCAACTCATCCACAGTCACATGAAGAAGTTGCGCGAGCGTTTCATCATCCAACGCGGCGACGATGAGCAGGAGCGCGTCCGCGCCCGCCGCCGCAGCTTCGTAAAGCTGATACTCTTCAAAAATAAAATCCTTGCGCAAGATGGGAAGCCGGATGGCGGCGCGCACCTCGCGCAGGTCTTCGAGCGAGCCACGAAAACGATCTTCTTCCGTCAGCACGGAGACAGCCGCCGCTCCGCCCGCTTCATAAAGCCGCGCGATGTCAGCCGGACGCGCGTCCGCGCGAATCATTCCGCGCGACGGCGACGCGCGTTTCATCTCGGCGATGATATTCACGCCCTCGCCCTCAAGCGCGACGCGAAGCGCGTGCGGCCTCGCAACACGCCGCGCCTCAAGAGCCGCCCCGCGCAGCTCTTCAATCGAACACAACTCACGCGCCCGCGCGAGCCGCGCTTTTTTCAATTCAATAATGTTCGAGAGAAAGTCCACAACTCAAAAAGGTAAAAGTAAAAAGGCAAAAGGTAAAAGTCAGGACAAAAGCAATTTTGTAAAATTTGGTTTCCGCCTCACTTTTACCTTTTTACTTATTCGTTGCTGCAATCAATTGTTCCAGCTTGTCGCGCGCCGCGCCAGTGGCGATGCTCTGTTCCGCCAGACGCGCGGCGTGCGAGAGATCGTTGGCGAGGCCGCCGACGTGTAGGGCTGCGGCGGCGTTGGCGATGACGAGCGTGCGAGCTTCATCATGCCGCTCGCCGTTAATCACCGCGCGAATAATCTCTGCGTTCTGCGCCGCATCGCCGCCGCGCAGGTGTTTAAGAGTTGAAGCTTCAAAGCCGAAATCGCCCGGCGTGATCTCGAAAGTTTCGACTCTTCCCTCTCTTGCTTCGGCCACGAAAGTTTTATCTGCAATCGTTATCTCATCAAGCCCGTCCGCGCCATGCACGACCCACGCGCGCTCTGTCCCAAGCTCCGCCAGCACGCGCGCCAGTGGCTCGACCAGAGAGGCGTGCCAGACTCCGATAATCTGACGCGGCGCGTGCGCCGGATTCGTGAGCGGGCCGAGCAAGTTAAAGGTCGTATGCACGCCGAGTTGACGACGCACGCCAGCCACGCGCGCCGTCGCTCCATGATAAAGCGGGGCGAACATAAAGCAGATGCCCGCCTCGTTCAGACATTTTTGAGAAACTTCGGGCGTGGCCGAGACCTCCACGCCGAGCGCGCTCAAGACATCCGCGCTGCCCGAACGACTCGTCGCCGCGCGGCTGCCATGCTTGGCGACCGGCAGCCCCGCGCCCGCGATGACAAAAGCGGCGGCGGTCGAAACATTAAAAGTCTTGGCATGGCTCGATCCCGTTCCGGCTGTGTCTATGAAGCAGGCGTGCCGAGAGTGTATGCGAAGAGCGCGCCCGCGCATCGCTTGAGCCATGCCGACAAGCTCTTCAACCGTCTCGCCTTTGACAGCCAGCGCGACCAGCGCGGCGGCGATCTGCGCGTCCGTCGCTTCGCCTTCAAGCAGTGAGTCGAGCAGGCGCGCAGCCTCCTCGCGCCGCAAATCCTCGCCGCGCATCAGACGCAGCAGCAGCGCGCGCAAGCTCTGCTCCGCAGCTTGCATTTCATCCTCACGCGCGGGCGTCGTCGATAACCATTCGGGTCTGGGCATAAAAAGCAGGAGTCAGGATTCAGGACTCAGAAGTCAGAATAAAGCGAGCTTGTCTTTCATTCTGAATCCTGAGTCCTGAATCCTGAGTTCTCTCTTTTCACAGTTTTAAGAAATTCGAGAGCAGGCGTTTGCCTTCGGTCGTCAGGATTGATTCGGGATGAAACTGGACGCCTTCGAGCTTCATCTCGCGGTGGCGCAAGCCCATGATAACGCCGTCGGGCGTGGTCGCCGAGACTTCCAGGCAATCGGGCAGCGATTCGCGCTCGACGACCAGCGAGTGATAGCGTCCGGCCTGAAACCTGTACTCGATTCCCTCAAAAATCGTCTTCCCGTCATGACAGATTTCCGAAGCCTTGCCATGCACGAGGACAGGCGCGCGCACGACCCTTCCGCCGAAGACGCGCGCGATGGCTTGATGCCCCAGACACACGCCGAGAATCGGAATCCGTCCGGCGAAATGGTCAATCATCTGCATCGAAACGCCAGCGTCGTCGGGCGTGCCCGGCCCCGGCGAGATCAGAATCTTATCCGGACAACAATCGGCCTCGACCTCTTCGACCGTCACGGCATCATTGCGCCGCACGTCAATCTCCTCGCCCAGCTCGCCCAGATATTGCACGAGGTTGTAAGTGAATGAATCGTAATTGTCTATGACTAAAATCATTTCAAGCTCAGGACTCAGAACTCAGGACTCAGGATTCAGAATGAAAGGCAAGCTGTTTTGATTCTGACTCCTGACTTCTGAGTTCTGAGTTCTCCTACCTCAACATTTTCGCGGTCTCGTCATGACGACCTTTCAAAGCCCACTTCTCGGCGGTGAGGCCGTCGTTGTCTTTGGCGCGTTTGTCCGCGCCTTTGTCGAGCAGGGCGCGCACTACTTCCTGATTGCCTTTATACGCGGCGATCATGAGCGGCGTGCCGCCACTGTCGTTTTTGATGTTCGGGTCTGCGCCTTTGTCGAGCAGTGCGCGCGTCAGCTCAACTTGATTATAAACGGCAGCCCACGCGAGAGCCGTCCCGATGTCCTTGTCGCGCGCGTTCACGTCCGCCTTCGCGTCGAGCAGAGTTTGCCAGACGGCCTGATCGCCGTTGAAGGCGGAGTACATCAAAGCGGTCGCTCCGACATTTCCCATTGAGTTCACATCCGCGCCCTGCTTGAGCAGAGCTTTGACGACTTCGACACGGCTTTCAAGCGCGGCGCGCATGAGCGCGGTCAAGCCCTTCGCATCCGTCGCTTTAATGTCCGCGCCTCCGGCCAAAAGGGCGTTGACGGCATCCGTCTTGCCGTTGCTCGCGGCGGCGATGAGCGCGGTGTCGCCTTTGTCGGATTTCGCGTTCGGATTCATTCCGGCGGCGAGAAAGAGTTTGACGTTGACGACCTCGCCGTTTTTCGCGTTCTCGACAAAACTCTTTTCGTCATACTCGATGCCCTTCAGAGCCAGCTCGCGCCGCGCAGTCTCAGGATTCGGCACGATCTTCGATTGGTCAATACAGCCAGCCAGCATGACGAGCAGCAGCAGTGTGAAGCACGCAAGGCGCGTGCGCGTTGGCGCAAAGATGCATGAGAGAAAAGCTTTCGTTCGTCTCAACGCGTTTACGAATCTACACATCACTATCGCCCAAGCTTCCCTTTCATTTTCGCTTTCATCTTCACCTGGCGCACGCGGCGACGACTGCGCGCGTGAGGCGAACGGGCTTGTCCGGCTTCTCGCCGTTGGCCGGAGCTTTGTTGATCGCATCCACGATTTCCATCCCGCGCTTGACGCGTCCGAAGGCCGCGAACTTTCCGTCCAGATGCGGAGCGTCGCCCACGAGGATGAAGAAACTGGTCGTCGCGCCGTTCGGCGTGTCGGGTCTCGCCATCGAGACGATGCCGCGCTCGTGCTTGACTGCGTTCGGTTCGTCAGGAATCGTGCGCCTCGCTCTTTGCATGAGCGCGGGCGTTTGCGTCTGACTGGTCGAAAGATTGCCGCCCTGTATGACGAAGTCTTTGACGACGCGGCTGAAGGTCGTCGTATTGAAAGCTCCGGTCGCCGCGAGGTTCAGGAAGTTGCGAACGCTTTCAGGCGCGGCCTCTGCGAGCATCTCGATCTCGATGACTCCGGCCTCCGTCTCCAAAGTCACGCACTGCCCGGACATCTTCTCGACCGACGCGCCGTCAAAAGGCTCAGCCGCATTTGTCACCGTCTCAGGCGGGCGCGCGTTGTTCTTCTTCGGTGCTGTCGCCTCCTGCCCAAATGCCGTGACGCAAGCTAGACATAGAAATATAACCGCAGAGGCGCAGAGACGCAGAGAAAACAATTTAGTAGAAAGAAAGAAATTTAAGCGAGCTGCTCTTTCAGTTTCCGCCTTCCTGAATATTTTTATTTCCTCTCTGCGTCTCTGCGTCTCTGCGGTGAAAACTTTATCGAGCACTTTTATAATCCCCTTTCAGCCATCTCTATCGCTTTGACGAGCGCGCGGGCTTTGTTGACTGTCTCTTCATATTCGCGCGCGGGAACTGAATCGGCGACGATGCCCGCGCCCGCCTGCACCGAAGCCCACCGGTCGCGCATGTGTATCGTGCGAATCGCAATGCACGAATCGAGATTGTCGGCGTAATCGGTATACACCACCGCGCCCGCGTAGACGCCTCGACGGTCAGGCTCAAGCTCGCGTATGATCTCCATCGCGCGCAGCTTGGGCGCGCCCGTCACAGTCCCGGCAGGAAAGCAAGAGGCCAGCGCGTCAAAGCGATCAAAGCCCTCGCGCAGACGCGCGCGAAGAGTCGTGACAAGATGCTGAACGTGCGAATAGCGTTCGACCTCCATCAACTCGCCGATCTCGACCGAGCCGTATTCGGCGACACGTCCCAAATCATTGCGCCCCAGGTCAACCAGCATCATGTGCTCCGCCACTTCCTTTTCATCCGTCCGCATGTCCTCGCCGAACATCCAATCTTCGGCTTCGGTCGCGCCGCGTTTTCGCGTCCCCGCAATCGGCCTGTAATCGAGCCGTTGCCCGCGACAACGCACCAGCATCTCTGGCGACGCGCCGATAATCGCCTCGTCTCCCGCGCGCAAAAAATACATGTACGGCGAAGGATTGGTCGCGCGCAGGGCGCGATAGATTGAGACGGGATCGGCCTCGACGCGTTTGGCGAAACGCTGTGAGAGGACTGCCTGATAACAATCGCCTGCGGCGATGTGCTCCTTGATTTGACGGACGCCCTCTTCAAAATCCTCACGCGCCCAGTTCGACTGAAAGTCAGCTTCCGCCTCGTGCTGAACCTCAAGGGATGAGCCGTGCGCGGCGTTTGGCGGAGCATCACGGAAGAGAACTTTTTCAATTCGCGCGGTCTCACGGACGGCTCGCTCGTAAAGCTCTTTGAGGCGCGTGTGGCTGCCTTCGGCCTCTTCGGTTAAGACGACCGAAGTTATCTCCATGCGCTGGCGCACGCGGTCAAAGGCGAGCACCGTGCGATAGAACATCCACACGGCGTCGTCCGCCGCTTCCCCTTCATCGTCCGCCGCGATGTCCAGCGAAGGCTCGAACCAGCGCGCCGCATCGTAAGAGAGATAGCCGACCGCGCCGCCCGCCAAAGGGGCGAGGCCGCCGCGCCGCGCCAGCTCGCGCTCGCCGAAATAGTCGCGCACAAAATCCATCACGCGCACGCCGCGCAAGCTCTCCAGCTCGCCGTACTTTTCGATAATCGTATCCGGGCCGCGACCGCGCGCGATCATCTGCGGATTCGCGCCGAGAAAGGAGTAACGCGCGACCCTTTCGCCGCCCTCGACCGATTCGAGCAGGAAAGCGTAACGCGCATCAACTGAGAGACGCATCAACGCGCCGACGGGCGTCTGCAAATCCGCCAGCACGCTCCGCACTACGGGGACGACGTTGCCGCGCCCGGCCTCGCGCAGAAATTCTTCAAAGGTTGAGGGAGACAGGTCAAACACGTCTTTCAGTATACATGACTCGCGCACTGGCGCATCAAGCGGAACTCATTTACAATGCTGCGCGTGCCGTCAGGAAGCGGTTTGCTGACGCCCGGCGGCCTTCCCCAGTCGTTTGTATTCCGGCTATCGGACTCATCACACGGTCGCGGCCTTGCTCAACGCGTTGTTACTTCTACAAAATCATGCGTCGCCTTACGTCCAAACTTTTCGGAGAATAGTATGTTCGTTAAGAAGCTTTTATCCTTACTCATCATCGTCCTGTTCGTCACGGCAAACGCTCCGGCGCAGACTCCCGCAGCCGCGACGAAGACGAGTAAAGAGCAGCAGGCAGAGGCTCAGAAGAAGCTGACGGCGCAGGCTCTGGAGTTGCTCGATGCCGTCGTCAAAGACAGCGAGCGGCTGACGCTGCCGCAGAATCGCGCGTACGTTTCGATCAACGCCGCCCTGCTGCTCTGGCAATATGACGAGCCGCAGGCGCGTAACCTGTTTAAGAACGCGGCGGCTGACTTGCGCGCGGTGATGAACGAGCCGGACGTGGAAGAGATGCCGCGCGGTTATCGTCAGAAGATGGAGCGCGGGCAGCTACGCGAAAAGCTGCTCTTCTCAGTCGCGCGCTTTGATGCGCGCCTCGCCCGCGCGCTGCTTGAGGAGACGCGCCCCGCTCCGGCACAGAAAAAGAATGACGGCTCTAACCCGGCTGATACCGAAGAGGAATTTGAAGCGCGCCTCGCCGCCGTCATCGCTCAGAAGGACCCTGCGCAGGCGGTCGAGATGGCGCGCAAAAGTCTGGCTAAAGGCTTCTCTTATAACCTGCCGAACCTGCTCGAAGAGATTCAAAAGAAGGACGCGGAGGCAGCCTCGCAGTTGGCGGGCGATATTCTGACCAAGCTCAAAACGACGACCGTCTCAACGAGTCAAGAGGCTTACAACGTCGCCGCCAGACTGTTGCAGATGGCGACCGCAGAACAGCCGAAGAAGAAGAGCGCGGACAAGGAGAGCAAGCCGCTCCTCTCCGAGCAATCACTGCGCGAGTTGGCCGAACTCCTCGCCACCGCAGCCTTAAATGCTCCGCCCGAGATGTACGCGCGATACATGGACATCGGCTTTCTGATACCGCAGCTTGAAAAGTATGCGCCCGCGCGCGCACAGCAGCTTCGCCGCAAGAATGCGCAGGAGGGCGGCGGCGACGATGGGGAGGATACCGAGCAAGAGGCTGAATCGTGGCAGCAATATCAGAAGCTGATGGAGACGGGCAGCGTGGACGATTTGCTCGCCGCCGCCGACAAAGCCGAGCAGGGATTGCGCGAGGCATATTATCGTCAGGCCGCCTTCAAGCTGACCAACGAGGGCAAGACAGACCGCGCGCGTCAAATCATCACGGAGCACATCACGGACACCGAGCAGCGCGCGCAGATGCTCAAAGAGCTTGACCGTCAAGCTCTGGCCGCTTCCGCCTCGCAGGGCAAAATGGATGAGACGCGGAAATATCTGGCGGGCGTTTCTTCAAACGAGGAACGGATCGCGGCGCTGGCTCAACTGGCCGCCTCGGTCGCGCGGAGCGGCGACAAAAAGGTCTCGCTGCAACTGCTCGAAGAGGCGCGCAATCTCAGCCCCAGCCGCCCCAAATATTCGCGCCAGCTTTTCGCTCAACTGCAAATCGCGCGCGCCTATGCGGTGGTTGACACGGATCAGAGCTTTGCGATTCTTGAGCCTTCGATAGATCAGTTGAATGAGATTATCGCGGCGGGAATTTTACTCGGCGAGTTCTTCGCCGAAGAGGACGCGGTGCGCGACGACGAGCTGGTGATTCAACCCTTCGTCCAGATGGTCGAAGCTTTCCAAACGCAGTACGGCAGGGATTTGAACACCTTAGCTCGCGCTAACTTCACGCGCACGCGCGATGCTGCGGAGAGGTTTCAACGTTACGAGGTGCGCCTGCTCGCGCGGCTCCTGGTCGCGCAAAGCGTCCTCGCGCAGAAGCCCGATGACGCGCTCAAACCGGCTGACTCAAGCGCGCCCCCCGCCCCAACGCCTATGAATATGCTTCAACAGCAGACCACGCCATAAGCACAAAGAAATCTTTCTCACGCAAAGGCGCAAAGACGCAAAGAAGAGATTTAAAGCTTTTCTTTGCGTCTTTGCGCCTTTGCGTGAGACTTCTTCTTCTGAATTTATCCCAGAGCCTTTGACGACAGCCATTGCCCGCCGTCCACGACCAGAACCGCGCCGTTGATAAAGCTCGCCGCGTCAGAGCAGAGGAAGATCGCCGCCTGCTCCACATCCCGGATACGTCCGAAACGACCGAGAGGAACGCTCCGTTTCAGCTTCTCTTTGACCTGTTCGGGAACGAGGCGCGACATGCCCTCTGTGTCTTCGATGGGGCCGGGCGCGATGGCGTTGACGCGTATGCCGTGCCGCCCCCATTCGACCGCTAGATTTTTGGTCAAAGCGTCAACCCCGGCCTTCGCAGCAGAGACGTGCAGTTGATAAGGCGTGCCGAGGTAATGCAGCGTCGCGCTGATGTTCAAGATCGAGCCGCCGCTCTTACTCAGCTCCGCAAAGCCCGCGCGACAGACATTGAACGTGCCCTTCAAGTCTATATCAACGACCGTCCCGAAGCCGTTCGGCGACAGCTCTTCAGCCGCGCACAGAAAATTTCCAGCCGCGCCGTTGACTAAGATGTCCAGTTGGCCGAAGCGTTCGACCGTTTGATGAATAGCTCGCTCGACCTCTTCGGGCTGGCGCACATCCGCCGCGACCGCGAAAGCCTCGCCGCCCTCCGCGTTAATCTTTTCGGCAGCCGGTTCGAGATGCTCTAGCCGTCTGGAGACGAGCGCGACCCGCGCGCCATGTTCGGCCAGCGCGCGAGCCACGCCGCCCGTGATGCCCGTCCCGCCGCCCGTCACAAAAGCCACGCGGCCTGCCAGGATTTTTTCAGCGAAAATATTTTGAGTCATGATTAACTTTACCTGAAAAATTCTCCTTGTGCGCGCTCCGGTTGAATGAGTCGTCGAACATGAGTCTTTAATTTAATAAAAATATAATCGTCACGCTTGATTTAACTTTTATTGCTCCTAACGCAAACGTCGTCGTCACACCTTGAAAGTTACCGGTTGATCTATTGTCATTGTTATCCTGGCCGGTGATGACAAAATTATTGCTACGGTTTGCGACAGATACAATTCCCTCGCCCTCCCCGATATAAATAGCCTTTCCGATTGTCTGTCCAATTGCCGCCGTCATCGCAATCGCTTTTTCACGAGCGGCTTTCAACGCTAGCTCGCGCGCTTGAATTTTATATTCTCGAAATTTTGACGTTTCAAAGCCGACATTGCTAACTTCGGTAACTCCGGTTTTCAAAGCCTCCTCAAAAAATTCCTCAAAGCGCGAAACGTCGGTTAGTCTGGCGACGACGGTTTTTGAAATCTCATAGCCTTTGAAAACCCTTTTGACAACTTCGTCGCCGTCCTCGTCATAAATTTTAGTCTTCTGATTGCGCACAGTTTCGTATTTCATTTCAACCGTAATGGCGGTAGTTTTGACATTTTGCGGCGTCACACCAAAGCGGCGCGTCAACTCTAAAATTTTGCTGACGCTCTCATCATTAAGACGTTTAGCGGTTTGCAGGTCTTTATCGAGTTTCGTGACTTCAAGAGAAAAAACAACTTCATCCGGGACAACTTCCAGCTCAACCGTTCCGGTAACGGCAATCGTCGGCATTTTATCAACGTCTTGAGCCGAAACGGAAAAACCGAAACATAAAATCAGAGTGAGCGAAATTAAAGTTAATCTCATTTAGTTATCCTCCAAAAGAATCCAACACAGAAATCAAGGGCAAACGCCGAATACTATTAGACCGCGACTAGCAGCCTATGGCCTGTCTCATCAATGAGTCAAATATTGACGCCAAAAAATTTTAATGCGCAGCCCTTTTGATTAGTGGCATAATGCGCCCATTCGACCGGACACATTAGATGTTTCAACGCGTCAGTTTAAATAATGGGTATGCCTTCCTGAAATTAGGGAAAGCTCGTTGAAATCTTCAACGCCTCAGTTGAAACATTTAACCAGCTAGCTGAAAAGGAAGGAACGTCAGTTGAAGTTTTCAACTGAGTGGTTGAAGATTTCAACTGAGCATCTTCTTTTTTCAACTGCCCGTTGAAATTTCCAATCGTCCGGTTGAATATTTGCGCTAGCCCGCTCAAAATTCAAACCTCATGCCTCGCCTCTGTCACATATCGGTTTGAGTATTTGAGCTTCTCATTAACCTTCTTAACCTCAAAAAGGAGAAAACCAATGGCGACTAAACACTCATCTGATGCAGTGATCGCAGAAACGCAATGAGATTGGGACCCTGCGCACGCAGTTCACGGCTCTCATCAACGAACTGAACGCGCAGGCAGCCGAACTGGCGAGCATCAACACGCGCGCCCGTAGCGGTTTCCGCGCTACCCTCGGCCCGGACTCCTCGCAATACGAACAGTCCGGCGGCACACGCACCAGCGAACGTAAACGTCCCGCCAAAAAGGGCACAACGCCAAAGCAAGGATGAAGACGGAAGGATGAAATTGTAGGGGCAGGGCTTGTCCCTACAGGGTTATCACATTCATTTTTCAGCCGCTCTAGAGAGTTTTCTTTGGCGCATCTGTTTAGTCTTCTCGCCCTCTTTTTTGAATGGCAGGGGCGGAGGCTCCTGGCCTTCGGCGGGCACGTCGCGTTTCATGACTTGAAGGATACTGATGATCGTCTCGGACATCTCGCGCGCCTCTGCATTGTCGGGATCGTATTTGAGCGTGCGGCGATAATCGCCGAGGGCGGCGCGATATTGTTTGGCCGTTTTGAGCGCGTCGGCGCGTGCCAGATAGGCATGAGCAAGAGACGCGCGCGCTTCAACATCATTCGGCTTCTGCTTCAAAGCCTTTGCAGCCCGCGCGACCTCTTTATCGAGATTGGACGTGTCGATAGGTTCGCCGCCCGGCGGTCTCGGCGAATCGGACGGACTCGCCGGAGCGTTCGAGCTGACAGGCACGGACGGCGAAGGCTTTGCCGTCCCGTTCTGCGCATTCGTCGTCGGCGAAGTATTCAGCGTCGGCTCATTCGCGCAACCGTAAAAAGCAAGGCCGACAAAGCAACACACCGCGCCGACGAACAGACGATTCAATCTCACACGCATCACCTTAATACCTTTTCTCATCACTTATCACTCATCCCTGCGTTTAGCTTCCCACGATAAACGGGCGGGACTGAATGATATAAATCTGCCCGCGCATGTAAGCCCATTCGATGTCCTGCTGCCTGCCTCCGAAGACATCTTTGATGAGGGCGGCGGCGCGTGCCAGACGGCGCACGACTTCATCCGTCAGGACGGCGCGGTCGCCCGTAATCGGAACTTCCTTGACGCCGCCCTGTTCATCGAAAGTCAAGAGGCTGTCTTCAGCCGAACGCGTCAGGATTTGCACGGCGTTGCTCTTCGGCGCGAAGAGAATCTGTTCCGCGATTTTTTTGCCCTCGACGACCTTGATGCCGAGGCCGCGTTTCGCGCTGATGTAAATCGCGTCCGCGTTCTCGTGATTGTAAGGGTCTGTCGTAATCATCACGCCGGAGCTTTCGGAGTTGATGCCCTCTTGAATGAGCACGCCCATGTAAACTTTCGAGTGATCCACGCCCGCGCGCTCTCTGGCTTCGTAAGCCTCGAAGTTCCACAATGAAGCCCACACGGTCTTAATCGCTTCGATGACTTGCTCAGCCTCTTTCACATTCGGCACGGTCGTGTAGAGTCCCGCGCCGCTAAAGTTCGGCAGGTCTTCCGAGTTTGAAGAGCTGCGGACGAAAACTCCTTTGCCCGCGTACTCGGTCTTGAGACGACGCAAGACCTCCGCGCGTAATCCGTCATTCACTTTGCCCGCCTGTATCCGCGCACGCATCTCCTCCAAGCGCACGCGCCTGTAGGCCGGGTCATGCACGAACTTCTGGTCGTTCATCATTTCGTAGATGGAGTCTTCCAGATTGTTCTCTTTGATGAACTGGTCGTAGTAGTAAAAAGGAATCCCGAAACCGTTCGGCACGGCGACGCCCGGCAGGCGCGCGTTCATCACTTCGCCCAGGTTCGCGGACTTGCCGCCGTAAGCGATGATGTCGTCCTTGCGCTGCTCGCGCAGAGAGGCTAAGCGTTTGACCGTCAGATCAAAGCGCGGCGTCATCAGGGCTTTGCGCATCATCAGACGGTCTTGATAATCCTTTAACGCATTGTTATCCGCGAGCTTAATGTTGTACTTGTCCTGCAAAGTCTCCAAAATAATCCAACGCCCGTCATAACCCTTGAACAACTCCTGCGCGTTTTTGATGTAAGCGTTCGGGACGCCCCAGCCTTTCGCCAGCAGGTTGATGTGCGAGAGCGGCGTAGAGGGCTTGGCCGTGATGATGCCCGCGACGGGCGGCAAACTAATCGGCACTTCATTGAGAACCAGAATCTCGTTGAAGCCTATCTCGACATGCTCGTCCAGCTTTTCGATGATGTGTATGCGCCCGATGCCACGCGCCAGATTGAGCGCCTGATATTCCTGCTCCTTCGCAATATCGCTCTGCAACACGCGCTGTATCCCGCTGATTAAAGCCGAAGCTTCCTCCTGACGCAGAGAGTTGGGCTTGTATGCGACCGGCTCGAAGAAAGTCTTGTTGACGATCTCGTAAGTCAGCTTCATCTGGTCGGGCGAAATCAGATCGCCCTCCCAGAACTCGAACGTCCAACGCTTGACGGGCGTCTGGTAAGCGAGCGTGCCGAGGATAAAGCGGCGATTGGGATTGATGTACGTGTTCTTGAAAAACTCGTCGCCGCGCTCCAAAGAGAGATACGTGCCGTTGACGAAATCTTGATGAAAGGTATAGAGCTTGGAGTTGACGTAATAAATACGGTTCTTGTCCTGCCGGTCAATGACGAACAGAATGTGCGGCAAAGCGTAGGGCGTGCCCTGATGATAGACGCGCGACAGCAGGTCGAACTCCGCGCGCGTCCTGATCGCAGGCAAGGAGCGCGTGCCGTTCGATTGCGCATGGGAGACGGTTAAGATCGAAGCAGCGAGGAGAAAAGCCGCCGTCAAGGCGATGACGTGTGAAGCTCTTTTAATGTTCATAGCTTATTGCTCCTTAAATCCAGGCAGAAGGCAAAAACAATCGCCTCATGTCGCCATCCCGGCAGCCGCGATGGCGTTGTAATAGACCGCCGCCCACTCGTTCTGATGCGACGTGTGGATATTCAGATCGCGCAACAGGCCGTCGCGCAATCCGTAAATCAACCCGTGCACGGCCAAGTCCTGCTCGCGCTTCCAAGCGTTCTGCACAATCGTCGTCTGGCACACGTTCGACACCTGCTCAATCACATTCAACTCGCAAAGCCGATCCAGCCGCGCTTGCTTGTCAGGGAGACGCGCGAGCAGAGTTTCGTGCTTTTTCAACACGTCCTGCACATGCCTGAGCCAGTTATCAACCAGCCCCAGCCGGTCGTTATTGAATGCCGCGCTGATGCCGCCGCATCCGTAATGCCCGCACACGATGATGTGTTTGACCTTTAAGACATCCACCGCGAATTGTATCACCGAGAGGCAATTCAAATCCGTGTGCGCCACGACATTCGCCACGTTGCGATGAACGAACAACTCTCCCGGCGCGAGTCCGACGATTTGATTCGCGGGGACGCGGCTGTCCGAGCAACCGATCCACACATATTCGGGCGACTGCTGCTCGGAGAGTTTCTGGAAAAAGTGCGGGTCATGAGCTTTGATCTGTTCAGCCCATGCGCGATTGTTCTCGATAAGATTAGACAGGCTTCGCATACTCGTTTTTACTAACTAGCTCAAATTGCCAGTTATATATTCACCGCAGAGGCGCAGAGACGCGGAGAGAGCCACTAAGTTAAAGAAATATGTGAACTGCTTGGGTTTTTCTGAATCTTTCATGCCTCTGCGTTTCTGCGTCTCTGCGGTGTGATGTCAAGCGCTTTCGCGCTCTCGCGCGTGAGCAATTCTAACAGATCATCTATGTGACGCTGCTCTGTCAGAAAACTATTGATGTTGACGCGCAGGAAGCGGCGGCCTTTGAGGACGGTCGTGGAAATCCAGGCCTCGCCGCTTCGCTCGATACGCTGTTGAAGAGCATGCTGTAACTTATCCAGCGCGGCTTCATCCAAACGGCTCGCCGCCTCCGGCAGAAAGCGAAAGCAGCAGACGGCTGTTTCCACTTGTCCCGTGCGCTCGAAATCCCGCAACTCATCAAGCTTTGATGCCAGATAATGCGTCAGCTCGATGTGCCGCTCGATAATCTCAGCGTAGCCGCGCGCGCCCAGGAGTTTGAGAGCCATCCAGATTTTCAAGGCATTGAAACGGCGCGTGCCGAGTTGCCCGTAACGAAAGAAATCGTATTCGACATCCATGCCGCCGCGATTCTCGCTCAAGTATTCGGGCGTAATATCGAAGGCGTCTCTGAGGACGCGCCCGCCCGCTTTGACCAGCGTCGCGCCGCACTCGTTCGGGACGAACATCCACTTATGCGGATCAATCGTGACGGAATCCGCGCGCTCTATGCCGCGCAAGAGATGTTTATGTTTTTCGGAGAACGCGAGCGCGCCGCCATAAGCCGCGTCAACATGAAACCAGCAATCATATTCGCGCGCGATGTCCGCGAGACTTTCGAGCGGGTCAACAATTCCGGTCGAAGTCGCGCCCGCCGCGCCCGCCACACAGCACGGCACGCGCCCTTCAGAGAGGTCTAGCTCAATCGCTTCGCGCAAGGCATTGAGGTCAATATGAAAAGTCGCGTCGGTCGCCACCTTCCGTAAATTCTCGCGTCCGAGGCCGAGAATGTCCGCGCTCTTTTCGAGTGAGTAATGCGCCTGTTCCGAAGCGTAAACCACTAAATCGCCCGCCGCCGCGCGTACGCCTTTGTTGCGGACTTGCTCATGCGCTCTGTCGCGCGCGCATTTCAAGGCGACGAGGTTGGCTTCCGAGCCGCCGCTCGTCAACGTGCCGTAGCTCTCCGCGCCGTAGCCTATCAATTCGCAGAGCCAGGCGATGACGCGCGCCTCTACGATGCTGGCCGAAGGAGAATTGCGCCACGCGCCGCAGTTCTGATTCAGAGCGGAGGCGAGCGCGTCCGCCCACACGCCTATCGGCAAAGGCGTCGGATTAAAGAGGCCGTAATAACGCGGGCTGGGAATCCGCATCACATGCGGGACGACATCTTCCGCGCAACGCTTCAAGAGGGCGTCGGCTTCGATGCCCTCTTGCGGCAGAGGCTCGTCGAAAAGTTTGGCAAGCTCGGCGGGCGCGGCTTCGGGAGTGACGCGCGCGTCGTCCAACCCGCGCACAAAGTTCACGATGATCTCTGTGACGGCGCGGCTGAGTTGTTCATGCTCTGCGATGATTGAAGCACTCATGCGGTAATAATACGATAAATTTCACGCAAAGGCGCAAAGCAGGAACGCAAAGCTGTTGAATGCCGCTCGCTCTTTGCGGTCTTCCTTTGCGCCTTTGCGTGAAACTGTTTTTGTCCTTTAATCTCTCAACATGTCCACAGAACAGTTCGTGCAAGCCTTAAAAGAAAACGCGCCGCGTTACGAAGTGCAACTCGACGCGCGCGTCATCGCCAGCCTGCGCGCTTATTTCGAGATAGTTCAGGCTTGGAACGCGCGCCTGCATCTGGTCGCGCCGTGCTCGCCCGCAGAGTTTGCGACGCGTCACGTCCTCGAATCGCTGCTGGCCGCCGCGCACATCGGCGCTGGCGCGCACGTCGCGGACATAGGCTCAGGCGCGGGACTCCCCATCATTCCCTGTTTGATTTTGAGAACTGACCTACGCGCCACGCTGATTGAAGCTTCACAGAAGAAAGCGATTTTTCTGCGCGAAGCCCTCGGCGCAATAAGTTTGAAGGAAAGAGCGAAAGTCGTCGCCGCCAGATTCGAGCGGACAAGCGCGCCCGACGCAAACGTCATCACCTGCCGCGCCCTCGAACGCTTCACAGCATACTTCTCAAAAATCCTCGCGTGGTCGCCGCAAGCCGCAAAGCTTATTCTCTTCGGCGGCCCCACGCTCCAAGCCGAAATCGAGAAAGCCAAGCTCGCTTACGCAATCCAACGCATTCCCGATTCCGAGCAGCGATTCGTCTTCATCATCAAAAAATAAGTTCAAGGTTCAAAGTTCAAGGTTCAAGGTTAAAAGACAAACATGATGTCTTCACCTTGAACCTTGAACTTTGAACCTTGAACTATTTCTAACGAACCACGTCAATCCCGATTAGCTGTTGGCCGGAGATGACGAACTCTGCGGGCGGCAGTTCCTGTTCGTAAATCGGCGAGAGCACAGTCGGGGTGTAGCCGCCACTGGTGCGGTCGCTGTTGAGCGTGGCGACGACGGAGGGCGGCAGGTTCGGCATCTCGCTCGTGCCGATGACCGCGCCGGAAGTGATGCGGAAGAGTTTCACGTAAAGCCGGTCGCTCTTCTTGACTTTGTTGATAGCGTCAACGAGCTGTCCCAGCTCTGTCGGCACAAAAGCTTTGGCGGCGGAATTTTCCTGCAAGACTCCGCCGTCGCCGACGAAGACGAGGAGTTGTCCGAGCGGCACGTCCTGCGGAATTTTGACCGGAATCCTTTGCACGAACTGCTTGCCCGAAACCGAACGCACGTAAGCCTGTATCTCAATCATCTCGCCGCGTCCGGCCTCTGTCCGGTCAAGCGCGATGCGTTCGAGCGCGCCCGCGTACTTCATATCCGAAGAGGTGATGTCGAGCGTGACGCCGCCAATCTGCACGTTCTCGAAACCGCTCGTGAGAAGCGCGTTGACGGGGACGGCGACCGAGCCTGCGGCGAGCGCGGGCGCGTTGGCCGCTGAAAATCTCTGGTCAATCACAACGTTCGGCTGACCCGCGACGCTAATCTGCCCGCGCACGCTGATGGTTGATTCGCCGAGGCCGCGCTCGCTGCCAGTGATCGTGTTAAAGATGGTCATGTTTAAGAGCAGCGGCGTCAGGAATTGGTCGTTCGCCACTTCGTAGTTATACACATCGGTGCGGTCGCGGCTCGTGTGCAAGTTAATCTTGACGGGAATCATCTTCGGAGCTTGGCCGAGCTTGCCGTAAACGCCTGTCGCGCGATCCTGCGTGATGCTGCCGACCATCTTGCCGGGCACGGCGAGCTTGAAAGAGTTGTTCGCGTTCGGGATGACGGTCACGACCGAAGATTCGGTCATCGGCATCTCAGCCGCGCCGAGACTCAGGAACGGATGGCCGAAAGCGTAAATCCTCTCGCCGTCGCGGAAAGTGACTGTGCCGGAAGCCGCAATCGTGTAGTCACCGCGCACGAGTTGCACGCTGACCGAAGAGCCGGGCGTCAGCGTATCCGCGTTAGAAGCGGCGAGCGGAGTGATGGCCGCCGCGCCGCCGACGCCTGAGACTGGCAAGAGGCCGTTGGCGATGAGCTGCGGCGAAAAGAGCGAGAGCGATTCGCGGCTGATGCCGCCGAAGACGACCGGCGTCGCAATCGGCGTCATCTCCTGCCCCATCAGAGGGGCGAGGGCTGAGCCTGTGGCGACGGGAGCGATGAGCGACGCGCCGGTCACAGCCGGGCGCGGCAGGTTCAGTTTGAAATCGGTCGAAGCAAGCTGTGTGAAAGAGACGGGGCGCGGCTCGGTCGGGCGGCCTACGCCTTCGCCTTGCGCGCTCTCGAAAATGTCTATCATCTGCTTGATCGGAGTGATGCCCGCAATCGGCTCTTTCGAGAAAGGAAAGCTGAAAGCGATAGCTCCGACGAGGCGACCGTCAATGTAAACGGGCGAGCCGGACATGCCGCCGAAGACGCCCGTGCGCTCGGCGTTTGCGCCCGTCAGGCGCGCGATGATGGCTGATTGTCTGGGGCCGGGAAAGCCGGGCAGGACGCCTAAAATCTCCACGCCGAACTCTTCCGGCGCAGTGCCGGAAAAGACTGTGCGGGCGATGCCCTTCATGCCGGGCTTAATCTCTTCGAGGGGAAAGAGGCGCGAGTCGCCTTGCGCGCTCGCCTGTGTCGGATTTGATTTCTGCTGGGCAAGAGCGGCGTCGGCGGCCAACGCGAACGCGAATGCCAACATGAACGCCGATACAAAAAATCTCTTCATCAAGCTTAACCTCTGAAAACGTGAGCCGTTATCGCTCACCTGACAAAATCGGTGCGCGCTCGTTCAAGTCAAGCCAGAGCGCGAAAGGGGGAAATCCGGGGCGGCGCAATCGCCAATGAATCTTACAGTGACAGACGATGGGTGACAAGTATGTAACTCCACCGGCTATATCTTCAACGCAGAGACGCAGAGAGTGATAATAGATAGACATCTGAACCGCTTTAGTTGTTCCCAATCTTTCATGCCTCTGCGTCTCTGCGTCTCTGCGGTTTGATTTAATTAGGCAACTAGCAACTTTCTCTTGCCGCTCGCAGTTCCCCATGATAAGTTGCGACTTTGATGAAGACCGGTAGAGCTTGAGATGCATCAAAGGCGCGAGAAAATCCTGTGCATGAATAAGAAGCTTAATGAGCTGCGTTCTCCGCATCCGCAGGCGGCGCGGCCAGACTTTTTCAAGCGGGTCGCCTGATGCTTGAGCTTGAAGGATTTATCCTGACGGGCGGGGCTTCGCGCCGGATGGGCACGGACAAGGCCGCGCTCGATCTGGGCGGCAGGCGGTTTCTCGAACGCATCGCGCAGCAGCTTGCGCGGGCGACGCAGAGCGTGACGACGGTCGGCGCAAAGCAATCGGTCGGGCAGCTGCCGAACGTCACGGACGTTTACGCCGAGTGGGGCGCGCTCGGCGGCTTGCACGCCGCGCTCGCCGCGTGCCGTGCGGAGTGGGCGGCGGTGGTCGCCTGCGATCTTCCCTTTGTCACCGGAGAACTTTTCGTGCGGCTCGCACTCTTACGCGAGAACTTCGACGTTGTGATTCCCGTACAACCGGACGGACGCGTCCAGCCGCTCTGCGCGCTCTATCGCAAGACGGCGTGCCTCCCCGTCGCACAAATGCTCATCGAGACGGGCGAGCGTCGCCTGCGCGCGCTGCTCGAACACACACGGACGCGCCGCGTCGCCCCACACGAACTCGCGGGTTTGCCGGGCGCGCATCTCTTTTTCACGAACGTCAACACGCCTGAAGATTATGAGCGAGCGAGAAAGGCAGTGATGAGTGACGAGTGACAAGTGACGAGTTAAAGCTTATTCTTTCTCGTCACTTGTCACTTGTCACTTGTCACTTATCGAATGCCTCGAAGACGAACCGGAATCAGACTGCTGAAGCTTTTAAAGATGCTGCTGCCGATTATCCTTGTGCTGGCGGCGGCGGCGGTCGGCCTCTCCATCTGGCTGGTCTACACGATGGCGCAGCCGCCGCGACATCCTTACGTCGTGACGCCGGAAAAATTTTCGCACCTCAGCGACCGGGGCGTGAAGGTGACGGACGAGAAGTGGAAGAACAGCGACGGGACTGAGGCTCGCGGCTGGCTCTTGCGCGGAGCGGAGGGCGCGCCCGCAATCGTGCTCCTGCATCGTTACGGCGCGGATCGCTCGTGGCTCTTGAACCTCGGCGTCAAACTCAATGAAGCGACCAACTACACGATTCTTTGGCCTGACCTGCGCGGTCACGGCGAAAACCCTTCGGTGCTGTGGACGACTTTCGGCAGCAGTGAGATTGAAGACGCAGAGGCCGCGCTTGATTATCTACAGACGCTCAAGAACGCGCAGGGACGCAAGCTCGTCGGCGATCAAATCGGAATCTATGGCACAGAGCTTGGCGGTTACACGGGCTTGCTCGCGGCGACGCGCGACACGGGCGTGCGCGCGCTCGCGCTCGATTCAGTTCCGGCGACGCCCGACGAGCTATTGCGCACAGTGGTCAAAGACCGCACGGGCTTCGATAACGGCCTGGTGTACACGCTGGCGCGCGGCGGGGCGCGGCTCTATTTCTTTCGCCGCTACAAAAACGCGGGCGCGTGCGCGGCGGCCAACACGCTGAGCAATCGCCGCGTACTGCTGCTGGCGGGCGGCGGCAACGGCATCCTGCGCGATTCGACGAACGCGCTCTCACATTGCTTTCCAGACTCTTCCTCAGTCGAAGTGAGCAGCGACCTGCTGACTACCGGCTTCAATCTCTCGTCCGCGACGAGCCAGCAGAGCGAGGCTTACGACCGCCGCGTGATAGAGTTTTTCGACAAAGCTCTGCGGGTTAAATAATGACAGAAGAAGTTTCCCGCAAAGGCGCAAAGGAAAGCGCGCAAGCATCAAGTGGCACTCAACACCTTTGCGCCTTTGCGAGAGACTTTCTTGATATAATCATTACGACATGTCGCAGCCCATCAAGCCAACAGAGCAAACGAAATGGATGCTGTTGACCATGCTCGTCTTCATGCTCATCTATCTCGCGCTGATGCTGGCCTGCCTGCGCCAGTGGGGCGCGCCAACTCCCTGGTCGCGCATTAATTTCTTTTCAGGAACGGCCATCGTCTTGAGCCTGTTGCTCGGAGCAGAACAGATACTTTTCACCTTCGCGCTGCCCAAATCCGGCGACACGAAACGCGAAGCCTTCGGCATCACCTACGACCCGGGCATGGCGACTTGGGTGACGCTGCTGTCCGTCTGCGAGCTGGTCGTCTTTCTCGATTACGGGCATCTGCATCTGATGCCGTCGCTTGAGCGCGGCTGGTTGCAAGGCATCGGGCTTGGATTCTACGTCATCGCGCTCGTCCTGCTCAGGTGGACTGACGCGTGGCTCGCGCGCAACTTCGCGCGGTCGGTTGAAGGGCGCGAGTTGATGACGGACGGACCGTTTCGTTATTTACGTCATCCGCGTTATGCCGGACTGCTGATTTCGAGAATCGCTTTCGCGCTCGTCTTTGCGAGCATTCTCGGCTGGCTGCTCGTCCTCGGCTGGATTCTCGCCGTCCATCGCCGGATAAACTTGGAAGAGCCGCACTTGCAAAAAATCTTCGGCCAAGATTACGAAGCCTACGCCCGACGCACCTCTCGCTTTTTGCCGGGGATTTATTAGCGACAAGCAATTTCTCACGCAAAGGCGCAAAGGAAGAACGCTAAGTTGTTGAGTGCTGCTTGTCCTTTGCGTCTTCTTCTTTGCGCCTTTGCGTGAAACTTCTTCCGTTAACTTTATCGAACTCGCGCTGCGATGAGAGCGACCGACCCATTGTCGCCTATGGTTTCGGTTTGCAGTGGAGCGTAAGTAGTCAACTGCCCCGCGTGCTCGACAGGCACGATGACGAGGATTGTGCCGCCCGTCTGTCGTGCAACAGTCAAGACTTGCTGCGGCCCTTCAAAGCGAACCGGTTTGCCGTCCGCCTCATGCGCGAAGCGGCCTGACGCGTAAAACTCCGCCGTGTAATCAATCGTGTGCAGGCCGTACACAGGCGCGGAAGAGTAGCCGCGTGCCGCCGCCAGTTCCATCAGATGTTTGACGGAGTCCCTCTCGCCCACGCGGTCGCTGAGGCACGCAACCGCAAAGACCGTCGCCGCCAGCATCGCGCACACGAGCACGAACGCGCAGGCTCTTCTCTGATTGGTTCGCGCCAGGAGAAAAATTCCCGCCACCGTCAAAGGCGCGGCAATCAGCATCAATCCTGTGTTTGAGATGACATGCGTGCGCGCGTCGTAAAGAATTCCGGCGACGACCAGACAGAGCAAGAGTGCGCCGGTGAAACGCATGGCAATCTTGCTCCGCTCCATATTCAGAAAATGGACTAAATATTCTCCAGCCAACAGAGCCGCGCCCGGCAAGGCTGGCAGCACGTAACCCGGCAGCTTCGATTCAGACAGCGAGAAGAAAGCGACCGGCACGATCAACCACATCAGCGCGAAGACGTGAAACTTGCTCAGGGCGTCAGCCTTGCGCCAAGTCCAGCGACGCGCTTTCCACAAAGCGGCGACGAGGAGCGGCGTCCACGGGAAGGCCAGCGCGGCCATCATCGGCACGTAAAACCAGAACGGCTGCGGGTGATGATATTTGTTCGAGACGAAGCGCGCGAAGTGATGCTGTATGAAAAATTCGTCAATGAAAAGCCAGCCGTGCCGCGCGATGACGGGCGCGTACCAGACTGCGGCGACCGCGAGAGCGAGCGGCATGCCCCATAGCATGCTGGTCAAAGCTTTTTTGTCAGGCCACGTCCGGCGAAAGAGAAAGTAAGAGCCGACGACGCCGAACGGAATCACGATGCCGACCAAGCCCTTAGCCAGCAGCGACAGCCCCACGCACGCGTAAAATCCCGCGAGCAGCCAAAGCCTGCGCCGCGCGTCACGCTCGACTTCCGAAACGTAAAAGCAGGCGAGGGCGAGCGTGAGCGTCATCGTCACGATAATGTCAAAGCTCGCGCCGCGCGAAAAGATGATGAGTCCCGCGCTCGTCACCAGCGCGAGACTGCTCCAAGCTCCAAGTCCGCGCGGCTTCTCTCGCTCTTCGCACGCGCGTTCTATCCTTCGTCCAAGCCAGAAAATTATCAGAGCCGTCAACAATCCGGCGCACGCAGGCCCGATGCGCGCGGCGAACTCCGTCACGCCGAACGCGCCGTAAGCCGCCATCATCATCCAGTAAAGCAGCGACGGTTTTTCAAACCACGTGTGGCCGCCGAGCGTCGGCGTGATAAAGTCCGCGCGCATGAACATCTCGCGCGCGACTTGCGCGTAACGCGGCTCGTCCGGCCCCAAGAGCGGCGGGCGACCGAGGCCGTAAAAGTAGCAAGCGACTGCGGCCACAAAGAAGAGCAGCCAGACGCGCTTGGCAAGCGTCGAATTTTGCAAGTATAGTCACTCCGACAAAGACAGAATTCAGAACTCAGGACTCAGGAGTCAGAAGCAAAGACAGCTTGTCTTTCATTCTGAATTCTGAGTCCTGACGCCTGAGTCCTGCTTTAAGTTACCCTAAACTGAAAACAGGAAACTGTAAACCGTGACGTTACGCACAGCCGTGATCGGAGTCGGCCACCTCGGTCGTCAACACGCGCGCATCCACGCCGCGCTCGCGGGCGAAGGCTTCGCGCAGTTCGCCTCGGTCTGCGATCTCAATGAAGCGACGGCGCGTGAGGTCGCCGCCGAGCGCGCGTGTGAGTGGACGACAGACTGGCGCACGCTCATCGGTCGCGTGGACGCGGTGAGCCTCGCCGTGCCGACCGAAGCTCATGCAGAAATCGCTTGCGAGCTATTGAAAGCCGGCGTGCATGTGCTGGTCGAAAAACCAATCGCGCGTTCCCTTGAAGAAGCAGACCGGATGATTGAAGCCGCACAAGCGGGCGGCGCGCTGCTTCAAGTCGGACATCTCGAACGCTTCAATCCCGCGCTCGTCGCGTTGCGCCCGCACGTGCGCTCGCCGCTCTATTTCGAGATTCATCGCATCGGCAGCTTCACCGCCCGCTCGCTCGACATTGATGTCGTCCTCGATCTGATGATTCACGATCTGGACATTGTGCAATGGCTCGTCGGCGCGGAGGTGGAGGTGACGGGTTTGCACGCCGTCGGGATTCCGGTGTTGACGCAGCGTGTGGACGCCGCGAACGCGCGGATCGAGTTTGCGACGGGCGCGGTCGCCAACATCACGGCCTCGCGCATCGGGACTGAGAAGATTAGAAAGATGCGTTTCTTTCAGCCGCATGATTTCGTCGCGGTGGACTATACGACGCGGCGTGCGACGATGAGCAGCCTCGCGCCGCCGCAGGGCGCGAGTCCGTTTCCCGGCGTCCGCACGCAGCTTCTTGAGACGCAAGATATAGAGCCTCTGCGCGCCGAGATCGAAGCCTTTCTCGCAGCCGCGCGCGACCGCCTGCCCTCTCCCGTCACGGGCGCGGACGGACGCCGCGCGCTCGCCCTCGCGCTCCGCGCCCTCGAACGCATACAGGAGCACGCAGAGCACGCCGGTCTCGCATCTTTAAGTCTCAAATAACCACTCGAATGTGAAATTTCAAAGCTTTGATATTTGAGATTTCAAATTTGAGATTTCAAATCTCTTAACAAGTGAACGAAAGCGCACATCAAGCACAAATCAACGCCTTGCTGAAAGAGCGCATTGCGGCGGGCGATTTTCCGTCAGCCGTGTATCTCGTCGGCGAGCAGGGCAAGGCGATTTTTGCGGACGCGCTGGGACTCGCCGTGACTAAACCCGAAACGCGCGCGACGCTTGAGACGATTTATGATCTGGCGTCTTTGACGAAGCCGCTCGTGACCGGACTCTTGACGGCGCGGCGCATCGAGCGCGGCGAGATTCAGTTGGATGAGACTGTCGCTCATTATCTCAACGAGTTCGAGACGGATGACAAGCAAGCGATAACGATTCGCCAACTCCTCACGCACACTTCGGGGCTTCCGGCTTGGAGGCCGCTTTACATCACGACGGGCGGAGAGAAAGAGAGCGCGCTTGAAGCCATCGCAAGCGAGTCGCTCGTCGCCGCGCCGGGCAGTCATGTGCTTTACAGCGATCTCGGCTTCATCACGCTCGGCCTGCTGTTGGAAAGAATCGAAAAAGCTTCGCTCTCAAATTTGGCGCGCGAGGAAATCTTCGAGCCGCTTGAATTGCGCCGAACTTTTTTCAATCCCGAAGCGGCGACGCAAACCGAAGTGGCCGCGTGTGAGACTGGCAATTTATACGAGCGCGAGATGTGCCGCGATGAGGCGCAAAAGTACGAGGGCTGGCGCGAGCGTTTGATTTGGGGCGAAGTGCATGACGGGAACGCGCATTTTTTGGGCGGCGCGGCGGGACACGCGGGGCTTTTCTCGAACGCGCGCGAAACCATGCGTCTCGCTTCTCAATTTCTTGAGAGGCAGACTCAATTACTCAAGCCGCAGACGTGTCGGCTCTTTCGCGCGAACATGACTGAAGGGATGGAAGAGGCTCGCTCCTTCGCGTGGCAACTGGCGGCGACCGTTGATTCGACCGCCGGAGCTTCCCTTCCGCCAGACAGCTTCGGGCATCTGGGCTTTACCGGCACGAGTTGCTGGATTGATGCAGAGCATGAACGCATCTACATCCTGCTGACCAATCGCACGCACGCGCGCAAGCCTCCCTTCGTCAATCTCAACAGCACGCGCCGCAAGTTTCACACGCTCGCCGCCGCCGCGCTCGAAGCGAAGGGAAGGTTCAAGGTTTAAGGTTCAAGGTTCAAGGATGAAAGACAAACTCCATGTCTTCACCTTGAACTTTGAACTTTGAACCTTGAACCTTCCCAGCGATAGTATTATCTTATAGCTCTGTAAAGTTTCTCTCCCTTGTTGCCAACGCCAAGTTTGGAAGTCGCATCTGAGTCCGTCGCGTATCAAATCGGATGCGCCGAAGTCTCAGCCGCCGCGTTGTCTGTTAACAGGAGCTTATTGTCATGAGAAAATTCGTCCCCTGCGTCCTGCTCCTCTCCCTGTGTCTCTTTTTCGCTTCATCCTTGAGCGCGCAGACGCGCCCGCGCCGCGTCACGCAGCCCGCCGTGAGCGAGCCGCAGCCGAACGACGCGCCCGCCGAGGCCGCGCCGTCTTCTGCGCCGCGTCGCCCGCCCGTGCTGACCGGAACGCGCAACAGCGATGGGACGAATCAGCCGCAGCCAGCCAAGACAGACGACGGCCCCGAAGAGGTCGGTGAGGGCGATGTCGTCCGCGTCGAGACCGCGCTCGTCAGCATTCCCGTCAGCGTGATGGATCGTGACGGCAAGTATATTCCCGATTTGAGGCAGGAAGATTTTCGTATCTTCGAGGATGGAGTCGAACAGAAAGTCGCCTATTTCGCGTCGGTCGAAAAACCTTTCACCGTCGCGCTGGTGATAGATGTCAGCGACTCGACGCGCTTTCGCCTCGACGAGATACAGGACGCGGCCATCGCTTTCGTAGATCAACTGAGGCCGGACGACCGCGTGATGGTCGTTTCTTTCGATGAGAAGGTGCATGTGCTCGCAGAACCGACGAACGACCGCTATGCCTTGCGCAATGCGATTCGCCGCACCTCGACGGGCGGCGGCACGAGCCTTTACGACGCGGTTGATTACGTCATCAATCAACGCTTCAATCGCATCGAGGGACGTAAAGCCATCGTGCTCTTTACGGACGGCGTGGACACGACGAGCAAGCGCGCGACCTATGAGAGCAACATACGTGACGCAGAAGAACTCGACGCGCTCATCTATCCGGTGCAGTACGACACCTATCAGCCGATGAATAATTCAGGCGGGCGGCGGGGCGGAGGCAGAGGCGGACGCTCTTCGGGAACGGTGGCGGACATACTGATTGGCATCTTAGGCGGCGGCAACGTCAACATCGGCGGAGGCGGCGGCGGAGGTCGCGGCACGAGTCGAGCCGATTACGACCGCGCCGACAGATACCTCGGCGATCTGGCGCAGAGAACCGGCGCACGTCGCTATCGCGCTGAAAGCACGCGCAACCTGGAGGAATCGTTCGCGCTCATTGCAGAAGAATTAAGACGGCAATACAGTCTCGGCTACTATCCAGAAACGGTCGCGCAAGTCGGGCAAAGGCGGCAGATAAAGGTGCGCGTCAATCGCCCGAACCTGATTGTGAAGTCGCGCGACAGCTATATCTCGACGGACGCGAACGCGAACACCCAACCGCCACAGCCACCGAACGGACGACGCGGGCAGTTACAGGCCACACGTTCCGGCAAAGCTTTTCCACTCTCGCAATTTTAAACGGGGCTGAAGATGACGGAAGAAGCAACTGGCTCAAAGGCGAACGCGCCTGATGAAGAGCAAGCTGTCGAAGATGGCTCGCGCGCCGGAGAGCTTGGCGAAACGGACGAGCCTGATGCTCCGACCGCCGAAGAGGAGAACGCAGGGATGAGCGACATCCTCAGCCCGGGCCCCTTCACGGGCGTGCAGGACGACGCGAGCGACGAGTGATTTATTTTAAGAAATCATTATTTATATTGCAGCATCTCTTCAATCGTCAGTCCGATGTCCTTTGCAATCTGGCGTAATAGAATCGGCGAGATGTCTCGACTCCCGTGAAACGGGACAGTCGTGCTCCGTCCATCAGTAGGGCGATACTGCTTATGTGAGCCGCGCTGGCGAGCCTCCGTAAAACCAAGCCTCTCTAAAATAGCAGCTACTTCTCTGGGTTTCAGGACAGGATGCTTGCCCATCTTCAGGCGACCTTCACCATCTGCGTGCCAATAAACTCAGCCTCCAATTCCGGCTCGCCGTCTTCGAGCAACATTCCGATCACTTCCTTCATGTTATGTTGCAATTCATCCAGCGTTCCAGCTTGGCTGTGCGCGCCCGGAAAACCCGGGACATAACCTACATAAAAGCCCGTGTCAGAACATTTTTCGACCACATAAGTATAAGTCTTCATACTCTGCCCTCATGCGTAACAATCTCTTCTTTTCAAACTCTACTGCAAATCCTCAATCTCCGCTTCAAGCGCGCGGAGAGTGCGTTGCAGCATCGAGCGATAAGCCTGATTCGTGGCGCGCTCAAGCTGGTCGAGCGTGCGTGCGCGTGAGAGCATTAGGGTTTCAAGTCGCTCCTGTTTCGCGCGCAGCTCAGGCGAGAGTTGGGCGCGCTGCTCCGTCTCTTCCTTCGCGCGCTCGTCCTCTTCAATCTGATCCGCAACCGATTTGCTCTCCCAACCTCTAGCCATTTTTCCAAAACCTCAAACCACCGTCCCGTCTTTGACGACCGCGTTTTTGGGGACGATGATAATGCGTTCGCGTATGTAGTAGCTGCCGCCTTCGCCGTCCGCGTGCTCGATGCCGCCGTCGTTGACCAGGCGCACGTTCGAGCCGATACGCGCGTTTTTGTCTACGATGGCGCGACGTATGATGCTGCCTTCGCCGACGCCTATGCGCGGGATGCCCTGCGCGAGGTCCGTGCGCATCTGTTCGATGCCCTGATAATAATCCGCGCCCATCAGGATTGAGGCTTCGATGTGCGAGCCTTGACCGATGCGACTCCTGACTCCGATGATCGAAGATTTGATCGTCGCGCCGTGAATAATGCAGCCGTCCCCGACCAGCGTTTCGCTGATATTGCAATCGTGAACTTTGGACGGCGGCAGATACCTTCCGCGTGTATAAATCGGAGCGTCCGCGTCGAAGAAGTTGAACTTCGGAAGCGGCGAGGTGAGGTCTAAGTTCGCCAGATAGAAAGCGCGAATCGTCCCGATGTCTTCCCAGTAGCCGTCGAACATGTGCGCCTGCACGTTCGAGGTCTTGATCGCCGCCGGAATTATCTCGCGCCCGAAATCCACCCACGAATGATCCTGCTCCAACAGCTTGACCAGCCAGTCATACTTGAAAACGTAGATGCCCATCGAAGCAAGGAAGGGACGCCGCTCCGCTTCGTCCTGACTCAAGCCAAGCTCGGTCGTGTCCACCTTCATCGCTTCCAGAGCCTCGCCCTTCGGCTTCTCGCTAAATTCTATGATGCGACCCGTGCTATCCGTCTTTAAGAGGCCGAAGCCCTCCGCGTCCGTTCTGCCGCAAGGAATGACGGAGATGGTCACGTCCGCGTGCGTCTCAAAGTGGCGCGCGAGAAAATCCCTGTAGTCCATCCGGTACAGGTGATCGCCTGAGAGAATGAGGAGCGTGTCGATGCCCCAGTCGCCGATGTGCGGCAAGACCTGGCGCACGGCGTCGGCTGTGCCTTGAAACCACTGCGGGCTTTCGGGCGTCTGCTCCGCCGCGAGTATCTCGACGAAGCCGTCGGAGAACTGCGAGAAGCGATACGTGCGCGCGATGTGACGATTGAGCGAGGCAGAGTTGTACTGCGTGAGGACGAAGATTTGAATCACGTCCGAGTTGATGCAGTTCGAGATCGGCACGTCAATCAGACGATACTTGCCCGCGAGCGGGACAGCCGGTTTCGAACGCTGCTCGGTCAACGGAAACAGCCGCGAACCCGCGCCGCCGCCCAGAATGACGGCCAACACCTTACGCCTCTCTGCCATAAGTTTCACTCATCCGATGTTATTGGTTTCTGCTTTGAACACATGCAGGATAGACGCAAAGCAGTCCTAGTTTCAAGACGGCGAAGAGAAAAATAGTTTCGCGCAAAGGCGCAAAGAAGAGGACGCAAGAGCAATCAGCATTCAACGCCTTCGCGTCTTTTCTTTGCGCCTTTGCGCCTTTGCGTGAAATCCTTTCGTGAATGGAAAGAAAAGCACGCTCTCACCTTGTTTCCGTGATACACTTCGCCCCTGTCCCAAGCTTAACCGTTTCGTCTCGCATCACTCAGCTCATTCCCAACAGGAGACAGACATGGCTTTCAAAACAATCCTCCACACATTGGCTCTCATCATGCTGCTCTTCGTCGGCGCGACGGCGCAGGAGATAGCTCCCGTGGACAAGTCGAAAGACGAGCAGCAGAAGGCGCAGGCCGAGCTTGAGAAAAAGGCTCTCGCCCTGCTCGAAGAGACGCTCGACGGCGCGCAGCTTTTGAAGCTGCCTGAGAATCGCTCTTACATCTTTTACACGGCGGCAGACCTGCTCTGGAAGCATGACGAGAAACGCGCGCGCGGCTTCTTTCAAGATTCTTTGAACGCGCTGGCCGACGCTATCAAAAGCGTCAGCGCGTCCGAATTCGCGCGCGACCCTTCGGGCTGGATGTTGATGCGGCAGCGGCAAGAGATTCTGACGACCGTCGCGCGGCACGATCCGCAGTTCGCCCTGGACCTCTTGCGCGCGACCCGTCAGGTGTTTACCGAGAACACGCCCTCTTACGGGCGTTACATGGATCAGGAGTTAGAGCTGGAACAGAGCATCGCCGCCGAGGTCGCGGCCAAAGACCCCAAGAAGGCTTTGCAGATGGCCGAAGAGAGTCTGGCGAAGGGCGTCTCTTACGAAACGATGAGCCTGCTCAGACAATTGCAGATGAAGGACGGCGAGGCCGCGAAGAGCTTTGCGGGTGATCTCGTCAAAAAGCTCAGCACGACGGATTTCACGAAAAATCCGCAAGCGGCCTACGTCGCACAGGAACTCCTGCATTCGCAGATTCAGTCCAATGGCAATGGCTTAGCCCTCGGCAATCAGTCCGCGCCGAAAGTGAAGCCGCTCGTATTGGACGAACAGACCAAGAACGAGCTGACCGACATCATCATCAACGCGGCGATGAACAGCACGCCCGGACAGCCCGTCTTCATGATGATGCAATCATTGCTGCCGGAGCTTGAGAAACGCGCGCCCGAACGCGTCGCCCAACTCCGCCGCAAGCTGGCCGAGAACAATGACAAGCTCGACCCGATGTTCAAGATGGCGATGCAGTATCAATCACTCATGATGGACGGCAAGCCCGAAGAGATTCTGGCCGCCGCCGCCAAAGCTCCGCCCGACATGCGCGGCTGGCTTTATCAAGCTGCGATCAGAAAGCTCATCCAGAGCGGCGACCTGGAGCGCGCTCGCCAAATCATCTCCGACAATCTGACGGGCGCAGAACGCGACAACTGGCTCGCTCAGATAGACAAACAGTTAATCGCCAGGGCGCTCAAGGAAAACAAGCTGGACGAAGCGCGCAAGCTGCTTGAGCGAATCAATCCGAAAGAGGCGCGGCTCGCGCAGATCGCAGTCATGGCGACCGACCTCTTTGAGAAAGGCGACCGCAAGCTTGCGCTCGCGCTGCTCGACGAGACGCAGGAGCTGGTTAATCGCGCGCCCGAAAGTCAAGGTGAGATTAATGCGATGATGCAGGTCGCACGCGCTTACGCTGTGATTGACCCGGCGCGCGCCTACGGCATCATCGAGCCGGTGCTGGATCAGGCCAACGCGCTGCTCGCCGCCGCCGCGTTGCTGGAAAAATTCGGCGCGGATCGCGGCCTTTTCAAAGACGGCGAATACAGGCTCTCGGTGAGCATGGGTTACAGCTACTCTCTGGCGACGCAGTACCGGAAAGAGATTAACGCGCTCGCGCGCACAGACTTCGCGCGCACGCGCGCCCTCGCCGACCGCTTGCAAAGAGACGAAGCGCGCCTCATGGCTCGCCTCCTCATCGCCCAAGCCGTGCTGGCCGAGCGTCCTGAATCGGAAAACGGCTCTGGCGTGGGGATTGGCGGCTCACAATAAATAATCAAAACACATCGCCAAAGCGTTTGTCTTCCTTTGCGCCTTTGCGTGAAAAATCATTCTCACGCAAAGGCGCAAAGGCGCAAAGAAAACATTCGTTTTTGAGATGAGTGGTATTTAATAAGCCGCGACAGTTGAAGTTGGCCGCGCGCCCGCAGCCTCTTGCGCGATCTTGACGCCGACGCTCGCGCCGATGCGCGTCGCGCCCGCCTCGACCAGCTTGCGCGCGTCCTCCAAGCCTTTGACGCCGCCCGAAGCTTTGACGCCGAGATCGGCCCCGACGGCCTGACGCATGAGCGCAATGTCTGCGACCGTCGCGCCGCCTTTGGAAAACCCCGTCGAAGTTTTGACGAAATCCGCGCCAGCCCTCTTGGCCGCGAGACACGCGCGCACTTTCTCTTCATCACTGAGCAGAGCCGTTTCGATAATCACTTTGCAGATGACATTCGATTCGTGCGCGACCGACGCGACAGAGCGGATGTCCTCTTCGACGGCGCAATCATCTCCGCTCTTGAGCGCGCCGATGTTGATGACCATATCCACCTCTCGCGCCCCGTCAAAGATCGCGCGCCGCGCCTCATAAGCCTTCACGTCCGCGAGCGTCGCGCCCAAAGGGAAACCGATCACAGTGCAGACCGGAACGCCCGACCCGTGCAAGTGGCAAGCAGCCGCGCGCACCCAAGTCGGATTCACGCACACCGACGCGAAATGAAACCGCGCCGCCTCTTCACACAAACGCCGTATGTCGTCATCGGTCGCCTCCGGCTTCAACAGCGTGTGGTCAATCAGACTCGCCCAATCGCGCGCCGAAGCCGTCTCGCCAAGCGCCAACGCGATTCGCGCCGCGCCCGCGTCCACAATCCTGTGCATCCGCTCCGGACAACGATTAAAGCATTCATTCGTACAACCGCACAGCTTCGCCTGCTCGTCCGCGTCGCCGTTCAAGCGAGCCACGATGACATCCGTGATCTGCTCGACCAGATGTTCCAAATCGCCGTTGTGTGAATATGGCATGCGTGCGAAATCTCCTCACTAAACACTTGCCGGAATCGGAATGAGGTGAAGTTACTATTCGAGTTTACCGATCTTTAAGCTTAGCCAGTCTATTACCTGACTTCCCACTGCCCAAAACCACATCGGGATCGTTCCGTAGGATATTTAAGGCTTCACTTTCCGTGACCCTTCCCGCGACGGCCAGAGTCTTAACAGTTCTCCAAGTAAACTTCTCTGAACGCAGAGCCTCCTTCATACGTTCGAGCGGGGTTTGCTTTGACTTCCCTTCCGCTGCCGAGGTACGTCTTTGCAGATCGGAGATGTATTTGTCTAAGTTTGAATAAGTGATATAGATCGTCTCATTTATTATCGGCGGCAGATCTTTTGGCTCAACTCCGCGCACAATAGTAGTGACGGGCTTCTCTAACGAGGCAGCGACTCCCATATCAAATACCAATCTTTTGCTGTCCACGGAGTTTGGCGTAACGAGTAGAATCACCTCATCCGCCTGCCGTAAGCCACTATTCCCCTTGATTTTAAAATCCGTCTCATCAATATCTTCGAGGGGCAGCACCTGCACCCCTGCCTTTTCCAGTCTCCGGGATAAGTCTTTGGCTAAGCTCTGATCTTTAGGCTTTAAGTCTATGAATATTTTGTATGGCATACAGTCGCTCCGTTACTTCCCTTTCGTTTCCCACTTGTCAACTCTCTTTGTCAGATCAGTGAGATATTTACTGAAACCCGTATTAAGCTCGATGGCGATCCGTCCTGCGATGATCTTCAATTTCTCATACTTGACGTTATAAAGGATGGGAATAATCTGTCTCTTTAGCTGTGAAGCCGCTCCAACTTCAAAACTCACCCATTCCGCGTTCTTACTATTGGACGTAAATAGAATGAGGACCTCTTGGCTTTCGCGCACAGCTTTATTAATCTCATCCCAAATATTTCCTCCCCCTTCAAAATCCCGCTTATCTATTTTGCAGTCAACGCCCGACCTTTCTATCTCCTTAACGATCTGCTCGGCGATAAATATATCTTTCGAGGAATGGCTGATGAAGACCGTGTATCGGGAATGCTTCGTGGCACGACGCCGTTTAGCCTTTGCCTTTTGCTTGCGGGCTTTGGTTGTCATCACAATTAGCTTTCAGCTTCCTGAAACCATTTTACCCCCAAACTCAGGGACTGTGAACTAAGCCAGAAGATTCTCAGGGAATATCTGAGACTATAGCTCAAGTCTCAGCCTGCCGATGCTTGTCCACCCAGTAAGCCCACAGTACAAACAGCCATTGGCCGAGGGCGAGGAGGGCGAGAAGCTGTGTGTTCGGCGGCGGCGAGCCGTAGGCGTTTACGAAGTAGATGGCGAGCAGCACGATGATAAATGCCCGGAAGCCGTAGCTGCCGATCTTGTCTTTCGCGCGCGTCCGTTTCAGATAGAGCGCGAGGCCGATGATGAAGAGCAGGCTTTCGACGATGAGCGTGCCCGCGAAAGAGTTCCAGAGGCCGAAGCCGACCAAGCGGCCTCCGCCCGGAGCAAGCGGCAAGTCCGGGCGATGCGTCACCAGATCGAGCACCCAGTGGCTGAGGACGGCAATCCAGATTAGATACGCGCCTTTTGAATAACGCCTGGCGAAGTAGTAGATGATGGCGAAGAGCGTCGCCCAGACCGCCGCCATGAGCAGGCTGTGCGAATACGGATACGAGACGAAATCGAGCGGCGTGAAGGCTGTGTTGCCGGGAACGATGAAGACTCTTTCGACTCCGGCGAGCAGCAGCACAGGCCACAGCAGGTCTAGAAACTGCGCCGCCATGACCAGAGTTCCGAGAGACGTTTTCGGAGCCGCGCTCTTCGCCGCGAGAGCCACCGCGTAGTGACCTATGAACATGACGCGTCTCCTTTAACTCTCAAAAAGAATCGGCCACGGATGAACGCGGATAGACGCAGCTCAGAAAATCATTGGATTTAGAAATTATTAGAATCCGTGCTCATTCGCGTTCATCCGTGGCTCATTCTTATATTCAGCAACTATATTGACGCTCGACGGCCACGATCTTAGCCACGCGCTTGCGATGCCTGTCCTCGCTGATTTCAGTTGCGAGCCATGCTTTGACGATCTCGCGCATCAACTCGCCGGTGACGGTCTTGCTGCCGAGCGTGAGGACGTTCGCGTCGTTGTGCTCGCGCGAGTTTTGCGCGACGGCGACAGAATAGCAGGCGGCGGCGCGCACGCCCGGAACTTTGTTGGCGGTCATGGCCGAGCCGACGCCCGCGCCGTCAATAATGATGCCGACCTCGGCTTCGCCATCCGCGACCGCGCGCGCGACGGCGTGCGCGAAGTCAGGATAATCAACCGCGTCTTCAGAGTTCGTGCCGAAGTCGTGCGCGTGATGCCCAAGCTCCGCGAGAAAAATCTTTAGCTCCTCTTTCATCTGGTAGCCGCCGTGATCCGCGCCGACGGCGACGAGCTTGCTCGCGCGCGAGCCGCGCCGCGACGCGCGGCGCACCAGCTCGATTCTCTTCTCGTTGATGATGTCTGCGGCGAGCGGCGTCAGGCGCGCTCCTTCGGCAACGCGCAGGCGCGCTCCCTCTTCGAGGCCGCGCACGTCGTCTTCCGTGATGATGAGCTTGGAGGATTCGTCACGCGCGATTGCTGGCTCGCGGCTCTCAGGTTTTTCGGAGACGGTGTTGATAAAGCGCGTCGGGACGTTTGAAGCTGAGGGCGTCTCCGGCGCGATGTTTGATGAAGGGGAAGCTGTTCGCGCTTCTTCTTCGGCGGGCAGCGCGTTGTCTAAGACTTCGCGCACCAACGCGCGGACGCGGTCGCGTGTTTGTTCGTCGCTCATAATTAATCTAAAACTCGCTCGAAACATTGACCTGTGGAAAGGAAGCTCTATAGTATGTCGCACCGGAGGCGCGGCGCAAATCCGGGCGCGCGTTTCATCCGACATCTATTTCATACGGAGGCACAGGCTTGTCCACTTCAACCGCACACATGACCCCGTCCGAATTCAGCAACCCGAATCTCGAACCGCTCTTTTCCGCCGAAGCGATACAGGCGCGCATCAGTGAGATGGGCGCGGAGATCGCGCGCGATTACGCCGGGAAAAATCCTTTGCTCATCGTCGTCTTGAAGGGCGCGTGCATCTTTGCGAGCGACCTCTTGCGCGCGATTGACCTCAAGCTCGGCATCGAGTTCATGGCGATTTCCAGTTACGGCTCTTCGACGCGCACTTCGGGCGAGGTGCGTATCGTCAAGGATTTGGACGTGCCGATTGAGGGGCGCGACATACTGGTCGTCGAAGACATCGTGGACACTGGGCTGACGCTCTCGTATCTGCTGGCGAACCTGCACGCGCGCGGCGCGTCGAGCGTCAAGCTCGCCGCCCTCCTGGACAAACACGAACGCCGCGAGCGCGAGGTCGGGATTGATTATTTAGGCTTCATCATCCCTGACGAGTTCGTCGTCGGCTACGGCCTGGATTTCGCCGAGCGTTATCGCAACCTGCCGTACATCGCTGTCTTGAAAGACCCTGAAGTACAGTGATGAGTAATGAGTGATGAGAGGTAAGCTGTTTTGGCTTTTACACATCACTCATCACCGCTTTTAAACTACGCGAATCACGACGAGCGTCATGTCGTCGTGCTGCTTGGCTCCGCTGGCGAATTCGTCTGCGGCTTTAACTGAGTTATGCCTCGTCGTCTTTAAAATCTATCTCAAGCATTCTCACATCTGCTAAATCTTTTTCCCGCCCGGCAGCGCGCTTGGAAGCAATCACATCTTCTTTCGCGGCGACATAGAACTCTTGTTCCTGATAAGTCATAGCAACTCTCTTTTGCCACGCTTCTTCAAATGTTATTCCCGGAGTTGAAGTTTGCACGTCAATGCGGACACGATCTCTGAAAATCGTGATTTCATGAGCGAGTAATTCGTCCGCCGTAATCATCGTCGCAGTAGCAAAGCTTGCGTCAATGAGCGCATCAAGCAATCGTTGAGCGTTATCGGGTGAAGCTTCAATCAAAATATCTAAATCGAATGTGGCGCGCGGGACGCCGTGCAGGACAGCAGCGATGCCACCGATGACGAGGTACTTAACCTCGCGTTTTTGAAAGGACGCGAACACGTCCAGCAATCGGTTTAGCATCTTTGCGCTCGGCAATCAGCGGATTGTTTTCGAAGACTAAATCGGTGAAGAGACACAGCATCTCCATTCGCTCTGAAAGCGGCAGGGATTGAAACCAACGCGCCTTCGCCTCAGGCGTTTCTTCAGCGCGATCATGTGAAACAGTCATCACCATAGCAATTCTAAATATACCTCAGATTAAAGCTTTAAACTACGCGAATCACGACGAGCGTCATGTCGTCGTGCTGTTTAGCTCCACTGGCGAATTCGTCTGCGGCTTTGACGAGGGTGGCGAGCATGTCGGCGGCGGTCAGGCGGTGACATTCTTTGATCTTCTGCATCATGCGCTCTTCGCCCCATTCTTCTTCCGCCGGATTCATGGCTTCGCTGATGCCGTCGGTGAAGGCTATCAAGAGATCGCCCTGTTGGAGCGTGACGCTGGCCTGCGTGTAGGGAAAGTTAGGCAGCAGGCCGACCACGCACCCGCCCTCTTCGAGCCTCAAGACTTCCCACTCGCCCGCCTTCTGACGAAAGATCATCGGCGGATTGTGTCCGGCGTTGACATACGAGAGCGTCCGCGCCTGTGGCTCATACTGCGCATAGAAAAAGGTGGCGTAACGATTTGAAGATGAGGCGTCATAGACCAGTCGGTTGACATAACCCATCAAACGCGCCAGATCATTTGTCCCCTGAACCGCCTGCCCGCGCAGAGAGGCTTGAAGGCTCGCCATGAGAAGCGCGGCTGAGATGCCTTTGCCCGACACGTCGCCGACGGCGATGCCGAAGTTCTCGTTCGGCAAGAGCAGAAAATCGTAATAGTCGCCGCCGACGCCGAGCGCGGGACGACACGCGCCGCAATAATCAAGCCCCGTCACGGTCGGATGCTCTTGCGGAAAGAGTCGCTCCTGCACTTCGCGCGCGATCTCGACTTCGCGGTTGAGACGTTCGCGCTGTGCGACTTCGGAGGCGATGGCGGCGGTTAACTGACTGTTCTCCAAAGCGAGGCCGGTCTGCGCCGCGACCGATTGCAGAAGGCGCAGGTCGTTGTTCGAGTAAGGCTCTTCGGATTGCTTCGGCCCGAGGCTGATAAAGCCCGGCAGCTTCTCTTTCACATTGAGCGGCAAGAGGAGCTGCGTGTCCAGCTCTTCCAACATCTCGCGCTCGCCCTCCACGTCCGGCATCTCGTGTATCCACGAATCAGGATCGTCCGCGTACACGACGAGCGGCGCGTTATCTTTTCTGAGTCGCACGACCGTCGCGGCCTGTTCCATGAAAGCGACGGTCAGGTCTCCTTCGTAACCGAGCGCGTGTGCCGAACGATACGCTCCGTTCTCTTTCAAGAGCAGAGCCACGCGCCGGACGTGCAAGGATTCCGAGATACGTTGAGCGACCGTTTCAAGCAAAGGCTGCGTCTCGACCATCGTTCTGACATTTTCGCTCAAGTCCGAGAGAATCTGTTCGGCGTTGTAGGCTTCACGAAAGAAACGCCGGTCAGTCCACGCGCGCAGGCTTTCAGCCCCACGCCTGATTAAGAAGACGAAGACGACGCTGAGGCCGATGACGATGAGCTTCTGCGGGCGGTTCGTGCGCGGATTGTCCACGAGCAGAATCGAAGCGATGATCGTCGCCGCCGCCAGCACGAACTGAAGCACGCGCACGCCGTTTCTGGCTAAGGCATACTGCATCCCCTGACGAATCACCATCCGCACGTCCATCGCGCGCTGCACGACGATGACGTAAGCAATCGACAGAGGAAACAGGAACATGGCGAAGAGCGCGAAGAGGGCTACGGGAAGCGGAGCGTTGTTGAATAAGCCCTGTTGCCCGCGAAAGATGCCGATGATGATGATGATAAACGAGGGCGCAAGTCCGACGGAGGCTCCGGCGTAGAGCAGGCGCAAGCGACGCTTTGAATTCTTGTCTTTGACCGTCCCGCTCTTGGTCGCCAACGCTGCGAAGAAGCTCCCGACGGCGATGAGCGCGAGAATAAAGAGCGGCTTCTCGAACGAGTTGATGACGCGACCGATGGCGGCGTCGAGTTCAAAGCTATAGAGGCCGACGACGGCTGTTATCATGTCCATCAGACTGCTCAACGCGAGCGGCACGATGATGAGCCACTTGAGCCACGGCAATTTCCGGTCAAGCGTAAAACGCTCCGGGAAGTAGATGCCGAAGAGCAACATCCAGATCGGCCATGTGCTGATTAATCCTGTGCGATAGACGGCGAACGCGGGCAACCACCAGCCGCTCCCGCCAGCCCAACCCTCCAAGCCGAGCGTCCCGAAGCTGAGCATCAGTGCGAGCACCAGCCAGGCCAAAGGATCACGCGGGCGCACGAAGGCCACCCAGAAGCCGAGCAACATACAAAAGTTCGGCATCAACACGCCGAAGAAAATCAAGACCGCGAGTTCAGTCAGGCGATTGACGCCCTTCTCCACTTTCACCAAAGAGACATCAAAGCTCTTCCGCTCAGGCGCAGCCCCTCCCGTCTGGTTGCGCTCGACCGTGAAATTCATCGTCTGTCCCGGCACAGTGTTTCTGAAAGCTTCGATCCAGACCGCTTCGCCGGTAAAGGGTTTGCCGTTAATCGCCACAATGCGGTCGCCCGTCTGTAAGCCTGCGCGTTCGGCTTCGGGCTTCAGGGTTTTGATATGTTGCCCGTTGTTTTCACGATAGAAGGGCGCGGCGGTCGCCTCCGGTTGCAGGATGAAGTATCTGGCGACGCCAATCGTGTACCTGACCTGCACGGTCGCGGCGATGGCGAACAGCACGAGCAGGAGCAAATAGAGGGGCTTCCGGTTTTTCATTTAGTTATCAGGTTGAATTAAACCGCAGAGACGCTGAGACGCAGAGAAAGAGACAGTAGGCAGGTGGCGGTTAATAGCTTGCTTCTTATATTCGATTTATCTTCTCTGCGTCTCCGCGCCTCTGCGGTGAAAAGTATTACTGGCGAGAGGCAATGTTGCCGAGAAAACTCTCGCCCGCCGTCAAGCGCAAGCCGAAGTTCTCGACGATGGTCTGTCCGATGTCCGAGAGCGACCCGCGAATCTTGAGGTCAACTCCGGCGCGCGCCTGCTGGCCGTAGATAACGAGCGGGGCGTATTCGCGCGTGTGGTCTGAGCCGGGACGCGTCGGGTCGTTGCCGTGATCCGCCGTGATGATAAAGATGTCGCCCTCTTTCATCGCCGCCTCGATCTCAGGCAGGCGCGCGTCGAAATGCTCAAGCGCGCGCGCGTAGCCCTCTGTGTCGCGGCGATGGCCATAGAGCATGTCGAAGTCCACTAGGTTCGAGAAGATGAGGCCGCGCGTGTCGTCGCTCAAAGCCTTGATGGTTTGGTCAATTGATTGGTCGTTATTCTTCGCGGGCAAATCCTGCGTCACGCCGACCGCGTCATAAATCGAAGCCACCTTGCCGATGCAGACCACGTCGAGTCCGGCTTCGCTCAAAGCGACCAGCAGGTTTTCGCGCGGCGGCGGGACGGCGTAATCGTGCCGATTCTCAGTGCGTTTGAACGCGCCTGGCTCTCCGATGAAAGGGCGCGCGATGACGCGTCCGACCTCGTCTTTGCCGTGCAGAATCCGGCGCGCCGTCTCGCACATCTCATACAGCTTCGGCACTGGAATAATCTCTTCGTGCGCGGCGATTTGAAAGACCGAATCAGCCGAAGTGTACACAATCGGCTTGCCCGTCAAGACGTGCTGCTCGCCAAGCTCTTTGATAATCTCCGTGCCCGAAGCAGGCACGTTGCCGAGCACGCCCGGCACGCCCGTCTCGTTGATAAAGCGGTCAATAATTTTGGGCGGAAAGCCGTTCGGATAGGTCGGAAACGCGGTCTCCAAGATAATTCCGGCCATCTCCCAATGCCCCGTCGTCGTGTCCTTGCCATTCGAGCGCAAAGCGCAACGCCCGAACGAGCCGCGCGGAGATTCGACCGGCGGCACTCCCGCGAGCTGACGTATGTTGCCTAAGCCCAAAGCTCGCAAGTTCGGCAAGCTCACCTCTCGTGATTCCAAAATATGTCCAAGCGTGTCCGAGCCCGCGTCGCCCCACAAGGCCGCGTCCGGCATCTCGCCCATGCCCAAACTGTCGAGCACGATGAGAGTCATGCGATTGAAATTTTTATCAGCCATCAATGATTTCCCTTATCTGAGATTTCAAATCTCAAATCTCAAATCTTTTATGAATTTATCCTTTCGGCGCAGTATAGCCTTCGCGCGCTCTGACCTGTGTGCCCGCTTCGACGCCGCGCACTTCGACGCGTATCTGGCGAAAGCTGCCATCGTGCGCTTTGTTGGTCGGATAGTAACCCAAAGAATACTGCGTGCCGATCTCCTGCGCGACCTGTGCGAAGGCGCGGCGGGCGTCGGTCAAATCGAGGGCGATGAAATTCTTGCCGCCCGAAACTACGGCCAGCTCGTTCATCTCCTGCCGCGCCAGATTATAAAGATTGCGGCTAATCTGCATGCGCTCGAACGGGCCGAGCTGGCAGAAGCTAGCGTAGTCTGCGGCGTCGCCTGTGGGGTTGAAGATTCTGCGATAACGCTGAAGCTGCGTGCGCGAGAGCCGCAAGGCGTTGTCGTCGCGGCAATCGCTCATCAAGCGGTCTTCGACGAAATCCTCCGTGTTGACCTCTATGAAATAGCAGGCGAGTCCGGCCTTCATCAACTTGTCACGCGACTCTTCATATTCCGCGAAGCTCGCCGAATCAACTCCGTCCGTCAGAGCGACGACGGCGCGACGCCCGCGCGTTTCTTCCGTCGGAGGCTCATGAAAAACTTCGTCCGCGATCTGCTCAAGCGCGTCATAAAACGGCGTCCCGTTGCTCGTCCCGACGTTCTCGACGGCCTTGCGAAGCGCGGCGCGGTCGCTCGTCAATCCGCTCGTCACATCAACCGTGGCGAGGCTCGTTCCCTCCGCATGAGCCGTGTTGAAAGCGATGACGGCGACGCGGTCGCCCGGACGCAGAGCTTCGATAAAAGCGTTGGCGGCGCGGCGAATCAAAGCGACTTCGGCGCGCGTCGAGCCTGAAGTGTCTAACAGCAGAGCTATCTCAAACGGCGCGTCGGTCGTGCCGAAGTTGACGATCTGTTGCTTGTTGCCGTTTTCGTAGACGACGAAATTATCCGCGCGAAGATTTGCGACGGGGCGACCCGCGCGGTTGGTGACGATGGCCGGAACGCTGACAAGCTGCGTGTCTACGCGCACGACATCGCCTTCGTCCACCTCTTCGCCCGTGTTGCCCGAAGGCTTCGCGTCATTCGGTTTCGTCGAGGCTTTCGGCGTGGGCGACGCCTGCGGCTCTGCGACGCGGCGCGGCCTCTGTTGCCCGCCCGCGCCCTGTTGCTGCTGTTGCGCGCTCGCCGCCAGCAGGCCACACACGCACGCGAGCGTAATCGCCGTCAAGAATCTATTGGGGAACTCTCTTTGCGTCTGTCTTCGATTTGCCATGATTTGTCGCCGGGCATAAACTCGTGTTTGAGTGGGCTGCCCGTAATAATAGCCGGAAATGGTCGTGGGAAGAAAGGAGCGAGACGCGTATGTCCGTCATCGGAAGGCTCGACCAGCAGGTCGAAGAGGTACTGATTTCGCCGCTCGATAAGAAGGGAGAGCGTGCGCGTGCGTCACGCGAGACGCCAACGGGCGAAGATGAATCGCATGAGGGGCAAGCTGAGAAAGCTTCGCGCGTGCATCAAAGCTCTGGCGAGCCGATTGAAAAAGCAGAGCTTCCCGTCTGGCTTTTATAAACAACTCTTTGCGCCTTTGCGTGAAACTGTTTTTCTCTTCGCTGATTTTTGAATCTGTGATGTCGAAACAACTCATCAACAACTACTACAACAAGCTCGATGAAACGATCCGCTTTGGCGGCAGCCGTAACGAAACGACTGTCGAACACGCTTTCATCGCGCTCGTTAATTCGTATGCCGAGCGGCGCAATTTGATGTTAGTTCCGAAGGTGGGAATCAAAAGCGCGAAGGGCGCTCATATCATCCCTGACGGCGCGCTGAAGAATGCTTTACGGCTGGACTTCGGTTACTGGGAAAGCAAGGACATCAAAGATGATATTGACAAAGAGATTCAAGCGAAGATTAACAGGGGCTATCCGCTGGTGAACACGCTCTTTGAAGACAGCCAAACGGCGGTGCTGTTTCAAGAGCACGCGGAAGTGATGCGCGTTCCGATGAAGGACGCGGAGCTGCTGGAAAGAATCCTGCACGCTTTCGTCAACTTCGAGCCGCCGCAAGTCAGAGAGTTCAACAAGGCTCTGGAGAAATTCAAAGAGGACGTGCCGACGATTGTCGAGAGCTTGCGCCGTTTGATTCAAACCGAAGCCGACGTCAACCGGAATTTTATCGTCAGGCGCGATGAGTTTCTGGCGAGCTGTCAGACGGAAATCAACCCGGAAATTACCGTCGAAGACGTGCGCGAGATGATGATTCAGCACATCCTGACGGCAGACATTTTCACTAACGTCTTTGCCAACGCCGAATTCTTGCGTCACAACAACATCGCGCGCGAGTTGGAGAACGTGATCGAGACGTTTATGACCTACGGCGTGCGGCAGAATTATCTGGGACACATCCGCAGCTATTACGACACCATCCGGGACGCGGCAGCCGGAATCGCAGACCATCACGAAAAGCAGAAATTCCTGAAGACCGTCTACGAGAATTTCTACAAGGTCTATAACCCGAAGGGCGCAGATCGGTTGGGCGTGGTGTACACGCCGAACGAGATCGTGAGGTTTATGATTGAGAGCACAGACTGGCTGCTCGAAAAACATTTCAACCGCACGCTCGCCGATAAGCAAGTGGAGATTTTAGACCCGGCGACGGGCACTGGAACTTTCGTCGCGGAATTGATCGAGCACATTCCGGCGCAATATCTCCCGTACAAATACGAGCAGGAGATACACGCCAACGAAGTCGCCATCCTGCCCTACTACATCGCCAACCTCAACATCGAATACACCTATCAACAGAAGACGGGCACATACAACGAGTTCAAAAACATCTGTTTCGTGGACACGCTCGACAACACCGCCGCGCTCGACTACAAGCACAAGCAAGGCTTGATGTTCGGCATCAGCAGCGAAAACGCCGAGCGCATCCAACGCCAGAACGAGCGCAAGATTTCGGTCATCATCGGTAATCCGCCTTACAACGCGAATCAGGCGAACTTCAACGACTTTAACCGCAACCGCGACTATCAAGAGATTGACCGGCGCATCAAGGACACTTTCGTCAAAAACTCGACCGCGCAGAAGACGAAAGTGTATGACATGTACGCGCGCTTTTATCGTTGGGCGATGGACAGGATTGATAAAGATGGCGTCATCTGTTTTATCACCAATAATTCATTCATAAACTCAAGAACATTCGACGGATTCAGGAAATCCATCGAAGATGAATTTGCTTATGCGTACATTGTAGATTTTGGCGGCAACATTCGAGAGCTAAGCGGTAAAGATGGAATCTGGATGAACGAAGAGCACACAATCTTCGGCGTGGCTGCCGCCGTCGGCATTGCTGTGATGTGGGCAGTCAAAAAAGACCGTCGAGATAAACGTCCCTGTCAAATTTTCTACACTCACCCGTGCAACATTCGCGCCACGCGCAAGGAAAAGCTTGAATGGATTGAAAGCCTCAAAAATTTTGGAGATATTACATTTGAGCGTATTACGCCGGACAAAAAACGCAATTGGATAAATCAAGCTGACACCGACTTTGAAAGTTTACTGCCGATGGGAGATAAGAACGTCAAGCTCGGTAAAGGCGGAGACGCTGTTTTCAATCTGTTTTCTTTAGGAATAGCAACAAATCGTGATGAATGGGTTTACGACTTTAGCAAACTGAATCTTAAAAAGAGAATTGAGTTTTTTATAAAGATGTATGAACAGAAACGAAAAAATTTCTTTACCAAAACCGAAAGGCAACGAAAGGAATTATTGGATGATGAAGGAAGGTTTCATGAATTCATTGGCACTGAAATAAAGTTCACCAGAGAGTTGATTCATAGAGACTTGTTAAAAAATAAAGAAATAAAATTCAATGGCTCTAAAATCGTTTCCAGTTCGTTCAGACCATTCGTAAGAAAATTCAATTACTTTGACAGCGAGCATAGGATTACTCACGAGCCATACCAAAACCCACAAATTTGGGGGAAATTTGGCATCAACCAAAATGTTTGTATCTGCATAAATACAACGGGGAAAGATGTGCGCGTTTTAGCGACAAATTCAATCCCGGACCTACATTTCACAGGAGACACTCAATGCTTTCCACTTTATCGTTATAGCAAGAACAACGAACGGCACGACAACATCACGGTTTGGGGCGTTGTGCAATTTCGTAATCATTACAGCGACCAGACCATCACGCGCGAAGATATTTTTCATTACACCTACGCCGTCCTGCATCATCCCGCGTACCGCCGGAAGTACGCCCTCAATCTCAAGCGCGAGTTTCCGCGTCTGCCCTTCTACACGGATTTCCGGCAATGGGCGGCGTGGGGCAAAGAGTTGATGACGCTGCACCTCAATTACGAAACCGTCAAACCCTTCCGGCTGGCGCGCCGGGACGCCGACGGCGACCACACCACGCCGCGCGCCAAGCTAAAGGCCGACAAAGCGAACGGCGTCATCGAACTCGACACGCAAACGACTCTGCACGGCGTCCCCGCCCTCGCCTGGGAATACAAGCTCGGCAACCGCTCCGCCCTCGAATGGATTCTCGACCAGCACAAAGAGAAGAGACCGTCGGACGCGACCATCGCCGAAAAATTCAACGCCTATCGCTTCGCCGATTACAAAGAACAGGTCATTGAACTGCTCCGGCGAGTCTGCGCGGTGAGCCTCAAAACGATGGAGCTTATTAACCGGATGCCGGAGGCTGACTGATGCGCCATCCCGATTTGCCGACTGAGCCTTTGCGTTCTCGCAACATTTTAGCT
>DASWRG010000015.1:0-12253 GCA_036403295.1 Pyrinomonadaceae bacterium
CTTGAGCACACACAGAATCCGCTTGCAGAGCTTGAGCGCAGCCGCGAACTGCTCGCGCCCGGCGGCGTCATCTACATCAGCGTGCCGAACATCGCGGGGCTGAGCACGCACTTGAAAAACCTGCAAAGCCGACTTCACTTAAAAAAGCGACGCTGGCGACATTACGCCGCCCTGCATCATCTCTGGTTCTTCACGCCGAAGACACTCAGACGCGTCATCGAGCACGCGGGCTTGCGCGTCCTTCTTTGGGAAACGCCCGTGCTCAAGAAGGACGGTCAGAGCGCGCTCGTCGAAGCCGGACAACGACAGCTTTTGGAAAAATCGAGAAGCTCAAGCATCCTGGATTTCTACTGTACACTCGATACTTCAAAGTCTGATTGAATCGCAGAGACTCGGAGACGCAGAGAAAAACAAATGGGCAGTTGGCAGTGTGCGGTTGGCAGTTCAGAGCTTACCTTTTGTCTTTACTTTTATCTTCTCTGCGTCTCCGCGCCTCTGCGGTGAAATTTTAACTAATGAGAATCTTGCAGGTCTGTTCGGCACGGACGCTCGGCGGAGGCGAAAGACACGTCGCCGACCTCTCGAATTCTTTGATGGAGCGCGGGCATCAGGTTTACGTCGCCGTCACGCATCATTCGCCGCTCATCGCCAGGCTCTCAAGCGTCCCGGCTGAGAACGTGTTTGAGCTTCGCCTGCGTAACGCCTTTGACGTGCCGAGCGCATTGAGGCTCGCGCGCTTCATCCGTGAACAAAAAATAGAGCTCGTGCATGCGCATCTGGGGCGCGATTATCCGCTCGCCTCGCTCGCGGTCAGGCGTTACGCGCAGCTCGTGATGACGCGACACGTCATGTTTCCGCTCAATCGCCTGCACGCCCTGACGCTCTCGCGCGTCGCGCGCGTCATCGCCGTCTCCGAAGCGGTCGCGCGCGCTCTGCGCGAACAAAAAATCTGCGCCGAGCGTAAGATTCAGGTAATTCCAAACGGAATTGATTTGAAAAGATTCGAGCGTGCGATGTCTGTTGAAGAGCGCGCGGCGGTGCGTGAAAAAATCGGGGCGCGAGCGGGTTTGCTGGTCGGCACGGTCGGCAGCCTCTTGCCGCTCAAAGGCCATGAAGAGTTTGTGCGCGCGGCTGCGCTCGTGACGGCTAAACGCGATGACGTGAGCTTGGTCATCATCTGCGGCGACGAGCCGCGCGAGCATCCGTTTCGCACACAGCTCGAAAGCTTGATCGCCGCGCTCAAACTTCAGAGCCGCGTGCGCCTGATGAACTGGCCGGGCGAGCTTGCGCCGTTTTACGACGCGCTCGACCTCTACGTTTCGGCTTCGCACACGGAAGCCTTTGGCCTCTCCATCGTCGAAGCGATGGCGGCGGGACGCGCCGTCGTGGCGACCGCGACCGAAGGCGCGCGCGAGATTATCAGAGACGGCGAGACAGGCTCGCTCGTCCCCGTGCGTGATGCTGAGAAACTGGCTCAAGCTATCTCGGCTTTGCTTGAGAACACGGAGGAGCGAAACCGTCTCGGCTCATGCGCGCGCGCTGATGTGCAGCGTTTCAGTCTTGAACGGATGGTGGAAGCAGTGGAGCAGGTTTATCTTGATGCGCTTGGGTCAAGATAAGAGACTACTAAAAATTTGAAGGAGAAAAGTATGGCACTCAGTAAAGCATTATTGCCCGAATTCGATCACGAGATGGCGAACACGCGGAAGACGCTGGAAAGAGTTCCGGACGACAAATTCGATTGGAAGCCGCACGAAAAATCCATGTCGCTCGGCAATCTGGCGACGCATCTCTCGAACATTCCGATGTGGGCTGTGTACGCGATAAGTCAGACTTCGATTGATCTCGCGCCGGAGGGCGAGCCGCCGATGAAGGTTGAGCCGGCGACTTCGCGTCAGGAAGTTTTGGACAGATTCGACGAGAGCGTCAAGTCAGCGCGCGAAGCCATCGAAGGCGCGACTGACGAGCAGCTTTTTGTTGACTGGTCGCTGCTCAACGGCGGGCAGACGATTTTGTCGATGCCGCGTATCGCCGTGTTGCGCGGCTTTGTGATGAATCACAATATACATCATCGCGCGCAGCTCGGCGTTTACCTGCGGCTCAACGACGTGGCCGTGCCTTCGATCTACGGCCCGTCGGCTGACGAAAGCGGGATGTAAATCTCACGCAAAGGCGCAAAGACGCAAAGGAAACAGCTTGTCTTTCTTTGCGTCTTTGCGCCTTTGCGTGAGACGTTCTTATCGTGTTGCTCAAGGAAGAGTCGTCGCCAGTATCTTCCGCTCCTGCTCTTGGCGAAACTGTCTGAGCTTCTCTCTGAGTTCGGGGCGCGAGTTGGCGAGAATCGCAATCGCCAGGAGCGCGGCGTTCTTGGCTCCGGCTTCGCCGATGGCGAGCGTCCCGACCGGAATCCCGCCCGGCATCTGCGCGGTCGAGAGCAAGGAATCCAAGCCTTGCAAGACGCTCTTCATCGGCACGCCCAGGACGGGCAACAAGGTATGCGCGGCGCAGACTCCGGCGAGGTGCGCCGCGCCGCCTGCCGCCGCGATGACGACCTCCATGCCGCGCGCTTCCGCGCCGCCGATGTATTCGGCCACTAAGTTTGGCGTGCGATGTGCGGACATGACGCGGCATTCGTGCGCGACGCCAAAGCTCTCAAGCATCTCATCAGCGTGACGCATCGTCTCCCAATCGGACTTGCTGCCCATGATGACGGCGACGAGCGGCGTCGAATTTTCAGTCACGGTTTCTGCCATAGCTTCTTTTTCTTCTCTCTCAATTATTGTTCACTGAAACAAAGCTATCTACCTCACTGGTTGGCGTTCCATGAAGAGGCTTTAGCTTTCTTCTCTTGCTTCTCTCTCTTCGGCGGCGGGCCGTAATCGCCGTAGGCGATGAAGCCCGCGCGGTCGGAGTCGTCCTTCTGCGGCTCGCGTCCAGCCCACACGTCGCCTTTGGCTTCGCGCCCCGTCTTGACTTCGTAGAGCTTGCCGTTCTGTGTCTTGCCCGTCGTCGTAATCGTCAGCTCGCCCTGCAAGTCCGTGCGGTAAAGCTTTGCTCCGACGGCTTTCAAGCGGTCGAGCACGTCTTGCGCCGGATGGCCGTAACGGTTTGCGTCTGCGTCTGAGATGAGCGCGACTTCGGGCTTCACTGCTTTGAGAAAATTTTCCGACGACGCGTACTTCGAGCCGTGATGCCCGACCTTCAAAACCTTCGCGATCAATTCCTCGCTCTTGTTCATCATGCGCTCTTCGGTCTGCGTCTCGGCGTCGCCCGCGAAGAGCATCGAGAACTCGCCGTAATCGAGACGGACGACGACCGAGTTGGCGTTCGGCTCGTTGCCGCCGCCCGAACGCATCTGTTCTCTGGTGAAGAACGGCGTAATCGGAGCGAGCACAGTCAGAATCGCTCCGCCGCCGAGATCGTATTTCTGTCCCGGCGTGGCGTGGGAAAACTCCGAGCCGTTCTTCTTCACCGCGTCTGTGAATTCGAGAAAAGCTTTCGTCGTCGGCAGCTCCGTCGTCTTGCCTGCGCTCTTGCCGCTCGGCTTGGGTTTCGCGTTCTTGTTGCCGCTCCACTCTTCAGGCTCAACCGACGCGGGCACGACGCCGTTATCAATCACGTTCAGAACTTTCACCGCATTGAGGACTTCATCCGCGCCGCCGATGTGATCCGTATGCGCGTGCGTGGCGATGAAGTAATCGAGCTGTGTGACGTGATAACGATTCATCGCGTCGAGCACGATCTTGCCGCGCCCGGTGTCGCCCGCGTCAATCAACACAGACTTTCCTTCCGGCGAGATAATCAAGATGGCATCGCCCTCGCCCACATCGAGCACGTGAACCTGCAACTCTTTGCCCGAAGGCGGCGGCAACTGCTTGCTCTTCCACCACGGGCGAACGACGAAGAGAAAGGCCGCCGCGACGGCGAGCAGAAAAATCGCCAACGCCGCCACCGCGCAACCGCATCCGGTTTTACTCTTCGCCATTAAGATTTTCTCCGTAGCCTTTGCGCTCTTTGCGTCTTAACTTCTTCGCGCTCTTTGCGGTTAAGTTGATTTTAAACGCAAAGCACGCAAAGTGAAATCACGCAAAGAAACGCAAAGGAATAACTGGAATTTAAACAGCATGTCTTTCAACTTCTGTCCGACGGCACAGGCTCGCGCTCGCGCGCAAACATAGTTTCGGCTTCGCGCGTGATGCGCGTCGGGTAGTTGCCCGTCCAGCAGGCGACGCATGAAGCCTCCGGTTTGATGCCGGTCGCTTCGAGCATCCCTTCGAGCGAGAGATAGCCGAGCGAGTCAGCTTCGATAAAGCGGCGAATCTCTTCAAGCGGCATCTGCGCGGCGATCAGGTCAGACTTGTTCGGCGTGTCCACGCCGTAAAAGCAAGGGCTGATGGTCGGCGGGCAACTGATACGCATGTGAACTTCCGTCGCTCCGGCTTCCCTGACCATGCGCACGATTTTTTTGGAAGTCGTCCCGCGCACAATCGAATCGTCAACGAGGACGACCCGCCTGCCTTTAATCAGATGACGCACGGGATTGAGTTTGATGCGGACGCCGAAGGAGCGTATGGATTGTTTCGGCTCGATGAAAGTGCGCCCGACGTAGTGATTGCGCACGAGTCCCTGACGATAATTAATCTTCGATTGCGCCGCGTAGCCGATGGCCGCCGCGACTCCCGAATCCGGCACGGGCACGACGACATCCGCCTCGGCAGGCTGCTCAATCGCCAAACGCTTGCCCATCTTGTGACGCGATTCGTTGACCGACTGTCCGTAGATGACCGAATCAGGCCGCGCGAAATAGACGTGCTCGAAGATACACATCGAATGCGGGCGCGGCGGCAGTGGAAAAGATGAATGAAGCCCCTCGCCGTCAATCACAATCATCTCGCCCGGCTCGACATCGCGCACGTACTCGGCGTCAATCAGATCGAACGCGCAGGTTTCCGAAGCGATGATCCAGGTGGTTTCGAGGCGACCGAGCGCGAGCGGGCGAAAGCCTCTTGAGTCACGAATCGCCACGAGGCTTTCGGGCGTCAGAAAGAGCATCGAGAACGCGCCTTCGGTTTCGCACAACACTTCTGGAATCGCTTCTGCAACTGTCTGCGAGCGTGAGCGAGCGATGCCGTGCAGGATAACTTCCGTGTCCGAAGTGGAAGAAAAAATCGCACCCTCGCGCTCCAATCTTTTTCGCTCTTCGGTCGCAAACGGGAGATTGCCGTTATGACAGACGGCGATCTGCCCGTGCTGGCAGGCGACGAGGAAGGGTTGAGCTTCGCGGATTGAGACTTCGCCTGCGGTCGAGTAGCGCACGTGGCCGATTGCGCTCGCGCCCGGCAAGCGGTCGAGCGAGGCTTGGTCGAACACGTCCGAGACGAGTCCCATCGCGCGTTCCGACCGCAGTTCTGCGCCGTCGGATGAGACGATGCCGCACGATTCCTGACCGCGATGCTGTAAAGCGTAAAGCCCTAGATAAGTCAGCCGCGCCGCCTCCGCGTGGCCGTAGATGCCGAACACTCCGCACTCGTCTCGAAACTTGTCCGTCATGTCGTAGCTCAAAAAGAGTTCAGCTCCATTCTCTCTCAACTGCTCGTGAAAGATACGATAAACATTTTAAGGTGAAAAGGGAAATTCATGGTAGATTAAGCGGCAATTCGTGCTGCCAGTCTCTTAAAATTACAAGTGAACACGCAAAGCACAAGCTATCATGTGGTCGCCACAATTCTAAGGGTCGCGCTGGTCATCGCGCTCGCGGCGGGCGTGTGGAGCGTGTATCGTCATCTGCCGGATGATGAGCCGGCGGCGGGGCGTGAGGCGTTGGCCGAGACCTCTCTGCAAATCGTCCTGCGCGAGCCGCAGGGCGAACCGCCAGTCCCTTTGAGTGTGCCGGTCGAGCTGTATCCGATTGACATCGCGGCGGCGCAGAATGAATTTTTCTCGGAGCGTCGTCCGGGCAAACGGCTCGACGATTTTCTGGCCGAGCGGATGGGCGACCGCTCTCCGGTCGAAGGCCATCTTGACGAGAACGGGCAGCTGACGATCAAGGTCAAGTCCGGCCCGTGGTGGATTCACGCGACGCTGCCCGGCGAGCTGAATATCGAATGGCGTCTCAGAGTCAACGTCTCAGGCCAACGTCAAACGGTCGAGCTGACGCCCGACAACGCTTACACGCGCACGAAAAGTTTTTGAAAGCAATGACGAGTGACAAGAAAATCACTGTCAGTCTCTAGCACGATTAAAATCGAAGGCGTAAAATCAAAGTGGCTTTTAATCACGAAACTAACAATCAACTATCGGAAGAGCAGAGATTGCAACGTGAGGAAGCTCTTAAGGCGCTTCGACGATTGCGTGATATTGGCGCAAAGCTTCCTGCGGTGGATGCTGCTGTGATCGTTAGTGAAGGCCGAAATCTGGTGAGGCGGGATAGCGAGTGATAGTTGTTGTTGATACGAATTTCATTTGCAATACACATGGATTTGGCTTCGCTGTGAATTAGTCGCTTGATTATTTTATGAAAGCGTTACGTTACGAACATAGCCGACTCGCAATCGCAGAGATTGCGAGGCCGGGTCGTGAGGGCGAGGCTCTGGTGCGCGTTACGCTTTCGGGCATCTGCAATACGGATGTTGAGATCGTGCGCGGCTACGCGGGCTTTGAAGGAACGCTCGGGCACGAGTTTGTCGGCGTCGTGGAGGATGCGCCGGGCGCGCAGCAACTTGTGGGGCGGCGCGTGGTCGGCGAGATCAACGCGGGGTGCGGGCATTGCGCTTTGTGCGCGGCTGGCGATTCGCGTCATTGCCCTGCGAGGACTGTGCTCGGCATCGTCGGCCGCGACGGGGCGCACGCGGAGTTTCTGAGTTTGCCCACAGCCAATCTCTTGCCCGTGCCGGATGAGATTCCGGATCACGTGGCTGTCTTCGCCGAACCGCTCGCCGCCGCGTGGGGCATCACAGAGCGCGCGGAGGTGACGAAGGAGACTCGCGTCGCGGTCATCGGCGACGGCAAGCTCGGCCTGCTCTGCGCGCAATCGCTCGCGCTGACGGGCGCAGAGGTGCTGCTCGTCGGCAAGCACGCGGAAAAACTTCGCATTGCGTCGGCGTGCGGCATCGAGACGGCGGCGGTTGATGAAGTGAAAGGGAGAGCGCGAGCGTTTGATGTCGCGGTCGAAGCATCGGGCGCGGAGTCTGGCTTTGAGCTGGCTCTTCAACTCCTCCGGCCGCGCGGCGTGCTCGTGCTGAAATCAACTTTTCACGGCCTGACTCAAATCAATGCCGCGCGAATCGTCGTGGACGAGATCAGCATCGTCGGCTCGCGGTGCGGACGTTTTGCTCCCGCGCTCGATCTGTTGAAGTCGGGCGCGATTGATGTCGAAAGCTTAATCAGCGAAGAGCATGCGCTCGCGGACGGCGTGCGCGCGATGCAGCGAGCGACCGAGCGCGGCGTGCTCAAAGTGTTGCTCAGAATGTGAGAAGTTGAAATCAAATCAATGGCATTTCACATCAGAGCAGACCGAGCCTCTCTTTAAAATTCTTAACGTGGTCGCGTGAGACGGCGAGTTCGGTATGCCGCCTGTCTTTCATGCGAACCAGCATCCGCCCGCCAAACCATTTGTATAACTCGTCAACGAACCGCAGGTTAATCAGCGTCGCCCGGTGAATGCGCGCGAATCCTCTGGCGGAGAGCTTTTGCTCAAGCTCGTTGATGGTGTAATCCACGATGTGATTCTTGCTCTCGGTCGCCGCGTAGGTCAGTTTGTCTTCGGAAAAAAAGTGCGTGACGTGGTCGAGTTCAATAAAAACTATGCGGTCGCCGACGCGCGATGAGATGCGTTCGGGAAACTCTCGCGGCGCGGGCGCGAAGCCGTCCGCCAGCTTGACCATCAGAGATTGCAGTTGACTTTGCAGCTCAAGCGACTGTCCCGTCTCGCGCAGCCGTCGCAGCTTTTGCAGAGCGCGTTCGAGCTGGTGCGGCTCGACGGGTTTTAAAAGATAGTCTATCGAGTTCACTTCAAAAGCGCGCAGAGCGTATTCGTCATAAGCCGTCGTGAAAATAACCATCGGTTGCACGACGAGCCGCGCGAGCAGCTCAAAGCCGTTGAGGCCGGGCATCTGTATGTCTAGAAAAAGCAGGTCAACCGTTTCGCTGTTGAGAAACTTGAGCGCGGCGGCGGGGTCTGTCGCGCTGCCGACGACCTCAACGCGCGCAGTATCTTTGAGCAGGCGGCCAAGTCGTTTCAACGCCAGATGCTCGTCGTCAACCAGATATGCGCGCAAGCGTGCGCCGTTAGCCTTCATCGCCTTCAGACCGCGACCCGCCCGCCGTTCAACGGAACAGAGACGGTGACGGTCGTTCCCTCCTTTTGTGCGGCGACCGAGAGCTTCGCGTCGTCTCCGAGCAGAGCCGCGAGCCGCGCCTGCAAATTGTCCAGACCGTGCCCGCGCGGAATCGTCAACACATCAAAGCCCGGCCCATCGTCCCACACCTCAAGCGTTAGCTGGCTTTTCGAGAGACGAGCGGAAATTTTTATCCGACCGCCCGCAGGATTCGGCGTGACCGCAAACTTGACGCTGTTCTCGACGAGCGGCTGAATGGTCAGGGGCGGCACTGAAAGAGTCTCAAGCTCAGGCTTAATCTCAATCGAATACGAGAGGCGGTCACGAAAACGCACTCGCTCAATCTCAAGATAATCGGTCGCCAGCTTGAGCTCGCGCCTGAGAGGCACTGTGTTCTGCGTGCAGGCGTCGAGCGAGGCGCGAAGCAGTGCCGCGAGGCGTTGCACCATCTGCTCCGCGAGCGCAGGGTCTTCCAGAATCAGCGCGGAGATGGAGTTCAGCGTGTTGAATAAGAAGTGCGGATGCAGTCTTGATTCGAGCGAAGCCAGCCGCGCCTCCGTCGCCAATTTAATCGCGCGGTCTTTCTCCAATTCCTGCATGCGAAGCTGCATCTGCGTGGCCTCAATCCGCCACTGAATCTTCTCGTAGGTGTGAACACAGAGGCCGATAATCAGTGCGATGACGAAGACGGTCGCGCTCTTAAAATAAAAGATGCGGCGAAAGTCGTCAGCACGCTCGAAAGCGAAACCGAGCAAGGTGAGCTGCACGACGAGCGTCGAGAGAACCGCAATCAGCGCGAGCGAGAAAAGTATGCCGAGCCAGCTCAAGAGCGGACGCATCGCCGCCAGTCGCTCGGCCACGTATGGCATCGTCAGACCGAAGGCGAGTCCATAAACAGTCGCGTGTATGAGCGAGTCCGCGATGTGAGCTATCAGACTGTGCGGGTGGCTTTGAGCTTCAGCCCAGAACCAGATGAGAGCGGTCGCCAGCGCGATCAGAATGTTCAGCGCCATGAGGCGGGCGAGTCGGAGACCGAACGGTCTGGAATTGTTTCGCGTGTGCATTAGAAGAATTTCAAATTTGAGATTTCAAATCTCAAATTCATTTTTAGTCTGCGGGACTGATGTGGCAACCCGTGCAATCATGCTGGACGACGGGCAGCGGCTTGAGGCCGAGCCAGTGCCGGGCCTCGCGTTCGTAGGCAGACCCTTTGCACTCTTTGACAATCAGTCGCAGATAGCCCGTCGCTTTCTCACGCTCTCCGAGGATGCTCCAGCCGCTCGCCAGACCGAAGAGCAATTCGCCCCGACTATGCATACTGAGTTGATGGAAAAAAGGTTTCTGCCACTCGTAAACTTTGTCGTAGTCATTGAGCGCACTGAGAAGCAAAGTGCGCGCGTGCGCGTCCGACGCGTCCCAACCGGATTGCGCGAGGCCGATCAGGGTGGCAGAGCGTCCGATCTTGACGCCCATGTTATCCGGTTCAAAGGCGACCGCCTGATTCATCTCTTCAAGGCCGCGCGTCCAGAGTTGGTCGCCGCGAGCGTCGTCGCCCTTCGTGTAAGCCTGCGCGGCTCGCGTCAGCAGCCCGCCGCCGTGCCACACCAGAGCCTCTGCGTGTTTCGGATTTTTAGTTAAAATCTCCTCGCAGAATTTCATCCCGCGTTCAAGCCGCGCCTCGTCGCCCATCATCCCCGCAAAAAAATCTTCGCGCACCAGCGAGTCGAAACGCTCTTCGGATTCGCTTTCGCCGCCCGCGCCCGCCTGTTTGGATTGAGCCTGCGTCGTCGAGAGCGCGGCGCTCCGGTTAAAGAGGCGAGAGGTCGTCAGTGTGAGATAGAGCGCGCAGAAAAAAAGCACGGACAGGCATTTGAAAAATCGTATGCGACGGGCGGTGGAAGGATTCATCATTTAAACTCCGCATCTAAACTCCACATCACAAAATCATTGTTTGGGCGTCTGCTTTTTTTGCGTCGCAGATTTGCGCGCGGCTGTCACCTGACTCTCGACGTATTTGGTGAAGGCGCGTTCGGGATTCGCTTTGAGCGCGAGATTAATCTCGCTCGCGGCTTCGCCCGTTTTTCCGGCATCGAGCGCAAAGAAGGCGAGCCAGATGTGCGGCGAATCCTGCGAGGCGTCAATCTCGACCGCCTTCTTCAACAGCTCGAACGCCTTTGACTTGCTGCCGCCGAACGAATCCGGCGTGTAGTAATAACTGATCGCGCGCGAGACGTAGGCGTTGACGTTTTTCGGATTCAGCTCGATGGCTTTATCCATCTCATCCGTCGCGCGTTTGCCGTAACGCATCCCGCCGCCGAACACTTGCGGAATAAGTTGGCTCAGTAAATCTCCGAGCAGTTGATGCGCGTCCGATGATTTGGGATTGAGCGCGACGGCCTGTTCGGCGGCGGCGACGCCCGCTTCCGCAGCCCGTTTGAAAAGCTTGTCATCGCCTTTGTCTTCAGCCGCCTCGCAGAGCCAGACTTCAAACAGGGCGAGTCGCAAGTAAGCCTCGAAGCTTTTCGTTTTAGCCGCTTCCGCTTGAGCTTTGTCCACCGTTCGCTGTAGTTCTTCAACCGCAGCATGATCTCTAGCCTTGCGCGCGGCCAACACATCCGGCGCATCATTAGTTGATTGTCCCGGCGTCGCGGCGTGCGCCGTCAGGGTTGCGTGACAGATGATGAGCAGAAAAATTATTTGCTTCATTTCAGATGCCTCAACGTGAAAGTTTTAAGATCATCCGCTTGTAGCTCAAACGGGCTGAAGCTTACACGTTGATGAAAGGCTGGTGTGCATTAAAGCGATGGAAGGGCGAAAGGATTGGATGAAGGGTATGTAATCTAAGATGAATGCATCTAGACCTCAGCCCTCGTCTCTTTGCTCTTTGCGGCTGGCCTGTGGTTTCGTTATACTGGTTGAACTTCCCAAACTCATGCGCCATGCGAGACGCGAGACGCATGAGGTCGTGTCGTTTAAGTTTAAGAGTTACGGCTGTGCTGGCTCATTTACTCGATAGGTGGTGTGTTATGTTCGAGCTTCCAAAAGATCAGACGACGGATACAGAGCGTGCGATTCTGAAAAAGCTTCGCGTGTGGATTGCCGCGCTGGCGGCGGCGTGCGTGCTCGCGGGCATCGGCATCGGCGCGATGCTGGCGGGGCGTCCGGTCATCGCGCAGAACGAAGCGCAGATCGCGCGTGCCCCCGAAGCCCTCTCGGCTTCATTCGTGGAGATCGCGCGCAAGGTAGAGCCTGCGGTCGTCAACATTGATACCAAAACGGCTGTCCCCGAAATCGCAGACCGCGAGTCGGACGAAGACGGCGATGGCGGCAGCGCTGGTCCTCCGACCGGCAACCCTCTCTTAGATATGTTTCGCAAACAGCCGCGCCGCCCGTCTTACGGCGTCGGCAGCGGCTTCATCGTTGACGCGAAGGGTTACATCCTGACCAACCAGCACGTCGTGCAGGGCGCGTCGCGCATCACCGTGCGTTTGCAATCAGGCGAAGAACTGCCGGGCAAGGTCGTCGGGGTGGATGAAGAGACTGACGTGGCGGTCGTGAAGGTCAACGCCTCGCGCGATCTGCCGACGGTCAAGCTCGGCGATTCGAGTTCGGCTGAGGTCGGTGACTGGGTGCTCGCCATCGGCTCGCCTTTCGGCTTGGATCAGACGGTGACGGCGGGCATCATCTCGAAGCTGCAACGCGAGACGCCTTCCTTCACCAGCTTCCAGCAATTCCTGCAAACCGATGCGGCGATTAATCGCGGCAACTCCGGCGGCCCGCTCGTCAACATGCGCGGCGAAGTCATCGGCATCAACTCGCAGATTGCGACCACGACCGGAGATTACAACGGCATCGGCTTTGCGCTTCCGGCGAATGAAGCTGATTTCGTCTATCGTCAAATCATCACGCAGGGCAAA
>DASWRG010000016.1:0-55076 GCA_036403295.1 Pyrinomonadaceae bacterium
CAAAAATTAGCCATGTGCCGCATGACGTTCGAGCATGATTTCGTGCTTGTCTGAATCTTCGTTAAGCCGCATAATCTCAGAGGAACAAAATGTATGAGTGAAGAGCAGACACAAGATGCGCAGGATGGTCGTTCCTTTGAGGAAAGAGTCTTCGCGCGCTTTGATGCGCTTGATGGGCGTCTGGATTCTCTTGATTCACGCTTGCAGAAGCTTGAGATTGAATCGGAGCGCAGAGCCTTAGAGACCAAGCCGATTTGGGAACGCGCATTAACTGAAATTTTGGAAACGCGACAGGGGTTGAATGATTTTCGCGGCGAAGTCAACGACGCCTTACGAGATATTTCGAGAAAGATCGGCGTGCTCGGTAACGATATGATTCAGCTCCGCGCAGATCAGACGCACGTCGAGAGTCGGCTGGATAACCTCGAATCAAAATCTTAGCGATAATTTGCTTTTCCTCAATTGCGGCATTATTTGTCACAAATCCTCAACTTAAATACCGAAAATCTCAAATCCAAAATCTTCTTGACGCGCCGCTTCGTCGGGTGTTAGGTTTCAAGTGGCGGTCTGCTTGCGGCTTATCGAGCAGCAAGTGAATCGCCAATGCCCCGCGCCGCCGTGTTTACACGCGCTTTCATTCGAGTCCTGCCGGTGGCGCATCAACCTCAAGAGAGACACAGAAGGAGTCAGGTTTAGGGAATGGGTCGCAAACTGTTGCTTGCGGATGATTCCATTACCATCCAGAAGGTTGTGAATCTGACCTTTGCCGACGAAGGCTTTGAGGTGACGACCGTCAGCAACGGCGATCTGGCCGTTGAGAAAATCGAAGAGCTTTCGCCTGACATCATCCTCACGGACATACACATGCCGGGCTTGAACGGCTACGAGGTGTGCGAGTTCGTCAAACGCAATGAGCGTTTTCGTCATATCCCGGTAATGCTGCTGGTCGGCTCGTTCGAGCCATTTAATGAAGCGGAGGCGCGCAGAGTTGGCGCGGATGACTATTTGACCAAGCCCTTCCAATCAATACGACAACTGGTGAGCAAGGTCGGCTCGCTCTTGAGCGGAAAGGGCTTCGCCGCCGCTCCCGAAGATGACGAGACGCCGACCAGAGACCTTGAGCCGCCCGCGTCAATGGAGCAGAGCGAGCCGGAAGCGACGTATGCCGCGCCGCCTCTGCCTCCGACCGCGCCGCTCCCCGAGCCGATGAGAGGCCGCGAGACCGTCAGTGCGCGACGCGAGGATTTCGCAGACCCCACGCTTGACGACGCGTTGATCGAAGCCACGCCCGCCGGAGACTTCAATCTCAATCGCACCATCAACACCGCGCCGCGCGCGACCACGCCGCTCAGCGCAGCCGACCTCAAAGAGGCAGGCATCAATCTCAATCAGCCTTCAGAAATTAACATGCAAGACACTCTCTCCATGCCCGCGCGCGAAGATGAGAGCGAAGCTCAACGTCCGCCCGCCAACTCTCCGAACTTTTCCGAGGCCAACGCGGCTCTCGAAACTTCTGCCGGGACGCCTACCGCGACTTCCGCCGAACGGTTGAGTCACGCGCAGTCTGCGGATGAAGCCCTGCTCGATCTGGGCGAGATAGATTCTCCGTCAGCCGCGACCGCCGAAGCGGATGATTTCGTTCTGGACATCTGGGATGAAACTCCCGCGCGAGAAGCTTCAGCTCCCGTTCACGCGGCGGAAACTTTCGAGCCGCGCGCCGAGCCTTCAGCCGGAATAGCAGAGCCTTCATCAACCTTTTACGAGAGCGAGGCCAAAGAAGCTTCAGCCTCCGAGTTCGTCGAAGCCGAAGTTATCGCAGCAGAGCCGCTCGTCGAGGCCGAGCCGGTCGAAGAGAGAGCCGCGAGCACCGTTGCTGCCGCGCCCGGCACAGGACAAATCACGCTCGATCAGTTGTCGCCCGAAGTGATTGACGCCATCGCGCGGCGCGCCGTCGAACAGCTTTCCGAAAAAGTCATCGAACAGATCGCGTGGGAAGTCGTCCCCGACCTGGCCGAACGCCTCATCAAGCGTCGCCTCGAAGAGGAGAAAAAGCAGTAAACAGTTTTCGGTTTTCAGTTTTTAGTAGTTGAATAATATTTGATGGCCGCCGGTGTTCCTCTGAACATGAAAACTGGCGGCTATTGCTTTACAATGGCTCATTGCTAAAAACTGAAAACTAAAAACTAAAAACCGTTCATGGATATTCCGAAAACATACGACCCGAAACAGGCCGAGGCCAGGCATTATTCGCGCTGGGAGGAGGCAGGCTTTTTCGCTCCTGAAATTAATCGTGACCCGCACGCGCCCGTCTACTCAATCGTCATCCCGCCGCCGAACGTGACCGGCTCGTTGCACATGGGACACGCGCTGCAACACACGATCATGGACGTGCTGACGCGTTATAAACGCATGAGCGGCTATCGCACACTTTGGCTGCCGGGCATGGATCACGCGGGGATTTCGACGCAGATTATGGTCGAGCGACAGCTCAAAAAAGAGGGCTTGACGCGGCATGATCTGGGGCGCGAGAAATTTACAGAGCGCGTGTGGCAATGGAAACAGGAGTACGGCGGACAGATTTTGAAGCAGATGCGGCGCGAGGGAGCGTCCGTTGATTGGTCGCGCGAACGCTTCACGATGGACGAGCATCTGACGCGCGCCGTCCGCGAATTTTTCGTGCGCTCCTACGAAGACGGACTCATCTATCACGGCGAAGGGATGATTAGTTGGTGTCCCAAAGACCAGACCGCGCTCTCTGATTTGGAAGTTGACAAGGAAGAGCAGAAGGATGGAAAGCTTTACTACCTGCAATATCCTGTGAAGGGGAGCGACAGGCGCGTCACCGTCGCCACGACGCGCCCCGAAACGATGCTCGGAGATACTGCGGTCGCCGTCAATCCGAACGACGAGCGTTACCGCGATCTGCTCGGCGCGACATTGCTGTTGCCCATCGTATCGCGCGAGATTCCAATCGTCGCGGACGAGTTCGTTGATCCAGAGTTCGGCACTGGCGCGGTCAAGGTCACGCCCGCGCACGACCCGAACGATTACGCGATGGGGATTCGTCACAATCTCCCGCAAGTCCGCGTGATAGACCAGCACGCACGCATGACCGCCGAGGCGGGCGCGGAGTTCGAGGGTTTAGACCGTTATCAAGCGCGCGAGAAAGTGATTGAGAAATTTGAAACGTTCGGCCTGCTCGAAAAGATTGTGGACTACGAATTCTCGATTACCAAGTGCGGGCGTTGCCGCACAGTCATCGAGCCGCTGATTTCGACGCAGTGGTTTTTGAAGCAGGCCGAGCTTGGACGCGCGCCGCTCGAACTGGTGCGCGAAAAGCACGAGCCGCGTTTTGTGCCGCGCGTGCCTTACGAAAAAGTTTATACCGACTGGCTCGAAAACCTGCACGACTGGACGCTCTCGCGCCAACTGTGGTGGGGACATCGCATCCCCGCCTGGTACGACGAAGAGGGCAATGTGTACGTCGCGCGAACTGAAGAGGAAGCTCGCGTCAAAGCGGGCACGGACAAGTTGGAGCAAGACCCGGACGTGCTCGACACCTGGTTCTCGTCCGCGCTCTGGCCGATTTCGACACTCGGCTGGCCGGATGAAACGGAAGACCTCAAGACTTTTTATCCGACCTCTCTGCTCGTCACGGCGCGCGACATTATCTTTCTGTGGGTCTCGCGGATGATGATGACGGGCTTGAAGTTTATGGGCGAGAGGGCTTTCGATGACGTGTTCATCACGGGGACGATTTTTGACAAGCACGGCCAACGCATGTCGAAGACGAAGGGCAACGGCGTTGACCCGCTCGAAGTGTTTGACAAGTACGGAGTGGACGCGACGCGCCTCGTCCTCGCTTCAATCGGCACGACCGACACGCGCTGGAACGACACTCAAGTTGAGTCTTATCGTAACTTCGCCAACAAAATCTGGAACGCGACGCGCTTCTGTTTGATGAACTCCGAAGGCGCGAGCGTCAAGAGCGATGCGTTTGCAGTTGAACGCGACAAGCTTGCCTTGCATGATCGCTGGATACTCTCGCGGCTCAACCGGACGGCGCGCGAAGTCAACGAGTTTTTGGCAAAATATGCTTTTCATGAAGCGGTGCAGACGCTCTACCATTTTTTCTGGGATGATTTTTGCGATTGGTATATCGAGCTGACGAAGGCCGAGATAACTGCCGAAGCGGCTTCGCCCGAACGCGACGCCGCGCGCAGCCGCATCCTGACAGTGCTCGAACAAGCCTTGCGCCTGCTTCATCCGTTCATGCCTTACATCACGGAGGAGTTGTGGCTGAGTCTGCCGGGCGTGGATGAAAAACTCTTGCATCCGGCTTACGAGGGCGCGCACGCAACCATCATGCTCGCAAGTTATCCGCAGGGCGAAGAGGCTTTGATTGATGTGCGCGCGGAAGATGAGATGCAAGCTATCATTGATTTGATTTCACGCGTTCGCAACATACGCTCGGAGATGAACATCAAGCCGGGCGAGCGCGTGCCTTTGCTCATCAGCGCGGCTGATGAGAATCTGCGGGCGGTGTTTGCCGCGAGCACGGATCAGATCGCGCGTATCGCTCGCGTCTCTGAAATCAATATCACGGAGAAGCTCGACGCGCCTCGCGCTTCTGCGCGGGCGGTGCTCGGCGGCGGCGCGGAGTTGGCAGTCCCGCTCGAAGGCTTGATTGATTTCGCGCAGGAGCGCGAGCGGCTGACGAAAGAGCAGGCGAAGTTAAAGGCAGAGGCAGAGAAGTTAGAAAAACAGCTTGGTAATCCGCAGTTCGTTGAACGCGCGCCCGCCGAAAAAGTTGAAGAGCTGAGGCAGCGCGTCGCCGACATCAATCAGAGAATGAGTGCGCTGGAACAGAACCTGGAGGCGTTTGCCTGAAATGAACTGGATGGACGAGAGCGCGCTCTTCGCGCAGATCGGCGCGTTCCTCAGCGAAGATTTGGGACGCGGCGACATCACGACGCAGGCCACCGTCGCACGCAATGCGCGCGCGCGCGGTCGCTTCATCGCTAAAGAGGCGATGGTCGTCGCAGGGCTGGAAGCTGCTGAAGCAGTCTTTTCGACTTTGGACACGCAGCAACAGCTCGAAGCTTTCGTCTCGGATGGCGATGAAGTGGAAGAGGGAAAAATCATCGCGCGCACGAGCGGCTTTGCGGACGTGTTGCTCGCCGGAGAGCGCGTCGCGTTGAACCTCATGCAACGCCTGTCGGGGATTGCGACGCAGACGCGAAAGTACGTGCAAGCTATTGAGGGAACGAATGCGCAGATAGTTGACACGCGCAAGACGACGCCGGGCTTGAGGATGCTTGAGAAGTACGCTGTGCTGGCCGGAGGCGCGCGCAATCATCGCTTCGGCCTTGATGACGGCGTGTTGATAAAAGACAATCACATCGCCCTCGCGGGCGGAGTCGGCGCGGCGGTCGAGCAGGCTCGCGCGCAGGTCGGACACTTGCATAAGATCGAAGTCGAAGTCTCGAACGAGCAGGATTTGCGTGAAGCGATTGGGCGCGGAGCGGACATAGTGTTGCTGGATAATCTGACGCCGGAAGAGACTGCGCGAATGGTCACGTTGGCGCGCGAGCTTGCGCCGCAGGTGACGCTCGAATCATCGGGCGGCATCACGCTCGAAAATGTGCGCGCCTACGCGGAGGCGGGCGTTGACCTCATCAGCATCGGCGCGCTGACGCATTCGGCGCGGGCGATGGATATTAGTTTTAAGATTCAAGCCGGTTAAAGATAGATTTATAACAGCTTGCCTCTCAAGCGATAAGTTTCCCGCAAAGGCGCAAAGGAAGAACGCCAAGTTGTTGAGTGTCGCTTGATGCTTGCTTGCTTTTCTTTGCACCTTTGCGCCTCTGCGGGAAACTTTTTTGTTCTTTAGACATGGAACTTACACCAATCTCCGACGTGAAAAAGAGACGGGCAGGCGTGCGCGCGCAGGCTCTCTCGTGATAAAGTTTAGGCACACGGAAATCGGAGGTTTCATCATGCGTTATCATCCCGGTCGTCAAGCGACATTCGCTCTCGCAGGTATCTTGCTGCTCGTCTTCTGCTTCGCGGACGCGAGCGCGCAAAAGCGACGCACGAAGCGTTCGCGCCGCGTGACCAATCCGGTGACGCGGACGGCGGCTGTGACGCCCGTGCCGACGCCCGCCCCGACGACCGCAGAGCCGACGATTATCAGCACCGCAGATGAGGCTGCGTCCGAGACGGGCGCGACTTCCGCGAGCGGTCGCCGCACGAGCGCGCGACGCAACACGCAGCCGCTCAGCCAAGAAGAATCGTCGCGGCAGAAGATGGAGCGGCTCTCGGCGCAGGTCAACGCGCTCAACGACAAGCTGAGCCAGATGGAGCAGCAACAGCGCGCGCTCGTTGACCTCGAACGCCTCTCGCGCGCGGAGACTCGCGCCGAAGGCTTGCGCGCACAGCTTCGCGACGTGCAGGAAAAAGAATCTGACTTGCAGGCTCGCTCGGAACAGCTTGATTACGAGTTGAAGCCGGAGGTCATCGAACGCTCGCTCGCCATCACAGGCTCGACCCGTCCCGAAGATTTGCGTGAGGCTCGGCGTCGTTCGCTTCAAGCGGAAAAGGACAGAGTTCAGTCGCAGCTTAATCTGTTGGCGACGAGCCGCGCGCGGCTTGAGACGGCCATCACCAATGCGGACACCGAAGCAGACCGTATCCGTCAGCGCGTGGATGCCGCGAACGCCACTCCTGAGACGCAGACCGGCACGACCGGCACGGAGGTCGCGCCGCCCGCCAGCAGCGCCACGCAGTCAAACGACACGGGCAATGGCGAGCCGCAGTGAGCTTTTGAGAAATATTCCCGCACACGTATGAGCACGATTGCGCAGGGCGAATTGTATCGTTTAATCAATGAGGCCAACGCGCGCGGCGAGCGCGTCGTCGTGGCGACGGTCGCGCACACGCGCGGCTCGACTCCGCAACGTCGCGGCGCGAAGATGCTCTTCTTCGAGAGCGGCCAGGTCGCGGGCACAGTCGGCGGCGGCTGCATCGAAGCCGAAGTCTGGGCAGAGGCGCGCGAGGCTCTACGCAATGGAACTCCCGCGCTCCATCACTTCAAGCTGACGGCGGACGAAGCCAGCGAAGAAGGCATGGTCTGCGGCGGGACGATGGAGATTTTCATAGATGTTTGGAATGGAGCGGAAAGCAGTTTGCCCTCATGATTCATGGATGACGAGCGAGAGCTTTTGGAGAAAATCAAAACTCTAATAAATGCGAATAAATATCGCATCCGTATTCATGCCGTTCGTCATATGATTGAAGAAGGATTTAGTGAGAGAAATATAATTGAAGCAATTACCGGTAAAAGCAAAATCGTTGAGAATTATACTGATGATTTACGATGTTTGATTTACGGCTCTTTTGAGATTGATACAAAAATCCAGTTATCCCTGCATGTTGTATGCGATTACTCATATCAGGGAATAGTTGATATTATCACTGCTTATGTCCCTCAGAAGCCGTGGTGGATTACTCCGACCAGAAGAGGGAAAACATTATGAAAGAATTGATGAAATCCCTGTGTTCTGAATGCAAGGGCCAGGTGAAGAGGAAAAAGATTTCTCAAGAGTTCGAGAAAGAGGGCATCAAGGTGCGATTGTCTGGTTTCAAAGCTTGGGTGTGTACACAGTGCGGAGAAATCTATTTTGAACCGGGCGGGGCTGAGAAAGTAGCGCAGGCTGTCAACTGTCTGTTTGCGTTGGCTCTGGCTGAAAGGCAACATAAAGGTTTGGTCAGCGCGCATCTGTCCTAAAGCTTGTTCTCGTTGGAGGTGAGGCATGCCAGAATCTTTCCTTGAGAATTACAAAACAAAGCACCGGCATCCGATGAACCGGCTGACGCATTCAATCGGGATTCCGATGATCGTCATCTCGCTGCCGCTCTTTTTCTGGAACTGGCGTTGGGCGCTCGCGCTCTTTGTCGTCGGCTGGATTTTGCAGTTCGTCGGGCATGCTTTTGAAGGCAATCAGCCAGCGTTTTTCCAGAATCCGCTCTACTTGCTGGTCGGCCCCTTGTGGTTTTTGAAGCGCGCAGGCCGCATCATCGGCATCGGCAAAGAGCATGCGCCGAAGCAGTCGAGCGTCAATCGTCAAAGCTCCCGGTCGGAAGATGCCTGAAGCCAGCGAGCCATCGTCAGCCCACATGCTCACAGCAGCCATCAGGCGCGTCCTCAATCAAAGCTCACTCGCAACTCTGGCAACGCTCATCACAGCCGCGCGTGGCACGGGCGCGAAACTGCTCGTCGAAGAGGATGGAGCGCGCACAGGCACGCTCGGACAGCTTGCGCTCGATGAAGCGGTCACGCGCCGCTCAACAGCTTTCATCTCATCAAGAGTCGAAGCCGCGACGCAGTTCGTCAAAGAGTTCGCGCCCGAATTGGAAGCCTTCAGCGACGCGCGCATTTTGTTTGAACGCATAGAGCCTGAGCCGCGCCTCGTCGTCTGCGGCGCGGGACACGTCGGAGCTTCGCTCGCGCGCCTCGCGCGCCAGGTGGGTTATAGCACGACGCTGATTGACGACCGCGCGGATTTCGTCGCGCGCGAACGATTTCCGGATGAAGGCATCGAGTTGGTGGCGGCGTTGAATTGGACTGACGCCGTGCGCTCGGCTATCGGCGCGGGGCGCAATGTCGCGGTCGCCGTCGTGACGCGCGGGCACAATGAGGATGAAGAATGTATGCGCGCCGTCGTCGAAGCAAAGCCCGATTACGTCGGCCTCATCGGCAGCCGCCGGCGGACGAATATCGTGCTTGAACGTCTCAAAGAAACGGGCGCGGATGAGAGTTTGTTGAAGCAAGTGAGAGCGCCCATCGGCCTGGACATCGGCGCTGTCTCGCCCGAAGAGGTCGCGCTCGCCATTCTCGCGGAGATCGTCGCCGAAAGACGCGGCGGCACGGGCAATTCGCTTTCGGCTTGGAGACGCGAAAAGCAAGGATGAAGGATGAAGGATGAGGGATGAATTAAAAACTCAGGATGAAGCAGTCGAGATGTCGTCGTCGCTGCTTGATGAGGAGCAAGCTGTCACACGTTCCTCTTCATCTTCATCCCTCCGCCCGACGCCTTCAACACTTGAGAGCGGCGGGATGTTTCGCGCGCTGTCGCATCGTAACTTTCGCGTCTTCTGGGCTGGAGCTTTTCTGTCGAACGTCGGGACGTGGATGCAGGCGGTGGCTCAGGGCTGGCTCGTCTTGAAGCTGACGAACTCGCCTTTCTGGCTCGGCGTGGACGGGTTCATGGCGACCGCGCCGGGATTGCTGTTGACGCTCGCGGGCGGCGTCTTCGCAGACTTAGTCGACAGGCGGCGGCTCTTGCTCTTCACACAGGTCGGCGCGATGAGTTGCGCCTTCGTGCTGGCGACGCTGATTGTGGCGGATGTGGTTCACGTCTGGATGATTCTGTTGATTTCGTTTGGAACGGGCTGCTGCTTTGCGATGGCGGGGCCTTCGTATCAGGCGATTACGATTGACCTGGTCGGGCGTGAAGATTTAGCGAACGCGATCTCGCTCAACTCCGCTCAGTTTCAGCTTTCGAGACTCATCGGCCCCGTGAGCGCGGGGCTGGCCTTGAGCGCGTTCGGCCTCGCGGGCTGCTTTTTCTTAAACGGCGCGTCTTACTTCGCGGTCATCGCCGCGCTCTTGATGGTGCGCGTGCCTGCTGCTGCGCACGCTGGGACGCATGCTGTGACGGACAAGCGTGCGCTGTGGCTCGATCTCGTCAACGGGTTCCGGTACGTGCTGGGGCGTCCGCGCGTCTCGATACTGCTGCTCATCGGTTTCGTCACCAACCTCTTCGGCTCGCCTTATCTGTCACTGATGCCTTACTTCGCGCGCAACGTCCTGCACATGGACGAGAAGGGACTCGCGCTCCTAATGGGCACGTCTGGCGGCGGAGCTTTCTGCGGCGCAATCGTGCTGGCTTATTTGGGAAACTTCAAGCGCAAGGGTTGGGCTGTGCTTTTGGGCGGGTTTGTTTTTTCGATCTGCTTAATCGGCTTCGCTCTGTCAGAGAACGTGCGCGTCTCGCTCTGCTTCACTTTCGGGATGGGCTTTGCGATTGTGTTCGCCGTCGCCGTCACCAACATGCTGCTGCAACAGCTCGTCACGGACGAGATGCGCGGGCGCGTGATGAGCATGTTCATCCTCTCTTTCATCGGCGCGATGCCGATTGGCAATCTCATCGCCGGATCATCTTCGGTACGCTTCGGCGCGCCGCACACGCTCGCCACCGGCGGCCTCATCATCGCTCTCTTCATGAGCGTGACTGCGATTCGCAATAAGCGTCTGCGTGAGCTTCATTAAAGACTACTTTTCACCGCAGAGACGCGGAGACGCAGAGCAGATCAAGGGAAGCAAGAGATAATAGCTTTCCTGTCAACAGACAACTGTTAACTGAGATTTGTCCTCCTACCTCTGCGTCTCCGCGTCTCTGCGGTTAAGCTTTGCTTTCAAATTTCTCATCTTTACGCAAGAAAAAAAGGTGCATGCGTTCTAACTGGCGAACCCGCGAGCATTTAATACGCGGCCACAGACTTCGGAGGAGAGAGATATGCGATTGAAAAAATCCGCTTTATTGCTGGTTTCGTTCCTGTTTTTGCTGGCGTTTGCGAGCCGCGACGGGGCGCGGGCGCAGGGCGTGATCGTGCCGGGACGCTGTGACCGCTGCCCGCCGTCCGTCACTTTGCCGCGCGCTCTGCCCGTCAAATCCGTCAACATCCAGACCAAAATCGACGGGCAGGTGGCGACCACGCACCTTGAGCAAATCTTTCGGAACGACACGAACGGGACGCTCGAAGGCACGTACCTGTTTCCGATTCCCGAATCGGCTTCCATCGTCGAGTTCGCCATCTGGGACGGCAACAATCGCCTCGTCGGAGAGGTTCGCTCGCGCGAAGAGGCGCGGCGGATTTACGATGAGATCGTGCGCAGGCAGCGCGACCCCGGCCTCTTGGAATACGCCGGAAAAGATTTGTTTCAAGCCAGCATCTTTCCCATCCCTCCGCACTCCGACAAAAAACTTGAGCTGACTTACACGCAGGTGCTCAAAGCCGAGAACGGAACGGTCTCGTATCGTTACCCGCTCGGCACAGGCCGCCAGCTCGTCTCCATCGGCGATGTCGTCGGCAACGTCGAGATAGACAGCAAAGACCCGATTCGCAATATCTACTCGCCGAGCCACGACATCGCGCTCGCGCATCATGGCTCGCGCAACGCGCACGTCACTTTTGAAGTCAAGCCGGGGCGAGAGCCGCAGGATTTTCAACTCTTCTACGCGCTCTCGCGCGACGATTTCGGGCTTTCGCTTTTGACTTACAGAGAGCCGGGCAAGGACGGCTTTTTCCTCCTGATGCTTTCGCCGAAGGACGAGCTGACCGAGCAGGAGTACGCGGCCAAAGACATCGTCTTCGTGCTTGACACTTCAGGCTCGATGGCCGAGTCGGGCAAGATGGAGAAGGCGCGCTCCGCGCTCCTCTTCGGCATCAAGAGCCTGAGGCCGGATGATCGCTTTAACGTCATCTCGTTCGCGGGCGAAGAGCATTTGATGGAAAGCGGCCTCATCAACGCGGACGCGAACGGACTGGCGCGTGGCGAAAGGTTCGTCAAATCCCTGCGCGCGACGGGCGGGACGAACATCAACGATTCATTGCGCGCGGCTCTCAACCAGTTTCAGGGAAGCGACCGCCCGCAGCTGCTCGTCTTTATGACGGACGGGCTGCCGACCATCGGCGAGACGAACGTCGAGCGCATCGTCGAGAACGTACACAACCAGCGCACGTCGAATGTGCGGCTCTTCACCTTCGGCGTCGGTTACGACGTGAACACGGCTCTGCTCGACAAGCTCGCGGCTGAGAATAACGGGACGGCGGATTACGTCGAGCCGAAGGAAGATTTGGAAGTCAAAGTCTCAAACTTTTTCACGAAGGTGAACTATCCGGTCTTGACAGACCTCAAGCTTGACATGGGCGGCGTCGAGACCGATTTGACCTATCCGCGCAACATGCCGGATTTGTTCAAAGGCACGCAGATTACACTCATCGGTCGTTACAGCAACGAGCGCGATTTGCAAAACGTGCGCCTGCGCTTGACGGGCAGGACTGGACGCGAGGCGCGCACGTTCGCTTACGAGCAGCTACAGTTTCCCTTGCGCGAGAGCGAGAACGATTTTCTGCCGCGCCTGTGGGCGACGCGTCGCGTCGGCTGGCTGATGGAGCAGATTCGCACCAACGGTGAACAGAAGGAATTGCGCGACGAGATAGTTGATCTCGGCACGCGTTACGGCATCGTCACGCCTTACACTTCATATCTCGCGGTCGAGCCGAACGTGAATGTCACAGGCGAGGCGCAGCCCGTCACCAGTAGCGACAGGGGCAGAAGTGACAACTTCCAGATTGATGGGAAGGACAGCAGCAACGGTGCGGGGATAGCTGACAATCGCGCGCAACTGAGTGGGGCAAGGCGGCCTGCCAGTGCTGCGGGCGCTCCGCCGAAGGAGGCTGCGCAAGCCAAGACCGGCTCACTGGCCGTGCAGCAGAGCAAGCGTGACCGCGAGCAGCAGGAGAGCACCACTCTCAAGGATAACGAGACCTCTTCGGCTGTGCGCAAGGTCGGCGGTAAGACGTTCTACTTGCGCGAGGGCGTGTGGACGGATGCGGAGTTCAAGGCTGACGCGAGAATGACGGAAACGGCTCTGACCTTCGGCAGCGACGAGTATTTCGCGCTGCTCAAACGCGAGCCGCGTCTGTCGCAATACTTCGCGCTCGGAGAACGCGTCGTCGTCGTCCTCGACGGACGCGTCTACCGGGTCAGCGCAACTCAGTAAAACGACGGTCTTACGCAAAGACGCAAAGGCGCAAAGAAGAGATTGAATACTTTTCTTTGCGCCTTTGCGCCTTTGCGTGAGCTTCTTTTTCTTGAACTTTGCGGCTCAGTTCGTGTACAAACATCTTTAGTCTCAAAACTTAAAAATGAAGAAAGCAGAAAAGATGAATCGTGGCAGATTCTTAGGCGGCTTGCTCTTAACCGGAGCAATGGCGGTTTCAGCTTTCGCGCAAGCGGGCTGGGTGGCGGCGCGGCGTGGCGCGGCGGGAAAAGATTTGAACACGGTCTACTTCTCGGATTCAAAGCGCGGTTGGATCGCGGGCGATGACGGTTTCGTGAGCTACACGTCGGACGGCGGCCACTCCTGGGCGCAGCAATCCGTGGACACGCGCGACGGCGTCAACGACATCTATTTTCGCAACAAAGAGGACGGCTATCTGCTCGCGGGCAATAGTATCTTCAAGACCGATGACGGCGGGCGCACCTGGCGGGAAGCGCGTCGCTTTCTCCCGAAAGAGATGGACGGCGCGGCGGCAGAGCTGTACAGCGTGCGTTTTTCAAGCAAGAAGAAGGGTTGGATTATCGGCTCTCTCAGCCGCAACGAACAGGTCGTGGATAGTCTCTTGATTTACACGGACGACGCGGGAGCGACCTGGCAGCGCAAAACCGTCCCCGTGCGCGAAGAGCTGATTCATCTCGATTTCACGGACGACGAGCGAGGCTGGATCGTCGGAGCTTCGGGCACGATTCTCTATACGGAGGACGCAGGCGAGACCTGGATTGTGCAGCGCGCGGGGACGAGCGCGACTCTTTATCACATAGATTTTCGCAATAGCAAAACTGGCTGGGCGGTCGGAGAGCGCGGGACGGTGCTGCGCACTGTGGATGGCGGCGCGAGATGGGCGAAAGTCAGTGTGCCCGTGCGAAACACTCTGTTGAGCGTGCATTTCGTTGACGACGAGCGCGGCTGGATCGTCGGTCGCGGCGGCGTCATCCTGCGCTCGGACGACGGCGGCCAGACCTGGCTGCAACAGGAGAGCAAGACCAAACAGAACCTTTACGCCCTCTTTATCGAGAACAAAAACGGTTGGGCTGTCGGCGGCGACGGCATGGTCTTGCAGTATGAGCGATAGGCGGGAATTCGCGCAGGCAACTTGGACATAAATCAGTACATCTCAGAATTTGAGACTAGGGTTACCTCCTTTTAAAGAGCCGCGACAGGGAACGCGGCCAGCATTCGATTCCTCCTGTACCGCCCGGCCTGTTGGGGAACAAGCCGGGCGGATTTTTTTATGGTTCAAAGCTCAAGGTTCAAGGTTCAAGGTTAGAAAGCTGATAACCTTGAACCTTGAACTTTGAACCCTGAACTTTTTACTTGGTTCTTTTGCCCGTGAAGGGAAGCGGCGGGAGTTGGGGCACGGTGATAGTGCCCTTCATCGTATCGCCTTCGACTGTCCCGGAGACCTGTGCGTCAACGGTTTGCCCGCCCATGTTGAGCGTGAACGCGGCGTCGAAGCTGTTACCGTTGATGGTCGTCGGCTTCAATTCGGTCAAGCCGAGCTGCGATTCGACCGTGCCGCTAATCTTGTTGCCGTCCTGTTTGATAGTGAGCGTCGCGGGCAGTGTGTTGCCCGACGGTCCGGTGATGGTCAAGTCCCACGCCCCGGCGGCGTTGGCCGTCACGCCCGTGTTGGGAATTTCCATGGTCGTGATGCCCAACTCTTTACGCTTGCCCGACGAATCGTAAATCTCAACCGTCTGCGCGTAAGGCTTGACCTGATCCATGATGGCTGCGGCGTCGCCGACGATGATGATCGCCTCTTTGTCAGTCATCAGATATTTTTGCGCGACGCGCTGTACGTCAGTCGCCGTCACGGCGTTGATGTGCTCGCGGTAGGTTTGCAGGTAATCGTCAGGCAGGTTGAACATCTTGCTCTGCACGAGCTGGTCGGTCAAGCCCTCCTGCGTCTCAATCCGAATCGGCAAGAGTCCAACCAGAAAAGCTTTGTTGTCTTGCAACTCCTGCGCGGGAATCGGCTCTGTGCGGATACGGTCAAGCTCGTAAAAGAACTCCTTGAGCGACGCGCCGGTGACGGGCGTGCGAACCTCTGCGGTCGCGCGGAAAGTGCCGAGCGCGCGCCGCGTGTCCAAGACCGTTGACGCGCCATAAGTGTAGCCTTTGTTCTCGCGCAAGTTTTGATCTACGCGCGGGCTAAAGCTGCCGCCGAGCATCGTGTGCAGCAGCAGCATCGGAAAATAGTCCGGGCTGGAGCGGTCAATCGCCAGATTCGCAATCACGATGGTTGATTGCGCCGAGCCGGGACGATCCACCAGGTAGATTGCGCGTTCCGTTCGCACGGGCGGGGCGGGGAAATTTTCCGCGACGGGCTGCCCGCGCTCCCATTTTCCGAACAGGTCGCCCACGCGCTTGAGGACGGCGGCGCGTTGCACGTTGCCGACGACGAAGAGCACCGCGTTGTTCGGGATGAACATCTGGCGATGAAAGCTCTGAAGCTTGTCGCGCGTCACGGCGTCAATTGATTCGGGCGTCGCCGTCACGACCGAGTACGGATGCGAGCCGAAGAGCACGCGCGCGAGTCTCTCGCCCGCGAGAAAAGATGATTGAGCGCGCTGCTGTATCAAGCCCTGCTTGGTGTTCTGCTTGGTGATGTCAATCTCGTTCTGCGGGAAAATCGGATGCAAGGCGATGTCTGCTAGAAGGTCTAACGTCTGATCCTGGTAAATAGAGAGCGCGGAGGCGGCGACGGTCGTGTAATCGGAATTTGTTCCGGCGGCCAGAGTCGCGCCCATGCGCGCGATCTCGTCGGCAATCTGCTTGCTCGTGCGCGTCTCAGTGCCTTCGTTCAAGAGTCCGGTCATGATGCTCATCAGCCCCGGCATGTCCGAAGGATTGTTCGCGCTCCCGGTGCGAAATGCCAGACGATAGCTGACGAGCGGCAAACGCTTCTCTTCGAGGATGACGACGCGCAGGCCGTTGGGCAGCACGGTCTCGAAAGGCTTCGGAATGTTGAGCGGTTTCGGAGCGAGCGGCGCGGGCGGTTGTTTGCGGAAATCTTCTGTTTGTGTCGTCATCGGTTTCGCTTTACTGTTTTGAGCGAACAATTCGTTAGTCCAATTGCCGCTCAAAAGAAGCGCGGCGCACAGCATCAAGGCTCTGGTTTTGGAAGACATCGTCAGCTTTCTCTCTCCTCAGTTCGACGGGGCGAACAATTCACTTCACGCGCGCCGCTTAGGGTTTCTTCGGCGGAGACGGCGGCGCTTCGGTCGGCTGCTGCGGCTGCGCCGGATTCGGTTCAGCCGGTTTCGCGGGCGTCGTCGGCTTGTCGGGCTGCGGCGATTGCGGCGCGGGCTTGGGCTCAACCTGCGGCGGCGGAGCGGAGGGCTGTTTCGACTCGCCGGAAGACGCAGGGCTAGCGGGCGGAGCTTTCTGCGGAGCCGGAACGATTTCGAGCAGCACGCGATTGTCCGTCAGCAGGAGACGCGTCACGGCATCCTTGAGCTGCGCGGGCGTGACCTGCATGTAGCGGTCAAGCTCCGTGTTGAAAAGATTCGGGTCGCCGTCAAAGAGCGCGAACTCGGCGATGCTCTGCGCGCGAAAGAGAGAAGACTGGCGGCTTCTGACAGCATCATTGCGCAGGCTGTTGTGCAGCTTCTCCATCTCTTCGTCGGTCGGCCCCTCGGTCGCCAGCCGCTTGACCTCATTCATAATCGTGTCGCGTATCTCTGCGGCGGAACGTCCCGGCTTCGGAATCGCCAGCATGAATAAACTTGACGGGCCGCGCCGCTCGTCAATCCCGCCCTGAATCCCCACAACTGACTCTTCACCCTTCAACAGCTTTTGATAGAGCCTTGAACTGTCGCCGTCATAGAGCAGCGAGCCTGCGAGCGAGAGCGCGTAATAATCCGGCGTGCGCCGCGCGGGGATTTTCCAGGCCAGCAGGAAAGCCGGAAGCCGCGCAAAACGGTCTTGATAAACTTCGTCGCGCTTGGCGACTTCCGTCGGCTCGGCGACATCCGCCGGAGGCGGCGCGGCCTGGCTCGGAATCGTCTTGAAATATTTTTCGACGAGGCTGCGCGCCTCCTTCGGGTCAAAATCTCCGGCGATGGCGAGCACCGCGTTGTTCGGAGCATAGTTGATGCGGAAAAATTCCTGCACGTCCTGCAAGTTGGCTGCGTCGAGGTCTTCCATCGAGCCGATGGTTGAATGCGCGTTCGAGAAATTCTGAAAGACCATCTCTGTGAAATGCAGGAACGCGGGTTGGTACGCCTGATTGTCAACGCGAAAACGCTTCTCCTCCTTGACGACTTCGCGTTGGTTATCGAGGTTCTCCTGCGTCACTTTCAAAGAACGCATGCGGTCGCTTTCGAGCCACAGGGCGAGCGGCAATTGGCTCGCGGGCAAGGTCGCAAAGTACGCCGTGCGCTCTGTCGTCGTGTTGCCGTTCAATGTCCCGCCCGCGTTCTGCACGGCCTTCATATACTGGCCTTTGGCGACGTTCTCCGAACCCTGATACATCATGTGCTCGAAGAGATGCGCGAAGCCCGTGCGCCCCTGTCGCTCATTGCGCGAGCCGACGTTGTAATACACGGCGACCGAGACGACCGGCACGGACGCGTCGCGGCTCAGGATGACGCGCAGGCCGTTGTCAAGCTTGAACTGTTCAATCGGCACGGGCGGAAGTTGAAATGTGTCGGACACGTTTGACCTCGCTGAGTTTTGAGCGGCAGCCTTCTTTGACGACGACGCGGACTTGCTCACGCTCCTCTGCGCCTGCGCGCCCACAGCGAGCGAGAGGATGACGAGAGCGGCGACGCCAGCCGCGCGGCTTGATGAGACTCTCATTAAAATTTTTCCTCGAAAGAGAAAGCTCAGAGGCTATTGCTTGTTAGACTCTGAACTTGTCGCATTGATCATGCCGCGAAGCTCTGCGCGCAGACGCTCGATTTCGGAAAGCTTCTGTTGCACGCGTTCGAAGAGCGCGGACTGCGTCTTGATGCCTTCGTCAATCAGAAAGGCGGCGGCTTCGGCGCGGCTGCGAAAGACTCCGGCCTGCACCAATTGTTCGAGCTTCTCCTGCGCGTCGTGCGAGACTTTGACTGCGACCACGTAATCATCCTTTGCAGAGATGGCGCGCTCGATAGTGCGACTGATGTCGCGCCCGATTGCGCTCAGAGATTCAGGGATGCGCGAAGCCATTTCGCGCACGCTCGAAGAGACGCGCGTTTTCTCTTCATGCTCCGTCTCGTCCTCGCGGATCATCAAATCGTCAATCACTTCGGATTGTTCGGTTTCGCGCTGGGGATTATCGTATGGACTGCTCATGCTTTAAACTCCTTCGTCCCGGCTCGCTTCCTTCGGCGCGCCGGTTTCTTAGATCAGAGCGAATGTTCTGACGCGGCGGCCTCTTGCGTCACGCAGGCCGCTTGCGCCTCTCAAATGCTTTTGAACTTGGGGAACTGACACAGCATTCTACGGACGCGCCGAAACACTCGTCAAGGGAGCGGGCGTTTGATGAGCCATGAGAGCGGATTTAAAATATACGCGACAATTCTTTGCGGCCTTCAGTTTTAACTTTGCGCCCTGGCGAGAACCATCAACGTTTCACGCCAGGGCGCAAACAAAGAAAGACTCAAGGGCGCAAAGGGTTGAAGCTTTCACCCGCCTTGTGCATAAGCCAAATGTCTCTCACACGTTTTCAGCTTTTTGCATGCAGACGATTTGCTGTATATTCAGGCGCGAAGGTAGTTTTCGGAAACTTACGGCCTCGCAGAGCGTACAAGAACAATCGCGTTTCAAATTAAACGGAGAGCATCTGTATGTCTACCAGCAAACTTGAACTCGTCGAGCGCGAACTGCCGGGAGCGTTGGTCATTGACGTGGTCGGCGAGCTGACGGTCGGAAGCGGAACGGAACGGCTGCTTGAAACCGTGCGCCGTCATGTCGCGGCAGGCCGCACCCTGCTGCTCGTCAACATGAGCGGCTGTCGTCGCGTGGATAGCAGCGGCCTCGGAGAGCTTGTCACCTGTCTGGTCACGGCGACGCGTCACGACGCGGCCTTCCGCCTGACGAGCGTGCCACAACAGATTCGCGGCGTCATGAAATTGACCAACGTGCTCAAAGCCTTCGAGCTTTTTGAGACGGACGAAGAGGCTGTGAAGGCTGCGGCGGGAAATCAATAAGCCGCTCCACCCGAATCATATTTAATCCTTGAAGGAGTTGCTTGAAGCATGGAATCAGCGGGGATTTCGGCCGAGGCGGCGGCGGACGCTTCGCCGCAAACGCGCGTCGCGGCGCATCTCACGCGCGCGCGCGAGTTGCAGCGCGGAGGCGAAGGCGACCTGCGCGCCGCCGTTTCGGAGTTGGAAGAGGCCATGCGCGCGGCGCGCGAGACGCCTTACCAGATCGAGTTTCAAACCAGAGTCGAACTGGCGCTGGCTCTCGGAGAGCTTTACGTCTCGATTGACGAGATGGAAAAAGCTCGCCGCCTGCTCAGGGAAGAGGCCGAGTTTACCGAGAAGATTTTTCAGATCATGCAGGCGACCGGAACTTCTGAGCAGAAGCGCGCCGCCGCCGGAGGCCGTGTGCAGGTGCGCGACCGCGCCCGTCAGGTCGCCCTCGTCGGAGAGCTTGCGCCGGAAATTGAGATTAAAGATTGGATCAACGGCGAAGCTGCGACGCTCGCCGAATTGAGAGGGCGCGTCGTGCTGCTCGAATTCTGGGCGACGTGGTGCAAGCCGTGTCAGGAGATGTTCCCGAAGCTCAAAGAGCTTGACGAAACATCTCGCGCGCGCGGCCTTGAGGTCATCGCTTTGACGCGTCATTACTTCGCGCGCCGCGACACGGCATCAAGCGAGGCCGGAGAACTCGAATTGATGCGGAGCATCGTCGAGAAGCACGGGCTACAGTTCCGCGTCGGCGTCGCCACGAGCGAGCGCACGCAAGACCTTTACGGGGCGACGGGGATGCCGACCGTCGCGCTCATAGACCGCGCGGGCGTTGTGCGTTACGCGCACTTCGGCGGCGGCCAGGACTCTAAATTCGATGCTCTCCTGGCCGCGTGTCTGAACGAAGAAGCTTGAAGCAAAGCTTGGGGGCGAGGCTACAGTGGCGGGCTTTGCTGTCGACTCTTGAGAAGCAGTTTAAAAAATCTGCTCATGTCGCCAACGGCGATTGACAATATAGCGGAGTGTGAAACCCTCCGAGTTTGAATGCCCCTCAGAGGCGACGCTGAAAGTGTCGCACATGCCATGTTGATGTGCGTCACCTACGGCGACGATTGACTTGGCTTATCTGAGTCGTAGCGATGCTCGCTACGCTATAATGTTGGTCATCTGCGATGACAAGACAGGGATTTTCTATTTTCTAAACAGCTCTTGAGAAAAATTCTTGCGCGTTTGTCGGAACGCTGCTAGGATATCGCCCGCTTTAACTTCAAAAGAACTGGCTGTTTCATCATCCTCGGAGGCCATCAAGCCTCTGAATCTCTTTGAGCAGGAAAACCGAACGCCTGCTTTGACGGCGTTCGTTCTTCTCGCCTCGTCGGCGGGCGCATGGGGGGGAATCCCCTCGCGCCGCTTTCTCGCCGGTTCGACGCTACTTCAGTGATTCTTTTAGCAATCTTTTAAGTCGCGCGAAAGAATTGCCGCTCGTAGAAGTTTGCATGAGAGGATGGAAAAGCTCTTTGAAAAACGCTTCGCCTGACGCGCGCAAAAACTTTTCGCGCGCCCGTCAAGCGTTTGTATGTTGGACAAAAGAGCACAATTATTAAAAGGAAGACCGATGAACTTCCTTCGCACTTTTCGTTCAACGAGGCTGCTGGTGAGTTTTCTTAACACAGCAGAATTTGATTAAGGCGGATCGGGACGCGCGCTAGCTTTCAAAAGCGACCGGATCAGCCCGGCAAACTTAACACAAAAGAGGAATTTGAAATCCTCTTCAATCCCCTTAGAAGGAGAAAGAAAAAGCCATGGCGATAGTTAGCAAACCAGATGGACAGAATGTAACCTTGTACGATATTCCAGACGATCAGCTTGAGCAATACAAGCTTGCACCGGAGAAGGCCGGGGAGATGTTCCCGAAGAAAGAGGATCGCACCAAAGAGGACGCGACGGCGGTGGCGAAGGCCGGTTCGACGAGCGGCGACGTGCAGGCTTACAGCAACCAGGACATTTGTTACGCCTGGGAATGCGATGGCTACGGCAACTGCGTGTACGTGTGGTGGTACTGCTAGTCTCGCAACACTTCGAAGGTGGGAAAGCGGCGCACAGCTTCTTTCCCACCTTTCGCTTTTTATTAAAGCAGATGTCAGATGCTGGATGCCGGATGTCAGTGAAAAACTAACATCTCACATCTGACATCTGACATCTGTTTTTAAGCCCTCCTCTTCAAAGGACAAAAATCATGTCTCGTCCTCCGACGCCGCCTCCGGGTATGACTGCCGGGATGCCTCCCGGCCCGCCTCTGGCTCAGGGCAAACAGCCCGTCGCAGGCGCGCCGCCGCCGATGGGAATGCCCACGGGCAGACCCGGCATGCAGATGCGTCAGAAGCTGAGCGCGCGACCATATTTGGGACGCGCGTTGAGACTGCTCGGCGATCAAAAATTGCTGACGGCGGTTGTCATGTTCCTGTCGCTCCTGGTGACGCTCTTTCCCTTCGTCGTGAGCGTCGCCTTCTCCGGCATCTTTCAAATCCTGGGGCCGCAGGCCGGGCCGAAGCCGCCGGGCATGGCGGGGACGAGCGCGCCGTCCGGAAGCATCTGGGACATGGCCGCGCCTCTCTTTGGCAGGACGGACACGAGTTGGCTCAAGGATTACGGCCTCAGTTGGATTGCGACGCCCTTGACGCTCAAGACCGTGCTGATAGTTTGGGCGAGCGCGCTCATTCTCTCGCAACTGCTCTCATTCCTGCGCGCGTGGGTCGTCGCGCATTTGGAAGCGCGGCTCTTGAGAAACATACAGCAGAATGTTTACGACCACCTGCAATCGCTCTCGCTCGATTTTTTCACGGGCGGGCAGACGGGAGCTTTGATGCAGCGCGTGCTCTCGGAAGCGGCGGGCGTGCAGAGACTCTTAACGCAGGTCTTGCTGTCTCCACTGGTTGACATGATCGTGCTGCTCATAGTTTTGTGCTACCTGCTCGCCTTGAGCTGGCAGATGACGCTCATCTCGTTTCTGCTCTCGCCGCTCGTGCTCTTGATGTTTCGTTACACGAGCAACAAGATGCAGCAGGCGGCGCGAGGAATGGCGATGAGCGGGCGCGAGCTGGGCGCGGAACTCGAAGAGACGATTAGCGGTATCTCCGATATTCAAATCTTCAACGCGCAGCCGAGGCGGAGCGCGCGCTTTCGTGAAGCGGCCAAAGTCGCCGCGAAAAATTCCGCAGGCATGCAGGCGTGGATGGGCTTTAGCAATAGCGGCGCGCAAATCTTCATCGCCTTGAGCACCGCGCTCGTCCTCGTCTCAGGCATTATCTATCACCCGCAATTCGGCCTGACGCTCGCCGCCGTCATCGCCTTCGTGCAGATGACGCCGCAGATGTTCGGCGTCGTGCAAAGATTGATTGCGACCTACACGCAATATCAATCGCAAGTCCCGAACGTCGTGGCGACCTACGAATTGCTCGACACGAAGCCTTCGGTCAAAGAGAAAGCGGACGCGAAGGATTTGGGCGAGGTTCACGGCGACATAGATTTCAAGGATGTGGTCTTCGGTTATTCGCCGATGCAGAAAATTTTGAACGGGATGACGTTTGACATTAAAGAAGGCGAGACGGTTTCATTCGTCGGCCCGATAGGTTGCGGCAAGTCCACGATCATGAATCTCATCCTGCGTTTTCTAGACCCTGAAGCGGGCATCATCCGGCTTGAAGGCCGAGATATTTCGGATGTCACGCTCAGCTCATTGCGCGAACAGGTCTCGAAGCTCTCGCAGTTTCCGTTCTTCCTCAAGGACACGATCCGCGAGAACGTGCGGCTCGGCAAAGAGGGCGCGACCGATGCCGAGGTCGAAGACGCCTGTCGGCTCGCGCACATACATGACGTGATTATTGACCCTGACCGGATGACCAAAGGCTACGACACAATCGTTGACGTGCAAGTCCCATCGGGCGGGCAGAAGCGGCTCATCGCGCTCGCGCGTTGTCTGCTGCGCAAGCCGGAAGTCTTACTGCTCGACGAGCCGACGGAGAATCTGGACGCGGATCAGCGCAATCGCTTGATTCAAGTGATACGCGAATACGCGCAGGGCGAGAACCGCCGCACCTGTATCGTCATCAGCCACGACCTCAACTTCGTCGCGGCAGTCTCAGACCGCATCATCGTCCTCCATCAAGGCCGCGTCGCGGACATCGGCACGCACGACGAACTGGTTGTAAAAGAGGGACTTTATAAGACTTTGTATGAACTAAAGAACGTAGACCCCGCGCTGCTTCGCACACGCGGCGGCAATGGCGGCGGCGCACAGGGTGGCCCGCCTCCCGGCGCAAAGATGCGCGGCATGCCTCCGCCGGGCATGACGATGCCGCGATAACGTTCGACCCTGCCGCTTACTTGAGTAAATCAACTTTGTCGTAGATTTCTGTGAGGGCGAGGGTACAGCCGATGGAGGATAGCTCGATGCTGTCCTCCATCCTATTTGTCTCTGTGAGTATCCAGCGATTGTCAGGCTGTCGCACGAAATGCTCGACGTGCGGCTTGTCTTGCGCGACCAGTACGTATTCCTTGAAAGATTCAAGCGTCCGGTATTGCTCAAACTTCCCGCCGCGATCATAATCTTTTGTAGATTCGGAAAGCACTTCGATGATGATATTCGGATTTATCAAAGTGTCTTTCTGCTCGTCGCTAAATTGCGCCTCGCCGCACATGGCGATGACATCCGGATAAGTGTAAAGCCCGGTCGGGTTGACCTTCACACGCAAGGCCGACGAATAAACTGTTGCGGGAAGCTTCTTCAATTGTCTGCCCAAATCGGCCACGAGATTTGTCACAATCAGAGCGTGACGCCTGCTTGCGCCTGACATCGCGTAAATCTCGCCGTTGAAATATTCGCTCTTGAACTCTGCCGCGCGTTCAAGCTCTAAATATTCTTCGGGCGCGTAATGTGTCTTGGCTAGTGTGGACATGATTATTCAACCTCGTTCTATGCGAGGTGATTGTAATACTCCGGCTCACTTCGGCGCGTCCTGATTGCGCATGGCGATGGTGTAGAGAATCGCTTTGACCTGAAAGGGCGTTAAGTTCGGATAGGCTTCCATCAGGAGCGCGATGATGCCGGCGATGTGGGGGCAGGCGAAGCTGTTGCCGGTCAGCTGGCGATAGCCGCCGCCCGGCCATGTCGTGCGGACGTTGACGCCCGGCGCGATCAGCTCGATGACTTCGCCGTAACGATAGCCGAAGTTGAAGGGGTCGCCGCCTTCGCGTTTGATGACCGAGACGAGCGAGGATGAGAAGATCGAGGGATAACTGGGCTGCGGCAGGTTATTCGCCGCCGCGACGACGATGCAGCCGGTGTGATAGGCGCGATCCAGCAGTTCATGCAATGGGCCGAAGTATTGCGGCTTGGTCGTCCCCAGAGAGAGGTTGATGACCTGCATCTTGTTCTTGATCGCCCAGTCGAGTCCGGCGAGAAACATATCGCCTGAGCCGGAAGCATTCGCGCCGAGGACTTTGACGCTGTAGAGATCAACTTCGGGCGCGACCGTGGTGATGATTCCGGCGCAGGCCGTGCCGTGCCCGGCGGCGTCGCCCGAAGTCGAAGCCTGAAAAGAGACGCGCCCGCCTTCGACCACAGCCTCGACGGATTCTTTAATCTTGCCCGTGAGCGCGAGATGCTTTGAGTCTATGCCGCTATCAACGACCGCGACGCGCACGCCGCGCCCGGTTCGTCCCTGCCAGGTCGTGGTGGGTGAGATGCCGCCCCACAAATCGGGCGGCGCGCTCACCGCAGACTTTTTGCGCGTCGGCGCCATATTGAAAATCTCCTTAACAACAACGCCTCACCGCAGAGGCACAGAGACGCAGAGAATACAAAATAGATAAGCAGGAAAATATTACTGCCAATAACTGTCTGAAGCTTTTCTTCCCTCTGCGTCTCCGCGTCTCTGCGGTGAAAAGATGGTTAAAGCTTGAGCTCTTAAAATCCGAGATAGCTCATGCCGCTCGAAGAGCTTTTTTCAGTGTAGCGCGCCAGCGCGGCGAGCACGTCGCAGCAGAGCGCGCGTTCGGCTTCGCCGCTCCACGCGATGTCGCGCAAAGAGACGGCCATCATCAGGAGGTCTCTGTGCTCGGGCGCAGAGCGAACTTGCCTGAGCCACTTGCGCAACTCCGCGCCGCCCGCCGCGTGCCCTTTCTGCGCGCCCTTCGCCGTTCCGAGCATGCGCTCGAACAGAAGCTCGACCAGCCCCGCCGCCTCATACGCGTCCACGAGCGTGGCGATGGCGTCCGCGTAATGCGCGGCCTTGTCCATCTCGTCCGGCGAGAAAGGCTCGTAAGGCGGACTGCCCAAACGGTTGACGAATTCGAGCACGCCGACTATCTCTCCGCCTGCGCGCAGAGGGGTCGCCAAGATAGTCTCCGTCAAAAAGCCGGTCTTGCGATCCACTTCATCCCAGAAGGTCTCCTCGGCGGCGACATCGGCCACGGCCATCGGCTGCCCGGAAGAGAAGACAAACCCCGCGATGCCTTTGCCGGGCGGAATCCGTATCTTCAAGACTTTGTCCGCGACCTGACCGATGGCGACCAGAAATTTCAAGCCGCCCTTGTTGCCGTCGCGCACGATGACGGACGCTTCGTCAGAGCCGACGCTCTGCGCCGCGAGCGTCAACAGATTTTCGATTGAGCGTTTGAGCGGCGCGGTCAAAGCGTCCGCGACATCAACCGCGCCGATGGCGGCTTGCAGTTGAGCGTTCAAAGCTTTAGCGCCCGCGCCCTTTTTCTGCTGCTTCTTTTTCGAGCCGGTCGGGGCCGACTTCTTCTCCGTTTTTTTAGCCATAACCCATCCCGTTTTTTATTTTAAGGAGAAAATCAGAACCTTTAGAGCCTCATGCGTTTTACACTGCGCCGAATTGTAAAGGCAAAAGTGAAAAGGGAAAAGGGAAAAGTAGACAGACCCTTCCTTTTGAGTAGCAGGTCGGTTTCAATAAAGAGCGAAAAAACAGTTTCGCGCAAAGGCGCTGGTGGCGCAAAGGAAAAGCGCAAAGAGCTTGAATGCCGCTTATTCTTTGCGTTTTCTTCTTTGCGCCACCAACGCCTTTGCGCGAGATTCTTTCCTGATGATTTACCTGAATCTCAAATTGCACCGCTATTTGAAATTGAAGATGGTCATCCTTTTGCCTTTTTACTTTTCCCTTTCTCCGTGTACTATTGAGACAGACGGCAGCCGATCATGCCGTCATGCCTGAAATTCTCGTGCCGAAATTTTTAAAGAGGTTCGTCCCTAAGTGAAGAATAGATTTTCTCTTGCGCTCTGTGCGCTGCTCTTAATCTCCCTTTCGCTTCCGTCTTTCGTCTTCGCGCAGTCTCCGACACAGGGTCGCGGCGGCACGACGACGACGCAGCCCGCGCCGGCTTCGCGCCCTTCGACGGGTACGTCGTCGCGCCGGATTGTCAGCCCGCGCAATCGCGTCTTGAGCGAGGCTGCGGCAGCCGTCGAACAGGATTTCTCAGAAGCTTTATCCGTCATTCAAGACAATTACATCGACGGCAACAAGCTCGATTACAACAACGTCTTCAAGTCCTCGATTATCGGCATGCTCCGCACGCTCGACCCGCACTCGAACTATTACGACCGCGAAGAGTATGACGAGTTCAAGACCGAGCAGCGTTCGGAATATTACGGCATCGGCGCGTCCATCGGGAATCAGCGCATCAAGGATAAGTTTGACACCTTTATCCTCTCCACTTTCGAGAATTCGCCCGCCGCCCGCGCCGGTCTGCGCTTCGGCGACCGCATCGTCAAAGTTGACGGCGTGGAGATGACCGAGAAAACTTCGCTCGAAGTCCGGGACAAGATACGCGGGCCGCGCGGCTCGACCGTTAAGCTGACGGTCGAGCGCGCCGCGACCGGCAAGACCGAAGTCGTGGAGCTGACGCGCGACTCCGTGCCGCAGCCCTCTGTGCCGGACGCCTACATGCTGCGCCCCGGCGTCGGCTACATAGACATGACGCGCGGCTTCAACTACACGACCGCCGACGAGCTTGAATACGCGCTCGAATTCCTGCACGACCGGGGCATGACTTCTCTGGTGCTGGACATTCGCAACAATCCGGGCGGACTGCTGGATCAGGCGATTCGCGTGTCCGAAAAATTTCTGCCGAGCGGGCAGGTGATTCTGACGCAGCGTGGCCGCAATGGTCTGGGCGACAGAGTTTACCGCTCGGACAATCAGACGCCGGATCAGATTCCGCTCGTCATACTCATTAACGGCAACTCCGCTTCGGCTTCAGAGATCGTCATCGGCGCAATGCAGGATCACGACCGCGCCTTGCTCGTCGGCGAAAACAGTTTCGGCAAGGGCTTGGTGCAGAGCATCAACAATCTAGAGTACGGCACGGGCTTGACCCTGACGACCGCCAAATATTTCACGCCGTCGGGGCGTTTGATTCAACGCGACTACTCGAACGGAAGCACCTACGATTACATGCGCGGCGCGGGCGAAAAGCAGAAACAGACCGGGCCTGAGAGTCACACGGACTTGGGTCGTCCCGTTTACAGTGGCGCAGGCATCGCTCCTGACGAAGCGGTCAAGCCGCGCACGATTAAACCCGCGCAGTTGCGGCTGCTCAGTCCGCTCTTCGCTTTCACGCGCGAGCTGGTCAACGGACGCGTCGCGGGCTTTGAAGCTTACAAGGTACAGCGCGCGATTGATTTCAATCACAAGCTGCAAACGTCTGACTTTCCCATGACGGACGCGCTCTATCAAGCCTTCAAGAGCTTCGTCGTCAAAGATGCTTCGTGGAACACGACCGCCGCGCAGCTTGAGCGCAACCGCGCCTTCATAGAGCTTCAACTGCGATACGACATCATCACCGCCGCCTACGGGCGCGTGACCGCCGACGAGGTGCTCGTCGAAGACGACCCGCAAGTCGCCAAAGCCTTAGACGCACTGCCCCGCGCACGCCAACTCTCGCTCTCTGCCATGCGGAAAGATAAGTAAAAGGGTTCAAGGTTGAAAGACAAACGACATGTCTTCACCTTGAACCTTGAACTTTGAACCTTGAATCTTTAGCGCTTCAAAATCTATCTCATCGGAAGGCCGCGTGTCGGCTTTTAAAACTGTCTTCATGATTTCCAACGCGTGCTCGTTGTCTTCAGCCGTGTTGGAGGCGATGCAATCCGTCGGGATGACGAGGCGAAAGTCTCGCATGTAGGCGTCGTTGGCGGTGAAGAGGACGCAGATGTTGCCCGCGAGGCCGGTCAGAATCAGAGTTTTGGCTTGCAGGTAATCAAGCAGCGTGTCGAGCGTCGTGGAGAAAAAGCCTGAGTGCTTGGGTTTCAAGACGAAGTAATCATCGTCGCCGGGTTTTAAGAGCTGCACCACCGGTTTGCCGAGCACGTCGTCTTCGAGACAGTGTTTGAGAATCTTGCTGAAATCGGATTGCCACCTGCCGAAATTGTCGTTGACGTAGATGACCGGAACTCCGGCGGCGTGTGCCCGCTCTTTGAGCGCGGCTATCTTTTCGGCCATCGGCAACGCGTAACGCAAGAGCTGCGCGCCCTCTTCAAACTCAAGATCGTTGATGACATCAATCAGCAGCAAAGCCACCTCTGAGGTGTCCGGCACGTTGCCGTGCAAATCTTGATTCCTCGCAGGCTCGCCCATCCTCCGTCTCTCCCTTGCTCGATAAATTTAAGCAGACGCGATTATAACTCATCGCTTACAGTTTCCCGCAAAGGCGCAAAGGAAGACCGCCAAGCTGTTGAGTGCTATTTGCTCTTGGCGTGCTTTTCTTTGCGCCTTTGCGCGAGATTCTTTCTTGACGGCTGACGGATTGACCGACGCGCAAAAATATCTTATTACTATCTCGCGTTTCGCTCCTCTTCGGATGGTTGTCCTCCTCTTTTTCTACTTTATTTTTTTTTGAGGTGTCAGGTCATGAAAAGAACTCTCGTTTATGTGTGCGCGGCGATGCTGGCCGCGCAACTCGGTTGCAGCAACAAACAGTCCAATGCCAACCAACCAAACCCTAACAATTCCAACGCACAGGCGGGTCTTCCGGCGACCACGCCTCCAAACCCGACGCAGTCGAACGGCATTCAGAATGCGCCGTTGCCGCAGAATACCAATATGCCCCCGATGCCCTCTGCCGCAGACGCTTCCGATATGAGCTTGCAGATGATGGCTTCGGATTTTCATGCGGCCATGCTGCAAGGACACAAAGCGCAGTTGGAGCCGATGCTCGCGGACAATTACAAAGGCACGCAGCCGGACGGCTCGGTCGTGAGCAAGCAGCAGCTCCTGGCCTCGCTCAAAGAGTCGCAACAGATGTTCTCGCTCAACGCGAACAAGCCGGAGATCAAAGGCGACACGGCGACCGTCACCGGCACGTACTCGCTCAACTCTATGGATCAGCCGAAGCCGGCGGGCAAGAGTTACCAATTTACGGACACGTATCACAAGCAGGGAGGCAAGTGGCTGGTCGTCTCTTCAAAAGTGGTCGAGCAGAAAAGCTGAAACGGATAAGAGCGGAGCTTTAATAATAGCTCCGCTCTCATCCGCCTTTATCTGTGGCTCATCTAATCAAGCGTGTGCTCACTTGCCCGCCGGGTTCATTGACTCATGAGCGTGAACGCTTCGCCATGTGTTCCCCTGCTTGACGTAGACGCTCGTCACTTTAGACGTGTAGCTCAGGGGCTGTCCGGCGAACGTCCCCATCACATTGCTGTTGTAAGTGAGGATCGCCGCGTCTCCGTAGACTTGCACGCGCGCGTTGTACATCTGCCAGTCCACGTACTTGAATATCTCCGCGTATTGCTCGAACTTTGGCATGAAGTTTTCCTTCGGGTCGGTTTCGAGGTAGGGATTGGTCGGCCCGAAATAGGTGGCATCGTCTGCGAAGAAGTCCGCATAGAAGGCTTTGTCCTTGCGTTTCCATGCTTCGACCGAAGACTTTTCGAGAGCGATGATCTGATTGGCGGTGGCTTGCGGCGAGGCATCGGCTGATGCATTGCGCGTGGCGAAGATGCTGAGCGAGATGGTTGCAGCCGCGATGAAAAGAATAACCACAAAGAGCTTCTGCTTTTTCACTTCGGTTTCCTCTTTCTCCGAAACGGCGCGTCGGGCCGCACCGCATTTGGGTGGAAAAACTTTTAGCGAGGTATCCGTTTTGAACAGAGCGCGAGACGCTTTTTTTATTTGCCGCGCGCGCTGGCGTAGAGCGAGATGGTCGCGCCCGTCGGGTCGCTGATGACGCAGAAGCGTCCGACGTTCGGAATGTCCGTCGGCGGGACTGAGACTTTGCCGCCGAGTTCCGAGACGCGCCTCGCAGCCTCGTCCACATCGTCCACGGCGATATACGAAACCCAGTGTGATGTCCCGTCGCCGCACATCTCCGGGCCCATCTGGTACATGCCGCCGATATGCTCGTCGCCGGCGACGATCTCCGTGTAGCTCATGCCCGCCGCATTGCTCTCGGCAAACTTCCAGCCCAGAAGCTCTGCGTAAAACTTCTTCGTCGCCTCAAGGTCTGGACTGCCGAGATCAGCCCAGCAGAATGTGCCGTGCTTCGGCGCTTCGTCTTGTTTGGTTGGTTCGGTTGCGGTTGCGGTTTGTTCTGACATCTATTTTCTCCTTCAAATTAGGTTAGCGAGGGTATCGTTTATGAAAACTGCTTCGCCCCCTTGTTCGGAATCATGCCAGTGAAAAGAAAAGATGAGTTTCAACCCCCTTTTGAGATGGAAACTCACCTTGTCAAAACCTTCCCTTGTTCGCTCTCCTCATGTGAGGTGAGGTGAGGACGCCATTTGAGGTATTCGTGCTGTGATTTCGCGCGACTCTTCAGTGCGCGGCGAGCCATTGGCTGAAAATTTCCGACTCCTCCTGCTTGCCGCTCCAACGCGCGCGGTTCTTGCCGGTCAAAGCCAAGACCATCGCCTGATGCTGCCCGGCGCGGTCGCCGAGTCGCTCGAAATAGTTGTAGAGACGGTCAATCTTTTTCACGCTCTCCTGCGCGGCCTCGACCGTTTTGAAGGCGAGCACGTTGCGGAAAAAGCGCGAATAAACGTTCTGCTCGCGCGCCGTCGTGGTGTAGAGATCGAAGTAGCCTGAGATCAAGCCTTCTCTCTGCAAGACCTGCGCGACATAAGAGGGGCGCGCGGCGACCTTGCGCACAATCTGCGCGATGTCGGTCGTGCCGCTCTCATACAGCGCGACGATCTGGTCTTTCTTCGAGCGCGCCTCGCTCTCAGAAGTGTGAATCTCTTCCTGCTCGACGAGGCTCATCTGCGTCTCGTCCGCGTAATCCAGCTCCAACCTGAGCGGCTCGCTCTGTTCTCTGATTAATTCTTCCGTCGTCATTTCCTTTTACCTCCGAAAAACAGTGGGCAGTAGGCAGGTAGCAGTGGGCAGTGAATTCTTTTCTGCCAACTGCCTGCTGCCAACCGCAAACTGCTTTTAGCTCGCGCGACGCATCGTACCCGTCGCCGCTTCCTGACCGAGACCCTTGAGATGGTCTATGAAGCTCGAAGCGGCGCGCTTCGACAGCTCTTCGGTCTTGCAGCGCAGGACGTTCTGGCACTCCTCTTCGACATCAACTCCGGCCTCGCGCGCCAACGCGCGGATCATGCCGAGCTGTTTCGGCGTCACGAGGTCTGCCATGCTTTTGGCGAGCGGGTCGCGCGGGAACTGCGCGGGCGTGGCCGCACCTTCCTTCTCGATCACATCCGACTCGCGCTGGTAAAGCTCGCGCGCGATGCCGAACTTGACGGCGGCGCGTTTCAGAGCGTCATGCTCCGCTTTCTTAATTCCCATCTCGCTGTCGGCGGTTCCCGTGCCGACGCCTTCGCGAGTTACGCCGTCAATCGTGATGGCGGCGGTCACGGCCACCATGTCGCCGATAGCGACGATGTTGCGGACTGCGTGCGACCAGGTCGGCGTCACGCGGTCGAGGATGTCGGCGACCGTGTGCCACTCGATGTACTCGACCATGTGCGTGTTGCCCTGACGGTCGCGCCAGCCCTCACGCGTCTTGACGAGGTTCGGGTCAACGTGCTGCTTCAGCGTGCGCAGCGTGTTAGTGAAAGCGAGCGGGACGACCGGCGCGGCGGTCTGCTCAATTTCATGAGCTTCGGAAACGAAATCCGTCTCCGGCGCATAAGCGGTTGCGTTCTGTTTCTTATTCATCTCTTGCTCCTTGTTGTTTGTGTGTGGCGCGAGCGAGCGAAGCTTCGAGACAGTTTTACTTTCAAACTCAGCTGCCTCTTCAGTCTCGTCCTGCTCCCGTTCGGAACGCGCGACCTCTGCGACCGGCTCTGCGGCCTGACGCGTCTCACGCTCCTCGGATGCGTTTGTGTTTGTGTTGGGCGTGGCAGCGGCAGCTTCCGCCACACTGGCGGGCTGCTCGGTTGCCGTTTGTTTCGTCGCCGCTTCCGTGTTTTTAGCCAGAAGCGAATGCTTGACCGCAAGGATATGCTCGCAACGAAAAGTGGCGTCTTCGGATGCCTGCTCTTCGTATTCGAGACAGGAGCAGCGCACGCGTCCGGTATCATCGCGCCAGACTTCATAGCTCGATTTGCGCCCGCGCAAAGTCGGCGTCGCCACTCTGAAGCGGTCGCCCTCGCGCGTCACCAAGCCCATCGCCGCGATGCCCTGTGCGCGTTTGTCGCGCAGGATCGCTTTCCTGTCGGTCGTCGTTGCTGCTGATGCGTTTGCCATTGCTCCTCCGTCCTCCAAAAGAAACTTTTAAGCCGCGCGCTCGGCGGGCATCTCTCCGACCGAAGTCAAAGGTTGCTGCTTCACTTGCGTCCGCTCGGCGGTGTGCGCCGCGTCGCTCAGGCGTCGCTCCAAATCCGCGACTCTCGCCTCAAGCTCCTCGACGCGGCGGCCTTGACGGCCAACCGTCTTGAATAAGCTATCGAATGTTTCCCAGATAAATTCTTGATTCACGTCGCTCATCCTTGCTCATTGCCATAGCCGCCGATTCGGCCTGTTTCATCTGTGAAACAGTGTACCACGACTCGCGGCCTGTTGCAAGTATAAAACAAAGTGTTGCATCTAAAATTTTCTTGTGCTATGTTCTAGGCAGCGTAGAGCTTGCGCGGAGGCGTACAAGCGTCCGTGCGACTCTCAGAAGGAGGCCGTAAATTATGGCAGATAAAGGTTTAGTTAACACAGTTGAGCTTGGACGGGCGATTCGCCGCAAGCGCGAGGAGCAGGGCTTGAGCCTGCGTGACGTGGCCGATCAGACGAATGTTTCGGCTTCGACGCTGTCCCGCATCGAAAACGGGACGGGCAAGCCGGACGCGGACAACATCGCGCGCCTGACATCTTGGCTCGACGTGCCGATGGAGCGCATCATGTCCGGTCGCCAGCACGACGGCGACGACGTGCAGCCCGTGGTCTTCTATCCGCATGAATCAATGCCGGAGATCATCGAGGCGCATCTCAGAGCCGACCGCAACCTGACGCCCGAAACCGCTAAGGCTCTCTCGGAGATGTTCCGCGTCGCCTACAATCAGTTCAGCCATCCGGGCGAAGAGACGCGCAAACGCCGCCGCTAAAAGTTTTCGGCGTTCGCGTGAGAGAAAAATTCTTAACGGTCGTGAAGAATGGCCGCGTTGTCATCCGTGCAGCGCGGCCATTTCGGCTGAGTGTGACGATGTTGATGCAAAAGGAAAGTGAAACCACGCGGGCGGCGGGTTATAATCTGTGCGTGGACGAAACGAGCTTGCCGCCTTCTTACAAGGGCAGACAATACGAGTTGCGCGCGATGGGCTTGAGAGACTTCGCCGGGCTTCGTCGTGACGACGAGCCGCTTGATCCGTTCTCGCTCGCGGATTTCGCGCGGCTGATGGTGATTGATTTCGAGAAGATTCAGGGACTTTCCGTTGAGACGCGCGAACACCTTTTGGGCTTGGGCGCGGACGCCTGGTCTGGCGGGACTTGCTCGCGTCCTCTGCCGAACGGGTGGAGGCTCGTCATTCTCAATCCGCGACACGGCGCACAGCGCAACAACGCGACCTTGATGGAAGAGGTCTGTCACGTCTTCCTGGGGCACAGGGCAAACCGCCTCGCCATCGTCGCCGAGAACAAGCAGGGACAGACGGTCGCGCGCGATTACAATGAAGATGACGAGGAGGCTGCTTACGCAGTCGGCGCAGCCGCGCTCGTCCCCTACGCCGCGCTCCGCCGCTTCGTGCGTCAGAACAAGACTTCCAAAGAGATCGCGCAGCACTTCAACGTCAGCCGCCTACTGGTCGAATATCGCATGAAAGTCTCGCGCCTCTGGTCGGAATACAAAGCCCGCCACCCGGACGAGATGGAGCGGCGATACCGCCTGAGCGCGTCAAGGTTTTAAAAGAGGGTTCAAGGTTCAAGGTTCAAGGTTAAAAGACAGAAGTCATGTCTTAACCTTGAACCTTGAACTTTGAACCTTGAACCTTGTACTTTTACCTTTATGGAAAAGGGAAGCCTGCGCGAGTTGTGCGAGGAGGTCAAGCGGCGGATAGATTATCGCACGTTCTTCATGCGCTACTGCCGCGCGGACGCGCGCATCTCTGCCGATAAGCTTCACACACAATGCCCGATTCCCACGCACAATCACAGTGGTCAGGGAAGCAATAGCCTTTCGATTGATTTGAGGCGCGGTCTCTTTCATTGCTTCTCGCGCGAAGAGGGCGGCGACGCGATCCGTTTTTACGAGCTGATGCACGACGCGACTTTTCCGCGCGCCGTCCGCGAGATGGCGCGCGAGCTTGGCATCGGTGATGATGAGAGGCAAGCTGCACTCATTCGCCGGCCCGCGCCCGAAAAGGAAGAGGTCGAAGAGCAGGCTGAAGCAGAGCCGCTCGCTCCCGCTCGTCTGTCAGCCGTCTGCGAAAGCTTTCTCAAAACCTGTCGGCGCGAAGAGCAGACGGAAGGCGTCAACTATCTCTCGCGGCGCGGCATCTCGGCCAAAGCGATGAAGCGCGCCGGAGTGGTTTATTTCCCGCGCCGCGCTTATCGTCGCGTGATGAAAAAGATGCTCGATCTCTTCAAGCCGGACGAGCTGCAAAGAAGCGGACTCTTTAACGCGCAAGCTCATCTCACTTTTTACAAGCATCGCCTGCTCTTTCCTTTTTACGCGGAAGGCCGCGCCGTCTATTTGCAGGCGCGCACCACTGCTTCGGGCGTCGAGCCGCGCTGGCACAACATGCGCGGGGGCGTCCCGTCGCTCTACAACGCGGACGCGCTCCAGAATCTTTTGAGCGGAGAGACGGTCTATCTGGTCGAAGGTTTTACGGACACGTTGACCTTGATGACGCACGGCTTTACGGCTGTGGGTTTGGTCGGCGCGGGCGGTTTGAAGGAAGAATGGCTCGCGCCGCTCGCGCGTTTTCGCGTCGTGGCCGTGCTCGACCCGGACAAAGCAGGAGAGCGTGCGACGGCGCGTTATCAGGAACTCTTCGCCGCGCGACGGATGCGTCTGGCGCAGGTCAGGCTCTTGACGGATGTCAACGATTTCTTTCGTCATCACCCGTCCGCGCCCGTCGAGTTTAGTCTGCTCACAGAAGCGGCGTTGGAAGAGCGGGAGTCGGAAAATCATGAGATAGAAGAAGCTTCTCCGCCGCTCTCGCGTATCTTTTGATTTCTTTGCGCCTTTGCGTGAACTTTTATTCTCACGCAAAGGCGCAAAGACGCAAAGGAAGGCAAAGGATTCTGTTTTCCGTCTTCATCTCCTGTATAATCTCTTTCGATTATGAGCGAGCAGATAAAAGTGGCTGCGGGGTCGAGGGCAGGGCTGACCGTGACGGACAAGCTGCGCCTGCTGCTCGACATCACGAAGAAGATCAGTCGTTCGCTCGATCTCGAAGAAGTCCTGCGGCTGGTGATGGACACGCTCGACTCGCTGATTCCGTATGACGCGGCGGGCATCTACATCATCGAGCCTGTGCGCGACGATTCGGAGGCAGCCGCCAACGTGTTTCGCACGGAGATCGTGCGCGGTTACGACGTGGAAGAACTGCTCGACCTGCGTTTGAAGATGGGCGAAGGCATCATCGGTTACGTGGCGCAACAGAGCGAGCCTGTCATCTCGCCGGACGTGCGGCGCGACCCGCGTTACATCAACGCGCGGCCTGAGACGCAGTCGGAGATGGTCGCGCCGATTATCGCTAACGATGAAGTCATCGGCGTCTTTGATCTTGAGAGCGACGAGCTGAATGCTTACACGCCTGACGACCTGCAAGTCTTGCTGCTACTTGCTTCGCAGGTCGCCATCATTATCGAGAAGGTGATGCTGCACGAGCAGCTTATCGAGAAGAAGCGAATCGAAGGCCAGCTCGAAGTCGCAAGACAGGTACAGCTTGAACTGTTGCCCGCCTCAGACCCGCAGCTCGAAGGCTTCGATGTCAGCGCGTATAATTTTACGACCGAAGAGGTGTCGGGCGATTATTACGATTGGGTGCGTATTTATGATGACCTGATCGGCCTCGTCGTCGCGGACGTGTCGGGCAAAGGCGTTCCGGCAGCCCTCTTGATGGCTTTCCTGCGCGCCTGCCTGCGCGCGGCGATTCACATCGGTTACGCGCCGCACATCTCTATGGCGAAGGTGAATTACCTGCTCTGGGAATCCATCGACCGCAATCAATTCGTGACGGCTTTTTACGCGGTGCTTGATGCGTCGAATCGCACGCTGGCCTATGCCAATGCGGGTCACAATCCGCCGCTTTTGATAAACCCGGACGGGAGCGCGCATTTCATAGAGCGCGGCGGCCTGCCGCTTGGGATGTTTCGTGATACGCGTTACTATGAGTATTATCTGGCGTTAGAGCCGGGGCAAATCCTCGTGCTCTACACGGACGGCGTGACCGAGGCTAAGAATAAGAGCAGTGAAGAGTACGGGCGCGAACGTCTTGAAAAGCGCGTCCGCGAGGGCTTACATCTCGGCGCGCGAGAGTTGATAGATTTCATTTACAGCGACGTGCAGAGCTTCACAGAGGGGCGCGGCGCTGATGATGACATCACGTTTTTCATCATCAAAGCGATTGAAAATACGGATGAAGGCAAAAAGGTTCAAGGTTCAAAGCTCAAGGTTCAAAGTTAAGACATGAAGTCCGTCTTTTAACCTTGAACCTTAAACTTTGAACCTGCCGTACCTTGATTCAGTGTGCCGTCAATGAGCAATGCGCGTGGTCTCCGCCCGGCGCGAGCGGAGCGCGGTAATCTCCGAAGTGAAATTCGCTCTCTGTGGCGGAGAAAGCGTAAACGTCAAATCCGAAGGCATCCATGTAGGAAACCATGTCATTTGGCGTCATCAGATAAACTGCGGGCGTGTAGCCTGCTTCAGCGCGAATTTCAAGCAGGCGCTCAATGACTTCGATAGTCGCAAAACATCGCACAGGGTCTCTGTAAGTTGCCATGATTTTTCGGGAGCGCCTCTCTTTCTTTGAAGTGGCGAGATGCCTTTTGCTCGCGTCGGCATCTCTGAATTACATCCATTTGGATGTACGCTCATTGTATCGCAGTTGTTCGCCTTAACGGTTTATTTTCGGTCACAACGCTTTTCTGAAACTTTAGCGTCGCCGCTTACGAATAATTACGCACGAGGTCAACAAAATGGATCGAAGAAAATTCATCAAAGACTCGGCCATCGCCGCCACCGCCGCCGCCGCTCTGGCCGGACAGTCGAAAAAACTGAATGTTTTCGCCGCCACGACGGCAGCCCGCCCGACTCTGACGGCGGCCACCGGCTTTACCTTCGCGCGTTTGCGCTACGCTTCGGGCAACTGGGACGCAGACCCGCGCATGCCCTCGAACATATTGAACTCGCTGGTCGAATACACTTCGATTCGCGTTGACCCGAACGAGCGAATCGTAGACGTTGGCTCGAACTCGCTGGCGAACTACCCGTTCGTCTACCTGACGGGCAACAAGATGCTGCGCTTGACGGAATCCGAGCGGCAGAACCTGCGCCGCTACCTCAGAAACGGCGGTTTTATGTTCGTGGACGATTGCAACCACGACATAGACGGCACGTTCGCCAAGACTTTCGAGGGCGAGATCAAGCAGATTCTCGACCGCCCGTCCGAAGCTTTGCACAAACTGCCGAAAGATCATGCCCTCTATCGCTCGTTCTTCGAGTTCAAGGACGGCCCGCCCGCCACCTCGCATGAACTGAACGGCTGGGGAGACGACATCGTGCATGATTATTTGCAGGCCGTAGAGATTGACGGGCGCATCGCCGTCCTCTATTCAAACAAAGATTACGGCTGCGAGTGGAACTACGATTGGACGAACAAACGCTTTTCGGCCAAAGACAACACGCAATTCGGCGTCAACATCATCGTTTACGCGCTGACGCACTGAAACAGAAGTTTCACGCAAAGGCGCAAAGAGGGAACGGAAGCACGCAAAGGATTGAAGGTCATTCATTCTTTGCGTGCTTTTCTTTGCGCCTTTGCGTGAGACTCCTTTTATTTCTTCGCCGGATTTTTCTCGACTGTAATCTGCCCTTGATCCGCGCTTCCAGCCGCCATCCCTTGCTCGTCAAACAGGACGACCGAACTCAGTCCCTTCTCTTTGCCATAGCTTGACAGAGATTCAAGCTCTCGTCGTTTGACATCTTCGGGAAGATGCTTCCACATTCCGCGCACGATGCAGACGAGCGTGTCGCGCCGCAAACGCGCGCTCGCCAGCATTTCTGCGCCGGGCAATTCCGCCGGATTCAACACGCGCACGTCCGTAGTCAGCGTTTGCTCGACATTCGCGCTGCGGACGAGCACCGCCGTAAGGCTGGCGACGGCAATGATGATGACGGCGGCGACGAGCAGCTTGCGCGTGCGATGAGAGAAAAAGGTAAAGCTTTGAGCCTTCGCGGGCGGCGTGCTGTCTGCCGCGAGGCGCGAGGAGGAGGCGGCGGCTCGCACAGCTTCTCGACGCGCCAGCTCGCTCGCGCTGCGACGCACGATGGCGGATTGCAAACGCAGCCGCGCGCCGAGCAGGTGGTTCGAGACATAGAGCAACGCGTCCTTGCGCGCGCTGTGTCCGGGCGCGGCGCTCATGATCTCGCGCAAATTTCCTTCGACGGCCTGCATCTCTCCGAACAGTCCCGCGAGACGCGGTTCGAGATGAGAGGGAAGCGCGTCCCCCTGCGCCGTCAGCTCAAAGCACAGCATGTCGTCGGCGCGCATAATCAAATCAAGCGCGCGGCGACGCGGGTCAGCCTGCGCGACAGCGACTTCTTCTTCTTCGGGCAGGGGCGCGAGAAAGATATTTAAATCGAGCGCGCGGGCTTCTGCCGACCTGCCGCGCTTCAGATAGCTCTCGACCAGTTCTTTGTTTTCAGCCAGCGCGGACAGTTCTTGCAGCGTCTCCGGCGAAGTGAGCCGGTCTTCTTCGCTGTCGACATCCGATTCTTCTGCCCCTGCCGTCTGCTCCTGCGCGTTCATCACGTCGTCAGGCGCGCAGGCGATATTGAGCAGCCGCATGATTCGCTCGAAACGCTTGCGGGTCACCTCGTCAACATTGCCGTCATCGGCCTGCAATTCGTCGAGCGCGTGCGCGAGACGGCTCATCGCGCCCGGCGTGGTGTCGCTGAAGATTTCCGGCAGCTCGATGCCCGCCAACGGCTCGTCGCTAATCTGGCCGCTCTCTTCTTCCATCAGTGCTGAGAATTTATTCCCTGCGACGACGTTACACTCGATGACGGCGGCGGTCACCAGCGGATCAAAAAAGAGTTCGCCCAGGCCGCTCTTGAAGGCGCGTATGCGATTGAAGAGATCGCGTGCGATGAGGTCTTCAAAGTGGCTGACGGCATCGACTTCAGCGATAAAATTATCAAGCTCCTCAACTGCGCGGGCGATTATCTGAACGGACTGCGAGTCCATCTCCGCGCGCACGTTTTCGTCCCATCTCGCGTACATCTCAGCGAGGCGCGCAGCGAGGTCTGCGCGGCTGACGCGCAAGGCGCGGCGGTTGTGTTCGGCGGTGACTGTGGAGAGGCGCGTTATCGCCAGATCGTATTTGCACTGAACCAGGCCGACGTGCGGGCAGCGACGATAGAAGCGCGCCAGCGCGGCAAAGGCGTGCACATCCAATGCGCCGTCCGTGCGCTCGCAGAAGCGGCGCAGGCTGTGAGCCATGATCTTCTCATCGCGCTTGAAGATGTCCATGCGCCAAGCGTAAAGCTCTTCCATGAGGCTTCCCTGCGCGTCGCCGATGAGCAGGGCGTCCGGCTCGTGAATCGCCTGATTGAGAGCGCGCATGGTCTGATTGATGTTCGTCGTGTTGTACGGCTCCGGCGTGCAGCCCAAGATTGAATGCTCGACGCCGATTAAGACGCGCTCGGTCGTCTGCATCGCTTTCACTTCTTCAACCACCCAACGGAGTCGCTGTGCGGCTTCGCGCGCGGCGCGTCCCTCGATGGTTTCGACCTCTGTTGACATAAAAATCTTCTCCTGACTTAGTGGGCGCAGTTAATCTTGAGGGCGTGTGATGACGAGGTTGAGATGACGACGCATGACGGGTTCGGCTTCGAGTTCAATCGTGAGCGGAGACGCGGCCACGCCCGCAGAGTTGAGAGCGCGCAGCTCTAACTTTCCGGCGGGCAGATTGCGCAGGATGTACGCGCCGCCCCGTCCCGTCACGGCTTCGGCGCGTCCGGCCAACACGCGCGCTCCCTCGATTGGCTCGTCCTTCTGCGGGTCGAACTGCCCGTCGCCGTCCTTGTCCACGAAGACGACGCCGGAGACAGCGCGTTGCGCCGAGAGCGCGACATCCAGATAAGAGCCGCGCAGGGGAACTACTTTCAGCGTCCACGAAGTCTGCGCGGGCGTTTGGTAGTCGGGAGGCAGGCTGTCCAAATCAAGCTCAAGCAGGTAAGAGCCGGGCGCGAGGTTGCGAAACTCATATTCGCCGTCGGCGTTGACCGTCTGCGTCCGGCTGGCATCCGGCGACGCCGCTCCGGCTGGACGCAAGCGCAGGCGCACGCCCGCGATGCCCGGCGCGTCTTTCATCTCAGGCTGCTCGGCCAGCGAGAGATTGTTAAAGATGCGACCGCCGATGAAGCCGAAGTTTGAGACTCCAAAGCCAACTTCGACCGTCTGGCGCGGCGAGACGGAGATGCTCTGCTCTGTCGAAGTGCTGGCGCGAAGCTCTACGCCCAACTCGTCCGCGTTGAGCGAGACGGTATGCGCGCCTTGTGTGACGGAAGAGAAGCGAAAGCGTCCCTGCGCGTCCGTCGTGATCGCGTGGTTAGCGTCGAGTTGAATCTTGGCGTTGGCGAGGCCGGGTTCATCCGGGTCGTCCACTCCGTTACTGTTGAGGTCGTAAAAGACTCTGCCCTTGACGCGGCCACGATCAAGCCCCAGCAGTCGCGTGAACTGAAAGCCGCCGCCCGACCCCGCGCCAAAGCGATGCACGTAAGAGACGGTCAACATGCCGCCGCCCGTGTTGTTGCTCATCCCGGCGGGACTCATGACGAACGCGCGCGATGCGCTGACGCTAATCGAGTTGGCCGCGTCGAGCCGCGCCGTCACGCTGAAAGAGGTGTGGAAGCTGCGAGCTTCGCGTGCGGCAATCCCGCCGATGCTGTAACGCGCCTCGCCCATCAGAGAGTAACGCGAGAAAGCTCCCTGAAGCCGCAGCCCCGCCTCCGCGTTCCGTGTTTGCGGCAACTCGACGCCGTTGAGAAATTGCGCGAGCGCGTCTCTATACAGCGACAGGAAACGCACCGGATCGGCTTCAAAAACATGCCGCACAGCAGGCGGCAGAAGCTCAGGGTTTTGCAGCACGAGGCGCGCCAGCGACGAGGTGTTGCTCGTGTAGTTGAGAAACGCGCTCGCCGTCCATCGCTCCCACGAACGGTTCAGCTCGTTATGCAATTCAAAACCGCGCTCCATCGAATCTTTGGCGCGTGCGTCGCGGCTCAGCGAATATCGCGCCTCGACATTCGTGCTCCAACGATTCGCAAAGCGCGTGCTGTATGAGGCGGTGAAACTCCGCGTCTGTAGATTGAGATTAAACTTGGCGTTGCCGCTCGTCTCCAAATGTTGCTCGGCGTAGCGAAGGCCGAGAGTTGATTCTCTGTTCAGACGAAAGTTTGCGCCCGCCTGCAAGGTTGCATTGCTGAGCGTGGCTGCGCGCGCGTTTGAATCCACCGGCGCGGGCAGCGTGCGGCTGTAGCTGAGCGAGCCGGAAAAGCGTGTCGTCGGTTGCCAGAAGAGCGCGGCGGCATAGCTCGCGCGTCCGCCCGATTGCGCGCCGACGCCGATGAGCGGCGAGTGACTATCCAGATGCGCGGCTTCGCCCGTGAAGTTGAACGCGCCGCGTCGCAAGGCCAGAGCCGCGCGCCAGGAAAAAGCTCCTTCGGCAAAATTCAGCTCGGCCTCCGCTTTGGTATCGTCATTCGGGTTGTAAAGCGCATCCGCCTGCCAGACCATTCCGCTCTTGCCGTTTGCCTGACGCGCTCCGGGCGAGGCGAGAAAGAAGCCCGCGCGCACGCTCAAACCGTTGTTCTCCATCAGAAGCGGCACGATAGCTCCGAAGATGCGTCCGCTCTCCGCTCCGAAAAGCGTGAGCGGCGGACGCGCCATCCCGGCGAAGACCTCCAAGCCGCGCAGCCTCGATTTCTGAGTCGAAACCAGATGCAGGCCGCGCAAAGCATAGCCGTTGAAACTTAATTGCGAGATGTTGAGATCGCTGTCGAGCAGGTCGAGCTCGCCGTCCGGCGTGCTCAAGCCGAGCGAAAGCTGATTGAGGCCGAAGCTTGAGGCTGTGAATGGAAAAGCAAATCCACGGCCATGTCCGAAAAATTTGAAGAGGTCACTACTGACGCGCAACGTGCGCTCTGCCGAGAGCTTCTGTCTGTACTCTATGTGCTGGTTCAGCAACGCGGGCGCGCCGCCGAAGGGGGGCGAGATGTTGAGTGTGTACGAGCCTGAGATGGGCGCGGACGCGCTTGCCAGTTCGGATGTCGCCGCGCTCCGTGCTTCAAATGGATTAGTCAACGGATGCCCGATAACTTCAATCAACAGTGTGCGCCGCCCGCGCGGAGTCGTCACGATGACGAGCGTTTCGCCGAAATCAACTCCCTTCAGGCGAAGCACTCTCCCGCCGATAATCTCCGCTGCGACCGTCTCTTCATCCACGACCGTCACCACGCCGATAGTTTCATCAAACGGCACGTCGCGCGCCTCGCGCACAAAGAGCGTGATGCGCGGCGCAAGCGTGCGCGAGCCGACGATGCCCTTCGGAGCTTCGGTCTGAAGATTGCCGGAGCTTTGCGCGAGCGCAGAGAGAGAGAGGCACGCGCCGAAGATGACGAGCTTGCAGAGCTGGCTGATAAATTGTGGCGGCGTCGTTCTCACACACTCGCTACTGATTCTTAATCTCAAAGGGAAGCTCATAGATGAGCGTGGCCGGCTCCTGCCCCGCGCGGTCGTAAGTGAAAGTGATGACCGCGACATAGTTGCCGGGCGCAAGCTCGCCCGACCAGGGAGCTTTCAAAATCTCACGCTGTCCGGGCAGATAACGCTTCTCTTCAATGCGCCCGCGTCCGACCTTTTTTCCGCTCGCGTCGAGAATGGCGAAGATGCCGCGCAGGCGTGCGTGAGCGTTGCTGCGATTGCGTATGTCCAGCTCCATCTCAAGCTCGGACGAAGCGGTCGGCGGAATGATTTTTCCGCTCATCACTTCGACGTTGTATTCCGAAGTGGCTTCGACGGCGAGCATCAACAGCCCGCCCAGACGCACCGCGAAAGAGGCGGAAGTGTGCTGAGACTCGGCTTCGTTCCTGGCCGGATCATACGGCTCGCCTTCAAAGAGAGGCACTGTGTAGAAGCCTCCGGCGGCGTCCTGCGGAACGCTGATGACGGCTTTCACAATGGCCGAGCTGTTCGGCTCGATGATGACCTCTGCGGGCGTGAACTGCATCCATGTCGAAGCGGAGCGCGGGAGCGTGCCGGGACGCCCCATCAAACGACCGTTCTGTTCGTCGTACCAGTAATCAGCCGTCGAGCAGCGAAAGCGCAGCCGCGTCGTCGTCTGGTTGGCGATGGTAAAATTCTGCACGTAGGTCGCGCCGCGCTTCACGTTGGCATCAACGAAAGCGGGAGCCAGCCCCAGCGATTGCTGCTGCGGTTGCTGCTGCGATTGCTGCTGCTGCGCGCGCGCTTCGCTCATACAGAACATCAGAGCGGCGCAGGCGCACAGGGAAAGAAATAAAAATTTAATCGAATGCATTTCGCCGTTTCTCCTGAATGGAAAGCTTGAGATGATGTGTCCGGGCAGAGAGAGAGCTTGTCTGTAGGCGATACGCTTCACTGAACGTAAACGCGGTATAACAGTCGCGCGCTTAAGAAGCCTATGACAGAGCTTGCGCCGTTCGCGTTGCTGACGAAAATTCCCGCATAACGCGTGATCGGCGCGTTGTTCGTGGCGTTGGTCGCAAAGACTAAGGGCGTGACCGTGCTTGGCGCGATGAGTGTTGCCGCCGTCGCGCCTTCGCGCGCAGCCGTGCGTCCCACGGCGTTGCCTGCTATCGGATCAAGCATCACAGAGATATACAATGGTCTGGGCGTGCGATTTCCCCAGTTAACTTTTGGCGTGATCGTAATCGGCGTTCTGTAGATCGCGCCGTTGGGAAATACCTGAACGGTGACGCCGGGCAGTGGTGCGCCAAGACCAAGACCATTGACGTTACCGAAAAAGAGATAGAACACACCTGTCGAGCTTGTGCCTGTATTGCCGAAGACGAACGCGCCACCCGCCGCCGCCGAAATATCAATTTGGATGTCTACAGGTCTCTGATTCCCCTGTCCCCATGCTGTGCTTGCAAGCAGCAGAACGGAAACACATGCTGAGATAATAAAAAGTTTGCGTGGCAGCATAGGCGTGAAGCTCCATTTAAGACAGAGGCCGAATTGCTCTTCCGCTTTCGAGGTGACATCGCTGTCAAGATTTGCGGAAGAGCAATTCGGACTTTGAACCATCAAATTAACCTTTAAGGCACGGTAATTTGATAGATCAAACGCGAAGACAGCGCGCCATTGACCGCGCCTGCGCCGTTGGTGTTGCTGACAAACATACCGACATAGCGCGTGAGAGCTGTCCCGTTGCTCGCCGTCGAAGTGAAGATGTTCGGCACGGTCGTGCTCGGAGCTACCACCGAGGCTGCCGCCGCGCCTTCACGTGTCGCGGAGCGGCCTGCGGCGTTGCCCGCCGTTCCATCCAGGAGGACTGAAACGCTCCCGCTGCTGGTGCTGAAGCCGGAGTAATGGGGCGTCAGGCTGACGGGCGTGGTGTAAAGCGCGCCGCCTGCCTGTACGCTGACCGTCACGCCGGTTGAAGGCGCGCCCAAGCCCAGACCGTTGACGTTGCCAAAGTCCAGACTGAAGACGCCGGTCGAGCTGTTGCCGGTCGCGCCGGTCACAGTCGCTCCGCCGGACGCCGTCGAAATGTCGAGCTGCAAAGCTGTCTGAGCATTCGCAGTCAGGTTTAACTGCGAGCTGCTGGAGGTGGCGTTGCGCTGCGGGCCGAGGTCGGCCTGTGCCGCAACGCTGCCGGCAAAGACCAGCAGCGCCGCCATAACTAACAAGCAGCGAAGGGAATTGTTAAAAGACATCTGAGTTATTTCTCCTATATGGAAGGTTGAAGGGAATGCGAATGGTCATCAATCAAGATGATTTCAATCGCACGAGTGTTACGGTGAGACTTGACTGATGACGCCACCTTGATCGGCCATGAAAATGTACGGTGTTGTGCCGTCCGGGCCGCGTCCGGTAGTCGCAATGGTAAATCCGTTCGTCAGTTGCGCAGTCGTCGGCGCGGTCGGAATCATCTGGAAGGTGTAACCCTGACGGGTCAAAGTCCTTCCGGCCATGACGCCTAAATTGTCGTTCTGAAATTGATTGATCTCGGTTAAGTCAGCATAACGGCTGTTCTGAACCCAGAAATGATGCTCAATGCTGACCATCAGCCTGAGAGTCGAGATAGCGTTTGCCTTTTGTGCGGCGGCGCGTGCGCCCGCCAGAGACGGAATCGCAATCGCCGACAGAATGCCGATCAGCGTGACGACGATTAAAAGCTCGATGAGTGAAAAGCCATGCTCTTCCGCACAAGCAGACATGGTTGAAGTCTCCAAAGTGACATTTAATGCTGTGGTTAGACTGCCGAGCTAAAACCCTTCTTAGGAATAGGTTCTAAAGCTGGTTCGGGATGGGTAAAACCTTGACTCTTGACGGGAAGCGGCCTTCTGTGTGCCGCAAGTTGTCTTCACCGTAACACATTGTTTGACATGTTGCAATAAGTTTTTAACATGTGTCCTACGGCTCGGTCATTATTGGGCTTTCAGTGGTATGATATACGAAGATTATCGTGGGAGAGCCTTTGATTTTTGTCTAAACTTCTGATAAACAGTTACTTATGAGCACACCTCAGACACCGAACCCGGCCTCATCGAACACTCCGAATTTCATGGTCGTCTTGCAACGCATGCTCTCTGTGTCGGGCAAAGTCAGCGACCTGCTTTTTTCGCCCGGACGCCCGCCGCAGATCGAACTTATCGGAAAACTTCAGGGCGTGCCCATCGCCGGACTCGAAAAACTGACGCCCGCGCACACTGCGGGCATCGCCAAGCTGATTATCGGCTCGCACCAGCAGGCCGCCGCCGCGCTTGAGAAGTACGGCTCGGCTGACCTTTCGTTCAGCGCGCCCGGCCTCGCGCGTTTTCGCGTCAATATCTTCATGCAGCGCGGCACGCACGCCATCGTGATGCGCGTCATCCCTTCGCGCCCGCCGAACTGGACTGATTTCGACTTGCCGGAAGAGCTGAAGAAGGTCGCGGACATCAAGAACGGCATCGTGCTCGTGACGGGGCCGACCGGCTCAGGCAAGTCAACGACGCTCGCCGCCGTCATAGATTTGATTAACGACACGAAGTATTACCACATCGTGACCATCGAAGACCCGATAGAATTTCTCCACGCGCACAAGAATTCGACGATTCACCAACGCGAGCTGCATTCCGACACGCCTGATTTCGCGCTCGCCCTGCGCGCCGCTCTGAGGCAAGCTCCGAAAGTGATTCTCGTCGGAGAGATGCGCGACCGCGAGACGATTGAAGTCGCTATGGAGGCGGCTGAGACGGGACACCTTGTGCTTTCGACCTTGCACACGATTGACGCCTCGAAAACCGTTGACCGCATCATCGGCGTCTTTCCCAAAAACGAAGAGCACGTCATACGCACTCGCGTCGCACAGTCTTTCCGCTACATCGTTTCGCAACGCCTGATTCCGCGCGCAGATCGTCAGGGGCGCGTCGCCGCCATCGAGATTCTGAAGTCAACCTCGCGCACTAAAGAGTATATCGAAAAGGGAGAGAGCGAGGGCAAGTCTCTGCTCGACGCGATGGAGCAGGGCGAGCTTGAAGGGATGCAGACATTTGACGGCGTGATTGAGAACATGATTCGCGCGGGCGTCATCACGCAAGAGGACGCGATGCCATACGCCTCGAATCAAAACAATCTGCTGCTGCGTCTCGCGGACTTCGGCGGCGGCGGCGCGCCACGCGCCCAACAGCCAGAGCCTCCGAAGAGCGACGGCGATTCGATGCTTGATATGATTGAGAGATAGCTGCCTCTTTATCTTTGAAACTTTGCGCCTTTGCGGGAGTATAATTCCCGCAAAGGCGCAAAGACGCAAAGGGGTCGAGTAATTTCCGAATAAATGGAAATCTTTAGATACGATTGTTCTCATGCAGTTGATGGATGAAAATAAGAAGGCGGCGACGCTGGACTCTCTGCCGGAGTCAGTCGCGCAGCTTGAGACTGAGATTGCCAAAGTCATCATCGGGCAGCGCGAAGTCGTGCGCCAGAGCATGATCGCCGTCGCCTGCGGCGGCCACTGTATCCTGCGCGGCGTGCCCGGCCTCGCCAAAACCTTGCTCGTCAAAACGCTCGCTCAATCGCTTCACCTGCGCTTCAATCGCATACAGTTCACGCCGGACTTGATGCCTTCGGACATCACCGGCACGGACATCATCGAAGAAGACCGCTCGACCGGACACCGCGAGGCGCGATTTATTCCCGGCCCGGTCTTCGCCAACATCGTACTCGCGGACGAGATCAATCGCGCTCCTCCCAAAACTCAGGCCGCGCTTTTGGAAGCGATGCAGGAGCGACAGGTCACAGTCGGCGGCGTGCGTTACACGCTCGAAGCTCCGTTCTTCGTGCTCGCCACCGAAAATCCGATTGAGCAGGAGGGGACTTATCACCTGCCCGAAGCCCAGCTTGATCGCTTCCTCTTCGAGATCGTGATGGACTATCCCGATGCCGAAGACGAGCGGCGCATTATCGCCGAGACGACTGCGAATCGCGCGGCTGATGTGCGGACGGTGCTTGACGGCGAGGCGATGCTGCGGATACAGGAGATCGTGCGCGACGTTCCGGCGGCGTCGAATATCATTGACTACGCGGCGCGGCTCGTGCGCGCGACGCGACCGGGGCGCAGTGAGGCGATTCCGTTTGTCAATGAGAACGTGCGTTGGGGCGCGGGGCCGCGCGCCGGACAATCTTTGATTTTGGGAGCGAAGGCGCGCGCCTTGTTCGACGGACGCTTCGCCGTCGGATTTGATGATGTGCGCGCAATGGCGTACCCTGTCTTGCGTCACCGTATTCTCCCAAACTTTCGCGCAGAGGCCGAAGGCATCTCCTCAGAAACGATCATCGCGCAACTTTTGAGCGCAACTGCTGAAGAAGTTAAAAGGTAAAAGTAAAAAGGCAAAAGTCATGAAGTATCCGACCAGAGCTTTGGATGAGAAGCAAGCTGTTCGACCTCTGCCGCGCCGGAGTCTACGGCCAAGATGGTTGCTCCTTCTCATCTTTTGCCTTTTACCTTTTACCTTTTGCCTTGCCCAGGACGTGCGCGCAGACCTTCCCGCGAACGGTTCTCTGCGGGTTGAGAATCGTCGCGGCGCTGTCACTGTCGAAGTGTGGGATGAGAAGTACGTTTCCGTCTCCGCCGCTTTTGAAGACAAAACGCCGCAAAGCTCGCCCGTCATCATTCGTCGCACAGAGCAGCTCTTAAATGTGCTCGTCGCAAGCGGCGCGACTTCCGCAGCTTCATCAATCCGCGTCAATCTCTCTTTGCGAATTCCGGCGCGCACGTATGTCGAGATTATGACCAACGGCGGCGCGATAGAAGTGCGCGGCTTGCCCGCCGCGCTCACCGCAGTGACTTTTTCCGGCGACATCCGTGTGGCTCTGCCCGCGCAAGGCAATGCAAATATCCGTGCGGAAAGTGTCGGCGGTGAAGTCACTTCGGAGTTGTCGCAAAAAGGTTCTGCCACAGCGAAGAGCAAAGGGCTGCGACAGTTGCTCGGCAAGGGCGGCGCGCCCGTGCAACTGCGCTCACAGAACGGGCGAATTACGCTGGCCGCGCTGAGTGAGACGAATCAGACCGCGAAGGTTGAGCCGAACAAGGTTGAGAGCCAAGCTCCCGTCAGTCAGGACGCGCGCGACAAGCCGCCCGCGCTCGTCGGCAAAGATGTTGAGAAGCCGAGCGTCGGCACGCCCGCCGCGCCGCTCTCAGAGCCGCAGGAGATTGACGAAGGCGATGTGGTGCGGGTTGATTCGGAGCTGGTGACGCTCAACGTCTCGGTCGTTGACCGCGCGACGAGTCGCGGCGTCGTCGGTCTGACGCAGGGCGATTTCAAAATTTATGAGGACAACGCGGAGCAGCAGATCGGGCACTTTGAGTCTTCGAGCGCGCCTTTCAATCTCGTCCTCTTGATTGACCTGTCGGGTTCGACGAAAGACAAGCTCAAGCTGATTCGCTCCGCCGCAGAACATTTCGTTGAAGCGGCCAGACCCGAAGACAGCATCGCCGTCATCACTTTCGCCGCCGCGCCGACGCTCGTTTCTCCCTTGACGACCAACCGCGAAGCTTTGCGCCAGCGCATCAACTCGATTGAGACGGCGCAGGGCGACACGAAGCTTTACGACGCTCTGAATTTCGCCATGACCGATGCTCTCAAGGATGCTGGAACGTCTCGCCGCACGGCCATCGTCGTCTTGAGCGACGGGCTTGACGGGACGCTGCCGAGCGTTCATGGCGACGGCTCGCGCCTGAGCTACAATGAAATCCTGAGCCGGATACGCGAGTTCGACGGCGTGCTGTACGCGCTCTGGGTGGACACGGAGTACGAGTCTTTGAGCGATAAAGACACGCAGCCGGAGGATTTCGACGCGGGACACGACCGGATGGCCGAGATGGCGGACGAGGGCGGCGGCCTCTTTTATGAAGTTGGTAAGCTTGAGGATTTGGCCGGAGCATACGAACGCGTCGTCGCTGACATCGGCACGGTTTACAGCCTCTCGTATCGCCCGACGAACGAGGCGCGTGATGGCAAGTGGCGCGCGATTCGTGTCAAGGTGGCGCGCCCGAACGCGGTCGCGCGCGGCAAGCGCGGTTATTATGCGAAGTGAGAAATTGAAGCGATAAGAGATTAGTCAGAGGTCACAGGAATGTCTACGCTTCGCCATCTAAGCTGTGCCTTCATCTGCGTCCTGCTCCTCTTCGCCGCGCGCGTAAACGCACAAGAGGCCGCGCCCGCGCCTTCGCCTTTGCCTTCGCAAGCTGGAACGCAGATGGTTGGAAGCGAGGACACGATTCGCGTCGAATCAGACCTCGTTGATCTGAACGTGACGGTCATCAGCCGCGACCCGAAGAGCCTCGTCGGCCAGCTCGAACAGAAAGATTTCAGCGTCACCGAAGACGGCGTGACGCAGGAGATTTCGCTTTTCGCTTCCGCCGAAACTCCTTTCGATCTAGTGCTCCTGCTCGACCTTTCGGCCTCGACGAAAGACAAGCTCAAATTGATTCGCAAGACCGCGACGAACTTCGTTGATGCCGCGCGCCCGACCGACCGCATCGCCATCGTGACTTTCACGGATGGGATGAACATCGTCGCGCCGCTCATGCTCGACCGCGAGGATTTGAGAACCAGAATCAAGAAGATTGAGAAGCCGAAGGGCGGCACGAATTTCTGGGACGCCCTGCGCTACGTGGTCGAGACGATGCTCGATTCGTCGCGGACGACGCGGCGGAGCGCGGTCGTCGTGATGACGGACGGCGTCGACAACGCGTTGCCGGACGTGCCCGGCCCGGGGTCGCTCACGACGTTTGATGTGCTGCTCTCAATCGTCAGCCGCTCCGAACCAATCGTCATTCCGATTTATCTGGACACCGAGCGCGAAGTCAAAGAGACGCGCCGCCCCGCTTATTCCGCGAGCGCGTATCAGACGGCGCGCGCGCAGCTTCAACTGCTGGCGAATGAAAGCGGCAGCATCTCTTATTACGCGCGCAAGGTGGAGGATTTGAAGGACGTGTATCAACAGGTGATACGCGACCTGAGCACCGTTTACAGCATCGGCTATCGTCCGAGCAAGACAGAGCGCGACGGCTCCTGGCGCGTCGTCAAAGTGCAACTCCCGCGCCGCCCCGAACTCGCCGCGCGCACACGGCGGGGATACTTTGCGAAGTAAAAAGTAAAAAGGTAAAAGGAAAAAGTCAGGCGGAAACCAAATTTAATAAAATGCTTGTCGTCCGAACTTTTTCCTTTTACCTTTTTACTTTTGCCTTCTTTTATGAGTGATCGTTTATTAAATCCTTCCGTGCTGGCTGCCATCGGGCGGCTCGATCTGATTGCGCGCACGGTGGTCGAAGGCTTTCTGATAGGCTTGCATCGCAGTCCTTATCATGGCCTGTCGCAGGAGTTCGCGGAGCATCGCCCGTACATCGCGGGCGACGAGATGCGGCGCGTTGACTGGCGCATCTACGGGCGCACGGACAGGCTCTATGTCAAAGAGTTTGAGGAAGAGACGAATGTCGCCGTCCGCCTGCTGCTCGACGTGAGCGGCTCGCTCGCTTTCGCGCCGCGTGATGTTCAAAAGCTAGAGTACGCGCGTTACCTCTTGGCCTCGCTCGCTTATCTCGCTATTCGTCAGAACGACCGCGCGGGGCTGGTCTGTTTTGACGAAGAGGTGCGTGAGCGAATCGCCACGCGCGGCGGCCAGCGTCACCTGCACGCTATCCTGGCCGCGCTCGAAAGAGTTCGTGCGGGCGGGCGCACGCGCGTCGGGCAAACCTTGCTGCGCGAGGCGGCGCAGTGGAAGCGGCGCGGCCTCGCGGTTCTCGTCTCCGACCTGTACGACGAGCCGGAAGAGATCGCGGACGCGGTCGCGCGCGTGCGCCGCGTCGGGCATGATGTCGTTATCTTTCATCTCTTAGACCGCGCGGAAAAGCTTTTGGAGCGACGCGGCACTTTCGAGTTTCACGATCTCGAAACGGGCGAGATTCTCATCGCCGACACAGAGCGTATCCGCAAGGCTTACACGAAACGCGTCGCCGGGCAGCGCGCCTACTTCGCGCGCGAGTTCGAGCGCACGGGCGCAGAGTACGTCGAGCTTGACACGTCAGAGCCGCTCGACAAAGCTCTCGCGATTTATTTGCGGATGAGAAAAGGGAAGAGGCATTGACTCAGTTTCAAGATAACGAGGCAAAAAACAGTTTCACGCAAAGGCGCAAAGGCGCAAAGAAAAGCACGCAAGCTTCAAGTGAGACTCAACAGCTTAGCGGTCTTTCTTTGCGCCTTTGCGCCTTTGCGTGAGACATTTGATCGAAAAGAAGTCTCATGCGTTTTCTATCTCCGCTCGCACTCTTTGGATTGGCTCTCATCGCGTTGCCCATCGCGATTCATCTCTTAGTGCGACGGCAGGCCGCGAGATTGGATTTTCCTTCGCTCAGATTTCTACGCGAAACGCCGAGCTTTCGCCTGCGCCCGCGAAGGATTCAACAACCTCTCCTCCTCGCATTGCGCGTCGCCGCCCTCGCTCTGCTCATCATCGCCTTCGCGCGCCCGCTTATCTCATCTCACACGCGGACTGCGCGCGCGCATGTGATTCTGCTCGACGCTTCGCTGAGCATGCAGGCCGTTGGGCGCGTTGAAGCCGCGAAAGAGCAGGCTCGCGCCGTCGTTAACAATCTCGCGCCGGGCGAGCGCGCGGCGATTATCTCTTTCTCAAACGACGCGACGGTTTTGTCTGCGATGACTTCGGACAAACGCTCCCTCGACGGAGCGATTGAGCGTTTTGAGGCGACGAGCGGCGCGGCAGATTACGCGGCGGGCTTCGCGGCGGCGGAAGCTTTATTGCACAACGAGCCGCCCGCAGAGATTTCGCTAGACCTCATCTCAGACTTTCAAGCGAGCGGTCTGAGAAAAGAATTTCTTCCTCAAGTCGATAAAGGCGCACGCACTTTCTCACAGCTCATCACGCATCCGGTCGGTGAAGAGCTTGAGAGGAATGCTTTTCTGAATGACGTGGCTGCCCAATCTGCGGAGTCAATGGCTGAGATTTCGGCTACTGAAATCATCGCCGCCAGAGGCGAGCGGCGCGGCGCGCGTCTGAGTTGGAAATTAGATTCGAGCGAGGCCGCGCGAGCGGACATCGAATGGCGCACACAGTCGAACGGGCAGATTACCGCGCATCTGAGAACGCTCGCGCCCGACGATTTCGACGCGGATGATGAGAGGTTTGTGAGCTTCGCTGCGCCGCGCAAAGGGCGCGCTCTTTTGATAGAGCGTGATGCGGATGATGCTGTCTCTTATCTGCGCGCCGCGCTCGAAACCGTCGCGGACGAGAAACATTTCGCGCTCGAACGCAAAGCGTCGCTTCCGGCTTCCGCTTCGGAGCTTAACGATTATTCGCTCGTCACGCTCGTGATGCACGGCGCGCCCCGCGCGGACGAGTTGCGCGCTCTGGCCGACTACGTGAGGGCGGGCGGCCTCGTCTGGTTGTGCGCGGGGCGGGATGTGGACACCGCCGCGTGGAACGAGTTTGCGAAGAGTAAAGAGGCGAGCGCGTATCCGTTCACGAGCCTCGCGCGAAAGAACGACGAGCATCAAGCTTTGAGCTTTGGCGCGGCGGACGCGGACGCGCGCGCTTTGAGTTTCGCGGGCGAAGGGGTGTTGACGGCATTGCGCGCGGTTCGCATGCATGAGGGCTATGCTGTCACGCCGCGTGATGAGGCGGCGACGCTCATGCGCTGGAACGACGGCGCGCCGGCTTTCGTCTCAAAGGAAACCGGGAGCGGAAGCATACTCTTGTTTGCGACTTCGCCGGCACGCGCCGCCGGAGAGTTGGGAGTCTCGCCGTCATTCCCCGCGCTCGCTTCATCCATCGCGCGCGCGAGCCTCACGCCGCGCGAGCCTCTCTCGCGCGAGATAGGCGAGCCGGTCAAGCTCAACGTCTCGCCCGACGAAGCAGTCAAAATATTTGACGCCGGGGGAAAGACGACCTCTGCGCGGGCGAGGGATTTAATCACGCGGCCTCAAGCTTTTTTTCCGCGAGCCGGAATCTATCGCGTCGAGTCGAATAATTTCAACAGCTATCTGGCGTTCAACGCGCCCGCCGCCGAATCCGAGACGGCTCTGGCACACGCGGACGACATCGCACGGCTCTTCAAATTACCAGAGAAGGGCGCAAACGAAACGCCGCAGACCGCTTGGCACGAAGCGACCGAGCGTCGCGGCAATCTTTGGCGATACTTTCTCCTCGCGGCTTTCGTTTTGTTGATCGTCGAAATGTTTGTGGCAATGAGACACGGAAGAGGGATGAACAGGGATGGGCAAGATGAACAGGAGCTAAAGATTTGAGATTTAAGATTTGAAATTTCAAAATTGAGATTTCAAATTTGAATGTTATGAGCGCGACATCTCAGACCATACAGCTTGACACGCGCGGCGCGGGCGACGATGTGCGCGCGGCAATCAGTCGTCTCGCTTTTCGCAGGCGGTTGTGGCGCGCGTGTGCGCTCGTCTCTTTCGGCATGGCCTGCGTGTTCGCGCTATTGTGTCTGATTGGAGTGTTGGATTACGCGCGGCCTCTCACGCGCGGCTTGCGCATCGGACTCGTCGCGCCGCTCCTGTCGGGCGCGATGGCTCTCCTGACTTACGCAGTCTGGTTATTGGTTGAGCGTCGCCGCTTGAGCGAGCGTGCGCGTGAAGTCGAGCGTGC
>DASWRG010000017.1:0-7153 GCA_036403295.1 Pyrinomonadaceae bacterium
GCTGCGGCTGCGACACCGCCGACGATGGCGACGACGATGCCCTCGCGGACTGCCGGAGTGAGGCTTTGCCACTGCTGCCAGAAGGCGTTCATCGAATCGTTCCTCCGGGCCGCATTATAGTTTGCCGGACACTAAAGCACATACTTTTTAATCGCCGCTCATCCTCACTCGACGGGCGCGCCAGCGTCCTGCCATGCCTTCCAGCCGCCGGACATGGAGTAGACGCGGCGGTAGCCCATGCGCTGTAGGTTGTCGGCGGCGAGGGCAGAGCGGTAGCCGCCGCCGCAGTAGAGGATGAGTTCCGTGTCCGGGTCTGGGACTTCGGTTTCAATGTCGCGCTCAATGATGCCACGTCCCATGTGGCGCGCGCCGTGGGCGTGGCCCGCCTGCCACTCGTTGTCTTCGCGGACATCTATCAGGCGCGCAGCCGGGTTTGCGGCCAAGCGTTCGCGCGTCTCAGCAACCGTCAGTTCGTTGATGCGGCCTTTGGCTTCGTCAACGAGGCGCAGGAATCCGGGTGTGTGTTTCATCTCTCTCGATGCTCGCTTTCTGTGTAAAGACGGGTTAGGCAAATCCGCCGGGAAGTATACCTGCTCTTGACTTTCATTTTACGAGTTTGTTTAGATAGCCACGCTTTGAAACCCTAGTGGAGGTTCCCTTGATGTATAGAAAGCCCGTTAGTGTCGTGCTCGTTCTGGTTTGTCTGGCGCTGTCTGCGTGCGGCAAGAAGGACGACCAGATCAACTCCTTTGTCAAAGAGATCAACAGCTTCACGGAAGAGTTGGTGAAGAAGGTCGAAAACGCGCCAACGCCGTCCGAAGGCGTCGATGAAGCGCAGAAGTATATGGACTCGCGCAAAACCGAGTTGAAGGACAAGTTCAATTCCGTTAAAGGCATCGGCGAGAATCAGCTTTCCGACGAAACCAAGAAGAATATGAAGGACAGCTTTTATCAGGACGGCGTGAAGGTCGGCCAACTGACGGCCAAGTATGGCTCAGACCCGGAAGTCAAAACCAAACTCCAAAAGCTGACGCAGGATTTCCTGTCGCTCTTCCAGATGTAAAGATTAACAGAGGACGAGTCTCTCTCTTCTCACCCGGCCAGCTTTTCGTCAACGCGAAGGGCTGGCCCAAGCAGCGCGTCTTGAGGGGCGAAGCGCGTTCGCCCCGTCGAGCGCGCTTTCGTCTTCTCAGGGCCGCGCGCGGGCGATTGGAAGAAACCTGCCGGACAGACTATAATGCCACTCTTTTCGATTCACACTGATAATCTTTAAGCAATCAGTCAGCCGTCAAACGCTTTTCAGTCGCAACACGACGCCGGCTGCCGGCGGCTGATGGCTAATTGCTTCTATAGCAGAGAGGATATTGAAACATTGGCGACCGAACAGTTTGACGTGACGATTATTGGCAGCGGCCCCGGCGGTTACGTGGCGGCGATTCGCGCCGGACAACTGGGCCTCAAGGTGGCTTTGGTCGAGAAGGACAAACGCCTCGGCGGAACCTGCACGCTGCGCGGCTGCATCCCGACCAAACAACTACTGATGTCCGCGCACGTCTACGAGCAGATGCAGCACGCCGCCAGCTTCGGCGTGCAAGCCTCGGACATCAAGCTCGCCTTCGCAGACGTGCAGAAGCGCAAGGAAAAGGTCGTCATGAAAAACTCTAAGGGCGTAGAGTTTTTGATGAAGAAGAACAGCGTCACGGTCTTTAAGGGCTACGGCAAGCTGCAACTGCCGGGGAAGGTGGAAGTGACGGGCGATGACGGCGCGAAGGAAATCATCGAGACGAAGAATATCATCATCGCTTCAGGTTCGGTCGTGCGCCCGATTCCCGGCTTCGAGACGGACGGCGAGCGCGTCATCAACTCAGACCACATTCTCGAATTGAAGGAAGTCCCGAAGTCTCTGATTGTGATGGGCGCGGGGGCGGTCGGCGTCGAGTTTGCTTCCGTCTATTCGCGCTTCGGCTGCGAGACGACGCTCGTCGAATTGATGCCGAGGCTGCTGCCGCTCGAAGACGAAGAAGTCTCGAAGGAGTTGGAAAAGTCTTTCCGCAAGCGCGGCATCAAATCGCAACTCGACACCAAGCTCGAACAGCTTGAGAAGACCGACGCGGGCGTTCGCCTGAAGGGCAAGACCTCCAAAGGCGAGGCCGTCGAACTGGAAGCGCAGATGTTGCTCGTCGCCGTCGGCCGCATGCCCTTCATCGAAGGACTCGGCCTCGAAGGCACGCAGATAAAGGTCGAGCGCGGCGCGATTCAGGTTGACGAATTCCTGCGCACGGGCGAACCCGGAGTCTATGCCATCGGCGATGTGATTCCGACGCCGTGGCTCGCGCACCTCGCCTCGAAGGAAGGCATCCTCGCCGTCGAGCAGATTGCCGGACAACAGAACGTGCGCCCGATAAATTTGCGCCTCGTGCCTTCCTGCACCTACTGCGACCCGGAAGTCGCCTCCGTCGGCCTGACCGAAGAGCGCGCGAAAAGGGAAGGCTACGACGTGCGCGTCGCCAAGTTTCCCTTCTCCGCTTCCGGCAAGGCGCGCATCCTCGGCGAAGAAGAGGGCTTCGTCAAAGTCATCAGCGAATCGAAGTATGACGAACTGCTCGGCGTTCACATCATCGGGCCGCACGCCACCGAACTCATCGCCGAAGCCTGCGTCGCCATGCAACTCGAATCCACAGCCGAAGAACTCGGCCGCACGATGCACGCGCACCCGACCATCTCCGAAGCCGTCATGGAAGCCGCCGAAGGCATCCACGGGCAAACCATACACATGTAAGGAAGCAGCGCGAGGACTCCGCTCGATTGTTCAGCCCTGAAGGCTGGCGCGAGCCTGAGTCTCAAGCGCAGATATTCAAGATGGCTAAGAAACGAAAAACAAACGATGACGCGAGCGCGACGAGCGACCAAAGCGCGACCCATGACGAAAGCGTGGCGAGCGATGAAAGCGCGACGAACGCTGTCGAGACAAGCAGCGCGGCGAAGAAGTTGACGTGCACGAACGAGACGACGCTCTCCGAAGAGCAGATGCTTGAGATGTATCGTTATTTGAAGCTGACGCGCTCTGTCGAAGAGCGGCTGGTGAATCTTTACCGCCAGACGAAGGTGGTCGGCGGCGTCTTTCGCTCGCTTGGGCAGGAGGCGACCGCCGTCGGCACGGCTTACGCTCTGCGGCCGCAGGATTTCATCTCGCCCTTGATTCGAGACTTGGGCGCGGCCCTCGTCAAAGGCATTCGCCCGCGTGATATTTTCGCGCAGTACATGGCGAAGGCTTGGGGGCCTTCGGGCGGGCGCGACCTCAACATACACTTCGGCGATATGTCGAAGGGATTCATCGGGCCGATCTCGCATCTCGGTGACATGATTCCGGTGATGACTGGTATCGCGCTCGGCGGGCGGATGCAGAAAAAGAATCTCGTCGCGATGGCTTACATCGGCGACGGCGGGATGAGCACGGGCGCGTTTCACGAAGGCTTGAATTTCGCAGCCGTCCAGCGTCTCCCTTTAATCGTCATCGCGGAATACAATCATTACGCCTATTCGACGCCGACCTCGAAACAGACTGCCGTCAAAGACCTCGCGGAGAAGGCTGCGGGCTACGGGATTCCCGGCCACATCGTTGACGGCAACGACATCATCGCCTGTTACGAAGTGACGAAGAAGGCAGCCGAGTTCGCGCGTGGCGGCGGCGGCGCAGTCCTCATCGAAGCCAAGACCTATCGCCGCAAAGGCCACGCGGAGCACGACGATCAACGTTATGTTCCGACGGGCGAGATTGAAGAGTGGGAGAAGACGAACGATCCGGTTGACCGTTACGAAAGATTTCTGACCGAGCAAAAAATCGCCGCGCGCGAAAAGCTGGAAAGGATCACGGCGGACGTGCAACGCTTGATTGACGAAGACGTGGAGTGGGCTGAAAGCTCGCCGATGCCCGAGGCCGAGCGCGCGGCTTATAATGTCTTCGACAACACAATCGTGCCGCCTGCTTTCAGACCAAAAGTTTTAGAAAGATGAGCCTTAAACCTTTAGATCACGAACCTCCTTTCGCCTCGCATACTGTGGCGACAAATCCTGCTGTCGCCAATTTGACAGTCGAGCAGGCTGAGAAAAGGAGCAATGAGATGGGACTCGTTTACGCAGACATTGAGCTTATTAGTGGACGTGATTTGGTAATGTTCGGCGAAGGTCTAATTACGGAAGATAAAGTCAAGCGCATGACCGTCAACGTGCTGGTGGATAGCGGCGCGCTAATGCTGACGATTAACGAGGAGATTCAGACGCAGCTCGGCTTGCAGCAGGTGGATTCGCGCTCGGCGCAGCTTGCTGACGGCACTCTAATCAAACTTCCGGTTGTCGGCCCGGTCGAAGTGCGATTTGCTAATCGGCGTTCGAGCGTTGACGCGATGGTCTTGCCCGGCGATGCGGAGCCGCTGCTCGGAGCAATCCCAATGGAAGACATGGACGTACTCGTTGATACGCAGCAACGCCGCCTCGTCGTCAACCCTGAACATCCGTACATCGTTCAGCACTCTCTGAAGTAGCGGTGAACTTGAAATCACAGTAAGCAGAAGTCAACTTTTCAATTTATGTCAGCAGCAACTCAAAAAGAGCATAAATCAAATAAGCCCGCGCGCGGCGGCAAGGCCACGCTGGTCGAAGCGATTCGGCAGGGTATCTGGGAAGAGATGGAGCGCGACCCTGCGGTCTTCGTCATCGGCGAGGATGTCGGGGCATACGGCGGCGCGTTCAAGGTGACGGACGGCCTCATTGACGAGTTCGGCGAAGAGCGCGTGATTGACACGCCGATCTCAGAGGCGGCGATTGTCGGCGCGGCGTGCGGCGCGGCCTTGATGGGGATGAAGCCGGTCGCAGAGTTTCAGTTCATAGATTTCATCAGCGCGGGCTTTGACATGCTGACCAACTACGCCGCCAAGTGTCGTTATCGCTGGGGCGCGGGGATTCAAGCGGTCTTTCGCGGCCCGTGCGGAAGCGGCGTTCACGCGGGGCCTTTTCATTCGATCAACGCCGAGGCTTTTTTTCTCAACACGGCGGGATTGAAAATCGTCGAGCCTTCGACGGCTTACGATGCCAAAGGCTTAATCAAAGCCGCGATCCGCGATCCTGACCCGGTGATTTTCTTCGAGCATAAAAAGCTTTATCGCTTGCCGCGCCTGCGCGAGGAGTTGCCCGAAGATGATTACATCGTCGAGATCGGCAAGGCTCGCATCATGCGCGAGGGACGCGATCTTTCGATTATCACTTTCGGCGCGCAGGTCTTGAACGCGCTCGACGCGGCTGAAGAATTGGAGAAGGAAGGTCTTGATGTCGAAGTGATAGACCTGCGGACGCTCGCGCCGATGGACAAAGAGGCGATCCTCCAGAGCGTCAAGAAGACGAGCAAGGCTCTCGTCTTGCACGAGGCTTCGCGGACGGGCGGCATCGGCGGCGAGATTGCCGCGACGATTGCCGAAGAGGCTTTTGAATGGCTCGACGCTCCCGTCGTGCGCCTCGCTTCGATTGACACGCCCGTGCCTTATTCGCCGCCGCTCGAAGAATATTATTTGCCGCAGGTGACAGATATTGTGAATGCCGCGCGCAGGCTGGCGGCTTATTGATTTTGAGAGAGATGGACGCGCTCGGCAAACAGCAGGCCGAATTCAAAGAGAACGCGAAGGCGACGGGCGCGAATTTGTTGATCGGCGTCATCTGTCTCGGACTCGGCGCGGTGCTGCTCTTTTCAGGCTTTAACATGAAGGCCGCAGATGGACTCTTTAACAAGCTCCTCTTCATCATCGGCGGCGGCTTCTCTTTGCTTGGCGGCGTGAGCCTCTTCTACACGAACTGGATTCATCGCGGCGAGCGCGTCGCGCTACATGAGCATGGAGTCCTCGTCGAGCGCGGAGGCAAACGGCACGCCGCGACGTGGGACGAGATTGAGTCCGTCACCGAGAAGGTCGAGCAGATGCGCGTCAACGGCCAGCACATTTACGACCGTTACCTGTACACGATTGAGAAGCGTGGCGGCGAGACTTTCACTTTGAGCAACATGGTTTCGGGCGTGGACAGAATCGGGCGCGAGATCAAACAGGAGACTTTCGCGCGTCTGTTTCCGCGAGTCTCGCAAGCTATTGAGCGCGGCGAAAAAGTTTCGTTCGGCGCAGTGCAGGTCAGCGCGAACGGTTTAGAAGATAGCGGCGCGACGTTTCTCTGGACACAGCTCGCGGGCGTGAAAGTCAAAGACGGAGTGATTGAGATCAAAGACCGCGCGGGCGTTGCGGTGATGAGCGGGCAATACGGCACGACGCCGAACGCGCACGTCCTGCTCGCGCTCTTGAAACAACATTTGCCTTTTGAGTGAACGCGCGAAGAGATACAAAGAGTTGTTCGCTTATCTCTCTTGTTTGTGAAAGCAATTTTAGAAACTACGAAGTGGAGTTGATATGAGCACAGAAGTTGTCATGCCGCAGATGGGCGAATCCATCGCGGAGGGGACGATCACCAGATGGTTGAAGAAGGTCGGCGATAAGGTTGACCGCGACGAGCCTCTGTTTGAGATTTCGACGGACAAGGTGGACGCGGAGATTCCTTCGCCCGCCGCAGGGACTCTGACCGAAATCAAATTCAATGAAGGCGACACGGTCGAGGTCAACACGGTGGTCGCGGTGCTTGACGGCGACGGCGCGAGCGCGCCCGAAGCAAAGGCCGCGCAGCCCGCCGCAGAAACGACGAGCGCGCCCGCGACGCAGGCCGCAGTCTCGTCCGAGCCTCCGCCGCCCGTCGCACAGGAAGCCGCGACCGCCGCAGCGTCGCAAGAAAAACAAGCTGCAACGCCAGCCGCTCAAGCTGAAACGGCAGAAGTCGCCGGTCGCAGCTACGATGCGGAGCGTCCCGAAGTAAAGCCAGAGGGCGAGCAAACGTCCGCCGCCTCTTCTTCCGCCAGCGCGCCGATTGGAGAGCAGTCGGTCGAAGACTTGCGCCGCACGCGCTCAAGCCCACTTGTGCGCAACATCGCCAAAGAGCACGGCATAGACATCTCGCGCCTCGAAGGCACTGGGATGAGCGGTCGCGTCACGAAGAACGACATCCTGAGCTACATCGAATCGGGCGCAGCCATGACGCCGCAACAGGCCATGCAAACGGGGCAAACGGGGCA
>DASWRG010000018.1:0-3758 GCA_036403295.1 Pyrinomonadaceae bacterium
GTCTCTTTGACCTTGATGGATTGGTCAACCCACTTCAGAGCCTCGTCCCACTCGTCGTTGTTGGCGTATGCCCTGCCGACGACGAACAGGGTGTTCCAGTCGTTCGGATTGGCCGCGACGAGCGTGTCAATCCTGGCGCGCGTGACCGCTTCCACGCTCGGCACTTCGACCGTGAAGGGCACGGCCACCTTCTCCCAGCGAATCACGACCTGCGCACTGTTCGGCGTGACGACGGGAATGCTGTACTGCAACCATTCCTGCGTGTCCGCGACCGTCATCGGCTTGACCTTGATGCGCAGGGCGTCCTTCTTCTCGTCGTAATTGAAGCTGCCCCACTGATCCGCGACCGTGTTAAAGATAATCGTCCACTCGCCTTTTTCGGGAATCGTGTGGAGGCTGTAACTTCCGGCTGGAAGTTTCTGGCCGTTAATCATCACATCGTCTGTGACTGTGAAAGTGGTCGCCTCGTTTGCGCCACTTCGCCAGACGTGGCCGTAAGGCACAATCGGCGCGTCCTTCACGCGCTTGGTTTGGTCGTCGAGCGTCGAAGCTCCGACCGCATTGTTCGCGGTAATCGCCGCCGCCGGAGCGTCGCCCCAGATTTTTCGTCCCTTCACGCCCGGACGACTGTAGGTGATGGTGATGTCTGTGACGCCGATGGTCTGCATGATGCTGGCCTTCTGGCTCGGACGCGGCAGGCGCACCGTCGGATTTTGCGCCGCCGCGAACCCGGCGCAACACAGGGCGAGCAACACGAGCGCGAAGCCGTAAGCGCAGGAACGTTTCAAGGGAATCATGATGTCTCTCCTCTTCTGAATGGTTTTGCTTGAGATGAAAGTTTAGACGATTGCGCCCGTTCTTTCGTAAAAGTTATGTAAAAGAATTTTCATTATACATCTCCCGCGAAAAGCAAAGAAGTTTCGCGCAAAGGCGCAAAGGCGCAAAGAAGAGCACGCAAGGAACAAGCAGCATTCAATTCCTTCGCGTGCTTCCTTTGCGCCTTTGCGCCTTTGCGCGAGATTTCCTTCTTTAATGCTTAACGCCGAGAGCGCGAAGCAGTGCGCGAGCCTTAATAAGAGACTCTTCATATTCGAGCGCGGGATCGCTGTCGGCCACGATGCCCCCGCCGACATTAAAACGCGCCACACGCTCACGCACAGTCATCGTGCGAATGGCGACGCTCAGGTCGAGCGAGCCGTCAAAACCGAAATATCCGATAGCTCCCATTGAAAGCCCGCGCGGCGCAGTCTCTACTTCATCAATAATCTCCATCGCGCGAATCTTCGGCGCGCCCGTAATCGAGCCGCATGGGAAACAGGCTCGCAAAAGTTCTCCCGCAGTCACTTCATCGCGCAAAGCCCCTCGCACCTTCGAGACCAGATGAAAGAGCGTCGGATGTTCTTCGAGCCGGCACAACTCCGCGACCTCGACCGAGCCGTAATGACAGACGCGACCGAGATCGTTTCTCAACAGGTCAACGATCATCACGTTCTCCGCGCGATCCTTCTCGCTCGACAACAACTCACGACGAAGCAACGCATCCTCCTGCTCATCCACTCCGCGCCGCCGCGTTCCCTTAATCGGCCATGCTTCGACGAGCTTCGTCTGAGGCTCGACGCGCAGGAATCTTTCGGGCGAGATGCTGACCACAGCATCTTCGCGGCGACGTATGAAGGCCGCGAAAGGCGACGGGTGCTGGCGGCGCAGGCGCAGGAAAAGATGCTCCGCCTCAATCTCTTGAGGCAGAGCGCAACTGAGCTGCTGCGTCAAGTTCGCCTGATAAATGTCGCCCGCCGCGATGTGCTCTTTGATGCGAAGCACCGCCGCCAGATATTCTTCGCGCGTCATGTTCGAGCCGGCGCACGACTCGCCATGCGTCAACGGCTCGCGCAACGGTCGCGCCGCAAGCAGAGCCGCTTCCGTTTCATCCGCGCGCTCCTCATCACGGCTCACAATGAAGGATTTGCCCCACGCGTAATCATGCACGACGAGCGCGTCATAAAAAGCGAAGACTGCGTCCGGCTCTCCCTGTTCATGCCGCGCATGGGAATTCGAGCGCAGGCGTTCGAGCTGATGCGCCAGCTCGTAAGATAAAGTCGCAATGCACGCGCCGGATAAAAACTCTCCTTCGGATGAAGAGGCGTGCCGTTTCAAGCGTTCATCGAGCAGGCTCAAAGCGTCTGCGTCAATGACGCGCGGCTCTGCCTCATTACGCCCGACCACTCGCGGCTGCCTGCCGCAGACTTCGATGGTCTCAAACGGATCAAAGCCCGCGATGAGCAGCCGCGCGCCCGCGACTCCGCAGCTATCGAGCAAGCTCAATCGCCTGCCCGTCTCAATCGAGAGCAGACGACGCACCAGCTCGTCCGGCGCAAGCTTTATCTCACGCATTCTATGCTGCGAATAAATGCTGATGACGATTTGCTTTTCCTTTGGCCTTTGGTCTTTAGTCTTTGATTATCTTAACTTCAGTTCAATATCAGCAACGAAATTCACAGAGCCTGCGCCAGCAGGCGAGAGAGTGTAGCCCCATGCGTCAGCATGGGGACACAGCGAAGTTTGATGTTGAGCCTGCGTGAGCAGGCGACAGATGATTGCTTTACCTCTCATCTATCGCCTGCTCACGCAGGCTCAACATCTGCTGCCCGCCATGTCCCCATGCTCACGCATGGGGCTAGACTCTGGCCGCCTGCTGACGCAGGCTCTGTGAGTTTCATTGCTTATCTCTAACTGGCGTTAAAACAAAGGCAGATTAACTCGTCACCTGTTACTGCTTTTCCGGCTCTTTCTCGCCGCGCTTTTTGGCGTCGTCTTCGCCCGCTTCGGCGGCGGCGTTCTCGATCTCGGAATTAATCTCGCCGCCGATGAGGACGGCTGCGCCAGTAAAGTAGAACCAGAGCATGAGAATGATGACTGCGCCGAGCGAGCCGTAGGTCGCGCTGTATGAATTGAAGAAGCGCAGGTAAGTGCGAAAGCCGAACGAGACGAGCAGCCACAGCGCGACGCCGATGACTGAGCCGGGCGTGACCCATTTCCAATCCTGATCTCTCAAGTCCGGCGCGAAATAATAAACCAGACTGAAGGCGAGCAGCACGAAGATAAGCGCAATCGGCCATTGCAGAATCTTCCACACCAGCTTGAAAGCATCGCCGAGACCACAGCTCGCGGCGATCTTCTCCGCAATCGCGCCGCCATACAAAATGAGGGCGAGCGCCGAGATAATCAAGACGGCGAGCGCGATGGTCAGGACGACTGACATCAAGCGCGCCTTCCACCACGGGCGCGTCTCCTTGACGTTGTAAGCGACGTTCAGCGATTCGCTGATCGCGCCCATCCCGTTCGAGGCAGCCCACAGGGTCACCAGTATGCCGAACGAGAGTTTTCCGCCGCCAGCCGATTTGCTGACCTCGTCAACAGTCGTGTGAATCAATTCCGAAGCCGACGAGGGCATGACTGCGGCGAGATAGTTCAGCAGATTATTACGCAGCTCAGTTCCCGCGTCCGCGAAATAGCCGAGCAAGGTGGTGAGAAACAGCAGGAGCGGAAAGAGAGCCAGCAAAAAGTAGTAAGAGAGTTGCGCCGCGCGCCCGAACACGTCGTCCTCCTGTATCTCGTGCCAGACGCGCCCGGCCAGAGCTTTCCAGGTCAGCCCGCCCTCAAGTCGCCACATCGAAGCCATCGCGTGTTAAGCCCTCCGACCGATTATGCAACACTCAGCCACCTCAGCCAAGATGCAGAAGCAATCTATAGACCAGAAG
>DASWRG010000019.1:0-12606 GCA_036403295.1 Pyrinomonadaceae bacterium
ATTTGAGCTTGAGGCGGCGGCGCAAACTAAGTATTGACGCGAATAAGCTCGGCAGCTTATTATGTTTACGGTGTCTCCGGGCCTTTAACTTCTTCCGGTGACGCTTCCCTTGCCCGCAGAGATGCAACGCGATGCGAACGGCGTTTCCAGCCCTGAAACGTCCGGCGTCTTCCCCATAACCCAACACGAGAGAGCGTCACCCTCACCTTAGAGTTCGCGTAATTCCGTGCGGAAAGGTAAACGGTTCTAAAACCCCATGGCTCCAAAAATTGACGACCTCTTGCGCGTCGCCTGTAGCTTCGGCGCGTCCGACCTGCATATCAAAGTCGGCGCGTTCCCCTTTATGCGTATCGGCGGCGAACTGCGCCCCGTCGTAGACTCGACGCGGCTGACGCCCGAAGACACGCTCGACATGGCCTTCTCGATGATGTCTAACCGCCAGAAGCAACGCTTCAAAGAGGTCTGCGAAGTTGACATCGGTTACGGCGTCTCCGGCCTCGGACGCTTTCGCGCCAACATCTTTCAGCAGCGCGGCACGGTTGGCATCGTGATGCGCGTCATTCCGGATCAGATGCGTGGGATGGACGAGCTTGGCCTGCCGCCCGTCATCGAAAAAATCTCGGACGAGCAGCGCGGCCTGATTCTCGTCACCGGCACGACCGGCTCCGGCAAGTCCACGACTCTGGCCGCGATGATTGACCGCATCAACTCCAACCGGAGCGGCCACATCGTGACCATTGAAGACCCCATCGAATTCCTGCACCGCGACAAACGCTCCTTCGTCACGCAAAGAGAAGTTGACGTGGACACGCGCTCTTTCGCGGAAGCCTTGCGCGGCGCGCTTCGCCAAGACCCTGACATCATTCTCGTCGGCGAGATGAGAGACCTTGAAACCATCTCGACCGCAATGACCGCAGCCGAGACCGGACACCTCGTCCTCTCCACCCTGCACACGCTCGACGCGACCGAGACCATCACGCGTATCGTCTCGGCCTTTCCGCCGCATCACCAAAAGAGCGTCCGCATCCAGCTCGCCGGAATCTTGAGAGCGGTCATCTCGATGCGGCTCGTGCGCTCTGCCAAAGGCAACGGGCGCGTCCCCGCAGTCGAAGTGATGGTCTCGACCGGACTCATCCGCGATTGCATTATCAACGAAGAGAAGACCGCGCAGATACGCGACGCCATCGCCGCCGGAACTTCGCAGTACGGCATGCAGACCTTCGACCAATCGCTCTTTCACCTGCATCAATCCGGCCTCATCACGATTGAAGAAGCCCTGCGCGGCGCGTCGAATCCCGACGAGTTCCGCCTGCGCCTCGAAGGCATCCGCTCGACTGCCGATCAGGCTAAAGAAGAGATGGAGATTATCAGCAACGTGAGCAGCCCCGCCCCGCGCCACAAGCCCGCCCCGACGCTTCGCACGACGGGCGAATTGAGATAGCCGTCAAGCCTCGCGCGGCAGTCAATTATTTTCACCTCACTTTTTAAAGAGGAAGAGACGATGAGCGCCCAGAATCTTTTAGAGCTATGGCGTGTCGAGACGCCGGAAGGAATTTTCGAGGCCGACCTTGAAACACTCAGGCAGTGGATCAGGGAAGACTGCGTGATGCCCGGCGATAAGGTCGCCAAAGGGAATCTGCATTGGATTGAAGCAGGCCGCGTCCCGCTCCTGCGCGCGGCTTTCGGCAACAAGCTGGCCGCGCCTTCAGCTTCGCCGCAAACAGCAACGACAGCCACAGTCGCCGCTCCTGCGCAAACCGCCATGACAGGGCAGACTGTAATTCCCGTCCCGCCGACAGCTCCCGCCGCGCACACGCTCGCCCCCGCTTCAAACTCATGGCCGCCGCCCGTCGAAAGCTCTTACGCCGCGAGCGGGACGTACGCCGCCGCTGCTCCTCCTCCGGCTTTCGCTCCTCAAGGGAACGCGTTTCCGCAGCACCCCGGTTGTGTCAATCATCCTTTCACGCCGCCGCATTTTATCTGCCGCGAGTGCGGCGCAACCTTCTGTCAAAGCTGCCCGAAATATGTCGGCAATAAAGTTCCGCTCTGCTCCGTGTGCGGCGACCTGTGCAAGCCTTTTCAGGAAGTCAGGCAGAAGGCCATGCTCAGGCAGAGCCAGACCGCCGGTTTCGGCTTCAACGAATTCGCGCTCGCCATCGCTTATCCGTTCAGACATCCCTTCAGCGTCCTGCTGATGGCCGTCATCTACGCCATGCTCTCGCTCTTCGGCCTCAAGGGACAGGTCATCGCGTGCGGCATCCTGTTCGGCAGCATGTCGCACGTCATCAACCAGTTTGCGTGGGGCGCGACCAACTGCGGCCTGTATCCCTCGTTTGAATCCTTCTCGTGGTGGGACAACGCGATTCGCCCGATGTTCCTTAGCATCGGCATTTACATCATCACTTTCGGGCCGGTCATCGTCCTCTCGCTGGCGATTCTGTTCGGCGTCATAACCCTCGCCAAGCCGAGCGCGCAACGCCAGGCTCAACTGCCGCAGCAGCCACGCTCCGAGATGACAGAGCGAGACATACAAGCTCTCTTACATCAGGCAGACCCGAACTCGCCCGCGCCAAAGCCAATCGAGCCGACTTCGCAGCCGACGCCCGCCGAGATGAAGAGCCAGAAGAAATCTGACGACATCGGCTCTTCGCTGTTGGCGCTCGGCCTGTCGGGCACAGTGCTTATCCTGCTGCTACTGTGTCTGGCGTGGGCTGTCTTTTACTATCCGATGGCTTTGACCATCGCCGGTTACACGGAGGATTTCTGGGCGGTGGTGAATCCGAAGGTCGGCCTCGACACGATGCGCCGCATGGGTTTGAATTACGTCAAAGCCTTTTTCATGTATCTCTTCGTGCAGATACCCGCGCTGTTTGTGATGGTCTTCCTGTTCATCGTCCTCGCGCCTTTCAACATGCCCTTCTTCGGCAATCTCCCCGCGCTCTTTATGAGCGGCATCGTGACCTTTATCACCAGCCTCATCATCGCCTGCATCCTCGGCTTCGCGCTCTTCAAATCTGGCGACAGGCTGGACATTCAAGTAGCTTAAAACAAAAGTATTAGCCACAGAGGACACAGAGAGCACAGAGATAAGAAGGGGAACGGGTAAAAGGGTAAGAGGGAAAGATAAAAGCTCCGGCTCTCTTTTTCCCTGTTCCCCTCTTTCATCCTCTGTGTTCTCTATGGCTAATTCCTGCTGATAATATTGCGCCGCCGTCTGCTACGCTTGACAGGCGGCATGTTTATTAGCGACCCTTTCAGGCTTGTTCGCTTTGATGTGCGCGATAAGGGCGATTTGAATTTTGATGGAAAGCTACGACGAAGAAGAGACTTTGATGCGTCGGCGCGCTTACGCTGACGCGCGCGAGATGGAGAAGCCGGAGATTTCCGTCTTTCTTCCGGTCTATGACGAAGAGCCGAACCTGCGCCCGTTGCATGCCAGGCTCGACGACGCCCTGCGTGAGCTTGGACGCACGGCTGAGATTATCTATGTTGACGACGGCTCGTCCGACGGCAGCCTCGAAGTCCTGCGCGAGTTGGCGCGGCTTGACGGGCGCGTGCGCGTCGTCGCCCTGCGGCGCAACTACGGGCAGACGGCGGCAATGTCTGCGGGGATTGACGCGGCGCGCGGCGACGTGCTGATTCCGATGGACGCAGACTTGCAAAACGACCCGGCGGATATTCGGCGGCTCTTGGAAAAGCTGGACGAGGGTTATGATGTCGTCTCCGGCTGGCGCAGGGATAGGAAGGACAAGATGATCACGCGCAAGATTCCTTCGATGCTCGCCAACCGTCTTATCTCATGGATTGGCGGCGTCCCTTTGCATGACTACGGCTGCTCTTTAAAAGCTTACCGCCGCGAATCTTTGCAGGATGTGCGGCTTTACGGAGAGATGCATCGTTTCATTCCCATCTACGCTTCATGGGCTGGCGCGAAAGTCGCGGAGATTCCCGTCGAGCATCACGCGCGCACGATGGGCAAATCCAAGTACGGACTCTCGCGCACGATCAAAGTCATCTTCGATCTGATGACGATCAAGTTCATGGCCTCGTATCAAACGAAACCGATCTATGTTTTCGGCACGTGCGGGCTGACGGCCTTCGTCATCTCTTTTCTGACGGGGATGCTTGCCATCTACTGGAAGCTCATACACCGCGCCGATTTTGTGCAGACGCCGCTTCCCGTCCTGACTATCGTGATGTTCGCCGTCGGCGTCCAGTTTCTCTTGATGGGGATGCTCGCGGAAATGCTCGTCCGCACCTATCACGAATCGCAGGCGAAGCCGATTTACGCCGTGCGTGAGAAGGTCGGATTCAAACAATGACTGTAGGGGCAGGGCTTGTCCCTGCCCGCATCGTCGGTGAGGACGATAGTTAAGTTTCGTGTTTATTCAGTTCGCGCCTTCGCGCGGCGGGCTGAGGACTTGTCCCTGCCCCTACAATTTTCTTTATGTGCGGAATCACCGGCTGGGCTAATTTGGATGCGCGGGGCGAGGCGACGGAGGGCGCGCGGGAACTCTTGCATGCAATGTGCGAGCGGATGACGCATCGCGGGCCGGATTCCGAAGGCTTGATGACGCAACCCGGCGTCGCGCTCGGCATGCGGCGTCTCGCTATTATTGACTTGCAGACGGGCGAGCAGCCTGTCTGGAACGAAGATCGCACGGTCGCGGTCGTCCTCAATGGCGAGATTTACAATTACAGAGAGTTGCGCGCCGAACTTGAGAAACGCGGACACAGGTTCGAGAGCGCGTCCGACACGGAAGTTCTGCCGCATCTCTATGAAGAGCACGGCACGCGTATGGTCGAGCATCTGAACGGGATGTTCGCCTTCGCACTGTGGGACGTGCGCCGCCGCAGGCTCTTCATCGCGCGCGATAGGTTCGGCGAAAAGCCGCTTTACTGGGGCGTCTTCGATAACACACTGCTCTTCGCTTCTGAGCCGAAAGTCCTGCTCGCGCATCCAAGCGTGCGTCCGAGTCTTAACCTTCATGCGCTTCGTCATTATCTCTCGTTCGATTACGTGCCCGCGCCGCTTTCGATTTACGAAGGGATTCAAAAACTTCCGGCGGCGCACACGCTCTCTCTCGAAGACGGCGAGATCAAGGTTGAGCGTTACTGGTGTTTGAGCTACAAGACGCGCACGCCTCCGCCGGATGAAGCTGAAGCAGCCGCGCATCTCAAAGAACTGTTGGGAGATTCCGTGCGGATGCGGCTCGTCTCTGACGTGCCGCTCGGCGTGTTGCTGTCGGGAGGCGTGGATTCTTCGACCGTCGCGGCTCTGGCCGTGCAGGCATCAAGCGAGACGGTCAAGACCTTTTCCATCTCCTTCGCCGAAAGCTCTTTCGATGAGTCTGCTTACGCGCGCGCGGTCGCCAAATTTTTAGGCACGGATCATCACGAAGAACGCCTCAGCGTAGACCTCGCCGCCAACCTCGTCAGCGAAATCGGCTCGTGGATGGATGAGCCACTGAGCGACCCTTCGCTTGTGCCGACTTATCTCTTGTCGCGTTTCACCAGAAAACACGTCACGGTCGCGCTCGGCGGCGACGGCGGCGACGAGTTGTTCGCGGGCTATCAGATGTACTTCGGCCACAAGATAGCGAGCCTCTACGACCGCGTGCCACAAGCCGTGCGACGCGTGCTGATCGAGCCTTTCGTCCGCCGCTTGCCCGTCAAGACCGACAACATCTCTTTCGATTACAAGGCTCGCCGCTTCATCGCGGGCGCGAGCTTTGATGAAGTCGCGCGGCATCATATCTGGTTCGGCTCGTTCATGCCGACAGAGCAGGAACAGGTTTTGACTGACGACGTGAAGCGCGCGACGAGCGCGGATATTTACGCCGACGCGCGCCAGCTGCTCGCGGCATGCGACGCCGACAATACGATTGAGCGCATGCAGAGCCTTGATACGCAGCTCTATCTCGCGGAAGACATTCTGTCGAAAGTTGATCGCGCGAGCATGGCCGTCTCTTTGGAAGTTCGCGCGCCGTTTCTAGACCCGCGCGTCGCGGAGTACGCGGCTTCGCTTCCGGCCAATTACAAGCTGCATGGGCGAACGACGAAATATATTTTGAAGAAAGCGGTCGCGCCCCTCTTGCCGCGCTTCGTCACGCGGCGCGGCAAGAAGGGCTTCGGCGTGCCCGTTGCTGAATGGATAAAAGGACAGCTTCGCCCGCTCGCGCGCGACCTGCTCTCGCCCGAACGCATCCGCCGGACGGGACTCTTCAATCCGGCTTACGTCACGCGCCTGCTTGACGAACACGAGCGCGGGATTGCCAATCATCGCAAGCTGCTCTGGACGCTACTGATGTTCGAGCTATGGCAGGAGAGCTTTATCGAGACGGCGCGGCGGATTGAAACATCTGTGAGCAGTAAGCTGTGAGGAGTTGTAGCTGTTTCAGAACTCACCGCAGAGATGCGAAGACGCAGAGATAAAACAAGTAGGCAGTTGACAGAAAAGCTATTATCTCTTCTTCTTCCCTTTATCTTCTCTGCGACTTTGCGTCTCTGCGGTTAATCGGTTCTTGGAATGACTACAGATCAGGCAGTCAGTAATGAACTCGAACTCGCCTATCAACGCCTCAACGCGTGGTGTCGTGAGCGCGATTACGCGGGGCACGATCCATTCGACGCTTTGAACAGCCGCGTGTTTCAGGCGACGCCGCTGGTGAATTCGCGCGCGGCTCGCCTCGCGTGGACGCAAATCTTCAAACGCGCGCCTCTCAACCTTCGCGCGCTGGCAAAAGTTCCACACGAAAAAAATGCTAAAGGACTCGCGCTCTTTGCTCTGGCCGCGCTCTCGCGGTTTCGGCTCGTGCGAACGAAAGAGGCGGAGGCTGAAGCTCATGCTCTGCTTGATGAATTGCTCAAAGCTCGTCTTGATAATTTGAGCGGCGCGGCGTGGGGTTATAACTTCGACTGGCAGGGCAGAGCTTTTTATGCGCCGAAGGGGACGCCGACGATTGTGCCGACGGCGTTTGCCGCGCGCGCGCTGGTTGAAGCGGCGCAGGCTTTCAACGATGACTCTTATCTGAATGTCGCGCGCAGTGTGTGCGACTTTATCCTAAAAAACCTCAATCACAGCGCGGAGTCGGCGGATGAAATCTGTTGGAGCTATTCGCCGCTCGACCGGACGCGCGTTTTTAACGCGAGCCTGCTCGCGGCGGAGACTCTGGCTTGCGTCTCTGCATTGACGCATGAAAAAGATTTGTGCGCGGAAGCCGTGCGCGGCGCGCGTTACGTCGTGCGGCGGCAGCGCGCCGACGGCTCGTGGGCTTACGGCGCGGAAGGTTTTCAAGCGTGGGCTGATAGCTTTCACACGGCCTTTGTGCTGATGAGCCTCTCGCGCATCATGCGTGTTTGCGTTGGGGCGCGCGATGAATTTACAGAGGCGACGCGGCGCGGCTACGAATTCTGGCGCGAGAATTTCTTTCTTGCGGACGGGTGGCCGAAATACTACCATGACCGTCTTTATCCCGTGGACGCACACGCAGCCGGAGCCGCCATCGTCGCGCTGCTTGAAATGCGTGAGATAGATAATGAGGCTTTAGCTTTAGCCAAGAAAATCGCTTTGTGGTCTGTTCATCACTTACAGGACGCGCGCGGATTTTTTTACTATCAACTGAGACGCTTCTACACCATTCGCACGCCCTACATGCGCTGGTCGCAGGCGTGGATGCTGTACGCGCTGGCGCGACTGCTGGAAAGAAGTGAGCAGTTGGCAGTGGGCAGCGGGCAGTGATGTAATCTTCTTGACTGCCAACTGCCAACCATTATGCGCATCTGGATTGACTTGGCCAACTCGCCGCACGTGCCGTTTTTTCGCGCGCTCATCCCGGAGTTCGAGCGGCGCGGCCACAAGATTTTGATGACGGCGCGTGATTTCGCGCAGACGGTCGAGCTGGCGCGCTCGGCTGGCTTTGCGCCGGAAGTCATCGGCGCGCATGGCGGCGGAAAGCTCTCTGCGAAGTTCGGAAATTTAATCGGGCGCACAGCCGCGCTGGCGCGTTGGGCGCGCGGGCGCGGGATTGACCTGGCGGTGAGCCATAATTCTTACGCGCAGACGGCGGCGGCGCGCGCGCTTTCGATCAAGAGCGTGACGCTGATGGATTACGAGCATCAGCCTGCGAATCATTTGGCCTTTCGCCTCGCCTCGCGCGTCATCGTGCCGCGCGCTTTTCCGGCTGAAGCCTTGCGACGATTCGGCGCGCGCGAGAAAAAGGTCAGGCGTTACGCGGGGACGAAAGAGGACGTTTATCTCGCGGACTTCGCGCCCGACCCGCGCTTCACCGAAATTTTAAGAGAGCTTGGCGTTGCGGCTGATGACGTGCTCGTGATCGTCCGCCCGCCCGCGCGCGAGGCTCTTTATCATCGCTTTGAGAATGAGTTGTTCGACGAGTTGATTGAAAGATTGTGCGCGCGTGCGGAAGTGAAAGCCATTTTGCTGGCGCGAACGGAAGCCCAGCGCGCTCTTTATCTGGCGCGAGAGTGTGCGAATATGATCGCGCCGCGCGCGGCTCTGGACGGAGCGAATCTCATCGCTCACGCAGATTTAGTCATCAGCGCGGGCGGCACGATGAACCGCGAGGCGGCTGCGCTCGGCGTGCCCGCCGCGACCATCTACGCAGGCAAGTGGGCGGCGATTGACGAAGAGCTGGTCAAGGAAGGCAGGCTCAGACGCATTAGCACGCGAGAAGATTTAAATAGCTTGCCTCTTAAGAAGAAGCACGAGGCCGTCGCCCGTCGCGCGACGCACGTGCGGGATGAAGTCGCGGATTTGATTTTAGATAAATGGTAAATGAACGACATCAGCTATTCGATTTCTTCTTTGCGCCTTTGCGCCTTTGCGTGAGAAAGATTTTCACGCAAAGGCGCAAAGGCGCAAAGGAAATACGTGTGCTCGCTTTATGAGGGTTGAGCGAATCAAAAAAAATCCGGTTGATGCGAGCACGGTGCGTGTGCCCGCGCGCGCGCCCGCGTGGGTCATCCCCGTAGTCAAAGCTCTGCTCGTCTCGACCGATTTTTTAATCGCCGCGCTCGCTTTTCTCTCGGCGTTTTATCTACGCTCAGGCGATGCTGTTTTTCAGAAAGCGGGCAGCCTGCATTGGACCAGGGGATTCGCGCCGTACGGAGCTTTGCTGCTCTTCATCGTGCCGATTCGCCTTTTGACGCTCAAGTATTACGACCTCTATCGCTTGCGCGGCGAGTTCTCTTTCGTTGACGACGCCGTGCGCGTCTTCAAGGCGACGGCCATCGGCTCGCTCCTGATTGTGGCGGCGGCATTTCTCTATCGCGGCGGTTTTCAGTTTCGCGCCTTCTCTTACGCCCGCGCCATCTTCGTCCTCGACTTCATTCTCGCGCTCGCGGCCTACGCAGTCTTACGTCTCATCGCACGCGGGGCGCAGACTTTCGCGCGACGGCGTGACGTGAATCTGATTCCGACGCTCGTCGTGGGACGCGGGGCGGAGGCCGCCCTGTGTATTAAGGAGATGCGAGAGCGTCCGAGCCTCGGCTATCGCGTCATCGGCGTGGTTGAGAACGGCTCGCTCGGGCGCGATGTGCCGGACATGTTTGAGGGCGTGCCGGTCGTGAGCGATCTCAAAGGCTTGCCGGAAGCGATACGCGAAGCGGGAGCGAACGAAGTCATCATCACCGATCCGAAAGTTTCGGGCGACGCGCTCTTTGACGTGATGATGCGCGCGGGGCGCAGGGCGGGCGTCGAGTTTCGCATCGCGCCGAGCCTCTTCAATTGCCTGCCGCGCAAGACGGAGATTGACCAGATCGGCGCGCTCCCGATGATACGCCTCTTCCGCGAGCCGCTCTCGAACGCCGCGCGCATCACCAAACGCGCTTTCGACCTGCTCATCGCATCCCTCACGCTCGCCCTGCTCTCGCCCTTCTGGCTCGTCGTCTCTGTGCTCATCAAGCTCGACTCGAAAGGCCCTGTCTTTTATAAACAGGAGCGGGTCGGGATGGACGGGCGGCTCTTTCTCTTCTACAAATTTCGCACGATGAGAGCGGGCGCGGACGACGCGTCGCACAGAGATTATCTCAAGCAGTACATCGCCGGTGACGCCGGGACAAATCTGGGAAACGAGGAGAAGCCTGTTTACAAGCTGAAAGGCGACGCGCGCGTGACTCGATTGGGACGCCTCCTGCGGCGTTTGAGTCTTGATGAGCTGCCGCAACTCTTGAACGTCCTGCGCGGCGACATGAGCATCGTGGGGCCGCGCCCGCCGATTCCGTATGAGGTGGAAGCTTATGAGCTGTGGCATCGCAAGCGGCTCGACATGAAGCCGGGCTTGACCGGCTTGTGGCAAGTCTCCGGGCGCAATCGCCTCCCGTTTGAAGAGATGGTCAGGCTCGATCTCTTCTACATAGAGAACTGGTCGCTGCTCCTTGATCTGAAAATCATCCTCCGCACGTTGCCTGTCATGCTGCGCGGCGATGACGCATACTGAGAACAAGGATGAGGGATGAAGGATGAAGGATGAAATAAAAGCTCTCGCGCCCGACTCATCACTCGTCACTCGTCACTCGTCACTCGTTAAGGGTCTTGACCGCGCGATTATCGCCTGGCTCTTTGTGATGGCTGCGGCTGCGCCGCATTCGATTGCCGCGACGCAGATCGCCTGGATGTGCGGGATGCTGTTATGGGTCGTGCGGCTAATCTTGCGCCCGCGCTTTTCGCGCACGCCGGTTGATTACGCGCTCGCGGCTTTCATGCTTCTCACAGTGATTTCCGCTTTCACTTCATACGCGCCCGCCATCTCTATCGGCAAGCTGCGCGCGGCGAGCCTGTTTACCATCATCTATCTCGTCGCGGAAAACGTTCGGACGCGGCGCGTCCTGCGCCTGCTCGTGCTCACGCTCGTCGCGTCGTGCATGGTCAATGTCGTTTACACGCTGGCCGAGCGCGCGGTCGGGCGCGGCGTCAAGGTCGAGGGCGTGAGCGCGAACAGCCCGCTCGCCAATGCGGTCTTTCGCGCGCTGAACGGGCAAACCGCGCGCGGGATTCAGAGCGGAGACATTCTCTTGGAAGTTGACGGGCGCAAGCTGCATGCGCCTGAAGAGCTTTTGGCCGCGCTCTCTCAAGCAGATTCTAGTCCCGCGCGCATTAAGATTTACAGAGCCGAATGGACTGGTATTTATGAAACGCCGCGCGGCGCGCTGCTTGACGGAGCGACGACGGTTGAAAGGCTTGGGATTGTGAGCTGGTCGCGCGGAAGAGACTGGCGCGCGTCAGGCTTTTACGGTCACTACGTCACTTACGCGGAAGTCTTGCAGCTTATCGCCTCGCTCGCCTTTGGGTTATTGATTGCGCTTGAGAGGAAACGCTCAAAGGCGGGCGCGCTGCTCTTCGTCGCAATCATCGGCCTCGGATTAGCTCTGCTCTTAACCGTCACGCGAGCCTCGCAGCTCGGCTTCTTAATCTCCGCCTCTGTGATCGTCCTCGTCGGCGTGCGAAGTCGCCGGACGGTGCTCCTGCTCGCGGCGTGCGCGCTGCCGCTCGTCCTCGCGGGACTCTTTGTCTTGCAACAGAAACGTCAGGTCGGATTTTTTGACGTGAACGACGGCTCGATTAGCTGGCGCGAGACGGTCTGGCGCGAAGGCTTTCACCTGCTCGTGAGCAAGCCCAGACACTTGCTGGTCGGCGTCGGGATGGATTCGGTGAAGCAGTACGGCTGCCAGTGGGGCTTGTTCGATAACTGCAAGCTTCCGACGGGGCACATGCATTCGACGCCCTTGCAGTTTGCGCTCGAACGCGGCGTGCCCGCCCTGCTCGCGTGGCTGATACTGGTTTTAATTTACACGCGCATGCTGTGGCGGCTGGCGCGAAGTCCTGCGGTCGGCGGTTGGATTGAGCGCGGGCTGGCTCTGGGCGCGCTCGGCGGGCTGTGCGGATTTTTCGCAAGCGGGCTGGTTCACTACAACTTCGGCGATTCCGAGGTCGTGATGGTCTTCTACTTCATCATGGGACTCTGCCTCGCGCTGGAAAGGCAGTTGAGATTTCAGTCATAACTAACCGCAGAGACGCGGACACGCAAAGAGAAAGCAAGCAGTCAGTTGGCTGTTAGCAGATAATAGCTTGTTTCTTATCCTTCTCATCTCAGCGTCTCCGCGTCTCTGCGGTGAATGAAACGCACAAAAAAGCGAAGGCGGAGTCGTTGCCGAACTCCGCCTTCGCTATTCCCACGATTTACTGGGGTGAGCCTGTTCGCTGTCGCTTTAGGGGACGCGCAACGACCGGGGGTTTACTTGATGTCGTTCAGGATAACGCCGGTCACACCATTGACGACGACCGTGACGATGTCCCACGCATTAGCCTTGTCGCTCAAGATCACGCCGTCTCGGTGATTGTCGCTCAAGATCACGCCGTCTCGGTGAACGTCGCTCAGGATCACGCCTGCGAAAGCCGTCTGTGCGCTAATGGTTGCCACCGCCGCCAACATCAACACCGCCATCATTCTTTTGATTCTACGCATTGTCTTAATCTCCTCTTTCAGAATTTTTAGTTTGGGTCAATCGGGTTACTGGTCTCTCTCTTCCCTCTCTCGCTTGACCATTACTATTACAACACGCGTGCCACAACCATTAAGACCCCTC
>DASWRG010000020.1:0-3480 GCA_036403295.1 Pyrinomonadaceae bacterium
GTCGCCATCGAGTGACCGTTGGTTTTGAGATAGCCGACCGCGTCCATCTCCAATTGGCCTTTGAACAACTCCGTGTTGGGCTTGTGGCCGATGGCGACGAACACGCCCTCGCACTCGAAGACGCGCTCTTCGCCGCTCACCAGATCGCGCAACCGCACGCCCGTCACGCCGTCCTCCATCGTGCCGAGAATCTCCGTCAACGCGGTGTTCCAGATAAACTCTATCTTCGGATTGGCGAATGCTTTCTCCTGCATAATTTTTGAAGCGCGCAAGCTACTGCGCCTGTGGACGACGTACACATGCGAGGCATAGCGCGTCAGAAACGTCGCTTCTTCCATCGCTGTGTCGCCGCCGCCGACGACGATAAGGCGCTTGTTGCGAAACGACGGAAGCGGCCCGTCGCAGGTCGCGCAGGCCGAGACGCCGTTGCCGCCCAGGCCGTCCGGCACTTTGGCTTCGCCCGGAATGCCGAGCCATTTGGCGGACGCGCCGGAAGCGATGATGAGAGTTTCGGCTTTGATAATGAGCTCGTCCGTGTAGAGCGTGAAAGGACGCTGCTGTAAGTCAATCCGTGTAATCCAGGCTTCGAGAATCTCCGTGCCGAAGCGTAGAGCCTGTTCACGAAATTCCTCCATCAGCTCAGGCCCCTGTATGCCTTTGGCAAAGCCCGGATAATTTTCGACCTCGGTGGTAATCATCAACTGCCCGCCGGGGGCTGTCTGTTTTTCCATGTCTGCGGGCGCGTCAACGAGGAGCGGCTTGAGACTGGCGCGGGCTGTGTAAATCGCCGCCGTCAATCCGGCTGGCCCCGAACCGATGATGACCACCTCCCTGTGCAGCGTATCTTGTGCCATTGAGTTAAATTCTCTCCTTCAAGAATTGGCGGCGGGACAATTTTTAATAATCCCGCGCTGAGAAGTATAGCCTTTTCCGTTCTGCGTGTAGTATAACTAGACATGCACTTGTAGTCGAATATGGCATGGCGAATCTGCCGGACAAGACGGGTCGGCCTCCTCTTTTTGAGAACTTCGCGCGAAATAAGAGCAGAGTCAGTCTGCGACGCATTTCCCGACCATGCGCGACAGCCGGGGGCATCACATTCAGAGATCACTTTGAGCGAGAAGAATATTCAAGACGCGCCGCGCGCAATTGAAAGCATCAGCGTGCTCGGCGCGGGCACGATGGGTCACGGCATCGCACAGGTCGCGGCGGCGGCGGGCTTCCCGGTCATCCTCCGCGACATTAATAAGGAGATGCTCGCGCGCGGGATAGAGGCTATCGAGCGCAATCTGCTCAAAGGCATCCGGCGCGGCAAGCTGACGGACGCAGACCGCGACCAGACTTTGCAACGCTTGCGCGGCACGACTCATTTATCCGAAGCTGCGGACGCGGACTTAATCATCGAAGCCGCGCCCGAAATTTTAGAACTCAAACAGGAAATCTTGCGCGAGGTCGAAGCGGCGGCTCGCCGTCCTTTTATCTTTGCGACCAACACCTCGTCGCTCTCGATTACGGAGATCGCCCGCGCTTCACAGAATCCGGCGCGCGTCGTCGGGATGCATTTCTTCAATCCGGTTCACCTGATGCGACTGATCGAGATCGTCGTCGGCGAAACGACGGGCGCAGAGACAATCGAAGCCGCGCTTGCGGTCGCGCGCCGTTTGAAGAAAGAGCCGATCACAGTCAAAGACGTTCCGGGCTTCGCTTCGAGCAGGCTCGGCATCGCGCTCGGCCTCGAAGCCATGCGCATGGTCGAGCAGGGCGTGGCGAGCGCGAAAGATATAGACACGGCGATGGAGCTGGGATACAACCATCCGATGGGGCCGCTGCGCCTGACGGATGTCGTCGGTCTGGACGTGCGGCTGCACATCGCGGAATACTTGCACGGCGCGCTCGGCACAGAAAACTTTCGCCCGCCCGAAATCCTGCGCCGGATGGTCGCGGCAGGCAAGCTCGGCAAAAAAAGCGGCGAGGGATTTTACGTTTGGGAAGAGAAGTAGTTTTCAGTTTTTAGTTTTCAGTTTTCAGCAGGCCGCATCAACCGCTTGCTTGAAACTAAAAACGAGTGTGTAGCTGAAAACTAAAAACTGAAAACTGAAAACTGCTTTCATGAGTAATCCGCCGAACAACGAAGAGAGACAGGAAAGACGCTTTGCGTTGCGCATGGCTTTGCGCCTGCCGATTGTCGTGTCGGGGCGCGCGGAGGACGGCGCGGCGTGGAGCGAGCCGACCGAGACCGATGACATCTCGACGAGCGGCGCGCTCTTTCATCTCAATCAGAAAGTGCAGCAGGGCGAGCGGCTATACCTGCGCGCACACCGACCCGACGGCGCGCCCATCGAAGTCACGGCGAGCGTGGTCAGAGTCGCCCCGGCCATCTACGGCACGGCGCGCATCGGCGTCGCAATCAGCCAACCCGTCGAGAACTGGCTGCGCCTCTTCGTCTCCTGGGTCGCAGACGAACAGCCCGCGCCCGAAGCCGAAGGCGAAACCTCGCCTGAGTAGGAAAAAATAATTTTCACCGCGAAGACGCGAAGACGCAGAGAAGATAAAAGGTAAAGATAAGAAGCAAGCTCTTTACCGCCAACTGCAAACAGCCAACTGCCTACTACTTTCTCTCTGCGTCTCCGCGTCTCTGCGGTAAACTTGTAATCACATTTTCATTAATCATTGGAGCAAATAACGAATGTCGCAATCTCAAGAATCTTTGTCGAAAACTTACGAAACGCTTTTAGTCGAGCGGCGCGGGCGCGTCGCCATTGTGACCATCAATCGTCCCGAAAAAAGAAACGCCCTCAACATTCAAACGCGCGAAGAGGGCGCGCAGGTCCTGGAAGAGTTGCGCGACGATGATTCGGTCGGCGTGGTTGTTTTCACGGGCGCGGGCGACAAAGCTTTTATCGCGGGCGCGGACATCTCCGAGTTCGCCGGACGCACCGCGCTCACACAGCGCGAGGTGATGCTCGGTCGCTCGCTCTTCACCGCGATTGATTCTTTTCCGAAGCCGGTCATTGCGATGGTCAACGGCTATTGTTTGGGCGGCGGTTGCGAGCTGGCTCTGGCGTGCGACCTGCGTATTGCGAGCGAGACGGCCAGCTTCGGCCAGCCCGAAATCAACCTCGGCATCATTCCGGGCGGCGGCGGCACGCAACGCCTGACGCGCCTCGTCGGCGAAGGCAAAGCGATGGAGCTGATTCTGTCGGGCGAAATCATAGACGCGCACACGGCCTACAACATCGGCCTCGTCAACACGGTCGTCCCCGCCGCAGACCTCGCCGCCAAAACGATGGAGCTGGCGAATCGGATCGCGGAGAAAAGCCCCATCGCTCTGCGCATGGCGAAGGAAGCGGTCAAGCTCGCCTCGCGCTCAAATCTGGATGAGGGACTGAGGCGCGAAGTAGACCTCTTCGCGCTCTGCTTCTCAAGCGAAGACAAGGACGAAGGCGTCAACGCGTTTCTCGAAAAACGCAAGCCGCAGTT
>DASWRG010000021.1:0-46477 GCA_036403295.1 Pyrinomonadaceae bacterium
CCGAAATCAAGGGCGTTGACACTCGCCGTTGGCGCATGTTAGCGTACTTTGTAGCTCTCCAAACTGCGGGAGCTACGACGACGAGACGTTGACGGTGCGCGTTCCTCTCTGGCGCGGAAAAAGGTGACGCGCCGCCCCCCGCTCTCCGGTTAACGCCGCCAACCCGTTTTTAATCATTATTGTAGATGAGTTCAGATGGGCTTCGATAAATCAAAGGTCATGCGTGCGGCAGAGAAGTCTCTCGCTCAAGGTAAGATTCCAGCCGCCATCAAAGAATACCAGCAGATCGTCGAGCACGAGCCTGATGATTTCAGCGCGCTCAACATGCTCGGAGACCTGCTCGCCCGCACGGGTCAGCAGGAAGAGGCGCTCGACTGTTTTTCGCGCGTCGCAGAGCATTATCGTGAAGAGGGCTTCGCCTTAAAAGCCATCGCGATGTACAAGAAGATGGATCGCCTGCGTCCCGGCAACATCGAGATTGCGGCCAAGCTCGGGCCGCTTTATGAGATGCAGGGCTTGATGATTGACGCGCGGACGCAGTATCTCCTGGTCGCCGATGCCTATTCGCGCGGCGGTCAGGCGGCCAAAGCTCTGGAAGTCCTGCGCCGGATTGCAGACCTCGACCCGCACAACACGGAAATCCGTCTCAAATTAGCTGAAGGCTACCAGCGCGAAAACTTTCGCGCTGATGCGGCGGAAGCTTTCTCTCACGCGGGCGCGCAGTTTCACGCGCGCGAAAATTATGAGAAAGCTCTGGACGCTTACACGCGCGCTCTGAGCCTGATGCCTTACGACCACACGGCCTTGAGCGGCCTGACCTCGACGCATATCGCGCTCGGCACGGCTGACGAGGCGGCGGAGATGCTCGAACGCGTCGTCTCGGCGCAGCCGGATGACGCGGAACTGTTGTCGCTCCTGGCGCACGCGCACATCGAAGCCGAGGATGCCGCCGCCGCAGAGCGCGCGACCGCCGCGCTCGTCGAACGCGAGCCTTCGAGCCTCAATCGTTTCGTCGAAGTGATTCGTCTTTATCTCAAAGGCGACGATCTCTCGTCCGCCGTTCGTCTCTTGACGAGCAATGCCGAACAGATGCTCTCGGGCAATCACGTCGAGACGCTCGCCGAACTCCTCAACGAGATACTCGCGCGCAATCCCGAACAGATGGACGCCCTGCGCCTGCTCGTGCGACTGCATACGTGGCAGCATGACAGCGAGAAATTGCGTGGCGCGCTCGAACATCTAGCCGAAGCGGCTGAGGCGGCGGGGCTTGAAGACGAAGAGCACGGCGCGCTCTCTCAGCTCGTGCGCCTCGCGCCCGAAGAGGCTCGATACCGCGAACGCTTGCGCGAGCTCGGCGGCGCGACGGAAGAGACTGAGCGTCAAGAAGCTTACGTCGAGACGGTTGATGAGGGCGTCCCGACCTTCGAGAGCTTCATCTCGATGAACGAGGAGACTGCGCCAGCTGCTCCGGCTGAAGAATCAACGCAGTTTGAATGGAACGCGGTTTCGGATTCACAGTCTTCGGATTCAGTGCCTGATGCTGAGGGGTCAGACCCTGCGGCCTCCTTCGCAGACCTCAACGACGATTGGGGTGAGACGGGAGCGGCGACCAACTCTTCCTCGACTCCGGTCGGTTATCAGGAGTTCGATTTCAACTCTCCCGGCGGCGCAGCGAGCGTTGATAAAGATGAAGCGGCACAGGCCGCGCCTCCCGCCGCCGTCACTGCCGTGCAACGCGAGGCTCTCATCAAGCAGGAGCTTGAAGGCGTCGATTTTTATTTGGAGCAGGGATACACGGACATCGCGCTTGATACGCTTGAGATGCTTGAGCGACAGTTCGGCTCGCACGAGTTGATTGACGCGCGCCGTCGCCAGCTCAAAGCCTCTGCGCCTGCTGCTGCCGCCGCAGAGCCTCCGGCCTCTCCACGCGAAGAGGCTTTTGAGTTCAGTCATTCATTTGAAAACGCCGCCCCGCCGGATGAGACTCCGGCGGAAGTAAAAGCGAGCCAGCCCGCGCCGCCCCCACCGCCACAGCGTCCGAGGATTGACCCGGGACTGGCGGCCATCTTCGATGAGTTTCGCACTGCCGTCGAAGAGGAAGAGGAATCGCCCGCCGACGGCGACTACGAGACGCATTACAATCTCGGCCTCGCTTACAAAGAGATGGACTTGCTCGACGAAGCGGTCGAAGAGTTTCAACTGGCCGCGAGCCTCGTTGCGCCGCGCGACGGCACGCCGCGTTACTTGCAATGCTGCAATCTGCTCGGCCATTGTTTCATGCAGAAGGCGATGCACCGCCCCGCCGTGATGTGGTTCAAGCGTGGCCTGGATGCGCCCGGCCACACCGAAGACGAGTATCAAGCCTTGCGTTATGAACTCGGCTCGGCCTATGAACAGATGGGCGATCTGGATCAAGCGATAGACACTTTCTCCGAAGTGTACGGCGTCAACGTCTCCTATCGCGGCGTCGCGGACAAGCTCCGCGAGTTGCAATCGCAGAAAACAACGCGATAAAGTAGTGAGTAATGAGTGATGAGTGATGAGTAAAAGCAAGAAAGCTTTTCTCTCATCAATCATCACTCATTACTCATTACTTGAAAAACATGTCATCGAAGCTCACAGTATTGTTCTATATTTTCCTCTGCCTTGAGGTGGGCGTGATGCTCACGCTGCTGCCGTGGATTCCGCAGGGCACATTGGGCTTGAGCGATTGGGGCAACAACTATTTTCTGGTCTACGCGGCGCACAAGACCGGCCTGCACGGTTTGCAACAGGCAGTCGCTTCCGGTTGGGTGCGCGGCGCGGTGACCGGACTCGGCCTGCTCAATCTCCTGATCGCCTTCTGGGAGATAGGACATTTCCGGCAGACCGTGCGCGCGTTGCAAGGCCAGAGCAGCAATAGCCCGCCGACCGGGACAAGCAAAGATGCCGCACGACCTGCCAGCGCCGATCATCTACCAGATAACCAACGGCCAGGCGACGACGCAAACTCTGGCCGTTGACACGGAACGTCTGCTCTCGCTCGTCCGCGCCGCCGTCCGCGCGCGCGTCTCGCTGATTCAACTCCGCGAAAAAAATCTACCCGCACGCGCACTCTATGAATTGACACAGCGCGCCGCAGCCGTCACCGCGCACACAGCGACCAGACTCCTCGTCAACGACCGCGCGGACATCGCGCACGCAGCCGGGGCGGACGGCGTGCATCTCACCACGCGCTCGCTCAAAGCAGAGGTCGTGCGCCGCGCGTTCGGCGCGGATTTTCTCATCGGCGTCTCGACTCACACGCTCTCCGAGGCGCGCGAGGCGCGCGACGGCGGCGCGGACTTCGCTGTCTTCGGCCCCGTCTTCGAGACTCCTTCAAAAAACTCTTACGGCGCGCCCGTCGGCCTCGAAGCTTTGCGCGCAGCCGCAGAGACGATCAACCCTTTCCCCCTCATCGCGCTCGGCGGCATCGCGCTTGAGAACGCGGCCTCGGCCATCAAAGCGGGCGCGCGCGGCGTCGCTGCCATTCGCGCTTTGAGCGATTCCGAAAAGCTGGAAGCGACCGTGCGCGCCATGCGCGGCGAAGCGAAGTTGCTGTAAGATGAATTTTGAAAAGTAAGTCTCGCTCTGACTATCTCAAACGACGGAGAGTTCGCTTCATGCGCCGGATGATTCTGCTTGCGTCTTTGTGCTGCCTGGTTTTCAGCTTAGCTGTCAGCCAGCCTTCAAAGCCTTATTTGTCGTCTTATACTTTCAAGCCGGCCTCGCTGTGTGCGAAGAACGAGAAGGTTGTCTTTAGCTGTGTCATGCAGAAGACGGCCAAGATTCTCTCGCTGTGCGGCTCGCAGGAGCTTGATGCGAAGAAGGGTTATATGCAGTATCGCTTCGGCAATCCGGGAAAGATCGAATTGGAATATCCGGCGGAGCGCAAGGGCACACAGAGCGCGTTCAGCTATGCAAGATACACGCGCCCTTTAGTCACCTATCTTGCTTTGCGGTTCGAGACGAACGGCTACAAATATTCGATTCATCAGGACGACGTAGAGGATATTAAGCCTGTCGTCAGAGAGTCGTACATCAACATCACGCCTCCCGGCAAAGAGGCCGTCGAGATGAAATGCCGCCAGCCTGTCAACGGAAGCTTGATGACGCTTGAAGACATCGTGGCGAAAGACGACCGCGACGCGACGGAGCCGTGAAAGATTTTGTTCGACGCGCAAACCACAGAGCCGCCCGTCGCTTTGACCATCGCCGGACTCGACCCATCGGGCGGCGCAGGCATCATCGCAGACCTCAAAACCTTCACGGCCTTTAACTGCCACGCGACCGCCGCCGTCACCTCCTTGACTTTTCAAAACACGCAGGGCGTCTTCGGCGCGGCGCATCAAACGGGCGAGACAGTGCGCGCGCAAGTCTTGCCCATCATCGAAGATTTTAGCGTCGCGTGCGCGAAGACTGGAATGCTGCCGACGCGTGAGGTCATCGAAGAGGTCGCGCGTCTGTTCCGTGAGACGGCTTTGCCCGCGCCGGTCGTTGATCCGGTCGTGCGCTCGACCTCCGGTTACGACTTGATAGACGATGACGCGCTCGCTGCGTTGACGAAGAAGCTGCTGCCGCTCGCGTGCGTCGTGACGCCGAACATACCGGAGGCGGAGCGCATCACCGGCTCGAAGATTAAGGACGAAGAGGGAATGCGACGCGCCGCGCGATTGATGCGCGAGATGGGCGCGCGCGCAGTGCTGGTCAAAGGCGGGCATTTGAAGAGTACGGAGTCAAGAAATGTGTCGGGCGCGATTGACGTGCTTGATGATGAAGGGCGCGTGTGTGTGTTTCGCGGCGAGTGGATTGAGACGGGTTCGACGCACGGGACCGGATGCACGCTGGCGGCGGCGATTGCCGCGTGTCTCGGCTGGGGGCTGACGCTGGAGGAGGCTGTCGGGACGGCCAAGCGATTCGTCGCCGATGCGATTCGCCAGGCTCCGCAACTCGGTCATGGTCACGGGCCGGTCAATCACAACGTCAGGCCGCGCTTTGAAGCTTAAGAGCATCTTCAAGAAATTTTAATAGCTCTTCGCGCCTTCGGTTTTTCTTTGCTCGCGCCTTTGCGTGAAAGGACGTTTCTCGCAAAGGCGCAAAGGGAAAACTTAAGACGCAAAGGGTTGAGCTGTTAAGATACTTGAGTTTGAAACTGATTCTGATGCTTGCTTGCGCGGGCGCGGGCGGGCGTCGTATTTTAGTGCTTAATCATGGTGAATAATCTTTGTGCTAAATGCGGGGCGGAGCTGTTGGCGGGCGCGAGATTTTGCCGCAGGTGCGGGCAATCGTCCACGTTCGACGGCGCGAGCGTGACCGAGGCCGAGACGAGAGTTTTTAACGACACGGTGGAGCGACGCGCGCCTGAGACGCAGTATTACGATCAGAGGCCGACGGGGCCGGGCTATCTCTCGCCCGATGAGACGAGGACAGCGGCGGCGGCAGAGAGCGATGCGTCGTCGAGTCGTAAGCGCAACATGCTTATCATGGGCAGCGTGATTATCCTCGTCGCCATCATCGCGCTCACGATTCTGGCGGCCATCAAGCTGACGAGCAATCCCGTGCCGACGACTCCGATTGTGACCAAACCCGAAATCCCCGCGCCGCCGACAGTCCCGCAACCGCCTCAACCTCCACAGCCTCCGGCAGCCGAAACCGGAAAGGCGAACGCGCTCGATTATCCCGGCGCAGAGGTGACGATGGAGATGACGCACGGCGGGGAAGGCAGTATGCGGCAATTACATACCTCTGATTCATTTGAGAAGGTCGTCGCGTGGTACACGGACAAGCTCAAGCCGTCGGAAATTATCAAGACGCCCGAAGGCCCGACCGCCGTCTTAAAAAGCAAACAAGCGACTGCGATTATCAATTCGGATGAAGAGGGCACGCAGATTCTACTCAAGAAAGGCATAGACCAGTGAGCGGTTGCGCTGCATCTCAAAATTCAAAGCGGATGAAGTTCCTCTCTCTCTTTGTTCTGCTGCTGTGTCTGCTGGCTCTCGATGGCTGCGCCAAGCCCGTGCCCGTCGCGTTCAATCAGGTCTGCCAGAAAGAGAACGACAACAAGTACATTTCGGTCGAGGGTTATTTGAGAACAGGCGTCACCGTCCTCTGTTCTTCGCGCGGCGGAACGCGCACCTGCGGGATCGAGCTGGCCGAGAAGCCGGACGGCGAAAGTAAGATCAACGTGTACGTCGAAGAGGGCACAGGCAAGAGCCAGATGGAGCCGCTGCCGAAAAGCTACAGCGACGAGAATCTGAAGCTCCGCACGACGGACGGCCAAACCGTCGGCGCGCAGGATCGCGTCCGCATCATCGGCACGGCCAAGACCGCCACCGACGCCAGCTCTTCCTACACGGTCTGCTACATTGACGTGAACAAGATCGAAAAGCCTTAACTTTCATTTCACCGCAGAGACGCGGAGACGCAGAGAGAAAAGCAGCAGGCAGTTGGCAGTCGAGAGTTGGTCTCTTATCTTTCCCTTAATCTTCTCTGCGTCTCCGCGTCTCTGCGGTGAAAAGTCTTTGTCACAAGCTCAGCACTAATCGCCATCGAAATCACGCCGCTCGTCACAATGGCTTCGCACCTTTGCGGGACAAAAGGTATATTAATGGGTCGCCCCGAAGCTGTCAGTAAAGAACTGGCTTTGAGAATCAGGCGAAAAGATAATCTCGCATCAAGGAAATTTTATGGAAGAGATAGGCCGCGCGCCGCGCAGCCGTACAAAGTGGTGGCTCATCTTCGGCTGCTGGTCGCTGGTCGCGCTCTTTTTTAGCAGCCAGGCATACGTGCAGGCGCGCATCTATCAGCTTCCCGTCACGTTTTTGCGCGTGATGAGCTGGCAGTTCTCCTCCTGCTACGTCTGGTTTCTGTTGACGCCGATCATCCTCTGGCTCAACCGCCGCTTTCCGCTTGAGCGCGGCAAGTGGCGGCGCAGCCTGCCAGCGCATATTCTGTTCAGCATTCTGGTCGCGCTCGTCCAGCAATCGGTTGACGCGCGCGTGCTGCCGCTCCTCGGCTATTATCCCGGCGTCACCTTCAAATCTTACTGGGAAGCGTACAAATTTTTCCTCTTCGTCAACTTTCATCTCGCGCTCTTTTTCTACTGGGCGATTTTGGGAGTCAACTACGCGATTGATTATTACCAGAAGTACAGAGAGCGCGAGCTGCGCGCGTCGCAGTTGGAAATGAGATTGGCACAGGCGCGGCTGCAAGTTTTGAAGATGCAACTGCACCCGCACTTTCTCTTCAACACCCTGAACGCCATCTCGGAGCTGGTTTACAAAGACCCCGAATCCGCCGAGCAGATGATTACGAACTTGAGCGATCTTTTGCGCCTCTCTTTGGAGAACGTGGGCGTGCAGGAAGTGCCGCTCAAACAGGAGCTTGATTTTCTCAACAAGTATGTCGAGATCGAGCAGACGCGCTTTCATGATCGCCTGCGCCTCAGCATGGAGATAGAGCCTGAGACGCTGGACGCCTGCGTGCCGAACATGATCTTGCAGCCTTTGGTCGAGAACGCGATTCGTCACGGCATCGGGATGCGCTCATCTGGAGGCCAGATTGAAATCGGCGCAGACCGCGAGGGCGGGATGCTACATCTGTTTGTGCGCGATGACGGGCGCGGGCTTTTGAACGGAGAGCAGAAGGCTTTGAAGGAGGGCGTCGGGTTGGCGAACACGCGCGCCCGCCTGGCACATCTCTACGGCGCGTCGCATCGCTTCGATCTCAAAAATTCTCCGGGCGGCGGCCTGACGGTTGATCTGGCGATTCCTTTCAGAAACAGTTTGCTAAGCGATGACGAAGATTCGGACCATAATCGTTGACGACGAGCCGCTGGCGCGCGAGAGAATCAAAAGGTATCTCGGCGCGGAGAGCGACATCGAAATCGTCTCGGAATGCGCCAACGGGCAGGAGGCCGTCGAAGCGGTTGAAGCTCTCTCGCCCGACCTGCTCTTCCTCGACATACAGATGCCGGAGCTTGACGGCTTCGGCGTGCTCAAAGCCATCGGCCTGCAAAAAGTTCCGGCCATCATCTTCGTCACGGCTTATGACAAGTATGCTCTCAGAGCTTTCGAGGTTCACGCGCTCGATTACCTTTTAAAACCTTTCAATCGCGAGCGTTTCAAACGCGCGCTCGAAAGAGCCAGAGAGCAGCTCGACCATGACAAGCTCGGACAGCTCGACCAGCGTTTGCTCTCCTTGCTTGAAGACCTCAAGACCGAACACAAATATCTTGACCGTCTGGTCGTGCGCTCGGTCGGTCGCGTCTTCTTTCTGAAGACCGACGAGATTGATTGGATTGAAGCGGCGGGCAATTACGTGCGGCTGCACGTCGGGCGCGAGGCGCATCTTTTGCGGGAGACGATGAACCGTCTCGAAGCGAAATTGAATCCTGATAAATTCCTCCGCATACATCGCTCGACGCTCGTTCACATAGATCGCATCAAAGAATTGCAACCCCTGTTCAGCGGCGATTACACGGTCATTCTCAGAGACGGTCGCCAGCTCACGCTCTCGCGCAGTTATCGAGACAAGCTCCTTGAGCTTTTCGATAAATCGTCATAATAGAGGTATTATAGTTAGTCAGAAACCATTGCAAACTTTTCGCTCGCCGCAGAGACGCGGAGACGCAGAGGGAAGAAGTAAGCTAAAAAAAACAGTAGGTTGGAATAGCTTGTCTTTCATCCGTCTTTGTCTGCTCAGCGTCTCTCTCTGCGCCTCTGCGGTGAATTGCTATTCGTGAATCAAAAAATCTAAGGAGTGTCTATGCGTTTATTAAATCCAAAAGTTGCCGGAGCATTTCTCTTCGCGCTCTTGATGGGCGCGGCGGTCATCGGGCAGAACTCGAACGGCGGCTTCACGACGGCCAATCTTGACCGCTCGGCCTCTGCGTGTCAGGACTTTTACCAGTTTGCGACCGGCGGCTGGCAGAAGGCGAATCCCATTCCGGGCGCGTTCGCGTCGTGGGGCAGCTTCAATATTCTCGCGGAGAAGAATCGCGGCTCGTTGCACGACATTCTCGACGCGGCGTCGAAGAACACAAAGGCTCGCGGGGGCACGAACGAGCAGAAGATCGGCGATTTTTATGCGAGCTGCCTGAACGAGCAGCAGGTCGAGTCGGCGGGCTTGACGCCGCTCATGCCGGAATTGAACGCGATCAACAAGATCAAGAACCTGCGCGACCTGCAAAAAGAGGTCGCCCGCCTGCACACCGAAGGCATCGGCGCGATGTTCGGCTTCGGCTCTTTGCAGGACTCGAAAAACAGCAAGATGGTCATCGGCGTCGCCGTGCAGGGCGGTCTCGGACTTCCAGACCGCGACTTCTACACGGACGACAGCCAGAAGATGAAGGACACGCGCGCCGAGTATGTCAAGCACGTGACGAAGATGTTCGAGCTGATGGGCGACGATTCGGCGAAGGCCGCGAACGAAGCTAATACCGTGATGGCGATTGAGACCAAGCTCGCCGAAGCTTCGATGACCAACGTCGAACAGCGCGATCCCGTTAAGACCTATAACAAGATGACGCTCGCGCAGCTTCAAGAATTGAACAAGAACTTTTCTTGGCAGGCTTACTTTAAGGACATCAACGAGCCGGGCATCATGGAACTCAACGTGATGCAGCCGGACTTTTTCCGCGCGCTCGACAGAGAGTTGGCGGCGACCTCGCTCGAAGATTGGAAGACTTACCTGCGCTGGCAGCTTGTGACGGGGATGTCTCCGACGCTCTCCAAGAAATTCGTAGACGAGAACTTCAATTTCTTCAGCCACTATCTGAACGGGACGAAAGAGCAGCAGCCGCGCTGGCGTCGCTGCGTCGTCTCGACCGACAACAACATCGGCGAAGCCCTCGGCGAAGTCTACGTCAAAAAGAGTTTCACGCCCGAAGCCAAGCAGCGCATGCAAACGATGGTCAAGAATTTGATTGCAGCCCTGCGCGACGACTTGCAGACGATTCCGTGGATGAGCAGTGACACGCGCCAGCAGGCTTTGACTAAGCTCGACGCGATTGCTCAAAAAATCGGTTACCCGGACAAGTGGCGCGACTACTCCGCGCTCAAAATTGATCGCAAGTCTTACGCCGTGAACGTCATGCGCGCGAACCAGTTTGAGTTTCATCGCCAGCTCACGGAAATCGGCAAGGATGTGGATCGCGGCCAGTGGGTGATGACGCCGCCGACCGTCAATGCTTACTATCAACCCTTGCGCAACGAGATCGTTTTTCCGGCTGGCATTCTGCAACCGCCGTTCTTCGATTTCACGGCGGACGACGCGCTCAACTACGGAGCCATCGGCGCGGTCATCGGCCACGAGATGACGCACGGCTTTGATGACACGGGCAGCCAGTTTGACGCGTCGGGCAACCTGCGCGTGTGGTGGACGCCGGAGGATTTGAAGAACTATCACGAGCGCACCTCGTGTGTGGAGAATCAGTTCAACAGCTTCAAGGTCGAAGAGGGTCTGTTCCAGAAAGGCAAGCTCGTCCTCGGAGAATCAATCGCAGACCTCGGCGGGCTGAAGATAGCTTACCGGGCTTTCCAAAAATCTCTGGAAGGCAAGCCGCGCCCGCAGGACATCGACGGCTTCACGCCTGAGCAGCGTTTCTTCCTCGGCTGGGCGCAGGTCTGGGCGACGAACTATCGCGCAGAGGCCGCGCGCCAGCAAGCCTTGACCAACCCGCATCCGCTCTCGCGCTTCCGTGTCAACGGCCCGCTCTCGAACCTGCCCGAATTCGCGCAGGCGTATCAATGCCAGGCGGGCGACCCGATGGCGCGCCCGGCGAATGATCGTTGCGAGATTTGGTAAGAGCGACGAATTGAAAACAAGAGAGGGCGCGGAGGATAAATTTCATCTCCTTCGCGCCCTCTCTCTGTCCGTCAAAAATTTCCGCCCGCCTCAAACGCCAATTCAATTTCACAGCGTGCGGTCATGGAATGTTGACATCGAACATCCTTGCGGATAGCGTATGGATAAATTAACCGCACCGCTTGTTTCGAGCTGAGAAGGTCAAGGGATGGAAGCTACTGTCTCTTCAGGCACGGTCTTGATTGTGGAAGACGACGAGAAAACCGCCGCCCTGGTCTCTCTTTATCTTGAAAGGGAGGGCTTCAAGACGATCATGGCTGCTGATGGCAAACAGGCTTTGGAGATGGCTCAGCGACACCGGCCTATCTTCGCCATCCTCGATCTGATGCTTCCCAATCTGGATGGCTGGGAGGTCTGCCGCGAGCTGCGGCATGCCTCAGAGATACCCATCCTGATTCTGACCGCCAGAGAAGAAGAGATTGACCGCATCTTAGGATTGACCCTGGGCGCAGACGATTACATGGTTAAGCCTTTCAGTCCGGGAGAGCTGGTCGCCAGAGTCAAAGCGATTTTACGACGCGTGAGAACAGAGCCCGCCAGAGCGGCTCAAGCATTATCCCATCGGGGACTCTGCTTGAATCCCGAAAAGCGCAGAGTCACCGTCAATGGCAAGCCGGTTGCGCTGACCCCTTCCGAGTTCAAGCTGCTGCATGTGTTGATGACCGCGCCGGGACGCGTCTTTCTGCGAGAGGAGCTGGTCAACAAGCTGTATCCGAGCGGAGAAGCCGTCATTGATCGCGTCATTGACGTTCACCTCGGCAATCTTCGACAGAAAATCGAAAAGGATGCCTCTCATCCTCTTTACATCCTGACCGTGAGGGGCGTGGGATACCGCTTCGCCGACGGTGAGGAATAGGCTCAGGCGAAGGTGACAAGATGAAAAGCCGCCTGCTGTGGAAGTTTCTGGGGATCATCATCCTGGTGATCTTGGTGGTCGTGCTGGTCCTATGGCTGGCGATAGATTTACTGGCCGGGCAGGCTTTCGTGCTGTTGATGGAGAGGTACGGCGTCACGTCGCCGGACGTGCATCAGATGTTTCTGCGCGTGGCGCATTGGTATCTGACGTGGGCCAGTCTGTTAGGCATCGCGCTCGGAGTCGGTCTCGGCTCTCTCTTAACGCTCAGGGTCTTGCGACCGCTCTCACAGATGATGCTGGTGACCGAAAAGATCGCGCATGGAGATTACACGGCCAGAGTCAGTATTTCTTCGCAGGATGAGATAGGCCGGTTGGCCGCGTCGTTCAACCGTATGGCCGATAGCTTGCAAAGGGTCGAGCAGCTACGGAAGACGATGGTGGTTGATATTGCGCACGAGCTTCGCAGTCCATTGACAAACATGCGCGGCTATCTCGAAGCTCTCAGAGACGGCGTGCTGCCTCCCTCCACCAAGACCATCGAGCTCTTGCACGAAGAGACGCTCCGGCTGGCGCATCTGGCCGAAGACCTGCTGCAATTAACCGAAGCTGACGCGGCGCACGCGAACTTACGCCCGGAGCAGATTGAGCTTCAGCCTTTGATCGTTCAGAACCTCAGCCTCTTTCAGGCTCAGTTCGACGCTAAGGAAATCGGCGTCGAAACGGAGTTCGGAGATAAGGTCGATAAAGTCATGGCCGACCCGCATAAACTCGCTCAGATAATGCACAATCTTTTGCAGAACGCCTGGCAATACACGCCGCACGGCGGGCGTGTTCGCATCTTTGTCGAACGGCTCGCCGGAGAGATACAGATGAGCATCACCAATACCGGCGACGGCATCAGCGAGAAAGACCTGCCCTTTATCTTCGAGCGTTTTTATCGGGGCGAGAAATCACGCTCGCGTAATCTCGGCGGCGCGGGCATCGGACTGGCAATCGTCAAAGAATTAGTCGAAGCTCATGGCGGGCGCGTCAGGGCAGAGAGTTGGCCTGACCAGACGCGCATCTCTTTCACGCTCCCTGCTTGAGCCAGGCTTACCGCGCATCCTTACAGAATCTTTACCGAATCCTTATGCTTCTTTGACTCGTTTCTCTTATCCTGTTTCTTCCACTGATTTTGTACGGAACAGTGCCGACAGCGACCCGTATCAGATGTAATGTTCCGCGACCCTCTGAGCAACTTCCCCTGTCTTGAGATTGACCCGACAATCTCCGCTTGAGCTTCGTCCCTTTTGAAAATATTCCAAGAACAAGGAGAAACAAGAATGAGAAGTATGCTGAGATTGACGTTAATGTTGATGGCGTTCGGCGGCGTCGGCGTATGCGCCGTCGTGAGAGGACAGGCGCTCGCAAATGATGAAATTTTAGACCCGAGCAAGCATGTGCTTCGCAGTGCGATTCAGGTAAACCTCACGCACCACTCCGCCACGCTCCCGCTTCACAGAGGCTCTTACAGGGGACGGACAGTGTGGTATGTCCTGACGGATGTTTCAGACCAAACGCTGGCGAACCAGCTCGGCCTCAACTTCGCGCCGAAACTCTCCAACGCTTCTCACAACTGTCCGGGCTGCGTGCAAAACCTACAGATTCCCCGAAATATTCTGGAAGCGGGCGTCGTGAGGTTCAATGGCATTCCTGACTTTACGCCGCGCCGCATCCTTGTGCCGGGGCCGACGGGCTTCCCGGCCATCACCGTGCAACCGGGAGCCAGAGCCGGATTGCTCTACACGCCGTATGTGCAAGTGGCCGGCACGAACATCGTTTACAATGCGCCGATCATCGCCGTCGGCGACTCGCAGGGCTTATTCAGATTTGATGTTGATGGTCGCAATCCTTTTATTCACACCTTCACGCACGACCGCGTGCTGAACATAGACTTGGCGCGCCAGACGGTCGAGCTACTGGTGATTCGCGCCTTCTCCGGCGGCAAAGAGGTGGTTTACCTCTCTTTCGATTCCACGTCTGAAGAGGCGGCAGTGCTTGAGCGCAGCACCTTCACGCCGGTGCTCGCCGATCTGCCGTTTCCCAATGGAGAGTTTCGTCCGGACAGCGCGCGCGCCGCGCTCTTCAGTTTTGCGAACGGGAAGACGGGTCCGACCAGTCCTCCGGCGCAAGGATTGAACCATCTCGTCATTGACGGGCACGCGGTCGAAGACGCGAGTCTGGATAACAGACCTCTGCTCGCGGCGTTGCGCAGTGGCGGTGATGCGCGCAATGTGCTCGACGTGTTTCCGACTATGGTTCCGCCGTTCAGAGAAGAGTACAGCCCCGCTTGGGACTTGCATCTCTCTGTGTGGAGCAGGACTGCCGTTGCGACGGGCGCGAATACTGCGCGGACGGACAGCAACGTGATTCGCACACTGGCGGAACAATGGGTCGTCACCTCGCCCGGCGGCTTGCCACTGCGCTCGGCTGGCATAGAGGTCAACTGCCCTGTCGTCGCATTTGTCAACGACCCGCCGCTGATGCCTGTCGTGCCATCACCAATCCAGTTGCCGTTGCCGTTTAGCCCGGATGCGCCATAGCCGTACCGGAAAAGCACGACCCACTTTGAATTTCAGGAGGTGAAAAAATTGAATCTGCCGCACGCTCTTTGCAAAAAGGGATTATCGCTTTTACTTGTTTGCTCAATCCTTCTTCTCTTCAATCTTCGCGGCGAGACGGAGGCGGCCATGAAGCATGAGTGAAACAGTCACCTCGCAGAACAATGTTCCGGTTCGCTTGACAGATGAGCGTTGGGGGCATATCACTGAAGAACACTGTGAGCTTGCCGGACTGCGCTTTGAGGCTCTGGAAACAGTCGCCTATCCTTTGCGCATTTACGCAGGCAACGAAGGAGAATTTCTTGCTGTGCGTGAGATTGAGCAGGGCAAGTATCTTGTTGTCGTGTATCGCGAATTAGAAACAGACGGCTTTATTATCACCGCGTTTCTTACGCGCAGGCTCAAGTCACTTGAGAGGAGGAAATTAGTATGGTCGCCATCGAGCTAGAACGTTATCTCAAACTCGCGCCCATTGTGCTGGCCGCGCCACGCCAATACCTCTGGTCGTCTTACGATGCGGACGCAGATGTTCTGTATATCAATTTCAAAAAGCCCGGCGTGGCAACCGATAGTGAGTTCACCGAAGACGATGTCATCATCCGCTACGAGGGCGAAGAGGTTATCGGTTTGACGATCCTGCATGCCAGCAAACGATAATGCGCTTTAAATCCATCCCTAATTACCAGCTTCTGTTTCATGACTAACCACTTCTGTTTTACGACTCTTGCGCTCGAAAAATAGATCGTAAGCCAGAAGCAGCGCGCCCACGCAGATGCTCGCGTCGGCGATGTTGAAGGTCGGCCAGTGATGCGCGCCCCAGTGCAGGTCTATGAAATCAATCACGAAGCCGAGGCGCACGCGGTCTGTCAGGTTGCCCGTGATGCCCGCCAACAGGAGCGCGCACGCGCCGAGCACGCGGTCGTCAGTCCTGTGTGTGCGAAAGAAATAGAAGAGGACGGCGACGGCGGCGGCGGCGGCGAGGACGACGAAGAACCAGCGACCGAACGAGCCGCCCTCCTGCATCTGCCCGAAAGCGATGCCGCGATTCTCCGCGTAAGCGAAAGCCAGGAGGCCGTTAATCAGCGTCCGCGTGTCGCCGAACCTGAGCGCGCGCACAGCCCAAGCCTTCGTCGCCTGATCCGACAGATAAATCCCGCAGGCCGCGACCAGATAACCCACACGCCAGAGGAAATCACGCCCCTTCACGCCGCCTCTCCTTCGATTTCCGTCAGAGCTTCGACGCAACGCTCGCACGCCGTCGGATAACGCGACGATTCGCCGACGCGGGTAGAATAATTCCAACACCGCTCGCACTTCTCGCCTTCGGCACGCTCAATGCCGACGTTGACGCTCTCGCCTTCGCCCGCCCGCGCGACCTCAACCTGCGAGACGATGAAGATAAAGCGCAACTCTTCCTTGTAGCGTTCGAGCAGCTCGTAAGCCTTGCCGCTCGCGGACAGTTTGACGCGAGCTTCGAGCGATGAACCGATGAGCTTCGCATTGCGCGCCTCTTCGAGAGCACGCAACACGACATCACGAATCTTAAAAAGCTCATCCCAACGCGCCAGCAGTTCCGTCTCGCGCTCGCCCTTCGCTTTCGGAAATTCAGCAAGATGCACAGAAGCCCTGACAGCTTCGCTTTCATCATCGGCGTGCGGCAGGTTCTCCCAGATTTCGTCAGCCGTAAAGACGAGTATCGGCGCGAGCAATCTGGCTAAAGCATCCGTGATGCTGTGCAGCGCGGTCTGAGCCGAGCGGCGCGCGTGCGACTTCGGCGCAGCCGTGTAGAGCCTATCCTTGATGATGTCGAAGTAGCGCGCAGAGAGCGTCACGGTCGCAAAATTCGAGAGCGTGTGATAGACAGTGTGAAACTCGTAAGCTTCATAAGCCGCACGCGCTTTCTCAATCACAGCATCCAGCTCGGACAAAGCCCAACGGTCAATCTCCTGCATCTCCTCAAGAGGCACGCTGTCACGCGCCGGGTCGAAGCCGCTCAGATTGCCGAGCGCGAACCGCGCCGTGTTGCGAAGTTTCCGGTAGCCGTCCGAAACTCTTTGCAGGATTTCCGCAGAGCAGCGCACGTCCTCCGTAAACTCGCTCGAAGCAGACCACAGGCGCAGGATTTCCGCGCCCGAATCTTTGATGACCTCGTTCGGCGAGACGGAGTTGCCCGCAGACTTGTGCATCGCTTTGCCCTGCCCGTCCACGACCCAGCCGTGCGTCAGCACCGCATGATACGGCGCGGCATCGTGCGCGGCGATGCCGACCATCAAGGAAGAGTTGAACCAGCCGCGATACTGGTCGCCGCCTTCGATGTACACGTCCGCAGGCCAGCGCAAATTTTCGCGTCTTTCCAGCACGGCGATTGACGACGAGCCGCTATCGAACCACACGTCCAGAATATCTGTTTCTTTAGTCCACTTCGCTTCGCCGCATTTCGGACACACGAAACCTTCGGGCAATAGCTCGACAGCTTCGCGCGCGTACCACGCATCGGCGGATTCACTCTCGAAGATGTCCGCGACGTGGTTGACGACAGCCGGTTCCGCAATCGCTTCATCGCAGCCCGCGCAGTAGAAGACTGGAATCGGGACGCCCCACACGCGCTGGCGCGAGACGCACCAATCGGGACGCCCCTTGAGCATGTTGCTCATCCGCTCCAAGCCCCACGCCGGAATCCATTCGACGCGCTTCACTTCACTCAACGCGGCCTCGCGCAAGGAAGCGACCTGCTCGTCAATCTCGTTCTCGGTAAAGTTAGAGCGCACGCGCCCATCATCATCTCTTTCGGTTTGACCCGCGCCGCTCTCGGCATCCATCGAGATGAACCACTGCGGCGTCGCGCGAAAGATGACGGGGTTCTTGCAACGCCAGCAATGCGGATAGCGATGCTCATATCTTTCGTTAAAGAGGAGCGCGCCCTGCTCTCTCAAAAATTCGACGATCTTCGGATTAGCTTCAAAGACTCGCTCGCCAGCGAAGTGCTCGACATCGCTCGTGAAGCGTCCGGCGTTGTCCACCGGACAATAAATCTCAAGGCCGTATTTTTTGCCGATCACGAAATCGTCGTGCCCGTGTCCGGGCGCGGTGTGAACGCAGCCCGTCCCGGCCTTGCTCGTCGCAGACTTTTCGCGCGCCTCCCTGACATCAAGCTCCGTCTCCGCGTCGGCCTCGCCGCCGAGCGTGACGTGTTCTCCAACCATCACGAGCGAAGTTCGATCAAGCCACGCGTGACGACATTCGAGGCGGTCAAGCTTTGAGCCGGGAAAGCGCGCGAGGACGCGCGGCGCGGGCTTGCCCTCATCATCCGTCGCGCCGATGCCGCACTTGCTTGCGACCGCGCCGACAAGCTCGCTCGCCACGATATAAACTTCATCATCATGCTCAATCGCCGCGTACTCAAAATCGGGATTGACCGCGATGCCAAGATTGGCGGGCAGCGTCCACGGCGTCGTCGTCCAGATGAGAAAGAAAACATTTTTGCCGGCGAGGCTTTCATCAATCAATGACGGATCGCTCTTGAGCGGAAACTTGACATAGACGGAATCGCTCGTGTGTTGATGATACTCGACCTCGGCCTCCGCGAGCGCGGTCTGGTCGTGGATGCACCAGTAGACCGGACGCAAGCCCTTGTAAACATAGCCGCGCTCGATAAAGCGACCGAAGAGGCGAGCCGTCTCGGCCTCGTAATGATTCGACATCGTGAGATACGGATCATCCCACTCGCCCAGAATCCCGAGACGTTGAAAATCGCGCGTTTGGCTCTTGAGAGCATTCGCGGCATGCTCGCGGCAGGCGCGGCGAATGCTGACGGGCGGCATGTTCGCCTTCTTCGCGCCGAGCTTTTTGTCCACGTACATCTCAATCGGCAGGCCGTGACAATCGTAGCCGGGCACGTACGGCGCGTCGAAGCCGAGCATCGTCCGCGACTTGACGATAAAGTCTTTCAGAATCTTGTTCATCGCCGTGCCGAGATGAATGTCGGCGTTGGCGTAAGGCGGGCCGTCATGAAGAATAAACTTTTCCGCGCCCGCGCGAACGCGCCGAATCATCGCGTACAGATTCATCTCCGTCCACTTCTTCAAACGCGCAGGCTCCATCTGCCCTAGATTCGCTTTCTGTCCGAAGCTGGTCTTCGGCAGATTGACAGTCTTTTTCAGCTCAAGGGGTGTTTCCGTTGACATACTTTCGTTCGCTTCACTTTCAAAACGTTCGCGCACGTCCGTGGCTAAAGGCATGCGCGGCTCTTTCAGAAAAAGCAATAGTAGCAGCAGAAGCGCGTGCGCGCCAAAAGCTACAGGCGCGTTGACACGAAGGAGCACGAAAGAGAGCTTCTCTTTCGTGCTTCTTCAAAATGACTTGCGGCTTTTGTCGCGGAGTTATGGCGCGGGCGTCTTAAGCGTCGGGCGGGCTAAGTTGTAAACTATGCTTTGCGCGCTGTAGATGGGGAAGCCCATGGCAAAAGTTCCTCTGAAGATCAGCGTCAGGGTGGCCGTGCCTTGCAAAGAGACGGGCGTGTGGAAGACCTCCGGCCCCGGATCGCCCGCGTTCGGATCGCGAGTGTAGCCAGTCAGTCTGCCGGTGACGGTGGTCGGGACAGTGACCCTGATCGGCAGGCGAGAATAACGATAGGGAATCGTCACATTCCCGCCGGAGAGCGTCAAAACCGTGGTGATATAAATATCTCTGCTCACGCCGCTAATGGTCGCGCTGCCGCGTCTGCTGGTGGTGATAGAGCCGTGAACATTGAACGTGTCTCCGCCAAGGCACGGCGTGCAGTTAGGCCAGATGAAGATGTCGTCCGAAGGGACGGAGCTTTGCACGCTCAACTGCCGCCCGGCAAAGTCGAAAGTCGTGCTCGGCAGGACGGGTTGCATGATGGTCAAAGTGCCGCTGTCAATCGTGAGATCGGCGACAGCCTGCGCTCTGGCTGTGGAGACGAATAACAGGGGCGCGGCGGCGAGCAGTAAAAGGGAAGCGAAGAACGGGGCAAGTTTTCGCATGTCTAACTCCTTATTGTCTGTGCGATTCCATTTCATACGGAAAGCGCGTAAGAGCGCTCACGAGCGTGCATGGCAAAAGAAACAACTAATCGGGAACAAATTCCTCTTTAACCGATGAACATCTCTTCGTCGCCGTAGGTTTGATTGATGGGTTTGGGCGCGGGCGCGAGCAAGACTTCGAGGCCGCGACGAAGCCCCGCCATAATCGCCGCCAGCTCGCGCGCCGGTTGTATGATTTTGGCTTGAATGTACTCGGTGGTCGTCGCCACCTGTTGATGCGTCTGGTCTATCGTCCGGCTGACGAGCGCAACCTTGTCGCGCGCCGTGACCGCCGTCTCGCTGACCAGCAGCTTCAACTCGCGCACCTCGTCTTTAATCAGAGCCGCGCTCTCCGAAAAGTGCATCGTCGCGGTCGAGAGATGGCCGGACATGACGCTAAATTGCTCGGCGATCTCTTTGCCCTGCGCGGCAATCGTCTTGCCCTGTTCGCTCAAGGCCGTGACCTTTTGCATGAGCGGCTCGACGCGTTCTTCGAGCCGCGTGACGGTCGCCACGACGCGGCTGATGATGCGCGCGATGACGATCATCGCAATCGCAATCACCAGAAATGAGAGGGCGACGATGACCATCACCCAGAACATCGGATCGTGGAGGCTCATGTGATTTTGGATCTTAGCTTTCCGGTTCGGCCTGATAGTTCGGGCCGCTGCCGATGACGGAAGTTTCCGTCTTGCGTTTCTCTTCCGAATAGGCTTGCTTGCCGGCTTCGATGGCGGCGGAGAGTTGTCCGCTCTTGCTGCGCGCCACCTCGCGCGCGGCGTCGGCTATCTCGCCGGCCTTGCCCGCCGCAGTGCTGTACAACTCTGCGGCGCGCTCGCGCCCGACCTCATAATATTCGCCCGCACGCGTGCCGACCTGCGTCGCCGCCTCGCGCGTGCGGTCAATGCCTTTGCGCGTCGCGTCGGCGATGTCGCCGCGCAATTCCTGTCCCGATTTCGGAGCGAACAGGAGAGCCAGAATCGCTCCGATGCCGCCGCCGATGAGCAGGTACGTGAGCCGCGTCGAAACATCATTGCTGTCACGACGCCTGTAATCGTTTTCGTGTTGCATGAGCTGCGCCTTTCAAACAAGTCCGAGCCAATCGTTGCCCGGACGAGGGATTCAACAAATGATAACGCGCAGAATATAACAAAAGCAGTGACAAGTGAAAAGTGATAAGTGACAAGTTAAGTGACGAGGGATGAGGGATGAGGGATGAAATAACGGCTTTTTCTTACTCGTCACTCATCACTTTTCACTTGTCACTGTACTGTTGGAGCTTGCGATAAAGCGTCTTGCGACCGATGCCGAGCATGCGGGCGGCGCGTGATTTGTCGCCGCCGGTGTAGTCGAGCGTGGCTTCGATGGCTTGCCGTTCGATCTCGTCAATTGAGGAGGGCACGTCTATCGCCAGGGTGAGCGCGCGGCCTTCGCTGGCCGCCGCAAGGCGTTCGTGGCGCAGTTCCGCCGAAGCGTCCGACGCGCTCTGGCCGACGGCTTCGGGCAAATCGCTCAGCTCTATCTGCCGACCCGAAGCGATAATCACCGCGCGCTCAATCGCGTTCTCCAACTCGCGCACGTTCCCCGGCCAGTCGTAGTTGATGAGAGCCTGCAAGGCTTGTCTGGAGATGCCCGTGATGAAGCGTCCGGTCTTCTGTTTGTAGTGTTCGAGAAAATGTATGACGAGCGGATGAATGTCTTCAGGCCGCTCGCGCAAAGGCGGAAGGCGAATCGGAAAGACCGAGAGACGATAGAAGAGGTCGCGGCGGAAATTTCCCTCTTCGACCGCGCGCTCAAGATCGACATTCGAGGCCGCGATGACGCGCACATCCACCTTCAAGACTTCGCTCCCGCCGACGCGCGTGAACTCGCCGTCCTGCAAGACGCGCAGCAGACGCACTTGAGCCGAAAGGCTCATCTCGCCTATCTCATCAAGAAAGAGCGTGCCGCCGTCCGCTTCCTCAAATCGCCCGCGACGAAGAGCGCGCGCATCCGTGAAAGCTCCCCGTTCATGCCCGAAGAGTTCCGTTTCCAAAAGCGTTTCGGGAATCGCGCCGCAGTTGAGTTTGATGTACGGCTGCGTCTCGCGCCCCGAGTTGTAATGTATGAGATTCGCCAGCAGCTCTTTGCCCGTGCCCGATTCGCCCTGTACGAGCACAGAGGTCTGCGTGTCCGCGACGTTCAGGGCAAGCTCTTTGGCGCGGCTGATGGCCGGAGCCTGCCCGATGATTCTGTCCTCGGCTCTACGCTCGTGCAGCGCGCTCCTCAAGCGCATCACTTCAGCCGAAAGCTGGTCGCGCTCAAGCGCCGTCCCGATCTGATCCGCGATGCCTTCGACGAGCGCGACTTCGTGATCGAGAAATCCTTCGCGCGCCTCGCTCCACACCAAGCCCAAGAGGCCGAAGGTCTGCCCGCCGACGCGCACGGGCGCGACCAGAGCCGCGCGACCGCCCAGCGTCGCGTTGAAGATAAAGCGCCCGGCCAGCGGAAGCTCCGTGTCCAAAAGGCGCAGCGTTTTGCCCTGTGAGAGCACTTCGACCACTTCCGGATAGGCCGTGATGTCGAGCGACTGCCCGTACTCTCGTATCAACCCCTGCACGGAATCCGTGACGGCGTGCGGCGCAGCCTTGAACCCCGCGAGCGTAATCCGGCTGCCAGCCGGATCGAGCACGCCGAGCGCACAATAGTCCGCGCCGACAAGCTCCACCGCACGATGGAGGACGAGCGACGTGACCTCTTTGAAATCCGAATGCGCGTTGAGCACGTTGGCAATCTCAAGCAGTGCGCGCGTGCGTTCGGCCTCCTGCTCTTTCCCCGTGTAGAGCCGCGTGTATTGATAGCCGACCGCGATTTGACGCGCGATGGATTGCAGGAAACTGACTTCCTCGTCGAGCCATTCGCGCGGCGCGCGTGTGTTGTGCAGGCCGACGAGGCCGAGCACGTCGCCGCCAAGCACGACGGGCACGACGAGCAGGGAACGCGTATGCAGGCTCGCGGCGAGAAAGCGCACCTTTTGATCGAGGCCGGGCGCGGAGGTGTCGTTGAGGCGAATCGGTTTCGTCAAATCAACATGCTCCGCGAGCTGTTTGAGGTCAATCGGAATCGCAGTCCCTTCGCTCGACGGCACGTCCTTCGACGCTCGCCATTCGTGGCTGATGCGAAGTTCCGAATCGGAAGCAAGCTGAATCACATCGCAACGGTCGGCCTGCATCATGCGTCCGAGTTCGGAGACGATGGCGCGCAAGAATCTGTCAAGATCAATCGTCGCCGGAAGCTCAAGCGAGAGACGGTCAATAATCGCCTCGCGCGCTTCATGCATCTTGATCTTGCGTTCGAGCGAAAGAGATTGTGCGGTAGTGGACATGTTCAGCATAAGCTCAGATGTCAGATGTCAGAGATGAGATGTTATTAAAAACCAATATCTAACATGTAACATCTGACATCTGTCCAGAGGGCGGATGATAGCGAACCGCGCGTCGAACTGCAACGCGCGCGTCACCGTCTTAATCTCTGCTCTCTGCCTGAACGCCTTCGCCGTGCTTTGCTCTTGAATGGAAAAATCGTTGCCCGGTCGAAATTTTTTGGCTTATACTCACGGATGCATCCACGTCTTTGAAGATGAATTAAAGGGAGACCCGACGCAATGAGACGAATCTTCAACACTTTGGTTTGTGGGTTGTTATTGTGTTGCGGCGCGTTTTTGCAGGAAGCAAAAGCAGCGATTCGGACGGTAGACAACACTACGGACAACGGCGCGCTGACGGCTTGCGGGGCGGCGGCGAATGATTGCAGCCTGCGCGGCGCAGTCACCGGCGCAGGCAACGGCGACACGATTAACTTTGACCCGAGCCTCAACGGCTCGACCATCACGCTCGACAGTCTGATTAACATTCCTACCAGCCTCGCCATCATGGGTCCCGGCGCGGACAAGTTGACGATTTCCGGCGGCGGCACGACGAGCCTTTTTGAAGCCGTGGTGATCGCCTCAACCACTTTTAGCGGCCTGACTTTTGCGAACGGTAACGGCGTCGGCGGGGGCAATGGCGGTCAAGGTGGCGCAATCGAAGTCAACAGTGGCGCGCTGGCAACCTTCGACTCCGTTGTATTCCGCGACAATAGCGCAGCCATTATCGGCGGAGCTTTGCTCTGTGCTGTCGGCACTTGTCGTATTTCCAACTCGACCTTTGTCAATAACTCCTCGCCCCAGGCCGCCGTCTTCTACCAGCCTAGCGGGACGCTCGAAATGATGAATACGACCATCAGCGGAAATCACGAGACGAGTAGTACCTACGGCGCGTTCTACACGACCGGCAACGGGGTTATTCGTAATTCGACGATTGTCAATAACACCGCCAGATGCGGGATGTATAAAAGTGGCGGCGGGACGCTCACGCTCGGCAACACGATCATCGCTGGAAACACCGGAAGCGACATCTTCGTGAACTTCGGTTCCCTCGCCACCAACGGCGGCAACCTGATCGGCAACAACCTGAATGCGGGAGCAACTTTTGCGTCGGCGGGGACGCCGAACGCCAATTCGGATTACGTCGGCACCGGCTCAAGCCAGATCAACCCTCAACTCGCGCCGCTCTCGAATTACGGCGGCGGGACTCCCACATACGCGCTCCTGTCAAACTCACCGGCTTTGAATGCTGGAAATAATTGCGTTCTTGATAACTCGTGTGCTCCGGCTGTTGCTGCGGCTTTAATCACAGACCAGCGCGGGGCGGGCGCGCCACGCAAGATTGGTTCGGCAGTTGACATCGGAGCCTTTGAGCGCAACATCACCCTCGACCAATCCACTGTGCCCAACGGACAGGTGAACGTGCCCTACAACAGCGGCGTTCCTTTCCAACTGACGGCCACCAGACAAACGAGCTTCGCCAATCTTGAAGACGTGAAATCAAGCGCTGCTCAGAGCTTCGCGCCCACGCAATTTGTTATCGTGCCGCCGGACGTGGCCGCTCCGTTTCAACAACTCCCGCCCGGCTTGAGCTTGTCCACGGGCGGGCAACTTTCGGGGATTCCGACGATGGCTGGAACTTACTCACTCTTCGTCAAAGCCACAGATAGCGACGGCGCGGCGGGCGTGCAGCAATACACCATGCAGATATTCTCTCCGACCGCAGCCTCCGTCACCGTCTCAGGCCGTGTGCTCATGCCTGACGGGCGTGGCTTGAGAAACGTCCGCGTGACTTTAACTGACCAGAACGGATACGCGCGGACGGTCATCACCGGCGCGCGCGGCGCTTATCATTTTGCAGAGGTCGCGGTCGGGGAGCTAGACGTTATTACGGTTCTCTCGAAGAGCTACAGCTACGCGCCGCAAGCCGTTTACGTGACGGGCGAGATAAATGAATTGAACTTCACCGCTTCGCCTTGAAGAATTTTGATGGAATGCGAAAAGGGCTGCACCTTTTGAGGCCAGCCCGTTTGAAGCTCAAAAAAAAGGAGGTGCTTTGATTCAAAGCACGCTCCTTAAATTTACGCTCTCAATTATCTTACGAGCTGCGCGATTTCCTGCGGCTGCTGCACGAGGCCGAACTGGACGAGCGCCTGTTCGGGTGCGAGCAACGGGTGATAGGTCTTGCCGTAACGCGAGGTGATGATGCGGACGTAATTCTGCGTCTCGCTGTAAGGCGGCACGCCGTTGTATTTGTCCACAGAACCTTCGCCAGCGTTGTAGCCCGCAAGCGCGAGCACGACGTTGCCGTTGAATCTCTCAAGCAGAAAACGCAGGTACTTCGTTCCGGCTTCGACGTTCTGCGCGGGGTCGCTCATGTTCTGGCAGTTGAAACGCTGGGCGGTCGCCGGAATCAATTGCATCAAGCCTTGCGCTCCGGCGCCAGAGCGCGCATGCACGTCATATTTCGATTCCTGCCAGATGACCGCGTGCAACAGGCGCGGGTCAACTCCATACTCTTCGCCGGCGCGCAGGATGACCTGATCGAGGTCTGCGTCGCCGGAGGTCGGCATGTTCGCGGGCATGAAAGGTTTGGCGGAAGTCGGCACGGCCTGAACCGTGGGCGCAAATGCGCTGCTGAAAGCGAAGCCGATAAAGTTATAGATTAGGAAAAATGCAACGAGTGCAAACGGCGTAAATTTGAAAGAGCGCAAACGGGGAAGACGGGGGGCATTAAATCGGGAAACATTCATTCGTATTCGTTCTCCATGTGAGCGATGATCTCGCGCGATCATCAGCGTCTGGGGTCAAAAAGCGACCGAAGATTTGGGGGCTGCGCATGGTGGAAACGACGTGCAAAGAGCAGTTCATCGAGACCGTGACTAAGATGGAAGAAGAGCCAAATCGGTTGCTCTACGTGAACTAAAAATGTGCAGCTAAGTTATTAATAATACACGTACTTAATCCGTTCGAGCGTAACCTGTGATATATCAGAGCTTGCCCCTCAAATCGTTCAATCTGAGGCATCGCTTGACTCGCTTTAAACCCGCCAGACGTACTGAATAGCTACAAAGAATTTTCTCTTTTCAGAAAATATTTTTTACTGCACTGAAAGCGCACAAACCGTCGCGTCTTTTGTGCATCTCAAAGTTGCATGCAATTTGAACGATTCGTATAATCTTGCTGCCGAAAAAATTTTAAGAGAAGAGTTATTAAGGAGAATTTTCCTTCATGCCGATTTATGAATACGAATGCCGGAAGTGTCACGCGCACACGGAAGTGATGCAGAAGATTTCCGACAAACCGCTCACGAAATGTCGCAAGTGCGGCGGGCGTCTGGACAAGCAATGGTCTTCGACGAGCTTTCAACTCAAAGGCTCTGGTTGGTATGCGACAGACTACGCTGCCAAAAAATCCGAAGCCAAAGAGGAGAAGCCCGCCGCCGGCGCGGAAGACAAAAAGGAAGAGAAATCAGCTCCGGCCAAAACCGAAACGGCGACCAGCGACAAGCCAGCCGCGCCAACCAAAAAGAACGCATCTAAAACCACTTCATCAAACACGGGCGATTAAGAAAATGCTGCTGGAAAAAGTTAACAGGCAAAACGCAAGCAGACTCAAAAGAGCTTTGGCTCTCATCCTTACTTTTACCTTTTGCCTTTTGCCTTTTTCCTTCGCTTATGGTCAGGCCGGAAGACGACCGGCGCAAACGGGCGAGGGCGCGGCCTCTTTGAACGTCACGGCGACGCGCGAAGGCAATTCGACCGGGCCGATTCTGATGACGCAACTCGCGCTCTATGAGAACGGCATCGAGCAGGGCATCAAGAGCTTTGTGGCCGACCCGTCTCCTTCGCGCATTGTCCTGCTGGTTGATAACTCGCTCACGCTTCGCGCGGACGTGGATCGCCTCGAAGCAGCCGCGCGCGAGTTCTCTTATGAGATTTTTGAAGGCGACAAGCTGCTCATCGTCGGTTACGACAATGACGCGGGCATCGTCGCGGATTGGACTGACGACCCCAAGAAGATCGAAGCTTCGCTCAAAGCTTTTCGCAAGCAGGGCGAGCCGCATCTCTTCGACGCTCTGAACGCGGTCGCGAGCGAAGCCCTCTTGCCGCTCGCCGCGACGAGCACGAAACGCGTCGTCGTCGTCATCAGCGACGGCCTTGATCGCGGCAGCAAAACCAAATTCGAGCAGACCTTGAGCGCGTTACAGGCGCAAGACATCACGGTCTATCTCTTGCAAGCTCCGGATCGCACGGGCGGCGCGCTTCGCCGCGACCAGCCGAAGCCCGTGCAGGTGGTTGAAAAACTCGCGGAAGGCACGGGCGGTCGCGTCTTTCCCGTCAACGAGCCGCGCACAGCCGCCGCCGCCATCTGCGACGAGCTGCGCAAGAACCGTTACATCCTCTCGTACGTTCCCAACAACGTCTCCTATCTGGACGCGCGCCGCCTGCTCATCGTCGCAGACCCCGGCATCAACCTCCGCTTCAAAACTTTCCAGCCGCCGGCGGTGAAGCAGTAAAAAAACTTCAGTTCGAGATAAGCAAAGAAACTCACAGAGCCTGCGACAGCAGGCGGCTAGAGTGTAGCCCCATGCGTCAGCATGGGGGTCATGGCGGGCATCAGAGATAGAGCCTGCGCGAGCAGGCGACAGATGCTTCTTTTGCCACTCATCTGTCGCCTGCTGCCGCAGGCTCAACATCTAACTTCGCTCCGTTCCCCACGCTGACGCGTGGGGCTACACTCTCTCGCCTGCTGACGCAGGCTGGTTGCAGTCTTTATCTCGAACTCACAAAAAAATTGTCAGACGAAGGGTGAAGGATATGCTGAAGAGCGGACTGCTCGCACTCGCGCCCCTATCTTTTCTTGCGCGAGTAGATATAAAACATCGGCACGACGACGCCGACGAAAATTATTTCGAGCAGGATGAAATACCCGACATCGAACGTCCTATCTTCGTCATAAGCCTGCGGAATGACGACCAGCGTGACGAGCACGAGCGCGGTCGCGAGCCAGATAGCCTGTCGTTTGGTGTCCCACATCAGATTCAGTGCGTTAAATAAAAGAAACGCAGAACAGCTTCCCTCTCAAATTCGCGCCTGTAATTTTGCGAGCCGTTCGGCTGCCGCATGAAGCGTCTCGTCTTTTTTGCAGAAACAGAAGCGGACTTGCTGCGAGCCGCGCTCCGGGTGGCTGTAAAAGCTTGAGCCGGGCACGCAGGCGACTCCGACTTCGCGTATCAGGTGGCGCGTGAATTCGACATCATTGGTGAAACCGAAATCCGTGATGTCGGTCATGATGTAATAAGCTCCGTCGGGGCGGAACGCGCGAAAGCCCGCGCTCTCAAGCACTGGCAGCAAGAGGTCGCGCCGCGCCGTGTAATCCGCGCGCAGCTTGTCGTAATACTCCGGCGGGAGTTGCAGGGCATATGCCCCTGCGGCCTGCAAAGGGGCGGCTGCGCCGACGGTGAGAAAGTCGTGGACTTTGCGAATCGCGCCCGTCACGGTGGGCGGCGCGATGCAGTAGCCGACTCTCCAGCCCGTCACCGAATAGGTTTTAGACATCGAATTGACGATGACCGTCCGCTCGCGCATTCCTTCGAGCTGAGCCATCGAGATGTGCTTGATCTCTTGACCAGCGCGCGGGTAAAGAATGTGCTCGTAGATTTCATCCGTGAAGCAGAGCGCGTCATGCTCGCGGCAGAGCGCGGCGATGAATTCCAGCTCTTCGCGCGTGAAGACTTTGCCCGTCGGGTTGTTCGGATTGCAGATGATGATGGCTTTCGTCTGGTCGTTGAAAGCCGCGCTCAGTTCGTCTCTGTCAAAGCTCCAATCGGGCGGGCGCAGGGGGATGTAACGCGGCTTCGCGTCGGAGAGAATCGCGTCGGGCGCGTAGTTCTCATAAAAAGGCTCGAAGACGATGACCTCTTCGCCGGGATCAACCGTCGCCATCATCGCGGCGATCATGCCTTCGGTCGAACCGCAGGTCACTGTAATTTCCGTTTCGGGATCAATCTCAAGGTCTAGATACGATTTCGTTTTACGAGCAATCGCCTCGCGGAAATCCTTTGCGCCCCAGGTGATGGCGTATTGATTCACGTCCCGTTCGATGGCCTGCATCGCCGCGCGCTTGATGTCATCGGGCGCGGCGAAATCGGGAAACCCTTGCGAGAGATTGACCGCGCCGTATTTTAAGGCTTCGCGCGTCATCTCGCGGATAACGGATTCGGTAAAGAGGCTCGCTTTGCGCGAGACGTGGCGATGGCGTGTTTGAACTGGCGTCGTCATAATTCAATATAGAATACAGGAGACGGAAGACAGAATGAAAGACGCGTCGGCTTTTGGTAGTGGGTCGGTTTCAAAGATAAGGAAGAAAAAGAAGCTCACGCAAAGGCGCAAAGGCGCAAAGGAGGAACGCCAAGCGGTTGAGTGCTGCTTGCTCTTGGCGTCTTCTGCTTTGCGTCTTTGCGCCTTTGCGGGAAATTGTTTTTCTCTTCGCTATAGTGTCCGCAGCTTGCTTTTTCCTTTCCTTGACAAAGGCCATGCTGTATTTTAGCTTTTTGGTCTTGGCAAAAGAGAATGTCTCGCTCGTTCATTCGATAGTATCCCGGAAGCCGTCACGCGCCGTGCCGCAGGCGTGTGGCGTTAATTAAAAGTGAAAGAAACTTATATAGATTTCAGTCCGATGAGGCAGGATGATTTCGGCTCGACGACGCCGAACGCACGCATTCCGAGAGAGGACTTGCCTGTTCGTCCGGCGACTGAGCCGCCGCCACCGCCTCCGCCCGCGCCGCCGCCGGGAGGGCATGCGCCGCGCCGCGTCCCCGTCTGGATTTTTCTGGTCGGCGGCGGAGTCATCCTGCTCGCTCTGGCAGCCTTAATCTATTTCCTCTGGCCGAGCAGTCCGGGCTTCACTCTCATCGTCAAGGGCGCGGAGCCGGGCAGCGCGGTCTTTGTTGATAGCAAGCGTTACGGCGTGACGGCTGGCGACGGCTCGATTCAAGTTCCGAATCTCAAAGCGGGCAAGCGGCTCGTGCGTGTGTCGCATGAAGGCTATGTTGATTTTAATACTTCGGTGACGGGCAAGGACGGCGAAGAGAAGATCGTCATCGCGCAGCTCACAAAGGGCGAAGGCGCTCCGCCCGAAGAGGCGCAACCCTTGACCGAGATTGATTACAACGGCGCGATGATTCTGATTCCGGCGGGCGAGTTTATCATGGGCGACGACAATCACGAGGCGGATGAAAAGCCAGCTCATAAAGTCACGCTGCCGGACTATTACATAGACAAGTTTGAAGTCACGAACGAGTGGTACAAAAAGTTCTGCGATGCGACGAAGCACAGGTATCCGACCGACCCGTGGTGGGAAAAAGGCTACTTTGTGAACAAGCCGCAGTCGCCCGTCATCGGCGTCGAATGGGCTGACGCGGCGGCGTTTGCGAAGTGGGCTGGCAAGCGTTTGCCGACCGAAGAGGAATGGGAGAAGGCCGCTTCGTGGGGGCCGAAGGACGCGAAGAAGCGTCAGTATCCGTGGGGCGACAATTACGAGGCCGGGCGCGCGACTTTGGGCGGCTCGCCGCCTCCGTCCAATATCGGGCAGAACCCGACGGGCGCGAGCGCATACGGCGTGCAGGACATGGCCGGAAATGTTTTTGAATGGATAGACGCTTTCTACCAACCATATCAGGGCAATACGGAATCGAATCCAAACTACGGGACGAAGAATCGCGTCGTCAGAGGCGGTCACTTCGGCTCTGAGCCTGATTTCGCGCGGACGACTAACAGAACTTACGCCCCGCCCATCTTTACCGCCGCCGAAAAGCGCGAGCGAAGCTGGCTCATCGGCTTTCGCTGTGTCGTTTCGGCCAATGACCCCAAGCTGCAAGAGCGGCTGCGCGCGTTGCAAGGTCAGAAGTGAGTTTTATCTGGAGGACTGAAAAATATGCCACCTGTATTTTCAAAACTTAAATACATCATGCCGGTCATCGGAAGTCTCCTCCTTCCCCTCTTGCTCTTCGCGCCCAGGCTCGCGGCGCAGGTTGATTCGGTCACTTACGACAAACCCGTCACGGTCGAGCGCAAAGAGAAGCCGCGACGACGGATGCGCAGGCCGCGCCCGAAGCCGACCCGGCAGAGGCCGAAGATCGTCGAGCAAGTCCCTTTGCTCGCCGTGCAATATCGCATCTTGAAAGTTGAGCCCGACGGCACAATGCAGGAGACCAACGCGGACTTAAACACCTTCTTCGCCGGAGACCGCCTGCGCCTCGCCGTCAAGGCCAATCAGGACGGCTATCTCTACATCATTCACCAGACCAGCAAGGACGCCAACGGGCAGATTATCTTTCCGCAGTCGCGCGTCAATGGCGGTCAAAACTACGTGACCCGGAATCAGGAGTTGATACTGCCTTCGAGCTGTCCGCCGGGGACGAAACCGGCTGACTGCGCTTTGCCCGTGCTGCCGCCCGCCGGTCAAGAGTATTTCACGCTCATCTTCAGCCGCGACATGCTGCTCGATCTGCCGAATCAGGCAGCCGAAGCGGGCGGCCTCATCAAGCCGTCCGTGATCGAACAACTGCTCAGCGAGTCCGGGCAGTCTTTGGAGCGAAAACCCGGTGATACGAAGTATGCCATCAGGCTCGTCAACGTCAACACCAAAGACAACGAAGAGATTATCAAAACCCTCGTCCTCAACAAGGGAGGATGAAGAGCAAGGATGAAGGATGAAGGCGGAAGGATGAAGCACAAGGCGGAGGGTTGAAGGCTGACAGAGAAGCTATCAACACGTTGTTTCTCATCCTTCATCCTTCCGCCTTCATCCTTGCTTTTCTATGCCCAACGCGACACTCATCATCAGCCAGCCGGGGAAGGCCACGACTTCGATTGAAATCTCCGACAGCGTCGTCTCCATCGGTCGCGCGCCCGACAACATCATCAGTCTCGAAGAGGACTCGAACGTCTCGCGTTATCACGCGGAGCTTGAAGTGCGCGGCGCGGAGTTCTGGATTATTGATCTCGGCAGCAGCAACGGCACGACCGTCAACAATGCGCCCGTCGAGTTCGAGGTGGCGCTCAAGGACGGCGACGTGATCTTAATCGGCGGCAGTACGGAGATCGAGTTTCTGCAACCGAAACCGGAGAGCCGCGACGAAGAGGCTGATGCAAACATGAGCGGCGCGGGCAGTTCTTCCGGCGGCGCGCTCGACCTGCCGCACGTCGCATCTGTCACACCATCTGTGCCCACAGCTTCATCCGGCCCGTCAACTTTCATCATCGTCGCGGCCATCGCGGGCGGCCTCGCCGTCGTCGCCATCATCGCCGCCGTGCTTCTGCTCGCGCGCTCCGGCAAGTGCGAGGCGACGGTTCACATCGTCAGCCCGCCGACGGGGACGACCGTGCGCGAGCCGACTCCGATTCGCGTCGAAGTCGAAGGCGCGAAATGCATCGAGCGCGTCAGTTATCAACTCGACGAGCGGGAGGTCGTCAGCGCGGAAGCCTCGCCCTTTGATGTCTTGCTCGACCCGTCTCAGCTTCGCGGCCTGCGTCCCGGCAATCACATCCTCTCGGTCGTCGTCGAAGACCAGGACGGCAACAAGCAGCTACAGAAAGATTCCATCCTCATCGCGCTCGACGCGAATGTCGGCACAGGCGCGGGCGCGTCCGAGACGCCGCCGCCGCTCGAAGAGGGACAGAACACCGTCGGCGCACAAGCGAACAATGAAGCCGCCGCGTCGGTTTCAGTTGTGGAAGTGAGGGATTTCTGCATTCGTCTGGCGAAAGAATTTTCGAGCAAGACGGAGTACAAGTACGACTCCGATTTCTTGCGACAGGTACAAGCGCGCGTCAACGATTACGCGGTCACAGGTTTCACTGAACGCGCGCGTCCCTTCCGCGATGTCATCAACTCTTCTTTCATCGGCGAACAGGGCTTGGATCAGCCGCTCGGCTACGTGCTGGCGATGAGCCGCAGCCGTTTCGTGCTGGCGAAAGCTCAGGGGACGACCGCTAAAACTTCGCCCGAAGGCTTGTGGCAGATGACGCAGGCTTTCGCCGAGAGCAACGGTTACAGTGGGCGTTGCGAAGCAGAGCCGCTCTCGCATCCGACGCAACGCTGCGCCGCGCTCGTCGCCGCCGCTTACTCGAAGGCTCTCTTCGTCTCACTCTTCGAGGGAGATTTCCTGTACGGCGTCGCGTGTTTCGGGATGGCTCCGAAAGAGGCCGGAGAGTGGCGCACGCTCTTGCCGCCTGATCGCAGCGATTTTTGGAAAGTGATAAAATCGCCGGAGCAACGCGAGCGCGTCGTCAGGTTTTTCGCCGCCGGAATCGTCGGCGAGAATCCGCAGAAGTTCGGCCTCATCAATGACAGGCCGCTTTCGAGTCTCTATCCGAAGAAATAGCACAGATGGTCGAAGTCACGCTCACGATCTACTCTCCGGCAGGATCACGCGAATACGTTATGACGGAAAGCGAGCTTTCCATCGGTCGCGGCGCGGAGGTGACTTTGAAACTGGATGACGACGGCCTCTCGCGTCATCACGCGACGATTCACCGCGAGGCTGACCGCGTCTGGATTTTGGATGAAGTCTCGACCAACGGCACGTACCTCAACGGCGCGCAAGTGCCTGCCGTCGGCTCGCCGCTCGCGGACGGCGACGAGATTTCCATCGGCAACGACACGACCATCACCGTCAGCATTCGTCAGGTCGTCGAGCGCGCGTCGCCTGCTCAAGCGAAAGCGGCTGTGACGGGCGGCAGTACGTTCAAAGTCTGGCCTATCGTCGCTGCCCTCGCGGCGGTCTTTGTGATTCTGATTGCCGCCCTCGCCATCGGCTCGCGCGTGGGCGGCGGCGGTGATGAAGACTCTGCGAACAATCGTCAACGAACGCGCCGCACAGAGGAGCTTCCCCCACTCAATAACAACAACGGCGCGACTCCTTCTCCTTCATCCTCTCCGAATGATTTGGGCGGGCTGCCTAACGACAATCTGTTGCCGGAAGAGGACGCGACGAAGAACGTTCCTCCTTCGGGCAAGACTTATCTTGAGATGTCCGAGGATGAGAAACGCAAGTTTGTCGAGCAGCGTGCCGAGCGCGTCGCGCGCATGATCGGCAACCGCGAAGCCGAGGCCGTGACGCCCGAAGCCGCTTTGAAGATCAAAGCCTTCGTTGACACTTACGCGAGACGCCTCAGGAGTCCGCGACTCGGCGGCAGTTGTAATTTTCCGCGCGACGATTTGACGACACTGCTCACGCGCGGCAGCCGCAATGCGCCCTTTATCATTCACGCTTTTAACGAGAAGGGACTTGACCCGCAGATAGGGCTTTATCTGGCGATGATCGAGTCGGAGTATTGCATCTGTCTGCAAAGTCCGACGGGGCCGCTCGGCATGTACCAGTTCACGCAGGCGACGGGCAGAACCTACGGCCTGAAAATCGTTCCCGGCGCGTCGCCCTCAAACCCCGACGAACGCTGCCAGCCTGAGCCGTCTGCGCGCGCCGCCTCAGGCTACATCAAATTTCTCATCGGCAGATACGGGACGGGGCCGCGCAGTGTGCCGCTCGCCATCGCCAGCTACAACAGCGGCGAAGGCGGCCTCAGCCAGAATCTCGAAAAAGCTCTGAGCGCGGCGGGACAACAGGAGCGAAGCTTCTGGACTCTTCTGGCGCAGGCCGACAATCTTTCCGCGCAGTTTCAAAAAGAGAATAAAAACTATCCGACCAAATTTTTCGCCGCCGCCATCGTCGGCGAGAACCCGCAAGTCTTCGGCGTGCAACTGCAACCGCTCTCAAGCTATACTCAATGAGAAGGTTCAAGGTTCAAAGTTCAAAGTTCAAGGTTAAGAGATGACCTTGAACTTTGAACCTTGAACTTTGAACCTTGAATCTTTTATGGAAATCACACTTTCATATTACGACGAGGCGGGGCGTTTGCGGCGGGCGCGGGTCGAGTCGAAAAGATTTCTCATCGGGCGCGTTCCCGACAATGATCTGATGATCGAGCATTCAAGCCTCTCGCGTCGTCATGCGTTGATTGAAAGCTTTGACGACGTGGTGCAGATTTCCGATTGCGGCTCAAGCAATGGAACTTTCCTCAACGGCTCGCCCGTGACTACGCCGGTCGAGCTGCATGACGGCGATGTGATTAACCTGGCGGACGTGTGCGAATTGACTGTTGAGTTAGCGGACGCGCACAGGGCGCAAGCCGCTTCGCCCGCCGCGTCCGCGCCGCAGGCCGATCAGGCGGACTTGCTGCGACAGGTTGAATCCGGCCTCGCGGCGCAAAAGTCCGCGACAAAAACAACTGCGACGAGAGCGACCGGCAAAGCTGCGCCTGAAACTTCTCCAGAAGATTCCGCGACTTCGTCCGGGCTGAACGTGTACATCATCGCGCCCGTCGTCGCGCTCGTGCTGCTCGCGCTGGTCGCGCTGGCGGCGGTCGCTTTGAAAAGCGGCGGCTCGAAGACGGACGGAGAGCGGCAGTCGAATGTGAACCGCAGAAGGGAAGAAGGGCGCGAGTTGGAAAACACAAACGCGCCGCCCTTGCCTTCGCCCGGCGCGAGCGAGACGGTTGACGCTCCGCCGTCTCAACCTTCCGACGAGCTTGATGAAGTCGAGAGAAACGCTCTGGCCGTGATGCGCGGCATCAGCAAGAGCGACAGCAGCCCCGTTCTGACGGAGCAGAGCGTCAAAGAGATTGACGAGCGGATTAAAAGATATAACGGGTCGGCTGCGCTCAGAGATAACCTGCGCGCGGTGAAGCAGCGCGGCGTGCAGGGATTGGCCGCAGAAGCCAGGAGCGACGATCTCAAACTCGCGCTCGTCGTCTTCGCCGCGCTGGCGAAGATGGACAAGGACGGCTCGCGCGGCGACCCAATCGCGGTCGCGCAAAGCCTGATTCCGTCGCTCTCAAGATCGCGCGTCGTCATCGGCAACGAGCTGGCGAATGAGAGCCTTTTGTGCGTCGCCACTTTAGACTCTTCGACGGGCGGCGCAAACGCCTTGCGCGATACGATGTCAGAGCTAACGAAGAAGCGTCCCGATGCCTCTCCGGCGATGATCCGCAACGTCTGGTTTCTGCACGAGAATCAGAAGCTCAGCCCGCAGGCTTACGATCTCGTCCTCCGCTTTCTCTCCATCGGAGCTATCGCACAAAACCCCAGACGTTACGGCATCGAAGCCGAGCCGCTTATCTTTTAAAGGGAGCTTCCGTTAGTTCCCATGCGCAATCAGTTCTTCAAAAATAGCCATGCGTGTCATGACATCCCGGCCATAATCGTGGCCTGTCGTGTGGAGGTCGCTGTCTCCCTGTATAGCTCCGGTAATGGCCCTTTCTATGCCACAGTTGTAGCCGCTCGCAGCAATCTTCAAATGTTGCTGCGCGCCGAGGTTGGGAAATCTCTGCGCCGCTTTGTTGATGTTGTCTGCCAGCATCTGCGCGCCGAACTCGATGAGCGGATCGGGATTAGTCTTAAAGCTTCCGCTGTCCCGCGCCTGCCGCGCAAGCGAATGCTGAATATCAATCTGGACAATTCCGACGCCGTGAAACTCGCCATGCTGAAAATCACCGAGAATGTTGAGACAGTTTGTTTCACGACTCGCAATCGCAAAGAAGTATGGGACGGGCAAGCCGTGCGCTGGCGCATGTTGTGCAAGTTTGTCGGCAAAGCCCGTGTGACGTAAGCTGTGCAACTGACTAAGAACCTGATTTTGGGTAATCATTGTGAATTATTCTCCTTCATTAAAGTTCGCGGTAGAGAACAGACTACGACGCTCTAAATGTGTATGTCGGATTGAGACAAAACATTTCATGAGGCAAGATGTAAACAATGAAATGGGTTGATGGAATGCAAGCTGGCTGAGTTGATGAATTTATCTTTGCAAGCAAAGAAAGAATCGCCATGACTGATGAAAGCCACGCGATGGATGAAGCCGGAGAGTGGGTCACGGCTTCGATTAAGTTGAACGTGTCGGGCGCGCAGCTTGAGATGGATATTACTGTGCCGGTCGGAGAGACGAGGCCGCGTCGGATGCTGCCGATCTTTCAATCTCTGGCCGAAGCTCTGGTCGGCGTCGGCGTGCGCGAGGCCGAAGCCGAGGGGCGCGCCGTCTCTTGCAAGAAGGGATGCGGGGCATGCTGTCGCCAGCTTGTGCCGCTCGCGGAGATGGAGGCGCATCAGCTCGTCGAGTTGATTGAATCACTCCCTGAGCCGCGCCGCACAACTGTTCGCGCGCGTTTTGATGACGCTTATGAGAGATTGCGCGCAGCCGGACTGTTGGAGAAGCTTGAGTATCCTGAGCGTTTCCAATTGGGCGAGATGATGGAGTTCGGGATGGAATATTTCAGGCAGGGCATCGCCTGTCCTTTTCTAGAGGAAGAGTCGTGCTCGATTCACCCGTCGCGCCCCATCGCGTGCCGCGAGTATCTGGTCACCTCTTCTCCCGAGCACTGCGCGACGCCGACCATCGAGACGGTCGAGGGCGTCGAAGTTCCAAACAAAGTCTCCATCGCGCTGTGCCGCCTGACACAAGACCCTGCCAAAACATTTATCCCGTGGGTGCCTTTGATTCTCGCGCCGCGCTGGGTCGCGGCTCATCCCGAAGAGATGCCGCCGCGCAAAGGCACTGAACTCCTGCAAGAAGTGTTCAAGCGTTTGACTGATAAGAAAAAAGAGAGTGAGTGAGAGTGAAAAATTCTCCCTCAAAGGCGCAAAGGCGCAAAGAAGAAGACGCAAAGAGCAAGCAGCATTCAACACCTTTGCGTTCTTCCTTTGCGCCTTTGCGCCTTTGCGGGAAACTCTTTGTCTTTACTCCAAACGATAATTCGGAGCTTCCTTCGTGATGATGACATCGTGTACGTGCGACTCGCGGAGTCCGGCGGAGGTGATGCGTATGAAGCGCGTGTTCTCCTGAAACTCTTTGATCGTGCGACAGCCCGTGTAGCCCATCCCCGCGCGCAGGCCGCCGATGAGTTGCGTCACCATGTCTGCTAAAGTTCCCTTGTAAGGGACTCTGCCTTCGATGCCTTCCGGGACGAGCTTGGATTCCATCTCCGTCCGCTCCTGACTGTAACGGTCGCTCGACCCCTGACGCATCGCGCCGATTGAACCCATCCCGCGATAACCTTTGAAAGAGCGTCCCTGAAAAAGAATCAACTCGCCCGGCGATTCTTCCGTGCCCGCAAACAAAGAGCCGATCATCACCACATCCGCGCCCGCCGCAATCGCCTTCGCCACGTCGCCCGAAAACTTCACGCCGCCGTCAGCGATGATCGGGACGCCGCTCCCGCGCGCGGCCTTCACGCAATCCGTGATCGCCGTAATCTGCGGCACGCCCGCGCCTGTGACGACGCGAGTTGTACAGATCGAACCGGGCCCGATGCCGGCCTTGACCGCATCAACGCCCGCGTCAATCAACTCGCGCGTGCCTTCCGCCGTGCCGACGTTTCCGGCGACGAGCTGCGTGTCGGGATAGCGTCGCTTGATCTCCTTGACGGCTTCGATGACGCGCGAAGAGTGGCCGTGCGCCGTGTCAATGATGAGGCAATCAACGCGCGCTTTGACGAGGGCGTCCGCGCGTTCTTTGAAATCTCCGGTCGCGCCGATGGCGGCGGCGACACGCAGGCGTCCGAGGTCGTCTTTCGCCGCCGAAGGATATTTGATGGCCTTCTGTATGTCTTTGACTGTAATCAAGCCTTTGATGTGCTTGTCGCCGTCAATCACCAGGAGCTTTTCGATACGATGCTTTTGGAGAACGACCTTCGCTTCGTCGAGCGTCGTGCCAACCGGAACGGTCACGAGCGGCTGTTTGGTCATCACTTCGGAGACGGGAATGTCAAAGCGCGTCTCGAATCTCAAATCGCGGTTGGTGATGATGCCGACGAGATGTCCGTCTTCGTCTACGACCGGCACGCCGCTGATCTTGTAACGCTCCATTACGTTGAGGGCTTCGCTGACGGGACGGTCGGGGCGAATCGTGACCGGGTCAACGATCATGCCGGATTCCGAACGCTTCACTTTGTCCACCTCTTCGGCTTGCCGCTCGATGGAGAGATTTTTATGGACGACGCCGATGCCGCCCTGCTGCGCGAGCGCGATGGCGAGAGAGGCTTCCGTCACTGTGTCCATCGCGGCAGAGCAGAGCGGAATCCTGAGGCGTATGCCGCGCGTGAACTGCGTCGAAGTGTCCGTCTCGTTCGGCAACACGTCCGAGCGCGCCGGAACTAACAGCACATCGTCAAAAGTGAGACCTTCCGTCAAATCGTTTGTAATCATGATGACTCCTTGCTCCAAAAAGCAAAATCCCAAGTCAAAACACGACTTGGGTTTGAAACTTGAGACTTTGCGACTTCATGCTTATTGTAAAAACTTTTCGTAATCGTCCTTTGTAATGACCATCTCGACCGGATTGGTGGTCGAGGTTGCTGTCACTTTGGCCGGGCGTCCGTTAATAGTCAACTCCAGCGCGCCAGCTTTGATTTTCGCATATTTGATGCTTAATCTCTGCGTCGGCTTGAGTTCTTTAACCTCGCCCGGTTTTAAGATAGTCTCGTGAGAGTCTTCTTCATCAACCCTTGTCTTGACCCATGCCTCCTGATCGCGTGTTTTGAGCTGAATGACAAAGCCTGCGGTGGCGGCTGTCGGCGCGGCCTGACCGTTCGTGCTCTGAGCAGGCGCGGTCGACTGTTGCGGCGCGTTCGTCGTCGTTGGAGTCTCATTCGCCGCTCCGGCCTCGCGCCTCTGATACCAGTGCAGGGCTGCCCACACGCCGAGCACGAGAATCGCTAAGATGAGAAACGACAAGAGGAGCGTCATCAAGGGCGAGCGAGAGCCGCTGCCGTCCGTGTAGACATGCGACTTGTAAGGCGTCGTCGCAACTTCATCAGAACCGCCCTGCTCGCGCGCCGTCCGCGCGTAGGCTTCTAAAGCTTCCTTCTCATCATAACCGACGTACTTGGCATAAGCTTTGATGAAACTGCGATTGAAGATGCCGCCCGGCAGTCGTTTCAAATCGCCGGATTCGATGGCTTCGAGATAACGCGTCGAGATGCGCGTCTGTTCGGAGATTTCGCGCAGAGAAATGCCTCTGGCCTCGCGTGCGAGCCGCAACTGTTCGCCAAATGATGCTGCCATCACCAATCCGCGTCCGCCCTTCGGGGAAGTAGTCGGTGGGAGGAAATCAATTTTAGATTTAGGTTTCAGATTTTGGATTTTAGATTGATAAAGGCTTGGCTATTGAGCTTCAATCCTTTCAGATAGAGCCGCACGCCAATCAAAAATCGCAAATCGCAAATCTAAAATCCCCCGCTTTGGCTCGCACTATAACTTTCGTTGGCAAAAGTTGTCAAACATTTGTCACATCAAAAGTTGGCGCGTCTCTTGATTCTTCGCGCGGGCGGTGATACGTTGAAGCGTTCACGAGAGCCAAATTCGTTTTTAATATCTACCACAGCAAAGTGAGGAGGAGAGCACATGCCTCTCGAAGCGCTTGGAATGGTTGAGACCAAAGGATTCGTCGGCGCGGTGGAAGCCGCCGACGCGATGGTCAAGGCCGCGAACGTCACACTTTTAGGCAAAGAATATATCGGCGCGGGCTACGTCACGATCTTCGTGCGCGGCGATGTCGGCGCGGTCAAGGCCGCGACCGATGCCGGAGCTGCCGCCGCACGCAGAGTCGGCGAGCTAATCAGCGTCCATGTCATCCCGCGCCCGCACGGAGAAGTCGAACGCGTGCTGCCCGTCAACGGTCGCACGGGCTACAGCCCGGACGAACGCGCCCTCGGCGCAGGCGAGCGCGGACAGTTGAGCGAAGGCGATCAAGGCCGCTCGCTCCCAGCCGGAGCGCGCGAGAATAATAAGGAAAGGGCGAAGTAAACAGTTTTCAGTTTTTAGTTTTCAGTTTTCAGCCGTTCGCTTTAACTGGAAACTAAAAACTGAAAACTGTCAGGAGGTTGTGATGTCGGTTGATAAAGACCTCGTGTCGGTGCAACAGGCGCGTGATCTGGTCGAGGCGGCGCATCGCGCGGAGGTCGAGCTGGCGCGTTTCGATCAGAGCAAGATTGATCGGATTTGTGAAGCGATGGCGCGCGCAGCCCTCCGCGAAGCCGCGCGCCTCGGCGCGATGGCCGTCGAAGAGACTGGCTTCGGCGTCGCCGCCGACAAGCAGGAAAAAAATCGTTTCGCGTCCGAAGACGTGTGGAATTATTTTAAGAGCTTACGCACGGTCGGCGTCATCAACGAGACGAAAGACGTAGTCGAAATCGCCAGCCCGCGCGGCGTCGTCGCGGGCATCATTCCTTCGACCAACCCGACCTCGACAGCTATCTTCAAATGTCTCATCGCCATCAAATCACGTAACGCCATCGTCCTCTCGCCGCATCCTTCAGCCGCCAAGTGCATTAACGAGACGGTCAAGGTCGTGCGCGAAGCAGCCATCAAAGAAGGCTTGCCCGCAGACGCCATCGGCTGCATGACGACCGCGACGATTGAAGGCACAGAGGCTTTGATGAAGCACAAGCAGACCGCCGTGATTTTAGCGACGGGCGGCATCGGACTCGTGCGCGCGGCTTATTCATCCGGCAAGCCCGCGTTCGGCGTCGGCCCCGGCAACGTCCCTGTCTTCGTCGAAAGGTCTGCCGACGTAGCCAAAGCCGTGCAGGATATTTTGACGGGCACCTGTTTTGACAACGGCACGATCTGCGCTTCTGAGCAGGCGGTTGTCGCTGATGCGCCGATTGAGAAAGCCGTGCGCGAACAGTTTCGCGCGCAGGGCGGACATTTCCTAAGTCCTTCGGAAGCAGACCAGTTGGCGAAAGTCGTCGCCACGCCGCAACGCTCTTTGAATCCGGCGATTGTCGGCAAGTCCGTCGAAGTGATTGCGAAGATGGCGGGTCTCAGCGTCCCGCCGGGCACGCGCTGCATCATCGCTGATGTCGGCGGCGTCGGACGCGAACATCCGCTCTCGATGGAAAAGCTGTCGCCGCTCCTCGCTTTTTATGTCGAAGACGGATTGGAGCGCGGCGCGGCGCGTTGCTTTGAAATTTTGAGCTATGGCGGGATGGGACACACCGCAGGCGTTCACACGCGCTCGCGCGACGCGGCCATCGCCTACGGCAGAGAGATGCCCGCCTCGCGCGTCACCGTCAACACGCCGACGACGCACGGCGCGATAGGGTTTTCAACCGCCTTGCCTCCGTCAATGACTTTGGGCTGCGGCTCCTGGGGCGGCAATGTGACTTCCGACAACGTTTCGCCTCTGCACTTGATGGACATCAAGCGCGTCGCCTTTGAAACCAGACCCGTCAAGAGCGCGCGTCCGGCGGTCTCTGCGCAGCCGCAACCAATGCAGATGACTCAGCCAGCCGCACAGCCTGCGGGCGCGCCGCGTATCGGGCGCGAAGAGATCGCGGCCATCGTTGATCGCTTTCTCGCGGGGCGCACAGAAGAGCAGCCGCACGCGCATGCGCCGCTCCCCGCTTCTTCATCGCCCGCGCGTTATCAACCCGTGATTGATATTGAAGCCGGAAGCATGTACGACGCCTCCGAGGCCGCGCCGCAAGCCGCAGCCGCGCCGACCGCCGAGAGCAAGAACGGCGGCAACGGCTCTGCTCCCTCCTCAACGCAGAACGCGCCGCCGCCCGCGCCGGTTGCATCACAGCCCGCGCCGCCCGCGACCAACGGCAACAGCCGCAAAGCCGTTGATTTCGTCAGCGAAGACGACGTGCGCCGCGCGATTCAGAAAGGCGAGAAGATTTACATCAACGCGCGCACCATCATCACCCCGTCCGCGCGCGATATAGGAGAGCCTGCGGAGGTGTTCGCTAAAGCTTAAAAGCTGATTTTTGTTCTTTGTATTTTGTTCTTTGCACGCTACTCAAGCCTGAGTCGCAGAACTCAAGCTGATTAAGACAAGCAAAGAACAGAGTACAAAGAACGAAGTACGAAGTACAAAGAACATGTTTTTAGGAAAAGTCGTCGGCACAGTCTGGTCAACGAAGAAGACGCCCGATTTGGAGGGCGTCCGTTTTTTGATTGTGCATCCGTATGACCTCGACAAAGAGCCGACCAAAAATATCGTCGTCGTCGCAGACCGCCTCGGCGCTGGAGTGGGCGAGATCGTGATGTGCGCTTACGGCAAGGCGGCGCGGACGGCTATCGGCAATCAGGAGATGGCAATCGAGGCGGCGGTCGTCGGCATTGTTGATCGCATGGACATGCAGGACACCGTGTCGGACGAAGCACGCGAGGCCGCGCGCGAGCTGCGGGGGAAAGACAATGGAAGGTAAAAGGTAAAAGGTAAAAGTAAAAAGTGAAGAATAAGCAGGAGTTGCTATCTTACTTTTGCCTTTTACCTTTTACCTTCTTTAGCGATGGCGAACGAAGAGCTGATTTATCGAATCACGCGGGCGGTCTACGGGCGGCTCGGCGCGGGCGCGGACGAAGGGACGGTCGAGCAGCTCGTGACCGACATTTATCGCGCGATTGAGCCAGTGGTTGAGACGGACGGCGGCGGCTCTCAGGCTGCGAGGTCAGCCGAAGGGGCGAACGCTTTGAGCGAGCATGGCGGCGCGCGGCGCGATCTTGATTCCGAAAGTCGCTTGATCGTCTCGGTCTTCGGCGTGGATCATCCGGGCATCGTCGCGGGCGTCTCGCAGGTTCTGGCCGAAGCCGATTGCAGCATTGTTGACATCAACCAAACGGTCGTGCAAGGCAAGTTTGCGATGATTATCATCGCGGACATGTCGCGCGCCAAAGAATCCGCCACCGCGCTCAAGGAGCGTTTTCGCAAGGCCGGCGAACGTCTCGGCGTCCGCATCTACGCCCAACGCGAAGACCTCTTCAACGCCATGCATCGAATATAAAGAAGTGATGAGTAATGAGTGAAGAGTAAAAGGCAAACAGCTTGGCTCTCATCACTCATCACTCATCACTCATCACTCGTCACTCGTCACTGTTTTTATGGAACCGGAAATCTCTCATCGTTGCCCTTCGTGCGGAGCATCCGTGCGTTCGAGCGCGCAGTTCTGCCCGCAGTGCGGGCGGCAGCTCAAAGGCTCTGCATCAGACTCGCTCTCCGCGCCGGAGGCCGCCGACTCGCAGCCGCTTCAAAGCTCGACGCAGGATTTGAGAACGACGCCGCTGCCGCCGCTCTCAACAGTGATTGAGGCTTCGTCTCAAGGCGCGACTCCGAGCGCGGCGGACGTGGCCGCGCCCGATGCTGCCGACGGCAATCATGCAGTCGCACAGCGAGCCGTCGCGGCAAAGGATGAGAGCCTTTCCAAGAGGCAACGTGTCAAAGAGGCCGCGCGCGGCGTGATGCAAGAGAACGTGCGCCCGCGCGTCGAGAAGCTGCGTCAGGCTTCGAGCACGATGATCGAAGAGGCTTCGGCCATTGACCCTAGCTTGCGCTTCATCATCATCGCAGTCTTTCTCTTTATCATTTTCATCGTCATGCTCTTGCTCAGCTTCATCAAATAAGCATTGGTTCAAGGTTCAAAGTTCAAGGTTCAAAGTTAAGACGCCTTCAAACCTTGAGCCTTGAACCTTGAACCTTGAACCTTTTTATGGAATACACCCGGACCGAAATTCTGCAAACCCTGCGTATGACGGAGATGGAGCATCTGGACATACGCACGGTGACGCTCGGCCTCTCTCTGCGCGATTGCGCGACCGGTTCGATTGAGGAGACTGCTTCGCGCGCTCGCGCCAAGATCGAGCGCGTGGCCGCGCGGCTCGTCCAGACCGTTGATGAGATTGGCGACGAGGTGGGCATCCGGATTGCCAATAAGAGAATCTCCATCACCCCGGTTGCGATGATTGTCGAAGGAGCGCGGGGCGGCGACCTGACGATTGTGGCGCGCGCGATTGATGAGGCGGCGCGAACCGTCGGAGTGGATTTCATCGGCGGCTATTCCGCGCTCGTCCACAAGGGTTGGACTGATGTCGAGAGCGAGTTTCTGGATTCGATTCCGGCGGCTCTTTCGGTCACAGAGCGGCTCTGCTCGTCCGTCAACGTGGCGACGACGCGCGCCGGAATCAACATGGATGCCGTGCGCCGCGTCGGAGAGATTTTGAAAGACGCCGCCGAGCGGACGCGCGAGCGCGGCGGACTGGCCTGTGCCAAGTTCGTCTGCTTCGCCAACGCGGTTGAGGACAATCCTTTCATGGCCGGAGCTTTTCACGGCGTCGGCGAGCCGGAAGCTGTCATCAACGTCGGCGTCTCAGGCCCCGGCGTGGTCAATCACGCCGTGCAGCACGCGCCCAAAGATATGCCCTTGCATGAACTGGCCGAGCTGATTAAAAAACTCTCTTTCAAGCTCGCGCGCGCGGGCGAGTTGGTCGGGCGCGAAGCCGCGCGCCGACTCGGTTTGCCCTTCGGCATTATTGATCTCTCGCTCGCGCCGACGCCCGTCATCGGCGATTCGGTCGCAGACATTATCCAAGCGATGGGCTTTGAGCGCGCGGGCGCGCACGGCACGACCGCCGCTCTGGCTCTCTTGACGGATGCGGTGAAGAAGGGCGGCGCGATGGCGAGCACGTCCGTCGGCGGGATGAGCGGCGCGTTCATTCCTGTTTCCGAAGACGCGAGCATGATTGAGGCCGCGAGGGTCGGAGCTTTGACGCTCGAAAAGCTCGAAGCATGGACGAGCGTTTGTTCAGTCGGCATAGACATGGTCGCCGTCCCCGGCTCGACTTCCGCCGAAACTCTCTCGGCCATCATCGCGGACGAGATGGCTATCGGCGTCATGAATAACAAGACGACCGCCGTCAGAATCATCCCTGTGCCCGGCAAAGGCGTGGGCGAGATGGTCGAATACGGCGGCCTCCTGGGCAGCGCGCCCATCATGCCCGTCAACACTTTTGGCTGCGCCGACTTCATACGTCGCGGCGGACGCATCCCCGCGCCGATTCATTCTTTGAGAAATTGATAGAGTTGAGGAGGAAAATTCGAGCGATGATAAAGAAACTATTGACCGTCTGCTGCCTGTTATCCTTGATGACCTTATGCGCGGCGCAGGAGGGCAAGACGAAGAGTGAGGGCAAGGCCAAGCCGGATTTTAACGGCACCTGGTTGATTGATAAATCGAAGAGCGATTATGGTCGCGCTGAGGGCACTCCTATCGCTAACGCAGACATAACGATGACGGTCGCGCTGAGCGAGCCGGAGTTTCACGTCACTCGTAAGATGACGCTGAATGGAAATGAACATGTGGGCGAGTTGGTTTTCTACACGGACGGGCGCGGCGAAACTAATCATGCGCTCCTGGGCGGCGGCGACCTCAAGACCAAAACCAAATGGAGCGGCTCAAAGCTCGTCTCCAAAGCCTCTATCAGCAGAAGAGTGCGCGAAGAGAATTTTAATATAGACATCGAAGAGAAGTGGGAGTTGTCGAGCGACGGCAAGACGCTCACCGACTCGTTTTCGATGAGCGGGCCGAACGGCACGCGCGCCGTCAAGCTGGTTTACACGCGCGCGCCTCAGTAGAAGACCGAGATGCAAAAATGAGTACAGCTTTTAGTTTGCCGAACAGTTTGAGCAGACGGCTTTTGAATTTTAAAACTAATTTTGAGAGGTCTGAAAGAGATGGAAGCTCTGGGGATGGTCGAATGCATGGGCTTGGTCGCCATGATCGAAGCGGCTGATGCGATGGTCAAGTCCGCGAATGTGCGGCTCGTGGGTTACGAGAAGATTGACGCGGGACTC
>DASWRG010000022.1:0-23589 GCA_036403295.1 Pyrinomonadaceae bacterium
GACCTTGAGTTCGGGGCAATCGTTCACGCTGAGCAATGTCTCCTGCTATGAGGCAGGCATCAAGGTTATCGCGGAAGATGTGGACGGCTGCTTTGTCTCGGCGGTGGTGAGCTGCACGGAGAACGCGTCGTGGAGCATCACCAACGACCTGACCCCAGATTGCGGGAATTAGATCAGCGCCGCCTGCGATAGCGGGCGGGTTCTGCTCACATCGCAAACGACATGAAACAGGGCTGAGAAGTGAAGCTTCACTTCTCAGCCCTGTTGTTATGCCCTTGCGGCCTGTCGCTCACATTATGGAATGTAAGCTGATTCGGCTGGCACGTCGCCGCTTGCGCCCCACGCTACTCCTCTGAGCGTGCTGGTGCTGCTCTGCAAGATGTACCAGTTGTTTTCGCTCGGACGAAAGACCGCGACATCAGCTTTGCCGTCGCCGTCGTAATCGGCAGGCACCGGGCGGTCGCCGCTCGTGCCCCAAGCCTGCCTGACGAGGGTTAAGGTCGAGCTATTGATGATGAACCAAGTGCCCGTCGAGGGACGAAAGACCGCTGTGTCTGTCTTGCCGTCGCCATCGTAGTCAGCCGTCACAGCCTTGTCGCCGCTCGTCTCGAACACCTGCGCGCGGACGCTGCTGTCAGAGCTTTGCAGGATATACCACACGCCCGTCGAAGGACGATAGACCGCGAGGTCTGCTTTGCCGTCGCCGTCGAAGTCGCCCGCTTGAGGCACATCGCCGTTTGTCCCGAAGGCTTGACCGCGCACAGAGCCATTCGAGCTTTGCAGGATATACCATGCGCCCGTCGAAGGACGAAAGACGGCGACATCAGCCTTGCCGTCGCCATCGAAGTCTGCGGAGACGGGCATGTCTCCCGTCGTGCCCCACGGCGTCGAGCGCACCGAATTGTCTGAGCTTTGCAGAATATAGAAGACGCTGCCCGTGCCCGGACGATACACGGCGACATCAGCTTTGCCGTCGCCGTCGTAGTCCGCCGGAGCGAGGCCGTCGGAGCTAAGTCCCCACGGCGTTGAGCGCAGAGAGTTGTTGTTGCTCTGCAAGATGTACCAGATGGCCGACGATGGACGAAAGACCGCGACATCGGATTTTCCGTCGCCGTCAAAATCGAACGGCGTGCGGCGCGTGCGAACGCCCGACACGACCAGCGCGTAATCGGCATCCGTCGCGAGCGTTTCGAGGTGGCTGTCCTGCACCACATCGCTGGCGATGACCTGCACCGTCCATCTCCCCGCTTCGGGGTTCTGGATGAACACGTTCTCGACCGTGTCAACCGTGCTCGCCGTCCCGCCCGGAGTTGACCACTGACCGGCTCCGGTCAGACCGACGTTGCCCCAGTAGACGACGTTCGACGGCGAGGTCACTTTCAAAGAGAGGTCGTTGATGCGCGACTGTGAAGAGGCGGTGTTGCCCATCGGGTCTGCGAAGACAAGCGTGGCCTTCATGGGCGTCGTGCTTCCGGCGGGCACGTCCACAGAGTAGCTGCGGCTGCCGAGGTTGGTCAGCAAGTCTGTTTCGTTGACGATTAACATTTGATTGCGCAGGTTGTAAAGATTCTGCAAGTCGGCTCTGCCCCAACCCTGGCGCACGCGCGTCAGGTCTGCGCCCGCGCCGACCTCCGCCCACTGGTGCGCCGTGTTAATCATCATCGCCTTCGCGGTCGTCATGTGCGGGCGACTGTCAAAGACGGTCGCGCCCGTCGGGTTGTGAAAGATGCCGTTGTGCCACATCTGAAAGAAGATGCCGAAGTGGCCTGCCGTCATCGGCGTCGCCGCGCTCGTGCCGTTAAAGCCAGTGGTGTAACTGGTGTTGCTGGTTCCGGCGGTCGTGAAAATCGAATCGTAAAAGTATGCGAGGTCTGGCTTGAGACGCCCGTCCGCAGCCGGGCCGACGCTCGCGCCGTTGCACCAGCAATCGTCGGTTTCACTCGCCGTGTTGAAGTGAAACACGCCGCCGATGGAGACTATGTTTTTAGCCCACGCCTGCGGGCGAGAGAACTGATTGCCGTTGTTGCTCTGCGATTGCACGATGACGATGTCATTCTTAAAGAGAATGTCGTCCATCTCCGCCGAAATCGAAGTGTAAGCGGTGGTCAGAGAATCGCCCCAGCTATTCGACTGAAAGACGGCGTTGTAGGGCGAACTGACCAACTCCTGCGTGTGCGTGTAGCGATTGGTCAGCGAGATGTAAGAGGCGAAAATCTTCTGCGCGCCGGGAAGCATGCCGCGCGCCTGAGCGTTGCCCACGCCGCTCCCGAAGACGATGCCGAACGTGCAAGTGCCGTGACTCACATCCGGGTCTGAGTGCGCGCCGTGAAAGAGCGTCGCCAGTCCGTCCTGAAAGTCCTGATGCGTGGAGAGCATGTTGCCGTCCATCACCTCTGCGCGCACGCCCTGACCGTTAAAGCCGAGCGTGGATTCGATGAAGTTCGCGCCGCCGACGTTGCGGACGATGTCCATGTCAGCTTCGGGCGCGCTCCAACGATCTATGAAGAGCACTTCATTCATCTTCGCCACTTCCAAAAGCTGCGCGGGCGTGAGCGTGGCTTCGAGTCGAAAGCCCTGCGGGATGGTCAAATCAACCGTGCCGCCCAGTTCGTTGATGCGCCGCGCGACCGCGTCCTCCTGCTTCGCGCCGCGCTCCAAGACCATGATGTTGTAACGCATCGTCGGCAGGTTGAAGTTATTCTCGTTGAGATGCTGAAGCAGATATTCTTCGAGGCGATAAGCCGGTTGATATTCGCCGACGAAGCGCACGAACGGCAGAGCTTCGACTTGGGCGCGCGTTTGCGGGTTCATCTTCACGAGATACGCGTGATTGGCTAGATAGGTATAAATCGTGCCGCCGCGCGAAGTAATCTCCTGGCGAAACTCTTCGAGCGGCTGCGTCACGAATTGCACGATATAGACGCCGTCCGCGCCGGGCGGCGTCGGCCTCAAGTTTTCGGGAATCGCCGGACGCTCCATCGTCGGGTCAAACTTCGCGTAACGCAGCATGAGGTCGTATGAAGTCTCCGCGACGCGCGCGACCGTTTGCCCGTCAAGACTGATGGCATAAAAGGGAACGGAGCGTCCGTCCGGTTGCCGCTCCTGCCAGACGGCAAGCTCGGCGCGCGAGCGCGGGACTTGAATCAGACGCGCGCCCTCAATCTTATTTGAAGTGCGATGAAACGTGCCCAGCTCAGGCGTGCTCAAAGCGTATTCGCTGTCACTTTGCCGGACTGAAAGTTTGTTTGATGGTGAAGAGGCCGAAGTCAAAGGCGGCACGGCGGCGGCGACGAGCAGCAGCATCAAAAAGACTGCGAGCCAGCCGCGACGAACGAAGGAGATTGACATGTTTTTAATCCTTATCTAGCAAGAAAGTCTGTGTGGCCGAGAGACAGCACTTGAAGCGCGCTGTCCGGTTTGTTGATGTGCGAATCTTTGTAGCTTGCCTGTCATGTAAACGAGCAGGGCGACGAAAAGTTAAACCAATTCAGATGGCGAGTCAACAGCGCGGGACGCAACGAGCAGAACAAGGATAGCCACAGAGGACACAGAGAGCACAGAGATAAAAATCATTCTTTAGCAGATTGATTTCTTCCCTCTGTGCTCTCTGTGTCCTCTGTGGCTAAAAAACGGACTGACTTTATTGCAGTCCGGTAAAAGTAATCGGCACGGGCACGTCGCCCGACGCGCCGAACGGTTGCCCGATGACCAGATTGTTCGAGCTTTGCTTGATGTACCAGGTATTGACGCTCGGACGAAAGAGCGCGAGGTCGGTCTTGTTGTCGCCGTCGTAATCTCCGGGCGCTGGAATATCTCCATTGAGGCCGAAGGCATCTGCGCGCAAAGTGTTATTCGAGCTTTGCAGGATATACCATGTGCCTGTGCTCGGACGATACACGGCTCGATCATCCTTCGCGTCGCCGTCGAAATCGCCCGTCACGGGGATGTCATTGTTCATGCCCCACTGAATCGCGTTGAGGGTGTTGTTCGAGCTTTGCAGCACATACCAGACGCCGGTTGACGGGCGAAAGACAGCGAAGTCCGCTTTGCCGTCGCCGTCATAATCTCCCGGCATCGGCAGGTCTCCGGTCGTCCCCCACGGCTGCGCGATGAAGTTCGTGCTTGAGCCTCTGGAGACGTAGAACGTGCCCGACGATTCGCGCCACACGGCGATGTCCGTCAGACCGTCGCCGTTGTAATCAGCCGCCACAGGAACGTCGCTGGTCACCCCGAAGCTCAGGAATTGCAGCGTGTTGTTCGAGCTTGGCATGATGTACCAGATGCCCGTTGACGGGCGATAGACGGCGAGATCGGTCTTGCCGTCGCCGTCGTAATCACCCGAAGCGATGCGGTCTGTGCTGACGCCGAAAGCGTTCGCCGTGAATCCAGCCGTGCTGCGTTGCAAGTACCAAGTCCCGTTCGAGGGACGGTACACAGAGATGTCCGACCTGCCGTCGCCGTCAAAGTCTACGGCCTTGTTAGCGCGCACTCTGTAAGTCCCGATGTGCGTCGCGGCCTTGCCGGTCGCATCTTTGACCAGAGCGTAAACCGTCTGCGGCCCCGGGCGCGTGTCTGCCAGAATCGTGCCGATCCAATTCACGCCGTTCATGCTCGACATCGGCACTCCGTTAGCCCACGCGTTCATCACCGGCGCGCTGGTGATGAGACTGACTTGAAGCCCCTGTCCCGGCGAAACGAGTTGCGGTGTGACCTGCACTGTGTTCAGGATTTTGATAAAGCCCGGCTCGCATTCGTCGGGCAGAGCGTTAAAGTTCGTGTCCTGAGACGTGTGGTTGATGACATCCAGAGCATCCGGGATGCCGTTGGCGTTGCAGTCGTTGACGCCCATCCCGCCGCAGCCGGTCGTCGGCAGAGAGGTGTCAACGGAGTGAGATAACGCCGCGCAGGCTAAGGCCGGAGCGGCGTTGGAAAACGTGCCTGAGACTTTCAGCGTGCTCTCGGCGCAAGAGCCTGAGCCGCATTGCCCGTAAGAACGTATCCCGATGGGAATCATCATGGAAGTGTTGGGCGGGATGACCGGAAGCGGCATGCTGATTTCAGGCTGTGTGAATGGATGAGCCGGAAGCGGAATGCAACCCGACGGGTTAAAGGCAATCGGAAAATCGTCTCCGAAGAAATGCTGGATAGCGAACACGCCTTGCAGCTCATTCGCCCCGTTCGGTTTGAGAGCCGCCTCTCTCACGTTGGCAAAGGCCGTCAAAGAGACTGAGAAGGTCGGATCGTTATTGGTAACCCTGTACATCGAGATGCTTTGATCGCCGGGCGCGGCGCGCTGAAGAGACGGCGACAGCAGCTCCAGGTTAAGACGCGGCACGCCTGGGTTGCCCGGCGCGGGCTCGACCAGACAAACGACCGTGTTGCTGCGCGTCTGCGTCAGCGTCGTGTTGTCCGTATAGTTGACCGTAGAGGTTGCGACCACGCTATAGACGCCGAAGGGCGTCCCGGCGGCGATGCTGATGGGCACCATGTAGTTATTGAAAGTTCCGAGCGCGGAGCAACCGGGCAAGGCCATCGTTCCATTAGCCGTCGAGATCATGCCCGACGCGGTCGGCGTGATTCCTGAGGTCGCGCCGGGAAACGGGACGAGCGAGATCGAAATGCTCGCCGTAGAGGGTACGCCGCCGCCGTTCATGCACGCCGCGCCGCAGTTGTTCTGCGTCGGGCACTGTAGATAGAGACTGACCGGAGCGTTATACACAGTGCTCGTCGCGGGCGGCACGACGACGACGAGTGGAACTGCTTGAGACATCACCATCGTCTTCAAACAAGCCGTCGTCGTGACCACGCACACTGAGACAGTGCTCCCGCCACAAGCCTCGCTCGACGGCGGTTTCTGCGCGACCAGCAGACACAGCGCCAGAAGCAGCACAACTACGGAAATTTTCAGGCTTTTCATAAAGACCTCCTTTCAAGGTCTGAACGGCTGCGAACCAGCGCGGCTGGCTGTCATCGCTTTGCCGGCGTCCGTGCGCGAGGGGCGCGCCCCGATGCCGCAGGCGAAGAATTGTCCGCAGGTTAAGAACGAGGATTTTTGAGTGAGCCAGCTACCGCGAGGGTTAATCGCGCTCTGGGCTTCGACGCGAGGCGGATAAACCCGATGGCGCGTATGATATTCGAGTGAACGAGTTTTGGGGTGATGAAGCGGGCGTGAGCGAACTGCTATTCAATCCAATCCGTGCGCTTCAGCATCGAATGATGAGTGTCGCCCTCAGCCGCAGTGCGTGCGAGGCGCGCTGTTCTGAACAGGTGCGCGAAACCCTTTCTCGTATGGCCGCAGATTCTATACCCGATAGGCTGCGCTGTAAATACTGAACTTGAGCTGACGATTAACTGAAATTCAGAGCGCATTTCAAAAACCGTAGGGGCGGGGCTGGTCCCTGCCCGCCGCGCGAAGGCGCGAATCAATTCACTTGAAATGCAAGCTTGAATGATTGCGAATCTTGCTCATCGTCTTCGGACGATACGGGCAGGGACAAGCACTGCCCCTACAAATGACTGTGCCAGCTTATCTCTCATTAAGCGATGCACGCGCCGCAGCCAGAGCTTCCCCGACGCGCGCGGGCGACGTGCCGCCCGCCTGCGATTTCGTCCCCAAAGTCTGTTCGAGCGAGAGAGCCGCGAACACATCCTCTTCGATGAGCGGCGAGAACTCTCGTATCTCTTCGAGCGACAATTCATCAAGCTCCGCGCCGCGCTCGATGGCGCGCAAGACGATGCGACCGACCGCATCATGCGCCTCTCGAAACGGCATGCCCTTGCGCGCCAGATAATCCGCCAACTCGGTCGCGTTCATGTAGCCACGCGCGGCTGCCTCGCGCGCCCTCTCTTCGTTGAGCCGCATATTTTTGATGACGGTCGTCGCCACTTCCAGCGACCCTCTGACAGTTTCAACCGTATCAAAGACGGCTTCCTTGTCCTCCTGCATGTCCTTGTTATAAGCGAGCGGCAATCCCTTCATCATCGAGAGCAGCGACAGGAGGTGACCGAAGACGCGACCCGACTTGCCGCGCACCAGCTCCATCGAATCCGGATTCTTCTTCTGCGGCATGAGGCTTGAGCCGGTCGCCACCGCGTCGCTCAATTCAAGCAAGCCGAACTCTGCGGTCGAGTAAATGATGATGTCTTCCGCGAGCCGCGAGAGATGCATCATGATGAGCGAAGCCGCGCTCGCAAACTCAACGCAGAAGTCGCGGTCGCTCACCGCGTCAAGACTGTTGCGCGAGATGCTTTCAAAACCAAGCTCGCGCGCGACAGCCGCGCGGTCAAGCTCATACGACGTGCCCGCCAGCGCGGCGGAGCCGAGCGGCATCACGTTGACGCGCCGCCTGACTTCCATCAAACGCTCGCCGTCTCGCGCCAGCATCTCGAAATAGGCCAGACACCAGTGCGCCCACAACACGGGCTGCGCGCGTTGCAGGTGCGTGTAACCGGGCAGAGCCGCCTCGCTATGCTTCTCCGCCGCGTCGAGCAAAGCCACTTGCGCCTTGCGAACAAGCTGCCTGATAGCATCCACTTCATCACGCAGCCAGAGCCGGAAAGCCGTCGCCACCTGATCGTTTCGGCTGCGCCCCGTGTGCAGCTTGCGCCCCGCGTCGCCGATCAGCTGCACCAGCCGACCTTCGATAAATGAATGCACGTCTTCCGACGGCAGCTCGTCAAAATAGCTCGCGTCCGTCGCCGCGCGTTTGAGAATCGTATGCAAGGCGTTCTTAATCTGCACGGCCTCCTGCACACTCAGCACGCCCGCGCCGCCGAGGGCTTCGCAATGCGCGAGACTCGCGCACACGTCCGCCTCAAACAGCACGCGGTCGAACCCGAACGAGCGATTGAACTCCGTAAACTTCTCATCAGCCCGGCCTGTGAATCGCCCGCCCCACAAATTTTTCGACTCGCCCATACCATCCTCCGTCTAAATTACGTCGCCGCCCATTGTAACGCGCGGCAGGATAAAAAGGGTCGCAACTCTTTGACATTATGCATCGAAATTGCTATTTTATGCATCTACGCAGATATTATGCAAATAATTTGCATAAACTTGAGATGCGGAAAGAGACGCGACAAAAGAAAATACTGAGCCTGATACGCGGCAAACGTATCGGCACGCAGGAGGAGTTGACGGCGCACTTGGAGCGCGCCGGGGTCTTTGCAACGCAGTCCAGCGTCTCGCGCGACCTGATCGAGTTGGGCGTCGTCAAGCAGCGTGGAGCGTACACGCTGCCGGCGGCAACTGAGGGCGCGGCGGCGCATGGCCTCTTGAGTCTGGAGGCGGCGGGCGACGCGCTCGTCGTTGCCAAATGCGAGCCGGGCCTGGCTTCCGCCCTCGCCGTCGAGATAGACCGCGCCGCACTGCCTGAGATTGTCGGCACTATCGCAGGCGACGACACGATCTTCATCGCCGTCAGCGAGCGCAAAATGCAGCGCGGGGCGATCAAAAAGCTTTGGGAAATATTTGATTAGAAGTAAAAAGTTTATGACGAAGAAGATTAAAAAAATCGTTTTGGCTTATTCCGGCGGACTCGATACGTCCGTGATGCTGCACTGGCTCAAAGAGCGTTACGAGTGCGAGGTCGTCTGTTACTGCGCGAACGTGGGGCAGGGCGAAGAGCTGGCGGGATTGGATCAGAAGGCGCGCGCGGGCGGCGCGTCAAAGCTTTATGTCGAAGATTTGCGGCAGGAGTTTGTGACCGATTATGTCTGGACTGCGGTTAAGGCTAATGCTGTTTACGAGGGCGTGTACTTGCTCGGAACTTCGTTGGCGCGTCCTGTGATCGCCAAAAAGCAGATTGAGATTGCGCGCATGGAGGGCGCAGACGCGGTGGCGCACGGCGCGACGGGCAAGGGCAACGATCAGGTCAGATTCGAGCTGACTTACTACGCGCTTGAGCCTGACATACATGTTGTCGCTCCGTGGCGCGAGTGGGAATTTAAAGGGCGCACGGACTTGATCGCTTATGCGGAGCAGCACAGCATTTCCGTCACGGCGACGCACGCGAAGCCTTATTCGACCGACCGCAATCTGATGCACGTCTCTTACGAGGGCGGGATTTTGGAAGACCCGTGGGCTGAAGCTCCGGCGGATATTTTTCAGATGACGGCATCGCCTGAGGAGGCGCAGGACGAGGCAGAGTATGTCGAGATAGCTTTTGAGCGCGGCCTGCCTGTCGCCGTCAACGGTCAAGCGATGGGCGCGGTCGCGCTGCTTGAGATGCTCAATCAACTCGGAGGCCGACACGGCATCGGTCGGGTTGATCTGGTCGAGAATCGTTTCGTCGGGATGAAGTCGCGCGGCGTGTACGAGACGCCGGGCGTGACTATCTTGCAGGCGGCGCATCGCGCGCTCGAATCAATCACGTTGGACAGAGAGGTCGTGCGCCTGCGCGATTCGCTCAGCGTCAAGTTTGCGGAGAGCGTCTATTACGGCTTCTGGTTCGCGCCGGAGTTCGAGTTGATGCGGCGGATGATTGATGAAACTCAAGCTAATGTGACTGGCGATGTGCGCGTCAAGCTTTACAAAGGCAACGCAATCATCGCGGGACGCCGCGCGCCGCGCTCGCTTTACAACGAAAAGCTGGCGACCTTTGAGGCCGACAGCATCTACAACCAGCGCGACGCCGAAGGCTTTATCAAGCTCAACGCTCTTCGTCTGCGACTGAAGGGATTGACTCAATAATGAAAAGCGCGATTGCCAACACAAACATTTCCATCGGCGTCATTGAAGCTGACAAGCTCGGCTCGGTGACTTCGCCGCTCGGCATGCAGAAGACCGTGGCGATTGTTGACGAATGCGCGACGCCGCGCGCGGGCGATTGCGTCGTCGTGCGCGCTCTGACCGACAGCGCGACCTACAATCAGTTGGAATTGCCGACCGGTCGCCTTGCGAAGATCAATCCGGGAGACGTGCTGGTCGGAGTCTTGGGACGCCGACGCGCTTTGAAAGGTTTTGTCGGCGAAGTGCCGCAGAGCGTTCATGCGGGAGACAAGCTTCACCTCTTGAACATGGGCGGCGTGATAGGGCTTTGCACGGGACATCATTCGAGCCTGAGCGATGCCATCAGCGTCGAGGTCATCGGCCTTGCCTGTGACGAGGACGGGCGTGTGATGAACATCGCGGATCGCGCTCTCGTGCCGCGCGAGAATTTGGAGCAGACCGCGCCGCTCGTCCTCGTCGCGGGCACATGCATGAATAGCGGTAAGACTTATGCTGCGACCGAAGTTATCAAGCGCGCGACGCGCGCGGGCTTGAAAGTCGCGGCGGCGAAGCTGTCTGGCGTCGCCTGCTTGCGCGACACGCTCAATATGTCGGATCACGGCGCGGTGGCGACGGCGAGCTTTCTGGATTGCGGCCTGCCTTCGACGGTCGGCGCGGGCGATCTCGCGCCGGTGGCAAAAGCGATTATCGCGCGGCTCAACGAGAGCGCGCCCGACTTGATTGTGATTGAGCTTGGCGACGGCATCCTGGGCGGCTACGCAGTAGACTCCGTTTTCGATGACGAGCAGTTGAGGGAAGCGACGGCGGCTCTCATCTTCTGCGCTTCGGATTACGTCGGCGCGTGGGGCGGCATCGAATTGTTCAAGCGGCGCGGCCTCAAGATTGATTTAATCGCCGGCTCCGTCACCGATTCGCAAATGGGCGAGGATTACATCGAGCGCGAGTTCAATGTTCCGGCGGGCAACGCGCGAAGAGACGGAGCGCGACTCTTTGAAATCATCAGGTTCAAAGTGCAAAGTTCAAGGTTCAAGGTTTGCGCTTGAACTGTTGACTTTGAGCCTTGAACCTTGAACTTTGAACATGAAACTACGTGTCGGCATCTTCGGCGGTTCGGGTTACGGCGGCGCGGAATTGTTGCGCCTGCTGTTGATGCATCCGTCTGTCGAGATCGCGTTGGTGACGGCGAATGAGCACGCGGGCAAAGCTGTTGGCGAAGTGCATCGCAATCTTTTGGGCTTGACCGAGTTGCGTTTCACGAATGCGCCGGAAGATTTGTCGGAGTTGGGAGAGCTGGATTGCCTCTTTCTCGCTCTGCCGCACGGGCAGGCGATGGACGTTGTGCCGCGCGTGCCTGAAACAGTGAAGGTGATTGATCTCTCGGGCGATTTTCGCTTGCGTGATAGCGCAGAGTTTGAGCGGCATTACGGGCGCGAGCACACGGCGATGGAGGCGCAATCAGAATTTGTTTACGGCTTGACGGAGACGAATCGCGCGGCGATTCAAGGGGCGCGGCGGATTGCGAATCCGGGATGCTTTGCGACGGCGACGCTGTTGGGGCTTGCGCCTCTGGTGGCGAACAATTTTTTGAGCGGGCGCGTCGTGGTTGACGCCAAGACAGGCTCGTCCGGTTCGGGCGCGAAGCCTGCGGCCAACACGCATCACCCGCAACGCATGAACTCTTTTTACGCATACAAGCCCTTCGCGCATCAACACGTGCCGGAGATTGAGCAGGAGTTACAGGCGGTCGGTGATTGGACGAGCGAGCTGGTCTTTATCACACATTCCTTGCCGGTCGCGCGCGGAATTTTCGCCACCATTTACGCGGAGACGCGAGACGAGATGAAAGAAGCCTACGTCCGCGCTCTCTATAAAGATTTTTATGCGGACTCATTTTTTATTCGCCTCGTCGAAAATTCGCCTGACATTAACTGGGTCAAGACGACCAACTTCTGCGACCTCGGTTTCGCCGTGCGCGGGCGTCAATTGGTCGTCTTCTCCGCGATAGACAATCTGGTCAAGGGCGCAGCCGGGCAGGCCGTGCAGAACATGAATTTGATGTTCGGCTTGGATGAAAAGACTGGATTGATTTTGACGGGGACGAATCCTTGAACAGGAATTAGCCACAGAGGACACAGAGAACACAGAGAAATTTTCAAGCTCGTCATTTCAAATTCGAGATTTCAGATTTGAAATTATTTTACCCTCTGTGTTCTCTGTGGCTAACATTTGTGATGACAGACGAAACATCATTTCAGGAAATCGCGGCGAGCGAAGACCGATTTCAGCTTGCGACTTATAAGAAGATGCCTGTGGCGGCGGCGCGGGGACGCGGCGTGTGGATTGAGGCGAGCGACGGCGCGCGTTATCTGGATTTGTATGGAGGGCATGCTGTCGCGGCGACGGGGCATTGCCACCCGCGCGTGGTGGCGGCGATTCAAGAGCAGGCGAGCGAATTGCTCTTTTACTCGAACCTGGTTTATTCGGAGACACGCGCGCGTGCGGCTGAGCGGCTCGCGCGGCTCGCTCCGTCGAAACTCAAAAAAGTCTTCTTCTGTAATTCCGGAACTGAGGCGAACGAGAACGCCATGCGTGTCGCGCGACTTGCGACCGGCAGAGAAAAGATCATCACTTTTAGCGGAGGCTTTCACGGGCGCACGGCTGATTCAATCAGCGCGACGTTTTTGGGAAAGTATCGCGCGCTCGGACGCCCGAACGTGCCGGGACACGTTGAAGCTTTGTTCGGAGACATAGCGTCGGTCGAGCGCGTGGCGGATGAAACGGTCGCGGCGATTATGCTTGAGCCTGTGCAATCAATGGCGGGCGTGAGGCTTGCCGTGCCGGAGTTTTACATCGCTCTCAGGGAACTCGCGGACGCGCGCGGCATCGTCTTGATTTACGACGAAGTGCAGACGGGCGTCGGGCGCACGGGCGAATGGTTCTTCGCCGGAAGCAGGGCGGGAGGCGGCGTCGCGCCCGACATCATCACGCTGGCAAAAGCTTTGGGGAGCGGCGTGCCGGTCGGCGCGTGCCTCGTCTCCGAACAGCACGCCTTTCAAATTAAAGAGAATGATCTGGGCACGACATTCGGCGGCGGGATGCTGGCGATGGCTGCCGTCTGTGCGACGCTCGAAGCGATTGAAGCGGACGCGATGCTTGAGAATGTGTTGACGATTGAGAGCTACTTGCGCGAGCGTCTCGCCCGGATTCCGCAAATTACGAGAGTGCGCGGCCTCGGCTTTCTGCTCGGCCTCGAATTTGAAGAGAAGGCCGCAAGCGTGCATCAAGCTCTGCTTGAGAAACGAATCATCACGGGCACTTCGAGCGACCCGCACGTCCTCAGACTGCTGCCGCCGCTCTGTTTGCAAGCCGCAGAGGTTGACCTGTTGGTTGAAGAGTTGGAGAAGATTTTTTGAGACACAGAGCATATCTCAAATTTGAGATTTCAAATTTGAGATATGCTCTGTGATTAGTGTTCTTAATTCCCCGGCACAGGAATGTCAGTCGTCGCGCCCCACTGCTGCGCTAAGACTGAGCCGTTCGTGCTCCGCCTCACGTACCATGAGCGATTGGTTGGACGCCAGACAGCGATGTCCGCTTTGCCGTCCGCGTCGTAATCGCCGACGACCGGAATGTCGCCGTTGCGCCCGAACTGCACCGCCCCGTAATTCGTCGCCGGATCGGTTGACGTGTACCAGATGCCGGTTGAGGGTCGGAAGATAACCATGTCAGTCTTGCCGTCGCCGTTGAAATCGTTCTGCGCCGGAATGTCGCCGTTCGCTCCGAACTGCACGATCTGATACTCTCCGGTCGCAATGTTGGCGACGTACCATGTCCCGTTTGAAGGACGAAAGACCGCGAGGTCGCACCTGCCGTCGCCGTCGTAATCACCGACGACGGGCTTGTCTCCGCTGACGCCGAACGGCACGATCTTGGCCGTGTTGTCTCCGCTATATAAGATGTACCAGTAGCCGTTCGACGGTCGAAAGACGCCTACATCGGCTTTGCCGTCGCCATCGTAATCTCCCGCCACGGGGATGTCGCCCGAAGCTCCCCACTGGATGGCAGTGAAGTGGTTAATGGGATCGTTGTTATCACTGGCGATGTACCAAGTGCCGTTCGATGGACGAAAGACAGCGAGGTCAGTCACTCCGTCGTCGTTGTAATCGGCGGGAGTGATGATGTCTCCCTCCTGGCCGAAGGTCGGAGAAATTGACGCATTGAAGTTGTACCAGACGCTCGGCGTGCTGCCCACGCCCGGACGATAAATCATCAGGTCTGTGTACAAGTCTCCGTTGAAGTCGAAGAACCTCTTGTACCGTCTCGCGTCATTCGTGATGGTCGTCAGCCGCGCTAAGACTATGTCAGAGAAGTTCACGTCATTGTACCCGGCGACAATAATCTTGCCGTCGGGCTGCACCGCGCCGGTTCTGCCGTAAGATTGATAAGGCGGAAAGGCGATGGCGGTCTTGGCGATGAGCGTCCCGTTGCCGGTGTAATCCGCCGCGCCGACCGCAGAAGTGTCCCTCCCGTCAATCTGTCCATTGATGCGAACGACTGAGCCGACGAGAATGATTTCCCCGTTGCTCTTCAAGAACGCCTGACTGGCGCTGGCGTTGGCGAAGCCCGACAGATTACTGCGCCACGGCGTCTGGACGATGCCGCTCACGCCGAAAGCATTGTCGAGCGAGCCGTCGGGATTGAACCTCGCCATCGCAAAAACGCCGTTGTCGTTGATGGATGAAGAGAATGGGATGATGATCTTGCCGTCGGGCTGGATGGTCATCCGGCCTCTGACATAGCCTGAATAAACAAATCCGTTCGTCCCGAAGGTCGTGTCGAAGCTGCCGTCCGGATTGACGCGCGCCAGAAAATCTCCGCCCGCCGCATTATTGCCGGTCAGGAGCAGCTTGCCGTCCGGCAGGAGTTTCATATCGTAGACCGCAGGCCAGCTATTGTTTTGGCCGAGCAGATAATAAAGGATGCCGCCGTCGCCGAAAGTCTGATCGAGCGAGCCATCACTGTTGTAGCGCACGAAGTCGAGCGCGCCCGGCGAAGTCATCGTGCCTCTGGTCGAGCCTGCGGCCAGCAGCTTGCCTCCCGGCAGATAAACTATCGCGCTCGCCGAGTCATAACTGCCTCCGATAGAGGTGATCACATATCCGGTGCCGCCGCCGAAGGTGGTGTCTCTCGAACCGTCGCTGTTAAAGCGCTCGACGGCAAAATCCAATGGCGGCTGGTTATAGCTCGGATTGGCGCCGCCGACGAGGACGATCTTGCCATCGGGTTGCATAATCGCATCCTCAACCGTAGCGTTACCTGCGCCCGACCCGTTGACCACTCCGCTGCTGCCAAAGGAGCTGTCCAGCGTGCCGTTGCTGTTGAGGCGCGCGAGAATCGGATTAGCTCCGAGGATATGAACTCCGACGAAAACGGATTCCCCGGCAATCAGTATCTTGCCGTCAGACAGGACAAAAACCCTGACCGGATAATCATTGGCGTTGACGCTGATTGCGGAGCCGCCGCCCGAGCCGAAGGTCGTATCCAATGCTCCGGCCTGCGCGCGACTCGCGCTCAAAATGAAAATAGTCAGGACTGATAAAAACGAAACACACGCCAGTGCGAGCGTTCGACGAGGTAGGCTGTTCATCATGTAACTCCTTGAAAACGTTAAGCTCCGAAAAAAAAGTACTTTGAGACTGAAGCTGCTCAAAAACGAGGGTTCAAGTAAACCGTGCGGCCAATTATCTCATGAGCCTCAGCCGCGCAGCGTATCATATTCGGCAAACATGACTTCATAAAGAGATTTCGCCGGACGAAGCGAAAGTTTCTCAAATCCTCCGGCCTCCACTGACGACGAAGCATCCTCTTCAAGCTGAAACTCCTGATAAATTTGTGCCGGTTTGACTTGATGTATCAATCGCAGGGGAAGAATGGATACTAAGCGGTTAGCCTTCTGACAACCTCAGTAACGCCGCGCATTTTAACCCGAATACATGCGCCGGTAAAGCGTTTGCGATACACTGAAGAGCCTTGTTAGATAAAATCGTATGACGCAAAACTATCTCAGCACAGCCGACGCCTCGCGCGACCGGCTCGTCGAATTGATCGAAAGCGCGCTTCGCTTCAAACGCCATGAAGATCAATCGAAGCCGCTCGCGGGCAAGTCCGTCGCGCTCGTCTTCTTCAATCCATCTCTGCGCACGCGCGCTTCGATGCAGGTCGGCATCTACGAGTTGGGCGGCCACTCCGTAGTTTTAGAGCCGGGCGGGACTGCCTGGACTCTGGAACACAAAGAGGGCGCGGTGATGGACTCCGACAAGACCGAGCACGTCGCGGAGTTTGTCCGCGTGCTCGGCAGGTATTGCGCCGCCATCGGCGTCCGCACTTTCGCGGCGATGAAGGATTGGGAAGAGGAACGCACAGACCCGATTCTTAAAGCCTTCGCGCGCTATTCGGAAGTGCCCGTCATCAATCTCGAATCGGCGATGCATCATCCGTGTCAGGCTTTGGCCGACATGATGACTATCAGGGAAAAGCTCGGAACGAAACCACAGCGCGTCGCGCTCACATGGGCTTGGCATCCGAAGCCTTTGCCGATGGCCGTGCCGAACAGCTTCGCCCTCGCCGCCGCGCAGATGGGACACCACCTGACGATTGCGCATCCTCTGCATTATGAATTGGACGAAGAGTTGATGCGCGACATTGAAGAGAAGGCGCAGAGCGCGGGCGGCAGTCTTCGCGTTGTCAGAAAAGTTGATGAAGCCTTCGAGGGCGCGGATGTCGTCTACGCGAAGAGCTGGGGCAGTCGTCATTTTTACGGAGACGCCAACGGTGACCTCGCCGCGCGCGCCGTCTATCGCAAAGACTGGATTGTTGACGAACGAAAGATGGCGCGCACCAATAGCGCGCTCTTCATGCACTGCCTCCCCGTGCGCCGCAACGTCATCGTCACCGACGCCGTTCTCGATTCCGCAAACTCAGTCGTGATTGACGAAGCCGAGAATCGCCTGCACGCGCAGAAAGCGATCATGGCAAACCTGATAGAATGAAAAGTTCAAGGTTCAAAGTTCAAGGTTCAAGGATGAAAGACAAACTCCATGTCTTAACCTTGAACCTTGAACTTTGAACCTTGAACCTGAGAGGAAAGCGATGAGCCAACCGAGACTTGATCTGCTGCGCGAGGCTTTGCCTTACATTCAACGCTTCAAAGGCAAGACTTTCGTCGTCAAGCTGTCGGGCAAGGCGACGGAGGACGCGGCAAATCTCGCCTCTTTAGCGGAAGAGCTGGCTTTGCTGCATCAGGTCGGCATCAGGCTCGCGGTCGTGCATGGCGGCGGCAAACAGTTGTCGGATTTGGCTTTACGGCTTGGCGTCGAGCAGACGATTATCAACGGGCGGCGTGTGACCGATGACGCGACGCTCGAAATGGCGAAGATGATTTTTGCGGGAAAAATCAACACCGACATTCTCGCCGCTTTGCGTCAACGCGGAGTCGAAGCCGTCGGCCTCTCAGGCGTTGACGGCAACATCGTGCATGCTGCGAGGCGTCCGCCGAAAGAGGTTTTGAATCGTGAGACGGGCGAGCGCGAACACGTTGACTTCGGACACGTCGGCGACATCTTGGAGATTAACGCGCGCCTCCTCTGTGTGCTGCTCGATCAAGGCTACCTGCCGGTCGTCTCCTCGCTCGGCGCGGATGACGAAGGCATGGTCTTTAACATCAACGCGGACACGATTGCGACGGAAATCGCAGTGCAGTTGCAGGCCGAGAAATTGATTCTGCTCTCGGACGTGGACGGAATTTTCCTGCGACCCGAAGAACCTCAGACGAAGCTCTCGCGGCTGACGGCGGCTGAAGCGGAAGCTTTAATCAGCGACGGCGCGGCGACGGGCGGGATGATTCCCAAACTGCAAAACATCATCACGCTGCTCGGTCGCGGAGTCAGGAGCGCGCACATCATCAACGGCACGACGCGCAACGCTTTGCTCTCGGAAGTTTTTACTGATGAAGGGACGGGGACGATGATTATCGGTGGAGAGGCTTGACATCTCTTGAGCTGCATTTAAGATTTGAGTGTGATGAAGCAAAGAATCTCGCGCAAAGGCGCAAAGGCGCAAAGGAAGAACGCTAAGCTCTTGAATGCCACTCGCTCTTGGCGCGTTTTTCTTTGCGCCTTTGCGCCTTTGCGGGAAACTTTTTAATGATGAAAGAAATCATCGTCATCGGTGGCGGATTGGCCGGAGTCGAGGCGGCGTGGCAGGCTGCCGAGAGCGGCGCGCGTGTGCGGCTCTACGAGATGCGGCCTGTGCAGCAGACTCCGGCTCATCGGACGGATAAGCTGGCGGAGATTGTGTGTTCCAACTCTCTGAAATCGGACGAGGTGGGGACTGCGCCTTACTTGCTCAAAGAGGAATTGAGGCGCGCGGGCTCGCTCGTGTTGGAAGCAGCAGCCGCGACGCGCGTGCCTGCGGGCGCGGCTCTCGCGGTTGACAGGCAGAAGTTCGCGGAGTACGTCACCGAAAAAATTTCCGCTCATCCGCGCATCACGCTCGTCCGCGAAGAGGTCGTGCGCGTGCCCGATGAAGAGATCGCGGTCATCGCCACCGGGCCGCTCTCTTCGGATGCTCTGACGGCTGACATCATGCGTTTGACGGGCGACGACCAACTCTACTTTTATGACGCGATTGCGCCGATTGTCGCGGCGGATTCGGTTGACATGACGGTCGCGTTCATGGCGGCGCGCTATGACAAGGGCGGCGACGATTACATCAATTGTCCTTTCGACAGGGAAGAGTACGCGCGCTTTTATGAAGAGTTGGTTAACGCCAAGAGTGTGCCGCTGCATCGCTTTGAAGAGACGCGTTGGTTCGAGGCTTGTCTGCCGATTGAGGAGTTGGCGCGGCGCGGCGTGGACACTCTGCGTTACGGGCCGATGAAGCCCAAAGGCCTGGTTGACCCGCGCACCGGGCGCGAGCCGTATGCGGCGGTGCAGCTTCGGCAGGAGAATCTGATGGCCGACGCATACAGTCTCGTCGGCTTTCAAAATCACTTGAGATTCGGCGAGCAGGCGCGCGTCCTCCGGCTGATTCCGGGCATGGAGCGCGCGGAGTTCTTGCAGTATGGACAGATTCATCGTAATACTTACATCTGCGCGCCGCGCGTTTTGCTGCCGACCCTGCAAATGCGCAAGCAACCTTTGGTCTTTTTCGCAGGTCAAATTAGCGGCGTCGAGGGATACGTCGAATCCGTGGCGACGGGCTGGCTCGCGGGCGTGAATGCTGCGCGCCTCGCCGCAGGCGAAAATCTCGTCGAAGCTCCGCCGCAGAGCGCGATGGGCGCGCTCGCTCGCTACGTGTCGGGCGCGCGTGCGGATAACTACCAGCCGGTCAATATCACTTTCGCATTGCTTGAGCCGCTCGCGTCGGAACACAGGCGACGCGTCAAGCGTAAACGTGATCGTCATCATTTACAGGTCGAACTTGCATTAAAAGAGTGGGATACTTGGCTTTACACACATTTCGACAAACAGAGCGCGCCGCCCGTCGAAGCGGCGAGCCTCTGACACCTCTGCAACCGATACAGGCGCGCCAGCCTCTTCGTCATCTTCTGCTCTCAAGCGCGCTCATCGCCCTCGCCGTCTTCGCTTTCGCCCAAATAATTTCGGCGCAGTCAGGCCGTGTGAGAACACAGCCGTCTCCAACCACGGTCAAGGCGACGCGCACGAAACCCCGCGCCACGCCGCAGCCGACGCCCGCGCCGACGCCGACGCCGTCAACTTCTCCGGCGGCGAAGGTCGCCTCGACTGATGACGAAGAGGTTGACCCGGAAGATGTGGTGAGAGTCGAAGCTAATCTCGTGACCATTCCGGCGTCGGTCGTTGACCCGCAAGGCAAAGCCGTGACCGATCTCAAGCTCGAAGACTTTGAGTTGAATGTTGGGGGACAGACGAAACAGATCAGCGACTTGAGTCACGCGGAGACGCCCGTGCGAATGGTCTTGCTCTTTGACAACAGCATGAGTTTGCGCGAGGCGCGCGAGTTTGAGAAACAGGCGGCGATGAAATTCCTGCGCCGCGTTCTGCGCCCGATGGATCAGACCGCCATCTATTCGATTTACACTTACCCGATTCTGGCGCAGCCGTTTACCAGTGACGTGAATCTGCTCGTGCGTACCATCGAGCATTTTCCTGTGCCCGAAGACGGCGCGACCGCGCTCTTTGACACGATGGTCAAGGCTGCGGACTTGCTCCGGCCTTATGAGGGACGCAAGGTGATGGTCATCGTCTCGGACGGCGCGGACACTGTCAGCGAGTTGCAGGATTTCGATAACGTCTTACAGCGCATGCTGGCGGCGGATTGCCAGATTTACGCGGTGCAGACGGGACAGAGCGAGAGCGCGAATCTTTATAATCTGGCGGCGTATCGTCGCCTGCAAGAGTTCACGGCGCAGACGGGCGGCGCGGTCTACGTGCCGAAGGGAACGAATGATCTCGACGCGGCCTTTGACCAGATCGCCGCAGACCTCGCGCAGCAGTACGTCTTGAGCTACTATCCGAACGACGACAAACGCGACGGACGCTTTCGCACGATCTCTTTAAAAATCAACAAGCGACCGAACCTGCGCGTCCGCGCGCGCAAAGGCTACTATCCACCGAAAGGATAGTTGGCAGCGAGCAGTTGGCGGTTGGCAGTAAAAGCAAGTAAGTCTTACTAAAATTTACTCGTCACCGGAAAGCTTGCTAAACTTCAACCGCTCCTTTCTGCCAACTGCACACTGCCAACCGCTAACTTTTTATGGAGCAGCTACTCGCACAGTTTTTCGAGCACCTGCGTTACGAGCGCAATGTGAGCGAGCATACTTTGCGCAACTACGCGAGCGACCTCGGGCAATTTCTGGATTACATCGCGCCCGCAGACGCGCAGACCGGAGCGCGGCGCGAGGTGGACGTGCATCAGGTTGACCACATCACGATTCGTGAATGGCTCTCGACCTTGCACGCGGCGCAGAAGAAGAAGAGTTCGGTCGCGCGTAAATTGGCCGCGCTTCGCACCTTCTTTCAATTCCTCGTGCGCGAGGGCGTGGTCGAACTGAATCCGGCGCGGCTGGTTTCGACGCCGCGTCTGGAAAAGAAGCTGCCGAATCATCTCTCGGTCGAAGACGCCGTGCGTTTTATCGAAACGCCAGACCTCGAAACAGACCTCGGCAAACGCGACCGCGCGATTCTCGAACTGCTCTACGCGACGGGCGTGCGCGTGTCGGAATTGACGAAGCTCGATCTCGCGGACATAGATTTCAGAGGCAAGCTTCTGCGCGTGACGGGCAAGCGGCGCAAGCAGAGGATTGTGCCGTTCGGCGATCCGGCTCTGCATTCTCTGCTCAATTACCTGACCGTGCGCAATGCTTTTCTGCACAACGCGCCGCCCGCCGAAAGGGATTCGCAGGCAGTCTTTTTGAATTATCAGGGGACGCGTATCACCACGCGCTCGGTCGGCAGGATGGTTGACAAGTACATCGGCATCTGCGCCGGGATTCACAACATCAGCCCGCACTCATTGCGCCACTCATTCGCCACGCACCTGCTCGACAGCGGCGCAGACCTGCGCGACATACAGGAACTCTTAGGCCACGCGCGTCTTTCGACCACGCAAATCTACACGCATGTCTCGATGGAAAAGTTGATAGAGGTTTACGACAAAGCTCATCCGAAAGCTTAGAAGTTCAAGGTTCAAAGTCAAAGACGTTTTCTTAACTTTGAACCTTGAACCTTGAACTTTAGAGCGTTGAGATGTCGCCCGTGCCCTGGCTGGCTTCGATGGCGGCCTGGCATTGGGCGTCGTAGCGTGCGGTGGGAACGGCTTCGAGTCTGCGCTCGTCAATCTCTTTGCCGCAACGTTGACAGATGCCGTAAGTGCCTTCGTCAATTCTGAGGAGAGCCTGATCTATATCCGCGACCATCTGCGATTCGCGCTCGCCGAGCCGCAGGGCTGTCTCCTGATTGACATCCTGCACGGACATGTCCGCGCTGTCCTTGACGCCGTCGTCCGCCGCTTCGAGCGCGTTGGCCTGACCTCCACGGACATTCTCGTCGTGCCGACGCAACTGCTCCATGAGCAGCCTGCGAAAGTGTTGCAGCTTCTTCTCATCCATAAAGCGTGTATTCCCCTCAACCTGATTCGTTTTAGAGCGAGGCCGAGATTATAGCCCGAATCTCTCCGGCAGCCTAAAGAGGCGGAAGCCGCGCAAAGATAAAAAGGCGTTCAGAGCTAACAAGCTGTTTGAAAAGTCCCGCAAGGGACGAGCGATAATAGCCCGGCAATTTATTGCGGGGAATAGACGAGCCAGCATCAATGAGTCCCGCCAGGGACGACTGAGGATTCAATCGTCCCTGGCGGGACTCAAACTTCTGTCTTGGCTCTCGCCCAGCAATAAATTGCCGGGCTATTCTCATCAAGTCCTGACGGGACGTTTCAAACAGCTTCTAAGAAATTCTCCGACCGCCTTCGAGAAGATGAGCGACGCGCTTTGTTCGTATCGCGCATCGCTCATGTCAATCGCTCTAGTGGCTGTTGTATCTAGCCGCCGGAAAGTCGCCGGTCGTGCCGAACGTCAACGAGCCGGTCACTCCGTCAGAAGAGCGACGCCAGTAGAAGATGCCGGGCGTGCCGTCGCGCCACACCGCCACGTCAGTCTTGCCGTCGCCGTCATAGTCGCCCTGCGCTGTCAAGTCCGTCGCGGAAGCTCCGAAGACGAAACTTGAAGTCGTCGCGTTGCTGCTATTGAGAATGTACCAGGTGACCACGCCGCCGCTGTAGCGCGCGACGGCAAGGTCTGTCTTCTGGTCGCCGTCATAATCTCCGGGCACGATGACATCCGTCGGCGAGTGTATGCCGAAGATCGTGCTGGATTGGCCGGAGGTCGTGTTCTTGAAATAGAAGATGGCCTGACCGCCGCCTTCCGGTCGCCGGACGACGTAATCATTCCTGCCGTCGCCGTCATAATCGCCCGGAGCAGGCGTGTCTCCGTTCTGTCCCCACTCAGTTCCGATAATCAGGCCGTTGATGCTCGAACGGTAATACCAGAAGCTGTGCGCGCCCGCGCCTACGCCCGCGCGATAGACTGCGACATCCGCCTTGTTATCGCCGTCATAGTCGCCCACGACGCGCGGATCATCTCCGTTTTGACCGAACTGATTCGTCGCCAGAGTATTGGTCGCGCTCTGAAGAATGTAGAAGTAAGAATTAGCAGGCGCTGCCCCGCGCCACACAGCGATGTCCGTCTTGCCGTCGCCGTCATAGTCTTCCGGCACAACATAGTCTGTGACCAAGCCCCATTGCTGCGTCTTCGCGCCAGCCGTTGACTGCTGTATGTACCAAATGTCATCGCTGCCGGGGGCGCGAACCACAGCCGGATCGGTCTTGCCGTCGCCATCAAAGTCTACGACGTGTTGAGGGATAATCGTCGGCCCCGCGTTGATGGTCAGAGACCAGCCGCCGGAAATCGCCCCCGAATCGCCGCCCGTGAAGTCCGCCACGTACAAGTGCCACACTCCGTTCGGATTCGTTCCCGCAAAAGTCGATTGAAATGTCGCCGTGCCGCCCGCCACAGGCCCCGGAATATTATAGGTCGTTCCCGGCCCCGGAGCAGGGAAATTATCTCCAGTGAAAAAGGAGGTCGGTTTGTACGTCCCCGCTGTCCATGCGGTCGCTCCCGGCAACATGGTCGCGCCGCTATCGCTCAAGGTGTAGGTGACGTTGACCATGTCGGGATCGTCGCCCGCTCCATCTTGAATCAACAGCGCCGCGCCGGTCGGTCCGACTAACACGATGCCCACATCATCGGGAAAGGTGTGCGAAAAGCT
>DASWRG010000023.1:0-19533 GCA_036403295.1 Pyrinomonadaceae bacterium
AAGCACGCTGAAAGACTATAAAGATAAGATGGAGTTGCTCTCGTTCAGTCATGGCGTCGCCATGCAGATTACCGGAGACTTGAGCAACACGGAAAGAACCTCCGGCAAACCCAATCATCAGGACATGACCGTCACCAAGTACCTCGACGCCGCCTCGCCCGTGCTGGCACAGAACTGCTGTCAGGGCACAGGCTTCAAGCAGGTGGACATCATCATCGGGCGCAACGATAGCGGGAAAGTGATCGAGATGATGAGATACACGATGAAGAACGTGCTCATCTCCTCGATCTCCATCGGCGGCGGCGGCGGCGACAAGCCAGTCGAAACCATGACGCTCAACTACAACGACATGGCCTGGAAGTTTACTTCCCAACATGCCGAAGTCGGGCAGAACGGGGTCGTCAACGGGACTTGGAATCTGGCGACGAATGCGGTGGACGGCAAGTCGTAAGCGTTCCAGGCCACCCGCAAAGGCCGTCACGTCATGGCAGATTCACGCAACACCGGAGGCGCGCGCGCGCTGCTCTTCGAGCGGCTGGTTGATACAGAGCTGCATGAGAAAGCAGAGTCGCCGCCGTATCGCGTGCTGACGAGGCTGGCGCTGTGGAAGTCTGTGAGAGCGGAGCTGGGGCAGTTGCTTAACTCGCGCTGCCCCGTCCCGCTTCACCTTCTCGGCGCAGAGGAGAGGACTGTCATCAATTACGGCATCCCCGACTTTTCTTCTCTCTCGCCGGAAAGCTCGGATGATCGCGCGCTCATCGCCTCCATCATCAGCCAGACCATCACGGCCTTTGAGACGCGCCTGCGCAACGTGCGCGTGACCGCAGAATATGTCGAGAGCAACGAGCGCAAGCTGCACATCACGGTCGAAGCCGACCTCGTGACGGACACGGTCATCGAGATTCGCTCGTACCCGGGCTTCAGCTCATCGGTCGAGCCGGTTTCGTTTCCCATCGTGCTGTACAGCAAAACCGGAGTCATGGAAATGTATGAGAACGAGTGATAGAGAAGAGCTGCTGCAATTCTATCGAGACGAGCTGAGCTATTTGCGCCGGGCGGGCAAGGAGTTTAAAGAGCAGTACCCGAAGCTGGCGTCGCGGCTCGAAATAAACGATAACGAGTGTAACGACCCGCACGTCGAGAGGCTGATCCAATCCTTCGCCTTTCTGACGGCGCGGCTTCAGCTTAATCTGCGCGACGAGTTTCCGGAGATTACGACCGCGCTGCTCGGCACGCTCTATCCGCAACTGATTAATCCGATCCCGGCGATGGGCATCGCGCGTTTCAAGCTTGACGCGGAACACGGCAAGACGACGACGGGCAATCTGATTCCGTCACAGACCGCGCTCTTCTACGACACGCCGGAAAAACTGACCTGTCGTTTTCGCACCTGTTATCCGGTCACGATGTGGCCGCTCGAAGTCTTCGACGCCGGACTCGAAGACCCCGGCCAGATCAACTTTCTCAGCACGGAGACGAACGTCGCGGCTGTGCTGCGGCTGGAATTGCGTTGTCAGAAAGGCAGCACGTTCAAGGAGCTTGAGCTGGAGCAACTGCGCTTCTTCCTCAACGGCGACTCGATTACGGTCAACACGCTCTACGAATTTTTGTTCAGTCGTCTACGGAAAATCGCCATCGTGCCCGGAGATACCGGGAAACCGAAGTACCTGCCGCTCGACTCGATCAAGCCGGTCGGATTCGACTTGAAAGATGAGGCGTTGCCATATCCGCTCAATGCTCATCCGGCGTACAGGCTCTTGCAGGAATATTTTTCCTTTCCGGCCAAGTATCACTTTTTCGACCTTCAACATTTGAGCGATCACGAGGCGACGGAGAGGCTCGAAATCTATTTTCTGTTCGACCGGATGCCCGACCGGACTCCGGCCATCACCCCTGAGACTTTCAGTCTCGGCTGCACTCCGGTCATCAATCTCTTCCACAAGACGACAGAGCCGATTCGTCTCGACCACAAAAGTTTTGAGTACCCGCTGATTCCTGATAAACGGCGGGAAAGCACGACGGAGATACACTCTATCCTTTCCGTCTCGGCCTCTTCCGACCCCTACAAAAAGAGTGAGGAGTTAAAGCCTTTCTATTCTTACGACCATTACATGGATAACTCCAAGCATCGCGCGTTCTGGCATGCCGCACGGAGAAATTCAAACCGGCAAGATGTTCCCGGCACGGAGATGTTCCTCTCGTTTTTGGATCTTAATTTCAAGCCCGCCGACCCGCCGGTGCAAACCGTCTACGCGCACACGCTCTGCACGAATCGAGCACTGACGCGCATGATGCCGGAGGACGCGCCGCTCCAACTGGAAGATAAATTGCTGGAATACAAAATCAACTTGCTCGGCAAGCCGTCGCTTCCCTATCCGCCGCTGCTGGGCGGCGCGACCGTGTGGCGGCTCATCTCTCATTTATCGCTCAACCATCTCTCTTTGTCAGAGGGGAGCGATAGCCTCAATGCCTTGCGTGAAATACTCGGACTCTACTGCGTCTCAAACCGCCCTTCCGCGCTGAATCAGATCGCGGGCATCACGCGTATGTCCATCGCCAAAAAGAGCATGTACGTCGGAGAAGATGAATGGCAGGGATTCTGCCGGGGGACGGGCATCACGCTCACTTTCGATGAAGATATGTATCGCGGGAGCGGCGCATTTTTGCTCGGCTCAGTCCTCAATAGCTTTTTCGGTTTGTACACGGCGGTCAATTCGTTCACTCAACTAACCATTAAAAGACTCGCGCAACCCGACCTCGTTTGGAAACAGTGGGAGCCGAGAGCCGGAGACGAAACTCTTCAGAGCGCGACCGGCGAAGGAAACTGGAAACGATGGGACCCTATGGCTGGGGAAAAAATCATTCTGTAAAGGAATGGCTCTTCGCGGAAGGCTACCGCTTCAATTTTTTTCAGGCGGTGAGGCTGCTCGAAATACTTTGTTCGCCGGAAAAGTCCGCGCTGGATGAGGGCGTCAAGTTGGACGCGAAGGCGAAGCTCTCTCGACTCTCGAAGAGCGGGGCGACCTCGCCTGCCATCGTTCCTGACAGCGAGAAGGTTGAAGATTTCGTGCGCTTCAAGTCGGCGGTGGGGCTGAACTTCCCGACCAGCGATATTGGCGAAGTGATTCAGGTCATGAAGATTCACATGACGGAGGGCAAGTTCGACTCTCCGCAGACCGTCACTGTGCTGAAAGGTCAACCCGTCAAGCTCATTATCACTTCGACGGATTTCGAATACGAGATCACCGTCAACAAATTGAAAATCAACCAGCGAATCGAAGCCAAACAAACGCGAGTCATCGTGCTCACACCGGAACATGCGGGACGCTTTAACTTCTACTGCTCTGCCCAGGGCCACGACGTGGATAAGGCCGTGCCGGTCGCACTGGTCGTCAGGGACGCGCCGCCCGGCTCGCCGCCCGACCGCAGTCTTGAAAAGCTTCACGCAGATACGCCCGACGCTGACGATAAAGTGCCGAACACAGAGATGACCGTGAACCTGATGGGACTGGCGGGCGCGCTTGGCCCTCTGGATATGCCGACGACGGAGTTGATTATCGAGCGGGCTGCGAATAAGGACACGGCGCTCAAAGATTTCCTTGACATCTTCAATCACCGGCTCATCTCTTTGTTGTATCGAATCAGAAAGATGCACCGCATCGGCCTTGAAAACGAGCCGCCGGGTCAAGACAAAATCTCCAAATATCTCTACTCCCTAATCGGCCTCGGCACGGACGGACTGATGGGACGGATGCAGGTCAGAGACCGTTCTTTGCTTCATTATGCGGGGCTGCTGAGCCAGCAACCGCGCTCCATCGTCGGCCTCGAAAGACTCCTCTCCGATTATTTTAGGATTGAGGTCAAAGGGCATCAGTTCGTCGGCGGATGGTACGACCTCGACGAGGAACAGTGGACTAAAATCGGAGAGCATGAGGGACAGAATAACGTCCTGGGGCAGGGCGCGGTCGTCGTCGGAACACGCGTCTGGGATCAGCAGGCGAAAATCGAAATTCGTCTGGGGCCTCTGACGCTGCAACAGTTTCTCAATTTCATTCCCATCGGATGGGGCTACCGCGCGCTCTGCGACCTGACGCGTTTTTATCTGGGAGACACTCTGGATGTCAGTTTTCGCCTCGTCTTGAAGGGCGAAGAATTGCCGCTCCCGATGTTGGAGAAGAAAAACGAGCCGCTGCTGCTCGGTTGGACTTCGTGGCTGACCGTCCAACCCGCGCTCCCGGAGTGGCTGTTCATCCCGCCGGGAAAGGCGCAGGACGATTCACAGGTGGAGCTTTCTTTGAGCGCGCCGCCCGCCGAATTCAAGTCTGAGAAACTCCCGCTCTTCTTTAATCTGCCTCCGGCGCAATTGGAGCAGCTGCTGAGCAGAATGAAGGTGCGGAGTTACGATAAATATGAAGTGATTGTGAAGCAGGGCGATAAAGGCGAAAGCATGTTTGCGATTCGAAGCGGAAGAGTGCGTGTGACTCGCCGCGAGGAGGATGGCAGAGAGGTCACGCTGGGCGTCCTCGGCGACAGAGAGTGTTTCGGCGAGATGTCTTTGCTGCTCGGCAAACATCGGGAGGCGACGGTCATCGCTCTTGAGAAATCCGAGATTTTGAAGCTTGACAAAGATGACTTCGACGATTTCGCGGCACACCATCCTCGTTGGGCGAAGACCTTGAAGGCATACCGTTACGGCCAGTTCGTCAAACAGTGGCGATAAATTTTAGCTTGAGGCTGAACCGCAGCACGCCAGCGCGGGACGCCTCAACGTGATTGGATAGAACAAGCTTTTCTTTGCGCCACTTTGCGCGTTCCCTCTTTGCGGTCTTTGCGGTTAAGTTAATTTTTAACGCAAAGCACGCCAAGTGAAATCACGCAAAGGGCGCAAAGATGTCCTTCTCTTGTTTCACATATAAAGAGTAACGAGACGAACATGAGTTCCACCTACATTCAAAAATCGCTTCGGCTCACGGTGACGACGCCGCTCGGCGAGAATAAGCTCTTGCTCAAGGCGATCAACGGTGAAGAGCAAATCTCAAGCTTGTTCCATTTCCAATTGGAGATGGTCTCCGAAGATCAGAAGCTCAATTTCAACAGCATCGTCGGCAAAAACGTCACCGTCGCGCTCCTGCTCAACGACGGCAGCAAGCGTTACATCAACGGCATCGTCGGACGCTTCAAACAGGAGGACAGCAATGTCCGGCTGACCACCTATTACGCAGACATCTATCCGTGGCTCTGGATGCTCACCAAGACGCGCGATTGCCGTATCTTTCAAAATAAATCTGTGCCGCAAATCATCAAGAGCGTGTTCGATGAGCTTGAGTTCAAAGACTACCGTGATAGCTTGCAAGACACTTATCCGTCCCTGGACTATTGCGTGCAGTACGACGAAAGCGCGTTCAACTTCGTCTCCAGACTGATGGAGGACGCGGGCATCTTCTACTTTTTCGAGCATGAGGATGACAAGCACACGCTCGTCCTCGGCGATGACGCGGATGCGCACAAGCCCTGTCCGGGATTGAAGGAGGCGCGTTACCGGCAATCGAGCGTGCCGCACACGGACGATCATGTCATCACGCGCTGCTCAATCGAAGAGCAGGTCGTGACGGGCAAATTCGCGCTCGATGATTTTAACTTTGAGACTCCGAGCACTGACCTCATGATCGAGGCGTCGGGCGAAGGCGGCAAGATGAGGATTTACGAATACCCCGGCGGCTTCCTCAAAAAAGGGGACGGCGAAGCGAGAGCCAGGCTGCGCCTCGAAGCCTGCGAGCAGCCCGGCAAAACCCTGCGCGGCGAAGGCCACGTCCGCGCCTTCATCGCCGGTTTCAAGTTCGACCTCAAAAATCATTATCGCGCCGACGCCAATCAAGCTTACGTCCTGCGCTCCGTCTCGATTGCGGCGACGCAGGAGGGCTACACCAACTCTTTCGAGGCTTTCCCCGCAGATGTCCCTTTTCGTCCACAGCGCGCGACGCCCAAGCCGATGATTGTCGGAACGCAGACCGCCATCGTCGTCGGCAAATCGGGCGAAGAGATTTGGACGGACAAGTATGGCCGGATCAAAGTGCAGTTCCATTGGGATCAGTTGGGCAAGAACGACGAGAACAGCTCTTGCTGGATACGCGTGAATTACGGCTGGGCTGGCAAGCAGTGGGGCGGCATCTTTCTCCCGCGTATCGGACAAGAGGTCATCGTCAGTTATCTCGAAGGCGACCCCGACCGACCGCTCGTCACCGGCGCGGTCTACAACGCACAACAAGTCGTGCCTTACACGTTGCCCGCCGAGCAGACCAAGAGCACCATCAAGAGCAACACTTCAAAAGGCGGGCAAGGCTTTAATGAAATCCGTCTTGAGGACAAAAAAGATTCCGAAGAGATGTACTTTCACGCGCAGAAGGATCAGTTAATCAAAGTGCTCAATAATAGAACTAAGGAAGTTGATAAAAACGAAAAGAACACGATCAAAGGGACGCGCGACCAGACCGTCACGGGCGACGAGACTCACACGGATCAAGCTAATTTCACACACAAGGTGACGGGCAACTACGTGTTGAATGTGACCGGGAATCTGACCATTGACGTAAAGGGTTCGGTGACCGTGAAGTCGGCGCAGTCAATGACGCATCAAGCGCAAATGTCCATGACGAATGAAGCGCAGATGTCCATGACAAATAAGGCCGGGATGTCTCTGACGAACGAGGCGCAGCTTGCTATCACCAATAAAGGCGCGGCCTCGAACACGGTCGAGAGCAGCGGCATCACAACGGTCAAGGGCGCGATAGTGAAGGTCAATTAAAAGAAGATGGCTGAGAGCGAGACGCACACCACGTATCACGACAACGGGCAGGTAAAGGAAAGCTGCGCCCTCAAAGACGGCAAGCTCGATGGCGAAGTCGTCACCTACACGGAGGCGGGTCGCATCTCGCAGCAAGCCAATTTCATGGAAGGCAAGCTCAACGGCGTCACCACGCTCTACGACGAGAACGGCTTGGTCGCGCAAAGGATGAGTTTTAAGGACGGCCAGCTCGACGGGCAGAGGATGATTTACAACGAAGGCCAGTTGCAGCTCATGAGCACGCACAGAGACGGGCAACAGGAGGGCGAGTTCATCACGTATGACGAAAACGGAAACGTGGCTCATCGGGCGAACTACAAGAGCGGCAAGCTAAACGGAGAAGCAGTGTGGTATGATGCGGGCGGCGCTCTCATCAAGCGGTCACAGTTTCTGGACGGCAAACTCAACGGCGTCACCATCGAATATTATCCGAACGGTCAAGTGCAAGCGGAATCACCGTACAAAGCTAACAAGCTGCATGGAGAAGTCGTCGGATACTCACAGGAAGGGATAGTCATTCTGAGGGCTTATTACATAGACGGCAAGCCCGCGCCCCTTCCACTTCTGCCGCCACAATCCTGAGGCTTTGACAGTCCGGCAGCGAAAGGCGTGTCTCTGAATTATGGGAATGCAGGTGTGCATGGGAGCGATGCTGCAATGTAGCTTCGGGGCTGCGCCCAGTAACTTGGTCGTGCTGCCGCAAAACCGCGTCACGACCGCAGTGCCGGACGCCAACATCATGGACAACAAACCGATGGTCAACATACTGCCTTTCGGCATGTGCAGCTCGCCAGCGAATCCGACGGTGGCCGCCGCGACCGCCGCCGCCCTCGGCGTCCTGACGCCCATGCCGTGCGTGCCCGTCACGCCCGCGCCGTGGATAGCCGGTTCGCCCACGGTATTGCTCGCCAATATGCCCGCGCTCAATAACACTTCCAAGCTGATGTGCGCGTGGGGCGGAGTAATTCAAATCGTCACACCGGGAGAGTTCACTGTGAACATCCCTTAGCGTCCGTTTCAAAACTCAAGACGCAAAAGCAGAGAGTTGCGGTTTCAAACAAGCACGGGGAGTCAGCCTATGAATTACGATTTCTCATTTAGCAAGAAGACGATCACTTTCGCGCTGGCCGGTTTTGTCTTCGTGGGCGGCATGCTTTTTATCGCCGGTCTGCTCATCGGGACAAATTGGAAAGCAGAGCCGAACGCCGCCGCTAATGTGGCCGCTCAACAGCCACAGCCCGCGCCCCCGCCGCCGCCTGCCCCGCAACCGGAGCCTGTCACGACGGCGGATTTATCGAAACCGGAGAGCGCGCCGCTCGACCTGTCCGCTTCGCTCAACGCGCCTGCGCCCGTCAAGCAAGCGCACGGCAACGCCGCGAATTTCTATAGCAGGAGAGAGCCGACGTTCGCGCCCCTCTCGCCTGACGACGGCGAGTTGAAAATTATTCAAGAGGCAGAGCCTACAGCCAGCGAGGCCGACGCGTCGCCCGCTTTTTCTGTTCAAGTGGGAGTCTTCGCCTCTGAGAATGACGCTCATCAACTGGTTCGACAGTTACAGAAAAAGGGTTACACGCCCATCGTGCTGGCGGCCCAGAATGATGACAAGTCGAAATTAATGTATGCCGTCAGGATAGGCACTTACCGGAATCAGACGGAGGCCGCGCAGGCTGCTTCAAACATCTCCGATCAGGAAAAGGTCAAAGCGATTGTGCGCCCGCTCGGCTCGCTTTAAATGCCCGGCGGGCGGGCTGGATGAGAGACAAGATATTCGTAGTTATTCTCATCCGTTAGGTGTAAAATCTTCCGGCGATAGTGAGGTTAATCGTCCTCGCATTCCGGCACACTGATTGACGCTGCATCAAAGGCAGCATCGAGGATTAAGCTGATGAACAAACCATCACAGCTTCCGCAACGCTCTTCGTCAACCCGCTCGGCTTCGACAGGGAAGCCCAGGAGCGGCGTTGTCCGTCCGTCGGAGCGAACGCCTCTTGTGTACAGGCCACAGTCCGCGCCGCCAGCCGCGCAAGCGAAGATGCGCGCCCCGGCTCAGTCGTCGCACGCGACCCCCGTCAGATTTGCCAACGGCATCATACAGGCGAACATCATCGGCGGCACGCATGCTCTCCAAGCGCGTCTCGCCTTGCTACGCCCGCCCGTCCGCACGCCTGAGAGAACTCAGACCGTTCAGCGCAAGAGCAGGTCGGGCGTCGAAGCTTTCAAAGTCCCGCTTCAACCCAAGAGCGGCGGCCAGCCCATCCCCGACCAAGTTCGCGCAAAGATGGAAACGGCCTTCGGCATGGACTTTTCTGACGTGCGCGTACACATCGGGCAAGAGGCATCGTCCATCGGCGCGATAGCTTACACATGGGGCACGAACATACATTTCGCGCCGGGGCAGTACAACCCGCACACACTTCAAGGACAAAAGCTGCTCGGCCATGAACTGTGGCACGTCGTCCAGCAGAAGTCAGGACGCGTCAGCAATCCGTTCGGCTCAGGTGTAGCTGTTGTCCAAGACCATGCGCTCGAAGCAGAGGCAGACCGCATGGGCATCAAGGCGGCTCTGACGCAGGTAGTGCGTCAAGCTGCTAAGTAGTCCGTCACAGATTGTCATCGCAGGAGGTATCACATGAGACCTCAAACAGTTCCTCCCGCCCGCGCTCTGCGCAAAGACGTGAGGCCACCAGGAGGCTCAATACTTCTCAAGCGCGGGGTCGGGGCACACCCTTCAAACGGACGCGTGCCGAACCCGACGCAACCTCAGAAGCCCGGCATACGTCCCGGCTTCTCACCGGCATCACGTCCGGGGCAACAAGATGTCTCCCGCCCACAGGCAGCGGGTCATCAAGGTCATGTGCCAGTTCGCCATACGACAGCCACCGCGCCTGCCGCTGCGCGTCCACCTTCTCAAAGCCGTTCTCCGCAGGCAACCGTGATGGCACAGGGGCAGAGACCTGCGCCTCAATCCCGTGCCGGTACGCCGCAAAGATTTGAGAACCGTGCGCTCGCCGCAACCTCTCAGGCCGGGAAGAACCAGCAGCCGATGCGCTCCTCATCCGCCAGAGGTCCGGATTACATGGTGCATCCGCCAACTCAGTTGGGCGGGAGACTCCAGCAGATCAAAGTGACAGTCAAGGGCACGCAGCAATTAGCCGGTAGCGTGAATATCTATCCGACCAGCGGAGGACAACTGTTCATCTCGAATCTAAAAGTGGAGAGAGCATATCGAAAGCGCGGAATTGCGAGCCAGTTGATGAATGCCGCCCTCACGGCTGGTCGTAATCAAGGCTTCTCCGGCGCGCGACTGGAGGCACGTCCTTTCGATACCGGGATTTCATCACATGCACTCGTTTCGATGTATCGCAAGATGGGATTCAAGAGCGTGGGTAAATCCGGCAGCGGCAGCCCAATGATGGAGCGAAATCTATAAGAGGGCAAATTTTATGCACACACGAAAAGACAATGCATCAGCTTCCACCGGGCCGCAAAAATCTGCTCCGCAGCCGGGCCGGTCGCTAATGCAGAAGACGGCGCAGACGCCACGCCGCGCCGCGTCTGTACAGGCAAAGCCGCAACGCCCGTTAGCTCCGCCTCCCGCACCTCGGCCTCAAACTATCTCTCAGCCGAGTTTGAGCGTGAAAACGCCTCCCGCTACGCATCAACTTAAGAGCCAGTCCGGTCGTCCGCTTGCGCCGCAGGTCTACAGGCCACAGCCGACTCCTAAAGTCTTACAGTTGAAGATGGCAGGCATCCGGCAAGCAGACCAGAGGCCATCGTCGCAGCCGCCAGTTGGCTTTCGCGGAACGGCTCGCAACGCCCCACCGAAAGCCGCCAGTCAGACCGGCGGGATTGTGCAACTCGCCCGTCGTCGGCGTCAAGTGATCCCGATTGGCGAAGAAGGAAAGGTCACTGTAAAAAATGAAACATATAAGGGGTTCTTGTTCATCAATGAAAACCCGGTCTATTTTGATTTCAGCCATAGTGATACGCCGTGGCCGATCACCAGAGATTTTCGTAACTGTACGTCGCTTGAGTATGAGTCGGAGGCAGGGAAGAAACGGACGCTCATCCCGTGGCCGGATGGCGGCATCAATGCAACATATCAGTTCCTGAACCGCAACGGGAGCAATTTCTTTCGGTTAATCGTGACGCTTGAGTAATCGGATTGAGAGACCTGATTCGAGCCTGACTACTTCTTCTTTGGCTTGATCTTGATTCCGTAAAACCCTTTCACCTGATCGCTGATGGTAAGCGCCACAAAATCAGTTGACGCATTGTTAAATGCGTTGATGGCTCCAGTCCAAAAAATTCTGTTCTCTTCTTCCATTGTCCCGAGCGGGATTGTCAAAATCGCTCTCGCTCCTTTTTTCAAATTCAACTTGGCTGACACGTTTTGTAATGCTATTTTTCCTAAGGGGACCATTTCCGTTATTCCCCCGCAGCTTGTGATGCTATCCTCATTGCAAAAACAGATAAGATTTCGCCCTAGAATCAAATCGAATTGCTCAGGCGGATAAGTTTGCAGTTGGTTAATATCCGTAAGGTGCCAGGGAGAGGGAAGCACTTCGTTAGTATCATATACGTTCTTGTCATGATAGTAGGTCGGAGTGACCTCGTAGTGTTCCGCAGAAAATCCTTCGGACAACATCTTCAGGTTTGAACTACTGTACTTCTCTTTGTGCTTGGGGGTGGCATCCGAAAGGATCAGCACTTTCATTTTTACAGGTTCGTTGGAACAGACCTTGTTCTTGATATTGAGCGCCACATCATCCTGAGGATTCATATTTGTGCTTTGGTTCTCCATGAGCGCATTTGCTTTATTCATTCGACGCTGTTCTTTAGATAAATTAGATTGATTGGGCGTCGGGACTTTCTGCTCTGCGCGCTGGATCACTTTGCGACTGTGAATTGAAGACGAACTCGGCGGCGCGGGGCTGGTCAATGCTTTTCGCTGCACGATGGCCTGCGCTCCCGCGACTTGCTTCCTTTGCACTGCGAAGGGGGCTTGAGGTGACTGGCCTGAGTGCCGGGACTGCATGGCCGCAGCGTTTCGTTGCTGCTGCTGACCGGGTCTGTTGGCGAGCGTTGGCTGCATGTGCGTGCTCGCAGTGGCTTGCTGCTGTGGCCGAGCATTGTGTCCTTTCAATTGTAAGACATGAGGTGTCGGCTGCGGCCTGTAGGCAGCCGGTGCGGCGGGCTGTTTGAGGCTCTGCGCCGGTGTGGACATCTTGGGCTGCAATAGCCCGGGATGTCCACTCCGGTTGGGATGAGCGACCTGCGCGGCGAAGCGGTCTGGTTGAGCAGCCGTGCTTGCTGGCGACCCTTGACTCGCGCCCGCCGGTTGTCTGCCTTTCAACTGAGCGAGGATGGTGGAAGCCAGCGGCGGCATCCCTCGCTTCATCTGGAGCGCGTTCGCCCCTGTGCGACCGCCGGGGAGGTTTGTCCCGTGTGCCGAAGGCGCGGCCATGGCGGCACGCTGATTGGAAACGGCGCGGCGCGACGGCGATGAGCCTTGCCCGGCAACATTAGACCGCGAGTCCGACCGGTTGTCTGTCGCTGCAAAGTGAATGGGATTCAGGTGTCGGTTCACACATTCCTCCTCCGAACACGCTGTAAGTAGAAATGCCAACTTGAGGTGGCAAAGAGTTCGGAGTCACTTTAAATTAAAACGGTATGCTAGTAAAGGAAATTCTAGAAGCAAACTTTGATTGCTATCACAGAGTCAAAAAAAAGATTTAACGGATGTTCTTGAAAAGGGTATATTGGTGGCTGGAATAATGACATCGTTCGAGCGCTCGGATCGAAAATTCATGAGAGGATTTAGGTCATGACCCGGCCCTCACCATTCTCGGCCAACATGCAAAGCGGAGGACAGCAGACAGCAGGTCGTCCGGCGACTTCGCAAGTCCACAAGTCGGCGCACACGCCGACCGCGCCTCAGGTCTATCGTCCACAGCCCGTCCCGAAGGTTTTGCAGACAAAGGCGAACGGGGTCGCGCCGTCGTCGTCAGGCCATCAGCCTCATCGTCCAACGGTCGGTTCTCCCGCCGCCCGGCCTCCTCAACCGGCAGGCCACGCGCTTCAAAAAAATGCGGCGAGCCAGAAGCCTTTGAGTATGCGGTCGGAGACGAAGCTGGCGAGAGCGGCAGCGTTACCCGTTTATCGTGCTCAACCTGTGGCCGGAGTCCAGCAGTCGAAAAAAAATAGCGCTCAGCATGAAGCGATGCAAGATCGCGTTTCGCAGACGCGCGCTTTCACCTCTCAACATGGGCGGCAACAGGCGACGGTGCAGCCGTTCGGCTCGCGGGTCGTGCAGGCTGTGAAGTATTACCCGAACCTACATCCGGGCGCTGTCGAGCCAGTTGAGCGCGGCAATGTTTTCCGGCTGGATAGTTTTGCCGATCAGTACCGGCTACGCAGAGAGAATAGCCACGGTGTGAACGTTCCGAATCAGCAGTACAACTTCGTGCGTACCAGAGAAGGCGAGATGCTACTGCATAGCCGCTATCGTCATCCTTCGATAGCTGAAGGCAAACAGGTGCTCTATGCCGGAGAAATCTACTTCAATAATGGAAAGCTCCAATGGTGGTCGAACGGCTCCGGCCACTATCAACCGTATGTAGAGGATGCCGGGCAAGCTAATCTGCCGATGGATCATTTCTTCTCTTACCAGCAAATCATCAAGGGCGAGCACACGCGTAAGAAAGGATGAGGTTGTCATGAATCCGACAAACAAGAAACCCTTCGGCGCGCAGCATCAACGGCAACAACTTAAACAGCCCACACTACCTGCGCGTCCATCCGGGCCTGCTCTCGCTCAGTCGCCGCCTGCTGCGTGTGTCTCGAACGCCAGTCGGCCAGTTGCGCCTCCTCTCTACAGGCCGCAAGCCAAACCGAATGCTCTTCAGCCAAAGACTGCCTCTGCTCATCCATCACAAACTCAGCACAAACGTGCTCCGGTCGCTCCGCCTGTGTACCGACCGCAGCCAACGGTCTTACAGAGCCAGAAAGCACAAGGGCTGCCATCAACCAAGCTGACACAGCAAGTAACGCCCGTAGTATATCGCCCGCAACTGACACCAAAAGTTTTGCAAACAAAACTCGCCAGCGCGCCGCAACGTCCCGGCGGCGGCGTCCAACATAACCCGCCTAAGCTTCTGGCGTACAATCCTCGGCCTACACCAAAGAGCCTCGTCACACGCCCAGTTCGGCCAAGCTTCGGACATAGCACAATCATTCAGCGCGCGAAGAGCACATCAACGCCAACGCCAACGCCAACTCCGGTGCTTATACCAACGCCAACACCTCCTCAACAGCAGGTTAAACAGCAGGTTGTTGACTCCAGAATTGCGGTCATAGCCGCGTTAGAGAATGCAGACAGATTGGCGTGGACGGTCGGCCAGAAAGAAGAGTTCGATAACGAAGTGCGAACGTATGCTGCGGAGTTGGTGCAACAGTACGAACAGATTCTTGAACAAAAGTCTAAATTTCTCCAGGTGGAATTGAATAACCGTCACAAGGTGTCGTGGGATTCTATGCGAATGGGACTTATCAACGCCATCAAATTAGCTAGCCCGGACATAGTCAATTCGGTTTTGGCAGTTTCGGGATCATGGCATGAGAAACCGCTTAGCTTGACCGATGGCCGGTGGACAAAGCTCAATACCGATCCCAAGTACGCCGTAGCATTCCTCAACGGGGTGGGCAGATCACCTCTTAATGTCTGGACAGGTAATGCGAAAATCAACAAAGGCTCAGGCAGCAGCATAGACCCGCACTACGTCTTTGATCCGCTCGGTCTCTCGAAGGCGAAGGACTCGTCAGACGGCACTGCCACGCCGCTCTCAGCAGCCCTGTTAGCTGTCCCTGTGGATGATTTGTTCTCAGGTAAGGCCAAGATGAGCGATCATCTGATGAAGCTTTTCAGTGGTGGCCTTGAGCACTATCAACGGCTCTATAGTGAGAGCCAGAGCGAGAGCGAACGGCTCTTCTTCTCTCGCAAGTATCATCAGATGGCGGGACACATGGGTAACTGGGGTCTCAGCTTTAAGAAGTAACAGGATTTGACGCGTGTATCTTGTTAACTGAGGAGATTGATACTAATGAGCATGCGGCCCGGCGGTGAGCTTGCGACGCGCCCACTGCATTTCATCTGGATGGCGGATTGTTCCGGCTCGATGGATGTGGATGGGAAAATCCAATCCTTGAACACGGCCATCAAAGAGGCTATTCCGAATATGCAGACGGTCGCCGACGAGAACCCGAACGCGCAGGTCTTGGTGCGCGCCATCAAGTTTTCGAGCGGCGCGCAATGGCATGTCTCGCAGCCGACCGAGGTCGCGGATTTTCGTTGGGAGGATTTGACCGCAGAGGGCGTGACCGATATGGGCAAGGCTCTCACGATGGTCGCGGAGCAGTTGCGGATTCCGCCGATGACCGAGCGCGCTCTACCGCCCGTCTTGGTACTCATCTCTGACGGTCAGCCGACGGATGATTACGCGAGCGGCCTCAAGGCTCTGATGGGCGAGCCGTGGGGACGCAAGGCCGTCCGCATCGCCATCGCCATCGGGGAAGACGCGGACACCGAAGTCCTCCAAAAATTCATCGGCAACCCGGAACTAAAACCCTTGCAAGCCAACAACCCGGAAGCTCTGGTCAAATACATAAAGTGGGTCTCGACCGCCGTCTTAAAATCCGCTTCCTCTCCGGCCAGTCAAACCTCAGACTCCGCGACGCCGGGAATGAACGTGCCGATCCCGGTGCTGCCAGAGAGCGTCCCCGCGTCGGCTGACGATGTGTGGTAAGCGAGCTGTCGCATGGCCGTTGACAAACACACAGCGCGTTGGCGAGTGGTCGGCCACAGCGTGCGCGGCGCGACGCATGAGCGCGCTGGCGTGCCAAATCAAGACGCCATCCACTGGCTGCCTGAATCGAGCGCAGGTCTGCCTCTGATTCTGGCCGTCGCTGACGGGCACGGCAGCCACAAATCTTTCCGCAGTGAGACGGGCGCACGCCTCGCCGTCGAGACAGCCGCGCAAGTCATCAACGATTTTCTGCTCGGACAAGCTCAAACCGAAAGTCTCTCCGTGACCAAGCGCGCGGCAGAAGAGTGGTTGCCTGCGGCTCTGACGCGCAGGTGGCTCGCAGCCGTGTCGGCTCATCTCGCGGCGCACCCGCTTGTCGCAGATGAACTCAAGCTCGCGCCGGATATTCACGGCACATCCAGATCGGACGCGCCGTCGAATCCGCCTGTGGTCTACGGGACGACCATTCTGGCTGCGGCTGTGACGACGGGTTTTATCATCTATTTACAACTCGGAGACGGCGAGATATTGACGGTTTCCAAAGAGGGAGCGGTGACGCGACCTCTATCGAAGGACGAGCGGCTCTTCGCCAACGAAACCACCTCGCTCTGTTCGCCGGATGCATGGAGAGATTTTAGAGTCTGTTTTCAAGTCGTCTCAAACGCGCCTCCGTCGCTCATTCTTCTTTGCACGGACGGCTATTCCAACTCGTTTCACGACGAGCAGGGCTTTCTCAAAGTGGGCACGGACATTCTCGACATGATACGAGCCGACGGGTTGGAGATGGTCAACGAGCATCTGGCGTCCTGGCTCACGGAATCAACCTACGCGGGAAGCGGCGATGATGTGACTCTGGGACTCATCCTCAATCAAGACGAAGAGAGGCATGCGAGCGTGGAGCATGAGGTATAGCGGATGAGCCAATTACTTGAAGCCGGACAGAAGATTCGCACGGAGGCGACGGGGCTGACCTGCGAGGTGTTGAAGTTTCTCGGCGGCGGCGGACAGGGAGAGGTCTACGCCGCGCGCGTCGAGGGCAAGCCGGTCGCGCTCAAATGGTATTACGCGGCATCTGCTACGATTGAGCAACGCAAGCGGCTCGAAACGCTATGCGCGATGGGCGCGCCGAGTTCAAAATTTCTCTGGCCGGTGGAGCTCGCCTCCGCACAGGGCGTGGCCGACTACGGCTATCTGATGGCGCTGCGCGAAGCCCGTTACAAGAGCATTGTGGATATGATGAAGCGACGCATCGAGCCGAGCTTTCACGCGCTGGCGACCGTCGGCCTTGAGCTTTCTCACAGCTTCTTGCAACTCCACGCGCGCGGCCTGTGCTACCGCGACATCTCTTTCGGAAATGCTTTTTTCGATCCCGATACTGGCGAAGTCTTAATCTGCGATAACGATAACGTCACGGTTGACAGCCAGGCTAAAGGCGGCGTCTACGGCACGCCGCGATTCATGGCTCCCGAAATCGTGCGCGGTGATGCCGTGCCGAGTTCGCAGACAGACCTCTTCTCGCTGTCCGTGCTGCTGTTCTACATGTTTATGATGCATCACCCGCTGGAAGGAAAGAAGGAGTTAGAGATTAAGTGTCTCGACCTGCCCGCGATGAAGAAGCTCTACGGCACAGAGCCTCTCTTCATTTTCGATCCGGCTGATAAATCCAACGCGCCCGATGCTACACATCAAAAGAACGCACTCGTCTTCTGGGCTATCTATCCCAAATTCCTGCGCGAGCTTTTCACCAAAGCCTTTACCGAAGGATTGCGCGACCCTTTGCATGGACGCGTGCGCGAAAGCAACTGGCGCGCAAGCATGGTTCGCCTGCGTGATTCGATTATCTACTGCGGCCATTGCAAGGCGGAGAATTTTTATGACGCCGATGCTCACGCCTCTGCCAAAAATGTTCAGAGCCGCTGCTGGTCTTGCAAGCGTGGGCTGCACCCGCCGCCGCGTCTTCGCATCGCGCGGAGCGAAGTCATGCTCAACCACAATGCGCAGCTTTTCCCGCATCATGTGGACGACGAACGCAAGTACGATTTCACGCAACCTCTGGCGACCGTCACGCGCCATCCGACAGAGCCGGACATCTGGGGACTCAAAAATCTTTCGCGGCAAAATTGGTCTGCGACGAATACCAGAGGCGAGGTGAAGGATGTCTTGCCGGGGCGCAGTGTGACGCTGGCAGTTGGAACCAGAATCAACTTCGGGCGGGCTGAAGGTGAGATCACATCCTGATGTGCGTTCATGAATGAGCAGGTTAGACAGAAGCTTCGTGAGATAGTTCAAAAGCACGGGAGACCGCCGCTCACAGACCCGCGACTCTGCGAAAGCCTGCTCAAAGATTATTGCGGCCAGCACAAAAAAGAGATTTTCGTCCTCGTCTGCGCCGTCCGCGAACAGGTCGCCGCAGACCTCCTGACCTCTGTGGACAGTATGCCGCGAGAGATGCTGCACGCCTTGCTGGTCAAACGTTTGCAGAACAATCTGGCCTTGACTGAAGAAGCTTCGAGATGGGCTGTCGAAACCTGGTCGCTCGCGCTCGACGGGCTGCCGTTTGATGAAGCGAAAACAATTTCTCCTCAAAGCTACGAACTCGACGAAGCGAGCCTGTCATCGAAAGCAGATGAAGGACACGTCTCCTTCTCAAGTCCGGCGACAAAATTTGAAGGCGAGATTATCGGCAGATGCGAACAGGCCGTGCGCGCGGTCGCGTGCGCTCCAGATGGCGAGAGTATCATCTGCGGAAGCGATGACGCCACGCTCCGCCTCTGGCGTTTTGACACGCGACGGATTGAGATGGTTTGCAAGTTTGCCGGAGCCGTCACCTCTGTTGCTTTCTCGCCGGACGGCGCGTGCGTCGCCGCCGCGTGCGAAGAGAACGCACATGCTTCGAGGCAGCTCGTCAGCATCCGCGAGCTTCAAACCGGAGAGATGATCGAGTTGGGAGAATGCGATGGCCGTTCCGCAAAAATCGCATACTCGCCGGGCGGCCACAGTCTGGCGGCGGCCAGTTGCGAAACGGAAAACAGTCTCCGCCTCTGGAACTTGCGCACGGGTCACACACGCGTTTTCAAGAGCGACGCGAGCGGCCTCGCCTCCATCTCATTTTCGCCCGTCGCCAGGAGTGTTGCGACCGGCGAGAACAGTTTGAGCCGCGCCGCGCTTCGCCTTCAACACCTGGACGCAGAACAACCGCGCATTCTTGGTCATTGCGAACGCCGCATCACTTCTGTCGCTTTCTCACCCGACGGGAAATACGTGGCTTCGGGAAGCTGGGACGAGACAGTCCGTTTGTGGGATGCGCAGACGGGACAGATGCGCATCCTCGGAGAGAATTGCTCACGCATCAACTGCATCGCCTTCTCGCGGAACGGCGAACATCTCGCCGCCTGTTCTCTGGACGGAAGGATTCGCCTGTGGAAAGTGCAGACAGCCAAATCGCGTACGGTCGGAGAATGTCACGGTATCAACTCGGCCACTTTTTCAGCGGACGGGAGAAGCATTATTGCCGGAAGCATAGACGGCACGCTTCGGCTCTGGTCTATCTCGACACAGTTGTGAGGTAGCCGGTCAGTGTGAAAAATAGAGAAGAGAAAAACGGTTTCGCGCAAAGGCGCAAAGGCGCAAAGAAGAAGACGCAAAGAGTGAGTAACACTCAACAGCTTAGCGTTCTTCCTTTGCGCCTTTGCGCTACCAGCGCGAGCTTCTTGTCTTGCTTCTCATTCACTGCAATTTAAAACTGACCCACTACCTGAGATTGTGCATGATTGAGCCTCATCCGAGACTGTGCTATCGTCGTGCTATCACTATTCGGGAGGTGACTTTTATGCCTGACGTATTGGTCAGAGGCTTAGAGCTTGATGTCTTGGACGTTCTAAAAATCCG
>DASWRG010000024.1:0-36148 GCA_036403295.1 Pyrinomonadaceae bacterium
GACGGGACAGCCCAAAGGCGCGATGAACACGCATGAGGCCATCTCGAATCGCCTGCTCTGGATGCAGGAGGCTTACCAATTGGACGAGTCCGATGCCGTCTTGCAGAAGACGCCCTTCAGCTTTGATGTCTCGGTCTGGGAGTTCTTCTGGCCTCTGCTGGCGGGAGCGCGGCTCGTGATGGCCAGACCGGGCGGTCATCAGGACGCTAGATATTTAGTCGAGACCATCAGGCGCGAGCAGCTCACGACGCTGCATTTCGTGCCCTCGATGCTCCAAGTTTTTCTGGAAGAGAGAGAGCTGGGGCAATGCGCTTCGCTGCGGCGCGTGATATGCAGCGGAGAGGCTCTGCCCTTTGAGTTGCAGGAGAAGTTCTTCGCACGGTTTGACGCTGTCGAGCTGCACAATCTCTACGGGCCGACGGAAGCGGCGGTGGATGTCACGAGTTGGAGATGCGAGCGTGGGAGCGCGCGAACTCTCGTGCCGATTGGGCGAGCGATAGCGAACACTGAGGTGTATGTGTTGGATCAGTCTTTGAATCTGTTGCCGGTGGGAGTGGCGGGCGAAATATACATTGGCGGCGTTGCGCTGGCTCGCGGCTATCTGGGAAGAGCAGAGCTGACGGCGGAAAAATTCATCCCGCATCCGTTCCCACCGTCCTCCGGCGCGCGACTCTACCGGACAGGAGACCTCGGACGCAGACTGGCCGGCGGCGAGATAGAATTTCTCGGGCGGCTGGATCATCAAGTGAAGCTCAGAGGTTATCGCATCGAGCTGGGTGAGATCGAAGCTATCCTGAGCCAGCAGACAAAGATTGAAGAAGCGGTGGTCGTTGCCAGAGAGGATGTGCCCGGCGACACGCGATTGGTGGCATATCTGGTGGCGAAAAAAGGCTCGGACGTGAGAGTCGAAGAGTTGCGCGAGTTTCTGAAAAGCAAGCTGCCGGACTACATGATACCGTCGGCTTATGTGATGTTGGATGAGCTGCCGTTGACGCCGAACGGTAAAGTTGACAGGCAAGCTCTGCCTGCGCCCGGTCGGTTGCGAGCTGAAGATTCCGCGTCGAGCATCATCGCTCCGCGTAGCGAGTTGGAGGCGCAACTCGTACAAATCTGGGAAGAGGCGCTGAACATCAAGCCCGTCGGCGTGCGTGATAACTTCTTTGAGCTGGGCGGACATTCGCTGCTCGCCGTCAAGCTCTTCTCACGGATAGAGCAGGCGACCGGCTCGGCTCTCTCCATGACCACTCTCTTTGAGAATGCGACAGTCGAGCAACAGGCCAATCTTCTCTCAATTCCTCGTCCTGTGGCGCGAGTCTCTTCGCTCGTCCCCATCCAGCCGCAGGGCGACAGGCCGCCGCTCTTTTGTGTGCATCCGTGGGGCGGCAATGTGCTTTGTTATTCGGAACTGGCAAAGCATCTGGGACTCGACCAGCCCGTCTACGGATTGCAGGCGCGGGGCGTCGAGCAGAAGGAGAATCCGCAGACCTCTATCGAAGCGATGGCCACCGACTATCTGGCAGAGATTCGCAAGCTCCAACCCGAAGGGCCATACCATCTGTGCGGATGGAGTTCGGGCGGCCTGATTGCGTTCGAGATGGCGCGGCAGCTTGGCGAGCAAGGCCGGAGCGTCGGCCTGCTGGCGTTGATTGATGCTTACGACTTGACCGAACTCTACACACAAACGCAAATTGACGAAAGCCATGCTGCACAGCGAGCCGCGAGTTTTGTCAGCGAGGCTCAGATCGTCACCGGCGCGGGCGAGACTGTCTTTGCTTTAGTCCACTACGACGAACAGCTCGGCCTCACATACGAAGCGCCCGACGGCCTCGGCCTCGTTCAGGGTCGCCGCTCTCTTAACGATTATGTGAACTACTATCTTTATGTCGAGCGGGCTATACGGAGCTATGTGCCGCGCCCCTTCAATGGTCGAGCGGTACACTTCTGGACGGCCACTCGTCTTGCCGGTTTCACTCCCGAAACGCAACGTATCTGGAACAGCCTCTCTACCGGCGGCCTGTTGATACATGAAGCGCCCGGCGAGCACTTTACGATGCTCAGAGAGCCGCACGTTCAGACATTGGCCGAGCGCCTAAAGAAATATCTTGAGCATGAGGCTTCAGTCGCACATGAAAGCTGATGCCGAATCGCATCAGGTATCGGCCTGCGCGGGTTGCGGGAGAGCGAATTTATCAAGCCTGCGAATCGCCGGATGAATGAGCGCGAGGGCGGCCACGCCAGCCGTGAGAGTTCCGGCCAGAATGAAGATGGTCGGCGCGCCCATGTGATCTGTCGCCCAGCCGACGAGTCCGCTGCCGATTGGAATCAGTGCGAAAGAGCCTAAGGTGGCGATGCTGGAAACTCTGCCGAGCACCTCGACGGGAATCAATTCCTGCAAGGTCGTGATGAAAATCAAGTTCGGAATGGCAAAGGCCGCGCCGGCCAGCAGCGCCGCCGCCGCGACTCCATAAATGGTGACGGGCAGGCCGAAGACAACAATCAGCAGTCCGCCGACAATCCACAGGCTGTAAGCGAAAAGCCCACGCGTGCGCAGGCTCTTCGTGCGCTCCATCCAAGTTGTTCCAAGCAGTGTGCCCAGAATCGCACCGATGGAGAGCATCGAAAAGAGCAGCCCCAGTGAGCCTACGCCTCCGCCCAGATTCCGCTTGACGAGAAAGGGCAGGGCAATAGCAAACGGCGCGGCCATCGTGATATTGCCGAGCGCGGCAATCAACATCGTAATCGTCAGCCAAGAGGATTGTCGCACGACGCCGATGCCCTCACGAAAATCCTGAAGCACGCTCTTGCGCTCTTTGGTGACGGGCGTTGCCGCAGAGAGTTTGACCAGCGGCAGGAGACATAAGATGGAGACGACAAACGTCAATCCGTCGAACCCGAAGGCCGCAGGTGTGCCCCACAGGCTGACGATGTAAGCGCCAATTGCCGGGCCGAAGATTTCCGAGACCTCCATGCTCACGCCCGTCAAACCATTGGCGCTTGGCAGGTGCTCGCGCGGAGTAATTTCCGGGATGATGGCCGTGTACGCCGGTCGAAAAAATGCTCCGATGCCTCCGAAGAGGAGGCTCGCAATGTATAGTTGCCAGACTTCGAGCCGATGGCTGAAGGCGAGAAAGGCGATGATGAAGACCAACACTGCGCGCATGGTGTCGGAGTAGAGCATCACACGCGCGCGCGCGTAACGATCACTTGTGACGCCGCCCAAGAGCAGGAACAGCAGCAAGGGCACTGAGGAGAAGATGAAGACTGTCCCCATCGCCGTCGCCGATCCGGTCTTTTCAAGTATCCACCACGCGAGCGCGACGCGGTAAATAGTGTCGCCGATAGTTGAGAGAAACTGGCCTGACCAGAGCAGTGCGAAGGGACGATGTGTGAGCGATTTGAAGATTGCCATGTGCTTATCAATCAGGCTGGACGGTGAATAACGCGCACATTATACAGATGAGGCTCACAAAGTCGAATACCTTTCACTCGCACGGATAAACCGCCGTTTGAGCATTTTCTTTGCGCTCCTTTGCGTCTTACATCTTTGCGCTCTTTGCGTTTAAGTTGAAGTTTAAACGCAAAGAGCGCAAAGGATTTTCGCAAAGGTCGCAAAGAGAGTTCCTGCTCTTGATGCGCCTCTGTGATGAGTGGGCGGCGGTCTGTGGATTAACGAAAAAATATGATATAAAATTCAACTCGTTTAAGGAATCCGCACTTCACCTAATATTTTAATTTGTGTCGGATTTGAAGAGTTGAGTAAATAGGAAACCGGAGTGTCAAACAGCAAGTCTCCTCTCGTTGCTTCAGACCTCACCGACAGGCAGTTTCCATCCTGCAACACGCGCACATGGCAATCTACCCGGAACGAATGGCGGACTCGGAGATGAGATTTTCGTCTCTGGTCGAACTGGCGCAATGGCGCGGAGCGTATGAGCCTGCCCGTGTGGCTTATCGCTTCCTCGCGGACGGAGAGCGCGAAGAGTCAATCCTGACCTGCGGAGATTTATTCGCCCGCGCACGCGCCGTCGCTGCTCGTTTGCAGAATTTAGAGGCCGAAGGTCAACGCGCGCTCCTGCTCTATCCGGCGGGCGCGGATTACATCACGGCTTTTTTCGGCTGCCTGCTCGCGGGAGTGATAGCCGTTCCGGCCTATCCGCCCCGGCTCAATCGCAATGCCGCGCGTCTCGAAATGATGGCCGCCGATGCCGTTGCTTCGATTGCTCTGACGACCACGCCGCACCTCTCGCGTCTCGAATCCAACATGGCTCAAACGCCCGGCTTGAAGAGCCTGCGCTTGCTGGCGACAGAGACGATTGACGACGAGTCGGCGCATGAATGGCGAGAGCCGGTGGTGAATGAGCAGAGCCTTGCTTACCTGCAATACACTTCCGGCTCGACCGCAGAGCCGAAGGGCGTGATGGTGACGCACGCCAACGTCCTGCACAACTCGGCCTACATTCATCTGGGGTTCGCACATACTCCCGAAAGCATCTCTCTCACATGGCTGCCGCACTTTCACGATATGGGCTTGCTCGACGGCATCATCCAACCGCTTTACGGCGGCTTCACCGGCATCCTCATGTCGCCGACCGCTTTTCTCCAACGACCCGCGCGCTGGCTTGAGGCTATTTCTCATCACAAGGTGACGCACAGCGGCGGGCCAAACTTTGCATACGACCAATGCGTGCGGAGGATAAGCGATGAAGTGCGTGAGACGCTCGACCTCAAAAGTTGGAGCGTCGCTTACAACGGCGCGGAGCCTGTGCGTGAAGAGACTCTGCGCCGCTTTGCTGAAAGCTTTGCCGCTTGCGGCTTTCGCCCCGCAGCTTTTTATCCGGCTTACGGCCTGGCCGAGGCGACACTGAAAATTTCAGGCGGGAGCCGTGGCGACGGGGCAATCACCTGCACAGTCGAGGCCGACGCGCTGGAAAAAAATCTTATCGTCGAAGCGTCGAAGCACGACGAACATGCACGGACACTCGTCAGCTCAGGTCAGGCGACGTTCGAGACTGAAGTCTTGATTGTCAATCCTGAAACGCTTGTGCCGTGCGAGCCAAACGAGGTGGGCGAAATCTGGGCGAGCGGGGCGGGCGTCGCGGCGGGCTACTGGAATCGGCCAGAGGAAACCGAGCGCACTTTTCAGGCTCGTCTCAGCGAAGGCGCAGGCGGGACATATCTCAGAACGGGCGATCTCGGATTTGTCCGTCAGGGCGAGCTGTACGTCACAGGTCGTTTGAAAGACCTCATCATCATACGCGGGCGCAACCTCTACCCGCAGGACATCGAAGCCGCTGTCGAACGCTCTCACACGTCGCTTCGCGCAGGGAGCGGCGCGGCCTTTGCTGTCGAGAGCAATGGCGCAGAGCGGCTGGTCATCGTGCAGGAATTGGAGCTGCGGGGGCAGCCGGACACGACGATGATTATTGACGCGATTCGTCAAACGCTCGCAGAAGAGTTCGAGGCGCAGCCTTTCGCCATCCTGCTGGTCAAAGCCGGAAGCGTCCCGAAGACTTCGAGCGGAAAGGTGCAAAGAAATCTGTGCCGGAAGCAATTTCTCCGGCAGGAATTTTCAGTGGTCGCAGAATGGCGAGCCGTTTCAGACCTTGACGCGGAATTCGTCGCACAGAGCAGCGCGCTTGAGCCTGCTGATGCACAAGAGATTGAGAAGTGGTTACGGTTACAGCTTGCTGTGGTCTTGCGAGTGGATAGCGCGGAGATTGATGTCAGCCAGCCGTTGACACATTACGGCCTCGATTCTTTGATGGCCGTCGGGTTGATGCACAGCCTTGAGAATGCTCTGGGCATCTCGCTCCCGCTGACCGAGTTTCTTCAAAGTCCGAGCCTCACCGAACTCGCCAGCCGCGCCTTCGATGAGTTCAAAGCAAACGGAGCGCGCACGCCGCGCGCCGCGTCTTCACCGCAAATTGAAACGAATTGTTGCAAGCTCTCGCACAATCAGCGCGCACTCTGGTTTCTGGCTCAGATAGCTCCCGAAAGCGCGGCTTACAACGTGGCTTCGGCGGTCAGAATTAAGACCGAACTCGATGTCGCAGCCCTGCGCCGTGTGTTTCAAAAACTCGTGAACAGGCATCCTGCTCTGCGCACGACGTTCGACATCTCGGAAGGCGAACCGGCGCAACGGATACACGAGCGGACGAAAGCCTCCTTCCGTTTGGAAGATGCGACGGCTCTGGATGATGAGGCTCTGAAAAATCTTTTGAGCGAGCAGGCGCATTTGCCGTTCGATCTGGAACGCGGGCCACTGCTGCGCGGCATCCTGTTCAAGCAGGCGAGCGAAAACCATGTGCTGTTGATTGTCGCGCATCACATTATCGTTGACTTCTGGTCGCTGGCTGTGTTGATGCAGGAACTCGGCGAGCTTTATCGCGCGAACACAAACGGCACGACTCCTGTGCTCGCGCCGCTGGCTGCAACTTACACTGATTATGTTGGCTGGCAGAGTGAATTGCTGCGAGGCGAAGCGGGAGAGCGGCTCGAAACTTTCTGGCGGCGAGAGTTGGCGGGAGCATTGCCGGTTCTTGACCTTCACACGGACAGGCCGCGACCGCCGTTGCAAACGTACAAGGGCGCGTCAGAACCTTTGCGTCTCGACGCCTTGCTGACACGGCGACTCAAAAATCTGAGCCGGACTCACCACGCGACGCTTTACACATTGCTGCTCGCGGCGTTTCAAACCCTGCTTTATCGCTACACCGGGCAGGAAGATTTGTCTGTCGGCTCACCAACCAACGGGCGCAGCGCGGCGAGGTTTGCGCGCACGGTCGGCTATTTCGTCAATCCGGTCGTCATCCGTTCGCATCCTTCGGGCGCGTCCTCGTTCGTAGAGTTTTTAAATCGTGTGCGCCAGACTGTCCTCGATGCTTTCGCGCATCAGGAATATCCGCTTGACTTGCTGGTCACGAGATTGCAGCCGGAGCGTGACCCAGGCCGCTCGCCACTGTTTCAAGTGATGTTCGCTTTGAATCAAGCGCACCTGTTGAAGGATGAAGGGCTGGCCGCGTTCGCGCTCGGAGAAGAAGGAGCGCGTATGGAGCTTGGCGGCTTGCGGCTTGAGTCCGTCCGGCTTGAGCAGCGTGTCGCGCAGTTCGACCTCGCGCTGACTGTAGCAGAGGTTGATGACGTGCTGGCTGCTTCTCTTGAATACAACAGCGACCTCTTCGAGGCTGCGACGATCAGGCGCATGCTCGCGCATTTTCGCACGCTGCTCGAATCAATCGTCCAAGACCCCGCACAGCCTCTCGCGCAACTGAACATGCTGACCACGGGCGAGCGGCAGCAGTTGCTTGATGAATGGAATAAGCCGCAGCCGCTTGACGACTCGAACGGGTCGCAGCCGGGAAAGCCTGCGCAGGTGATTCCGGTTCATCAACTCTTTGAGCAGCAGGCGGAGCGTGAGCCGGACGCGCTGGCCGCCGTCTTTGAAAACACGCGTTTGAGCTATCGGGAATTGAACGAGCGCGCCAATCAATTAGCACGTTATCTGCGCTCTCGCGGAGTCGGGACGGAAGTGCCCGTCGCCATCTGTCTTGAGCGTTCAATCCGGATACTGGTCGCCCTGCTCGGTGTGCTCAAAGCGGGCGGCGCTTATGTGCCGCTCGACCCGTCGTACCCGCGCGAACGCCTCGCCTTCATGCTCGAAGATGCGCAGCCGACCGTGTTGATTACACAACAATCGGTGGTTGGAAAGTTAGCCGCCGACAATGCGCATGTGATTTGCCTCGATGCCGACCGGGAAAAGATTGAGCGGGAAAGTTCTGAGAATCCCGCTGGCTCAGCTTTAACGGAGCAACTCGCATACATAATTTACACGTCAGGCTCAACGGGCGTGCCTAAAGGCGTGATGGTTTCTCACGGCAGTCTGGCGAATGCATATCAGGCATGGCGGCACGCGTACCAACTCGATTCCGTTCACAGCATCCTGCAAATGGCGAGCTTCTCTTTCGATGTCTTTACGGAAGACGTTTTGCGTGCTCTGTGTTCTGGCGCAAAGCTGGTCTTGTGTCCGAAAGAGTTGTTGTTTGCGCCGGACGAGTTGTACGAATTGATGCTCAGGGAAGAGGTCGACTTTGCTGATTTCGTCCCGGCAGTGTTGCGCGCTCTGGTGCAGCAGCTTGAACAGACCGGGCGCAGGCTTGAATTTCTGCGCGTGCTGGTGTCGGGCGCAGATATTCTGTACGTCGAAGACTTGAGAAAGTTACAACAGGTGTGCGGCAGTCGCACGCGTTTGATGAATAGCTACGGCGTGACGGAAGCGACGATTGATAACACTTCATTTGAAAATGCGGCGACTGAAAATGCGGCGACTGCTCTGCCGTCAGACGGCATCGTTCCGATTGGACGACCGTTTGCCAATCTGCGAATTTACCTGCTCAACGAATGGCTTGAGCCAGTGCCGGTCGGAGTCGCGGGCGAGTTGCACATCGGCGGCGATTGTCTGGCGCGCGGATACCTGAATCGTCCGGACCTCACTGCCGAAAAATTTATCCCCGATCCTTTCAGCCGGGACGCGGGCGCGCGGCTTTACCGGACTGGAGACCTCGCGCGTTACAGGTCTGACGGCAATATAGAATTTTTAGGCCGCAATGATTATCAAGTCAAAGTGCGCGGGCTGCGCGTCGAGCTGGGTGAAATCGAAGCCACGCTCTTGCAGCACACTGAGGTGCAGAAGGCGATTGTCACTGCTGTCGCCGTCACAGGCGAGGGACGCGACCATCAAAGATTGGTCGCATACGTTGTCTCTCATCAAGGCTTTGCGCCGGGCGCGCATGAGCTGCGAAGTTTCCTGAAGGAGCGATTGGCCGAACAGATGCTGCCTTCAGCCTTCGTCTTTCTGGACGAGTTGCCTTTGACGCCGAACGGCAAAGTTGATCGTCGCGCCTTGCCTGAGCCGTCGCCGTCGCGGCCTGAGCCGGAACAGGGGTTTGTCGCGCCGCAGACGGCGACGGAAAAAGCTTTGTGCGACATCTGGGCTGCGCTGTTGAAGCTTGAGAGCGTCGGCATCCATGATAATTTTTTCGAGTCGGGCGGCGATTCGATACTGAGCATTCAAGTCATCGCAAGGGCTAAGCAACTGGGAATCGGTTTGACTCCCGGCCAGATTTTTGAGCATCCGACCATCGCACAATTAGCCGCCGCCGCCACCATCTCAACCGGCTCACAGCTCATTGCGGAGCAAGGTCGCGTGACGGGTTCGGTCAATCTCACGCCGATTCAGCGTTGGTTCTTCGAGCAGGATTTTACCGCGCCCGGCCATTGGAACATGGCGCTCATGCTTGAGACAAAGGAGCGTCTCAATCCGGCGTTGCTCGAAAAAACGCTGGAACATCTTCTTGAGCATCACGACGCTTTGCGCCTCCGCTTCGTCAAAGAGGAAGCAGGCTGGCGGCAGAGCATTGCAGCGGAATCGGAAGCGAAGCGGAGCCTTAGTTTCGTTAATCTATCGGGCTTGCCGTCGACGGAAAGGCGTGCGGCAAGAGAGAGAATTGCAGGAGAGATACAGGCTCAACTCAATCTCGCCGGAGGGACTCTCGCCCGCGTCGCGCTCTTCGATTCCGGCGAACAGCATGCGCAGCACCTACTGTTGGTGATTCATCATCTCGCGGTTGATGCCGTCTCATGGGGAATCCTGCTGGAAGATTTCGAGCGCATTTACGCGCAGCTCCAAGCCGGTCAAAGGGTCGAGCTTCCGCCGAAGACGACCTCATTCAAGCGTTGGGCTGAACAACTGGAACTCTTCGCGCAAAGCGATGCGTTAAGAGAGGAGTTGAACCACTGGACTAAGCTTGCCTCTCAAGAGATTGAAAAACTTCCGGTTGATGGTTCAGCAAAAAACATCGAAGGCACAAGCCGCACGCACACCGTCACGCTCGCGGCGGCAGAGACGCTTTCGCTGCTGCAAGAAGTCGGAGAGGCTTATCACACGCAGATTAACGACCTGCTCTTGACGGCTCTGGTCAAAGCTTTTCAAGGTCTGACTAAAAAAGAGACGCTGCTCGTAGAGCTTGAAGGGCATGGCCGTGAAGAGCTTTTCGCGGGCGTTGATCTCTCGCGCACGGTGGGCTGGTTCACTTCGGCTTTTCCCGTCCTGCTCAATCTCGATGGAGCAGAGGCTTCGGACGCGGCGGTGAAGACGATTAAAGAGCAGTTGCGAAAAATTCCCCGGCACGGCATCGGCTACGGGTTGCTGCGATACGTGTGTGCTGATTCCGGTGTGGTCGAGCAGCTGCGCGCGTTGCCGCAGGCGGAAGTGGGCTTTAACTATCTGGGACAGCTTGACCGCTTGTGGCAGGACTCCGCGCTCTTCGTTCCGGCTCAAGAATCGGTTGGAGCGACCCGCCATGCTCAGGCGAAGCGAAGCCACCTGATTGAGATTAATGCCGCCGTCGTCAATCAGGAATTGAAGATTGATTGGACGTTCAACCGCGAAATTCATCAAGACCAAACTATTGAAAAATTGGCCGGGGATTATGTCGCCAGCCTGAGAGAACTCATCGCTCATTGTCTCAAAGCAGGTGCGAGAGGCTACACGCCTTCGGACTTTCCACTGGCAAAGTTGAGCCAGCCACAGCTTGACGGGTTGTTCAAAGAGACGGCTGGCATCACGGATGTCTACAGGCTTTCTCCGATGCAGCAGGGCATGCTCTTTCACAGCCTGTATGCGCCGGACAGCGGAATTTATACAGGCCAATTCACTTGCCTGCTGGAAGGAGAGTTAGACGCGCAGGCGTTTATCGCCGCATGGCAACAAACTCTGGCGCGGCATGAAATCCTGCGCGCCTCGTTCGTCTGGGAAAATCTTGACGAGCCGCTACAGTTGATTCAGAGCCGCGTCAGCGCGCCGTTTGAGCGGCATGACTGGCGGGAGTTAAAGAGTGTTGAGGCTGCGCAAAAGTGGGAGTCGCTGCTCAAGGCGGAACAACAGCTCGGCTTTAATTTGTCAGTCGCCCCGTTGATGCGTTTCGTGTTGGGGCGCGTGGCGGACGATGCCTGTCGTTTTGTGTGGACGCATCATCACTTATTGCTCGACGGGTGGTCGGGCGCGTTACTGTTAAAGGAAGTCTTTGCCGCGTATGAGGCTTTGAAGCAGGGCGCGGTGTTGCAGGTCGAGCGCGTGCGACCATACAGGGATTATATTTCATGGTTAGGACAGCAAGACATGGCGCAAGCGGAAACCTTCTGGCGACAGAATCTCAAGGGATTCACCGCGCCGACGCCGCTGGCGATTGACCGGACGAGCGGCGGGACAAACGATGGCGGCGCGGAAGAGTTTGGCGAGAGAAAATTATATCTCAATCAGGATTTGACAGCGCGTCTTCAAGCATTTGCGCGACGGCATCAACTGACGCTCAACACGCTGGTTCAGGGCGCGTGGGCTTTGCTGCTTCATCGTTACAGCCATGAGCGGGACGTGGTTTTCGGAGCGACGGTGGCGGGACGCCCGGCCTCGCTCGCGGGCGTGGAATCTATGACGGGGCTGTTCATTAACACGCTGCCCGTGCGCGTTGCTGTGCCGCCCCGGATGGGATTGCTCGAATGGCTCAAGCGTTTGCAGACCGAGCAGGTGCGTTTGCGTGAGTACGAATTTAGCCCGCTGTTGGAAGTCCAACGTTGGAGCGAAGCGCCGCGAGATACAGCCCTGTTTGAAAGCCTCTTTGTTTTTGAGAACTACCCGCTCGACGCCGACGCGGTGACGGAAAACTTCAGTCTGAAACTATCTGGGGTTCGCTCGTTTGATCGCACGAATTATCCGCTCACGATTGTTGCACTGCCGGGGCGCGAACTCGTCCTACAGGCTCTTTATGACAGCCAACGTTTTGATGACGAGGCTATCGGGCGGCTGCTCTCTCATCTCGAAACGCTGCTGGAAAATTTCATGCTTGAGCCGCAGCCATCTCTCGATACGGTTGAGTTGTTGACAGAGCGCGAGCGTCATCAACTGCTCGTCGAATGGAATCAGGCGGCGCGCAATGAGCCGCAGCAGAATCAACGCATACATGAACTGTTCGAGACGCAGGCCGCCGCGACTCCCGAAGCCGTGGCTCTGGTCTGCGACGACGAGCGGCTGACTTATGCCGGGTTGAACGAGCGCGCGAACAGGTTGGCGCATCACCTGCAAAGCATGGGCGTCGGGGCGGAATCTCTCGTCGGCATTCTCTTGCGCCGCCACGCGGAGATGATTGTCGCGTTGCTCGCCGTGCTCAAAGCAGGCGGCGCGTATCTGCCATTAGACACGCTCTATCCGCAGGAACGCCTCGCCTTCATGCTCGATGATGCGGGCGCATCTGTCCTGCTTACCGAAAGCGGTTTGCTTGAGCGTGTGCCGCAGCAGCAGAGCGCGCGAGTGTTATTGGTGGATGCCGATGCCGAACAATTTTCATCGGCGAGCGCGAGCAACCTTGAGAGCCATGTCAGCGCAGACAATCTGGCATATGTGATTTACACATCGGGTTCGACCGGCAAGCCCAAAGGCGTCTGCGTCACGCACGGCAACGTGATAGCCAGAGTTTGCCGGAGCGACTACGCGCGCCTAGACACACAGACGCGGCTGCTGCAACTCGCGCCACTGGCCTTCGATGCCTCGACCTTTGAAGTATGGGGCAGTCTGCTCAACGGCGGTTGTCTCGTGCAGGCTGCCGGGCAAGTGCCGCAGGCCGCCCAACTCAAAGAGTTGATTGAGCGCGAGCGTGTCACGACGTTGTGGCTGACGGCCTCTTTGTTGAATGCTGTAGTGGACGAGGACGTGACGGCGTTAGGAGGCGTCAAAGAGTTGTTGAGCGGCGGCGAAGCGTTGTCAGTCAGGCATGTCAGAAGAGCGCTTGAAGAGTTGCCGGAGGTGGCGATGACGAACGGGTACGGGCCGACCGAGACGACGACTTTCGCTTGCTGTTACCGGATCGAGCAGTTGGATGAGGCGGCGGTGAGTGTGCCGATTGGGAGAGCCATCGCCGGGACACAGGTCTATGTGCTCGACGAGCGAATGCAGCCGGTGTGCATCGGCGTGGCCGGCGAGTTGTACATCGGCGGAGCGGGACTGGCGCGGGGATATTGGCGACGACCTGAGCTGACGGCTGAAAAGTTTATCCCGCATCCTTTCGCCACGTCGCCGGGCGCGAGATTGTACCGGACGGGCGACCTCGCGCGAAGATTATCGAATGGCGAGCTTGAGTTTCTGGGACGCCTTGACCAGCAGGTGAAGATTCGGGGTTATCGCATCGAGTTGGGAGAGATAGAAACTGTGCTGGCGCAGCATGATGAGATACAGGAAGCTGTGGTCGTCGCCAGAGAAGATTTCGCGGGAGACAAGCGTTTGGTCGCTTATCTTGTGAAAATGCATGAAGCAAGGGATGGAGCGAGCGTGGCGTTGGAAGGGTTGCGCGATTATCTGAAAAGCAGGCTGCCGGAATACATGATACCGTCAGCGTTTCTGCTGCTTGACGAGTTGCCTTTGACGCCGAACGGGAAGGTTGACAGAAAGGCTCTGCCTGCTCCCGATAGCATGAGGCGGCTTGAGGACGAGACGTATGTTGCTCCGCGCAATGCTGTCGAAGAGACGCTGGCAGGCATGTGGGCACAGCTTCTCGGCGTCGAGCGAGTCGGCGTGTTCGATAACTTTTTTGACCTCGGCGGGCACTCGCTTTTAGCCACACGACTGCTCTCAAGTCTACGCAAAATCTTTCGGCTGGAACTGACCTTGCGGGAAGTGTTCGAGGCCATGACGATTGCGAGGTTGGCCGAAATACTGGCGGCGCAGGAACAGACGCCGGGACAGACAGAGAAGATCGCGCGTGTGTGGAACAGAATTAAGCATATCTCTTCGGCTGAATTGAAGGACGAACTCGAACGGAAGCGAAAAGAAAAAAGCAGCTTATGACGGATACGAAGGACTATTCCAAGACCACGGGGCTTGAGGCGGACGAGCTTGAGCTTTTCGAGTACTTGCTCGAAGAGGAGGGCGTCAGCCTCTCCGTTGAGTCGCAGCCAATCGTGCGAGTGAAAGAGCGCGAACGCTTGCCGCTCTCTTTCGCACAGCAACGCCTCTGGTTCTTAGACCAGTTGCAGCCGGGCAGCGCCGCTTACAACATGGCCGGAGCATTGCAGATTTCCGGTCGCCTCGATGTCAAAGTGTTGGAGCGCAGTCTGAATGAAATCCTGCGTCGCCATGAAGCTTTGCGGACGACCTTTCAGACACATGACGGCCAGCCCGTGCAAGTCATCGCGCCCGTCATGCATTTGGCCTTGCCCTTGATAGACCTGAGCCGCTTGAGCGAGGCCGACAGAGAATCGGCATTAAAACGTCTCTCGCAGGAAGAGGCCGGGCAATCCTTTGACCTGTCGCGCGGCCTGCTGATACGCGGCAGGTTGCTTCGGCTGACGGGTGAAAAGCACCAGTTGCTCTTGACGATGCACCACATCATCTCTGACGGCTGGTCAATCGGCGTGCTGATTCGTGAAGTGGCCGCGCTCTACGAAGCTTACAGCCGTGGCGAGGCATCGCCGCTTGAAGAACTGCCGGTGCAGTATGCGGACTTCGCAGTGTGGCAGCGAGAGTGGCTCAGCGGGCAGACCCTTGACGAGCAGCTTGCTTACTGGCGACAGCAGTTAAATGGCGAACTGCCTGTGCTGCAATTGCCGAAGGATTTCACGAGCCCCGCGTCGCAGAAGTTTCAGGGCGCGACACACACAGTCTTGATTTCAAAGAAGACGAGCGAGGGACTGCAAAGGCTGAGCAGGCAGGAAGGCGCAACCCTGTTCATGACACTGCTCGCGGCCTTCTCCGTGCTGCTCTCACGTTACAGCCATCAGCGAGAGATTCTGATTGGCACTCCGGTGGCAGGACGCACGCGCAGTGAGACGGAGCAGCTGATCGGATTCTTCGTCAACACGTTAGTGATGCGGACGAGGCTTGAAGGAGAAGCGACGTTCAGAGAGGTGTTGAGGCAAGTGAGAGAGACGAGCTTGCAAGCCTACGCGCATCAGGACGTGCCGTTTGAGAAGCTGGTCGAAGAGCTTGCCCCTGAGCGGAGTTTGAACCAAACGCCTTTGTTTCAGGTCACGTTCGCGCTTCAGAATTCATCCCTGCCCGAGTTTGAAGTCAGCGGGCTGCGTATGAAGGCGATGGAGGTTGTAGGGCAAACGGCAAAGTTTGAGCTGACGCTTGAGATGGAAGAGACGCCGTCCGGATTGAAGGGGCATTGGCAGTACAGCGCTGAATTGTTCGAGGCGGCGACGATTGAAAGCATGGCTCGCCATTTCGAGACGTTGATTGAAGGCATCGTCGGCAATCCCAACCTCAGAGTGATGGAGCTTCCTCTGCTTTCAACGACGGAGCAACATCAACTGCTCTTTGAATCGAACGAGACAAAAACGTCTTATCCCGACTCGCTCTGCCTTCATCAACTCTTTGAGAGACAGGCGGAGAGGACGCCCGACGCGGTCGCGCTCGTCTTTGAGGGCCTGGCGTTGACGTATGCGGAGTTGAATCGCAAGGCGAACAAGCTGGCTCATTATCTGCGTCGCATGGGAGTCGCAGCCGAAACGCGCGTCGGGATTTTGATGGAGCGATCTGTCGAGATGACGCTGGCCGTGCTCGGCATCATGAAAGCGGGCGGAGCGTATGTGCCGCTCGACCCGGCTTACCCGCAGGAGCGTCTCTCATTCATGATGGATGACGCGGAGGTCTCAATCATTCTCATGCAGGAGAGATTCTCCGAGTCTCTGCCGGAATCACAGGCGCATCTCGTCTGTCTCGATACGGAGTGGGAAATAATCGAGCGCGAGCATGATGCGAATCCTGTTGTCTCTTTGAACTCGGACAACATGATCTACGTCATCTACACGTCAGGCTCTACGGGAAGACCTAAGGGCGTGATGGTTCCGCATAGAGGCGTCGTCAATTGCCTCTCCTGGCTGCAAAAAACTTTTCGCTTGACCGAGCAGGACTGCTTGCTCTTAAAAGCTTCGCTCAACTTCGACGCTTCTGTCTGGGAGTTGTTCGGCGCGTGGCTGGCCGGAGGCCGCGTCGTCGTCGCGCGTCAGGGCGGGCAGCAAGACCCCGGCTATCTGGTGCGTGCGATAGCTGAGAACGGCGTCACCACAGTCCACTTTGTGCCGTCCATGCTGCCATTGTTTCTGGATGAAGGAGAGCTTGCGACGGTCAAAGCTTCGCTCAGGCTGGTGGCCTTCGGCGGCGAGGCCATGCCGGTCGAGACGTTGGAGCGTTTGCAGGAACGTCTGGGAGTCGAGGCGCACAATTTTTACGGGCCGACCGAAGGCTGCATCGGTTCGATTGACTGGCTCTGCGCGCGAGATAGCGAAAGGCTCGTCGTGCCCATCGGGCGACCGATTGATAACACGAAAGCTTTTGTGCTGGACGCGCACATGCGGCCCGTGCCGTCGGGCGTACACGGCGAGCTGTTTCTTGGCGGCGACTGTGTCGCGCGCGGCTATTTGCAGAGGCCGGAACTGACCGCCGAACGCTTTATCCCAGACCCGTTCACGACGCAGCCGGGCGCGCGTCTTTACCGGACGGGCGACCTTGCGCGCTACAACCGTGACGGGCAGATAGAGTTTCTCGGACGCCTTGACCATCAGGTTAAGATTCGCGGGCTGCGGATTGAGCTCGAAGAGATTGAGGCTGTGCTGGCGACGCACGAAGCGGTCGGCGAATGCCTTGTGCTGGCGCGCGAAGATACTCCGGGCGATAAACGCCTGGTCGCTTATCTGGTGGCTGCGCCCGGCGAGACGCTGCCCGAAACATCTCTGCTGCGTCGCTATCTCAGGGACAGGCTTCCCGATTACATGATTCCCACGGCCTTCGTCGCGCTCGATAGTTTGCCGTTGACGACGAGCGGCAAAGTTGATCGCCGCGCTCTGCCCGCGCCGGAGTTGGAAAATGCCGCGAAGCTTGAAGATGAGCAGGGCGCGCGGACAGCGGTCGAAGAGATTGTGGCGGGCATCTGGTGCGAGGTGCTGGGACGCGCGCACGTCGGAGTCTCTGATAACTTTTTTGAGCTCGGCGGCCACTCTTTGCTGGCTACACAGGTTATGTCGCGCGTGCGTGAAGCTTTTCAGACAGAGCTGCCGCTCAGCTGTTTTTACGAGTCTCCGGTTTTGTCCGAGCTGGCTTCGGCAATCGAAGCTTCGATGAAGACCGGCGAAACAACGCAGTTCCCGCCGCTCGAACGTCTCTCACACGGTAACGTGTCGCCGCTCTCCTTTGCACAGCAGCGTTTGTGGTTCTTCGATCAATTAGAGCCGTCGAGTCCGATTTACAATCTGCCGGGCGGAGTGAGTCTGCGAGGCTCATTCAATTCGTCCGCCTTTGAGCAGGCCATGACCGAACTCGTGCGCCGTCATGAGAGCCTGCGCACGAGTTTTCAGATGATGCACGGCCAGCCCGTGCAGGTGATTGAAGAGGCGCGGCCTTTCATCCTCCCTGTCGTAGACCTCACAGCATTGCTGCCGGACGCGCGCGAGCAGGAAGCGCAAACGTTGGCGTATGAGGAAGCGCGCATCCCTTTCGACCTCACGCGCGGGCAACTCCTGCGCGCAAAGCTGCTGCGGCTCGATGCGGAAGATCATCTGATGCTCTTCACGATGCATCACATCATCTCTGACGGCTGGTCTATGGGCGTGCTGATTCGTGAAGTGGTCGAACTCTACAAAGCATTTGCCGTAGGCGAAGAGTCAAAGCTTCAGCCGCTTTCGCTTCAATATGCGGATTACGCCGCGTGGCAGAGAGCGTGGCTCAGGGACGAGGTTTTGGAAGCGCAGTTGGCTTACTGGCGCGAGCGTTTGCGGGATATGCCGCCCGCTCTTGAATTGCCTTCGGATCGAGCGCGTCCCAAAGTGCAGACCTTTGAAGGCGCGACGCTGCCGGTTCATTTCTCCAAACAATTGACCGAAGACCTGAAGACTCTCAGCCGCCGCGAAGGCGCGACGTTGTTTATGACACTGCTCGCGGCCTTTCAAACTCTGCTCCATCGTTACACCGGACAGCAGGACATAGCGACGGGCACGCCGATAGCCAATCGGCAGAGTCGAGAGACGGAAAACCTCATCGGATTTTTCGTCAACACGCTCGTCATGCGGACAGACCTTTCAGGCCGCCCGACCTTCCGCGAATTATTGAAGAGAGTGCGCGAGACTTCTCTCGGAGCTTACGCGCATCAGGACGTGCCCTTCGAGCTGCTGGTCGAAGAACTGCATCCGGAGCGCAGCCAGAGTTACACGCCGCTCTTTCAAACCATGCTCGTCTTGCAGAACGCGCCCGCCGCAAAGCTGGAGCTGCCGGAACTCTCTGTGAGCCTGATCGGAAACGAGAGCGGAGTGTCAAGATTCGACCTCGCCTTCTCATTAGAAGAATCCGAGCAGGGCTTGGAAGGCGTCTGCGAATACAGCACAGACTTGTTCGACGAGACGACGATTCACCGCCTCGTCGGGCATTTCGAGACGTTGCTCGCAAGCATCGTCGGAAATCCGTTTGAGCGTCTCAACGCGCTCCCGCTTTTGACCGCAGCAGAGGAGCGGCAACTGCTCGTCGAATGGAATGAGACGACCAGAGATTTTCCGCGCGACGTGTGCATACACGAACTCTTTGAGCGGCAGGCGTGCGAGACGCCCGATAGCATCGCTCTCATCTTCGACGACGAGCAGATGACTTACAGGGAATTACAGATGCGCGCCAACCGGCTGGCGAATTACCTCCGTACGCTCGGCGTCGGCGCGGAAACAGTGGTCGGCATCATGATGGAGCGTTCGATGGAGACGCTCGTCGGCCTGCTCGGCATCTTGCAAGCGGGCGGCGCATACTTGCCGCTTGATCCTGAATTGCCGCAGGAACGTCTTTCATTCATGCTCGAAGACGCGCACGCGCGCGTCCTGCTGACGGAGCAACGCTTTCTCGAACGACTGGCGAAACCGTCCGCGCAGGTCGTCTGTCTGGACACGGACTGGCACGTCATCACACAGCAGAGCGAGCGGCAGCCCACGAGCCAACAAATGCCTGAGAGCACGGCTTATGTCGTCTACACTTCGGGTTCGACCGGAAGACCGAAGGCCGTCGTGATGCCGCATCGCCCGACCGTCAACTTCATCACTTATCAAATCGAAAGCTCAGGCGCACAGAGTTTTGGGCGCACACTGCAATTCGCTTCTCTCAGTTTCGATGTCTCGTTTCAGGAAATCTTTGCCACCCTGTGCGCGGGCGGCACGCTCGTCCTCTTGCGCGAAGACGAGCGCCGGAACGCCGCAGAGTTGTTGCACGTCATCGTCAATCAGCGCGTCGAGAGATTGTTTGTCCCCTTCGTCGCTTTGCAGCACATGGCGGAAACGGCGGAAGCCGAAGGAGTCTGGCCGACGACGCTCCGGCAGGTCATCACAGCCGGTGAGCAATTGAAGGTGACGCCGCACATCGCGCGCTGCTTCAAACACCTGGACGGCTGCATCCTCGACAATCAATACGGCCCCTCCGAAACCCACCTGACCACGATGCTCAGGCTTGAGGGCACAGCCGACTCATGGCCTAAGCTTCCGCCGATTGGCCGCGCGGTCAGCAATGTGCGGATTTATCTGCTCGACGAAGAGATGCAGCCCGCGCCCGTCGGCGTCACCGGCGAAGTGTTCGTGGGCGGCGATGGTCTCGCGCGCGGCTATCTGAATCGCGCCGCGCAGACGGCTGAAAGATTCATCCCCGATCCATTCGGCAACGTGGCGGGCGGGCGTCTTTACCGGACAGGCGATCTTGCGCGCTATCGCGCGGACGGTGTGCTTGAGTATGTCGGACGCCGCGACTCTCAGGTAAAAGTGCGCGGCTTTCGTGTAGAAGTCGGCGAAGTCGAGGCCGTCTTGAAAGAGCATGTGAAGATTAAGCAGGCGGCGGTCGTGCCCTTTGACGACGAGTCGGGGCGCAAGCAGCTCGCGGCTTATCTCGTCGCCGTGCCCGGCGATGCTGCTCCGACCGTCTCAGAGCTTCGCAGCTTTCTACGCGAGAAGCTGCTCGATTACATGATTCCCACGGCCTTCGTCTTGCTCGACGAGTTGCCGCTGACCTTGAGCGGCAAAGTTGACCGGCGCGCTCTGCCCGCGCCTGAGCGGCAAAGCTCTACGGCTCTGGAAAACTACGTCGCCCCGGCGAATCCCGTGGAAGAGATTGTGGCGGGAATCTGGAGCGAGCTATTGCACGCAGAGCGTGTCGGGATGGAAGATAATTTCTTCGACATCGGCGGCCACTCTTTGCTGGCGACGCAGGTCATCTCTCGTCTGCGCGAAGCCTTCCGTGTGGAATTGCCTGTGCGCGCTCTGTTTGAGCGTCCGACTCCAAAAGAGCTGGCTGCGGTCATCGTTGAAAAAATAAAGGTCAGCCCGCAGTTGTCTTCCATCTCTCTGCATCGCCGCTCGCGCGAGCAACACCTGCCGCTCTCGTTCGCGCAACAGCGTTTGTGGTTTCTGGATAAATTAGAGCCGGGCAACGCCTTTTATAATTTGACTTCGGCAGTCCGCATCAACGGCGCGCTCGATGCGGAAGCTCTGGCGCGAAGCTTCGGCGAAGTTATCCGCCGTCATGAAGTTCTGCGGACGACCTTTCAGACGTTTGACGGCCAGCCCGTGCAAGTCATCGCGGAAGCATCTCCTTTCGCCTTGCCCGTCACAGACCTCAGCCACCTATCGTCGGCGGAACGCGCGGCTCAGGCTCAAAACCTTTCGCGCGAAGAATCTGTAAAGCCCTTCGAGCTTTCACAAGGGCTGCTCGTTCGCGCACGCCTGCTGCGCCTCACAAGCGAAGCACACCAGTTGCTCTTGACGATGCATCACATCATTTCTGACGGCTGGTCAATCGGCGTGCTGATTCGTGAAGTGGCCGCGCTCTATCAAGCATACAGCCGTGGCGAGGCATCGACGCTGCCAGAGTTGGAGGTGCAGTATGCTGACTTCGCAGTGTGGCAGCGAGAGTGGCTCAGCGGGCAGACCCTTGACGAGCAGCTTGCTTACTGGCGCAGCCAGCTCGCGGGCGCTCCGCCGGTTTTGGAGTTGCCCACAGACTTCCCGCGTCCGGCGGTCAAGACCTTCAACGGCGCGACACAGAGATTCACTCTCCCACGCGAGTTGAGCGAAGAGCTGCACAGATTAAGCAGGCAGGAAGGCGCGACCCTGTTCATGACCTTGCTCGCGGCCTTCTCTGTGCTGCTCTCTCGCTACAGTCATCAGCGAGAAATTCTGATTGGCACTCCGGTCGCGAATCGGACGCGAACGGAGACAGAGCAACTGATCGGATTCTTCATCAACACGCTGGTGATTCGCACAAGGCTTGAAGGAGAAGCGAGTTTCAGAGAGATATTGAGGCAAGTGAGAGAGACGAGCCTGCAAGCCTACGCGCATCAGGACGTGCCGTTTGAGAAACTGGTTGAAGAGCTTGCACCTGAGCGCAATCTCAGTTACACGCCCCTATTTCAGGTGGCGTTCGCACTTCAGAATGCGCCGATGCCTGACATTGAATTGTCCGGCTTGCAATTGAGCGTGCTGGAAATAGCCAAAGAGACAGCCAAGTTTGATCTTGCGCTTTCGATGCAGGAGACGGAGCAGGGACTCGAAGCAGAGTTTGAATACAATACCGATCTATTCGAGAACAAAACTATCGCGCGGATGATCGAGCATTTTCAGACTCTGCTCGACGGCATCATCGCCCGCCCGGACGAGCGATGCGGCGTGCTGCCTTTGATAACGCCAACCGAGCGCAGGCAACTGCTCTTTGAATTGAACGACACAGCGGGAGAATTCCCGCAGGATGTTTGTCTTCACGAACTGTTTGAAGCGCAGGCCGCCATGCAGCCGCAAGCGGTCGCCTGTCTCTTTGAAGATGAGCAGTTGACTTATGATGAATTGAACCGTCGAGCAAACCGCCTGGCGCATCAATTAATCAAGCTGGGCATCGCCCCTGAGACGCGAGTCGCAGTCCTGTTAGAACGCTCTCTTGAGATGATTGTCGGGGTGCTCGGCATCGTCAAAGCAGGCGGCGCGTATGTGCCGCTCGATCCGGCGTGGCCGACTGAGCGGCTCGCGTGGATTCTTTCATCACTGAATATCGGCTGCCTGCTCACACAATCATCCTTGCAGCGCACAGTGCATGACCTGCAATGGAAACTGCCGCGCTTAAAAGATGTCGTGTATCTGGATGTCGCAGGAGCGTCGCCGCCCGCCGAATCCTTGAATGAAGAGGTCGTGCAATCTTTGTGGGATCATGTCGCGGAACGCGCTGTGGATGAAGTCACGGCGGGCGGCTTCATCAGCAGCTATACGGGCGAGCCATTCACTGCGCGTGAGGTGGAAGAGTACAAAAATCGCATTGTCACATTAGCGAAAGAGACTCTGGGACAAGGCAAACGAGTGCTGGAAATCGGGAGCGGTTCAGGACTCATCATGTTTGAGCTTGCACCGCAAGTCGAAAAGTATATCGGCCTAGACCCCTCGCCCGTCACGCAGGAAAAGAATCGAGAGCGAATCAAACAACTTGAGCTTGATAACGTCGAGCTGTTGACCGGCTTTGCAGACCGCATAGACGAACTCGAAGCGGAGTCTTTCGACCTCATTATCATGGCGAGCACGGCGCAGTTTTTCCCCGGCGCGCGATATTTGATGTCGGTGCTGGAAAAAGCAATGAGGCTGTTGAGAAAGGACGGCAGCATCCTTCTCGGCGACGTGATGGACGCGAGGCGGAGGGAAGAGTTTCAGCAATCTTTGCTCGATTACCAGAGCCGCCACGCTGACGCCAGAACCAAAACACAACCCGGCAGCGAGCTTTATTTCGATGAAGCGTTCTTCAACGATGCCGCCGCCGAGCTGGCAAACGTGAACGAGGTGCGGATTTTGCATCGTGCGGAAGGTTTTAAAAACGAGTTGGGCTTTCGTTACGATGCGCTGCTGAAGAAGGGCGAGCCGGGGCAAGGCGAGAAGCGGGAACGAAGGAAAAATCACTGGACTCTACGGCATCAACAAGACTTGCCTGAATCCAATCCTGCGCGCGGCGTCACCGCAGAGAATGTCGCATACACCATCTTCACCTCAGGCTCAACCGGCGTGCCCAAAGGCGTCGTCGTCCGTCACAGGTCTGTCGTCAACCTGATTGATTGGGTCAATCAAACTTTTTCGGTCAGCCCCGCAGACCGCCTGCTCTTCATCACCTCCCTGAATTTCGATCTGTCCGTCTACGACATCTTCGGCACGCTCGCCGCCGGGGCGTCCTTTCAGATAGCTTCGAGAGCAGACCTCAGAGACCCGCAGAGGTTGGCGCGCATCCTGACTGAGCAGCCGATAACTTTCTGGGACTCCGCGCCCGTTGCTCTGCAACAGCTTGTCCCGTTCTTCAGCGCGGTTGAGCACGGAGCGCAGAGAGCTTTGCGTCTGGTCTTTTTGAGCGGCGACTGGATTCCCTTGAGCTTGCCGGATCAAGTCCGCTCGGCCTTCGCAGGCGCGCGTGTGGTGAGCCTCGGCGGCGCGACTGAAGCGACCGTCTGGTCAAACTTTTTCCCGGTGCAGATGATCGCGTCGCACTGGGCAAGCATTCCTTACGGGCGGCCAATCAGAAACGCGCAGTATTACATTCTCGATGAGCGTCTCAGTCCTGTTCCGGTCGGCGTGCCCGGCGATCTTTATATCGGGGGCGAATGCCTTGCGCTCGGTTATACGGACGGCGCATTGACGGCTGAACGCTTTCGTCCGAATCCGTTTGATGAGGGCGGCGGCGCGAGAATCTACGACACGGGCGACCGCGCGCGTTTTATGCCGGACGGCAACATCGAATTCCTCGGACGCCTTGACCAGCAGGTCAAGCTTCGCGGCTTTCGTATCGAACTCGGAGAGATTGAAACCGTGCTCGCGCGGCATGAGCGTGTGCGTGAGGCTGCGGTCGAGGTCAAGACGGATGCGGCGGGCGAAAGGCGATTGGTCGGATATTTCGTGTCGCGTGTGGAGACGCCTGCGACGACGACAGAGCTTCGCGCCTACCTCGGCGAGAAATTGCCTGAATACATGATTCCGTCAGCTTTTGTGTTATTAGACCGTTTGCCGCTCACGCCGAACGGTAAACTTGATCGCAAGGCTCTGCCGTCGCCTGACATGACGCGCCCGTCGCTTGCGGCCAGCTATCTCGCTCCGACAAGCGAACTCGAACGACGAATCGCGCAGGTCTGGCAGGAGGCGCTGCATCTCGATAAGGTCGGCGTGAGAGATAATTTCTTTGAGTTGGGTGGACATTCGTTATTGCTGGCTCAGGTGCATGGCCGTCTGGTCGAAATGCTCAAGCGGGAATTGCCAATCGTCGCCCTCTTCAAATATCCGACCATTGTTTCATTGGCCGGACATCTAAGTGGCGCAGGGCAAGAGCCGACCGTCGCCACTTCTCATCGCCAGCGCGGGCAGGAGAGGCGGGAAGCTATTAAAGAAAGAATGAGCAGAAGGTGAAATCTTTGAAGCTGGAAGAAAACAAGAACGGCTCGCGCAAAGGCGCAAAGGCGCAAAGAAAAGCACGCAAGGATAAGAATCATTTAATCCCTTCGCGTTCTTCCTTTGCGCCTTTGCGGGAGCATTGCCGTGTCGCAGTTGATTTAGTAGAATCGCGCAGCAAACGGCCTCTCATCATTTAATTTTAAGTAAGGAGCGTCCTCATTAATATGTCAGCCACAGTCTTCGCAAAAAATATCTCGGAATTACTCTCAGCCAACGAAGTGAGAAGCAATCTGGTCGATTACTTAAAGCAGCTCAAGAGTGATTGCGGGACGCTCGCGCGCGAGCAGGTCGTGGTGATTCTGGGACAGTGGTTTCATCCCCTGCATTATTTCCCGACTTTTCTCTCGCGCCTGATTTCCGTCTCGCCGAATATCGAAACCCAAACCTTTGTCTCGCGCATTCTGTGGGAGGAACTGGGCGAAGGCGACCCGCGCGCCGCGCACGAAAAAATTTACATCGAAACCATTCTCGATGGCGATTTCGAGCGCGAGCAAATTGCCGCCGCCCCGCCGCTTGAAGCGACACGAAAGTTGGTCGAGGGTTACGAAAGAGCTTCGGGCGATTGTCTGCCGGGGCTTGGTTTCCTGTATGGCACGGAGGTCGTTGATTTGCCGATGGTTGCAACCATCGGCGAGTTGATGCGGCGTTGCACGGGAAAGAGAAATCTCCCCTGGGTCAACATTCATGTGGCGCAGGAGCCGGGACACGTCGTCAGCGCGGAGGAAACCTTGAAGCCGTCTTTCGACGCGCAGGAGCAGCGGCAGATTCTTGAGAACGCCGAACAGATGTGGACGCTCTGGATTGATTTCTTCAAGTCCATTCGCAAAGAAATCTTAAATTAACGTGAGTCACCCAGCTCAGTACCGCCTGCGGTAGCGGGCGGGTGTTTGAAGGTCAGAGCGCGTGTGCGTGGCTCAGTAACAGAAGAACCCGCCCGCTACCGCAGGCGGTTCTGACATGCTTCGCTATAGTGGAATTTTCAAAGATGAGTGAGACGGATTTGACGGGAATGGAACTGGCCGTCGTCGGCATGGCCGGACGTTTTCCCGGCGCGAAAAACCTCGAAGAGTTCTGGCGCAACCTGTGCGAGGGAAGAGAGAGCATCACTTTTTTTTCGGATGAAGAACTCTTGCACAGAGGACTTGATGCGAGTCTCCTGCGCGACCCGAATTATGTTAAAGCCGAAGCTGTCCTCGAAGATATAGAACAGTTCGATGCAGCCTTCTTTGGCTTCACTCCGAGAGAAGCTGAGCTGATGGACCCGCAGCATCGCCTCTTTCTCGAAGAAGCATGGAAAGCTCTGGAACATGCGGGCTATGATTCTTTGAAGTACGCGGGACGCGTCGGAGTCTTTGCCGGGGAGAGCTTAAATTCTTACCTGCTTAGTAATCTTTATCCCAATCGTGAGCTGATGGAGGCGGTCGGCGGGTTTCAAACCGTCATCGGCAACGACCGGGATTATTTAGCCACACAGGTTTCCTACAAGCTGAATCTCAAAGGCCCCGGCATCACTATCCAGACGGCCTGCTCGACTTCACTCGTTGCGGTTCACTTTGCCTGCCAGAGTTTGTTGAATCGAGAGTGTGACATGGCACTCGGCGGAGGCGTGTCCGTCAGTGTGCCGCAGGGCTTGGGCGCGATGTATCAGGAGGGCGGCATCGTTTCTCCCGACGGGCATTGCCGCGCTTTTGATAAAGAGGCGCGCGGGACTGTGAAGGGAAGCGGCGTCGGCGTGGTTGTGCTCAAGCGTTTGTCAGACGCTCTCGCAGACGGCGACCGCGTTCATGCCGTCATCAAAGGCTCTGCCATTAACAACGACGGCGATGTCAAGGTCGGCTTCACTGCTCCGAGCATCGAAGGACAGGCCGGGGTGATTGAAGAAGCTCTGGCGATTGCATCGGTCGAGCCTGAGAGCGTCAGTTATATCGAAGCGCATGGCACGGGCACTGCGCTGGGCGACCCCATTGAGATAGCGGCTTTGACTCAAGCTTTTCGCAGCGGAACTGAGGCTAAAGGATTCTGTGCCGTCGGCTCACTCAAAACGAACATCGGTCACACGGACGCTGCCGCCGGTGTCGCGGGGCTTTTGAAAACCATCCTCGCGCTCAAACACAAGCAACTGCCGCCGAGCTTGAACTTCGACGAGGCCAATCCGAACATAGATTTTCAAAACTCTCCTTTCTTCGTCAATTCAAAACTGACCGATTGGCCTACGACTCAAACGCCGAGGCGTGCGGGCGTCAGTTCTTTCGGCATCGGCGGAACAAACGCGCACGTCGTCCTCGAAGAAGCTCCCGCCGTGCAAACGAGCACAGACCGTGCGGATTCATCAAATCTTCTGATGCTCTCGGCCAAAACAGACGCGGCCTTGAAGACGGCTGCGACGCAACTGGCCGAGCATCTCAAACAGCATGATGAGCTTCATCTGTCCGAGGTGGCGCACACGCTTCAAATGGGGCGCAGAGAATTTGCGCATCGGATGGCCTTTGTGCGTCGCAGTCGAGAGGAAGCGATTGCCGCGCTGGAAACGCCGGAGGCCAGATTTCTGCACACAGGGACGCAGGAGCAGAGCGAGCGTCCGGTGGTTTTTATGTTCACGGGACAGGGGGCGCAGTACGTTTCTATGGGGCGCGAGCTTTATGAAACGGAAGCGACTTTCCGTGAACAGGTTGATTTTTGCGCAGAGCTTCTTCAATCACATCTCGGACTTGATATAAGAGATGTGCTTTATCCTTCGAGCGAAACTGCGGCTGCGGCTGCGGAGCAATTGAAGCAGACCCGCATCACACAGCCCGCGCTCTTTGTCATCGAGTACGCGTTAGCGAAGCTGTGGATGGAGTGGGGCGTGCGCCCGGCTGCGATGATCGGGCACAGCGTCGGTGAATATGCGGCGGCTTGCATCGCGGGCATCTTCAGTCTCGAAGATGCCTTGATGTTAGTCGCAACCAGAGGCCGCCTGATGCAGCAATCGCCGCCCGGAGCGATGCTCGCAGTTTCGCTCTCGGAACAAGATTTAAAGCCATTGCTCGGCACACAGCTATCGCTGGCCGCCGTCAACGCGCCTTCTCTCTCTGTCGTTTCCGGGACTATCGAAGCCATCGAGCAGATAGAGCAACAGCTTTCAGGCAAGGAGCTTATCTGTCGTCGCCTGCACACCTCTCATGCGCTGCATTCGGCGATGATGGAGCCGGTCATGCAAGCTTTCAAAGAGACGTTTGAAAGAGTTGAGCTGCACGCGCCGCAAATTCCAATCGTCTCAACTTTGACGGGAAAGCATTTGACTGCTGAAGAGGCTTGTAACGCTCTTTACTGGACGAATCACCTGCGTCAGACCGTGCGTTTCAGTGAAGCTTTGAGCGAGATATTGAATGAGCCTGAAGTCGTGCTGCTTGAAGTCGGGCCGGGTCAGACCTTGAGCGCGCTCGCCAAGCAGCAGGGGAACGGGGCGGCAAAGCGCGTTGCTCTCTCAACATTGCGGCACCCGGGCGACGCCCAATCCGACCACGCTTACCTGCTCAATTCGCTGGCGCAATTGTGGGTCGAAGGCGTGGCGATTGATTGGACGGCCTTCAATGCGCGCAGAGAAGGCTGCAAGCGTGTGCCCTTGCCGACCTATCCATTCGAGAGACAGCGATACTGGATTGACCCGCCGAACCCGTCACGCGCGGATGCTCAACCCGCAAACCCCTTGCGTAGAAAAGAGGAGATCGCAGAATATTTTTACGTGCCTTCGTGGAGGCGCGGCATCATTCCCGAAATCAAAATCGCGGATGAGGCCGAAGCTGTCGCGCATAACTTCTGCACGATTATCTTCAGCGACCCGTGCGGGCTTGGCGTGCAGGTCGTGCGCAAGCTGGAGAGCGAGGGCGAGTTCGTCGTCAACGTCCTGCTCGGCGAACAGTTCGATAAGCTTGGCGAGCGGGTCTTCGTCTTGAATCCTTTTCACAGAGGCGGCTACGGCGCTCTGATGAAAGAGCTTCGCGCGCTCGGCAAATCTCCGCGAAAAATTCTGCACCTGTGGGGCGTCACGCCCGAAGGCGCGCTGCCCGCCAATTATGATGTCTATGAAGAGAGCCAGAATCGCGGCTTTTATAGCCTGCTCGCGTTGGCGCAGGAACTCGGCGAGTACGGAGTGATGGACGAGTTGCAGCTTTCCGTCGTCAGCAACCACATGCAGGAAGTGACGGGCGAAGAATCTCTGTGGCCTGAGAAGGCGACCGCGCTCGGCACATGCAAGGTAATCCCGCTCGAATATCCTTTTATCAAATGTCGCAGCATAGACATCGCGCTTCCAACTTCCGGCAGTGATTTGGAAGAGCGGCTGGCGGAAAATCTGATCGCAGAATTTAACGCCGCGCCGGAAGAGACTGTCATCGCTTATCGCGGGCGTCATCGGTGGGTACAGGATTTCGAGCCGTTGCCGCTCAGGGCTTCAGAGAAAATCGCACGCCTGCGCGAACGCGCCGTCGTTCTGTTGACCGGCGGGTTGAGCGATATTGATCTCGCGCTGGCGCGCTACATGGCCGGGGCTGTCGGGGCGCGTCTCGTCTTGCTGGCGGACGATTCTTTCCCTGCGCAGGATTCGTGGCCTCTCTGGCTCGACTCGCATGATGAGACGGATGATGTCAGTCGTCGCATACGCGAGATACGGGGGATTGAAGAGGCTGGCGGTGAAACACTGGTGCTCAAGGCCGCGCTCTCAAACCGTGAAGAGGTGGAGAAACTGTTGACGCGGATTCGCGACAGGTTCGGCGCGCTTCACGGGGTGATTCACAGCACGCATACTGCGGGCGGCGGCATGATTCAGCTCAAGACGAGAGAGATGGCTGCGAGCGTGCTCGCGCCGAAGGCGCAGAGCGCGATTGCCTTGCGTGCGGTTTTGACGGAAGAGCCGCTTGATTTCTTCGTCTCATTCTCGACCTCGCTCGCACTGACGGGCGTCTTCGGTCAGGTGGATTATTGCGCCGCAAACGCATTTCTGGATCACTTCGCAGAGGCTCATGCTTATTCGGACGGGACGCTGTATGCGAGTATCAACTGGCATCTGCCGCAGTGGGAGACGTGGCAGGAATCGCTCATGGCATCTGTGCCTGAACTGCGATTGCAGTTTGCAGAGACGCGCGAGCGGCTCGGCCTCACATTGGCCGAGGGGGTTGAAGCGTTCCGCCGCATCCTGTCCGGCTCACAAGCGCAGGTCATCGTTTCGGCGCAGGATTTTCGCGCCCTGATTGCCGAGCAACAGGCCGCAGCCGGAGTGAATCTGTTAGACCAATTGCAGGCCACTGCTTCGACTGCACGCGCGGCGGAGCGTTCCGCGTCGGATGGCGATTACGTTGCGCCCGGCAGCGAATTGGAGCGGGCAGTCGCAGCCGTCTGGGAGGAGCTTTTCGGGATTCAGCGCGTCGGAACAGCCGACAATTTTTTCGAGATGGGCGGAAACTCTTTGCTGGCGATTCAACTCGTCTCGCGCCTCAGAAAAGAGCTGCAAATAGAATTGCCCCTCAACACGCTCTTTGAATCGCCGACTGTGGCCGGGCTGGCTGCGGCGATTGAGTCCATCCAATCGCGCGCGCGCGAAGCCGAAGAGATCGAGCGACTGTTGAAAGAGATCGAGTCTTTAACGCCGGATGAGCTTCAGGCCACGCTCGCCAGAGAATTGAACGCGGGCCAAGAGTGACTTCAGATGGATGACCTTTCAAAACGTTTCGACTCGTTGACGCCGGAACAGCGTGCGCTGCTTGAGCTGCGGCTCAAGCAGCAAGGGCTGGCTGCTTCCGTCGCCCAAGCTTCTGCCGTCACGGAGATTGAAGAGACGGAGGCGAGCGCACGCGAAGATAATCACGTCGAGAACGCCGACTGGAAAGCAAAGTCCGTCGAAAAAGCTCTGCGCTTTAGTCTCTACTTTTTCTCTGACGACGGCTCAAGAGCTTCGGACGAAAAATACCGGCTCGTGCTTGAGAGCGCAAAGTACGCGGACGAGCATGGCTTTAGCGCGGTGTGGACGCCCGAAAGACATTTTCAAGACTTCGGCGGGCTTTATCCGAATCCTTCCGTCCTGAGCGCGGCGCTCGCAGTCCTGACAAGGCGCGTGCAGATTCGCGCGGGGAGCGTAGCCTTGCCGTTGCATCATCCGGTCAGGGTCGCGGAAGAATGGTCTGTCGTTGATAACTTATCAAAGGGACGAGCCGCAGTCTCTTTCGCTTCCGGCTGGCATCCTGACGATTTCATCTTCGCTCCTGAAAATTACGAAGAACGGAAAGCAGTGATGTATCGTCACATCGAACTCGTGCAGCGACTGTGGGCGGGCGAGACTGTGGAGCTGCCGGGAGTTGACGGAAACGTTGTCGCCGTCAAAGTGCTGCCGCGTCCGGTGCAGCCGCGTCTTCCGATGTGGGTGACGAGCGCGGGAAATCCTGAGACGTGGACTCGCGCGGGCGAGATTGGCGCGAATGTGCTGGCCGCCCTCATCGGTTATTCATTTGAAGACTTGCGAGAGCGCATCAACAATTATCGGAAGGCGCGCGAGCGCGCCGGGCACGACCCGCACACGGGCATCGTCTCCATGATGCTGCACACCTTCGTCGGCGACAGCAACGCCGTCGTCAAAGAGAAAGTTCGCGTGCCGTTCACGCATTATCTGGGCACATACTTTAAGCAGTATGAGAATGTGCGGCTGGATGCGGAGAGCGTCACCGCCGCAGACAGAGAAGCCATCGCCGCCGCCGCCTTCGAGCACTATTTTGACAACCTGACCTTGATGGGAACTCCGGCCAAGTGCTCACGCGTGATAGAGCCGATGATCGCGGCGGGCGTCAACGAGGTCGCCTGTCTGGTGGACTTCGGCGTCGAGCACGAGGCCGTCCTTGAGAGCCTGCATCACTTGAACGAGTTGAGAGAGCATTACGATAAAGCCAACTGAGAAATTGGTAGCGGGTCAATGAGAAAAGAGGCAAGCTCTTCTGTGCGTCCTTTGCGCGTCTTCTCTTTGCGTTCTTTGCGGTTAAGTTAGTTTTTAACGTAAAGGACGCAAAGAAGTAAGACGCAAAGTGGCGCAAAGAGTTGAAGGCTCTTCATGCCCGCTCTCTTTTCTCAGTTGAAAAAAAATAGTTTTTGTATCCTGAAACATGAAAGACATAACGGAAAGAATCTCTTCACTGACGCCGGAGCAGCGCGCCCTCTTGGAAGCGCGTTTGAAGCAGAAGGGACTGCAAGCCCCGCAGTCGCCCGACATCATTCCGCGTCGCAAAGAGCGTGACTCGATTTATTGCCCGGCGTCCGTAGATCAAGAGCGTTTGTGGTTCATAGAGCAGTTGCAGCCGGGCAACACAGCGTACAACATCTTCACGGCCAGTCGTATTCGCGGCCTGCTCAACCCGGAAGTGATGGAGCGCGTCGTCAACGAATTGATTCAACGGCACGAGGCTTTCAGGACGACCCTGCAAGCGGTTGACGGATTGCCCGTGCAAGTCATCGCGCCTGAACTCAGCCTCAAGCTCACGCCCGTTGACCTGCAATCTTTTCCGGCAGAGGAGCGATACGCGGAGGCTTTGCGATTGACGACCGAAGATTTCGCGCTCCCCTTTGATCTGGCGAAAGGCCCGCTCGTGCGTGTCGGCTTGCTGCGACTGGCGGAAGATGACCATGTGCTTTACGTCAACATGCATCACACCATCACGGATCGCTGGTCGGGCGCGGTCTTTGAAAAAGAGCTGGTCGTCTTGTATCAGGCGTTTGCGACGGGGCAACCTTCACCGCTGCCGGAGCTTCCGATTCAGTTTGCGGATTACGCCGTGTGGCAGCGTGAGCGTATGAACAGCGAGACTTACCGGAACGAGCTGGCTTACTGGAAAAAGCAGTTGACGGGCGCGCCCTTCGTGATTGATTTCCCGACGGATTACCCGCGCCCTCCGATTCAGAACTTCAACGGCGAGCGCGTCTATGTTAATTATCCGAAGAGCCTGCTGGACGGGTTGAAAGAGCTGAGCCGTCGTGAAGGCGTGACGATGTTCATGACTATAATGGCGGCTTACAATATCCTGCTCTATCGCTACACGCGGCAGGAAGACATTCTCATCAGCGCGCCGATTGGCAATCGGATTCGTCCCGAAACGGAAAACATCGTCGGTTATCTGCTCAACCTGCTCATCCTGCGAACAAACCTTGCGGGCAATCCGACCTTCCGCGAGCTGCTCAAGCAGGAACAGGAAGTGTGCATCGGCGCGTTCGCACATCAGGAGTTGCCCTTCGGCAAACTGGTGCAGGAATTGAAGCCGAAGCAAGACCCCAGTCGTAATCCAATCGCACAGGTCGCCTTTCTCTATCTGGATTTTCCAGAGACGACGAGCATGGAATTTCTGGGACTGACCGCGCGCCACATAGACATAGACAACGGCGCGTCCAGATTCGACATTACGCTTTCGATGACCGAAACCTCCGAAGGTTTTACAGTTTCCATCGAGTACATCACAGACCTCTTCTCGCGCGCGAGAATGGAGCGGATGGCGAAGCATTTGGAAGTCCTGCTCGAAGCGATCATTACCAACCCGAACGCGCGCATTTCGGAACTGCCCCTGCTCTCGACGGAGGAGGAGCGGCAGTTGTGTGACGAGTGGAATGATACTGCGACGACATTTTCTCAAACTTCTCTCGTGCCGGAATTATTCGAGAGCCATGCCGAACGACAATCGGAAGCGACGGCGCTGCTCTGGGAGGATGAGAGGATCAGCTATGGCGAACTGAACCGGAGAGCTAATCAGTTTGCGAGACACCTGCAATCGCTCGGCGTCGGCGCGGAAGTGAAAGTCGGCGTACTCCTTGAGCGTTCGCCGGAACTGGTGGCCGCGCTTCTCGGCACACTCAAGGCGGGCGGCGTCTACGTGCCTTTAGACCCTCAATATCCGCGAGAACGCCTCGGCTTCATGATGCAAGATGCGGGCGTGTCTGTCCTCATCACACAGGCGGGCTTGCACGAAAAACTGCCGCCGCATCAAGCCGGAGTCGTTGACCTCGAAACTTCACGCGCAGGCATTGCGCGCGAGAGCGTTGAGAATCTCAAGCTTCGGATAGCCCCTGAGCAAGCCGCTTACATCATCTTCACTTCGGGTTCGACGGGCAGACCGAAAGGCGTGTTGGTCGAGCATCGCCAGCTGCTCAACACACTGCAAGCAGGTCGTACCGCTTTAACTTTCACGCGCGATGATTGCATGCCGTGCCTCGCGCCTTTCTCTTTCGACATCTCTCTGTTCGAGTTGTTGATTCCGCTCGTCGCGGGTGGCCGCTGCCTGCTCGCCTCCGGTCGTGAAATGCTCGATGCTTCAGCCGCCTCAAAGGTCTTGAAGGAAGCGACCGTGCTCCATGCCGTGCCTTCACTCATGCGACGGCTCATCAGCTTTGCGGTTGAAAATCAGGCGGAGAAGGACGCACCGCTCAGGCAACTTCTGGTCGGGGGCGACGCGGTTCCGCCGGAGCTTATCGAAGAAATGCAACGTGCGATTCCAACAGCACAGGTGACAGTGCTGTATGGCCCGACCGAGGCGACGATGATATGCGCCAGCTCTACGGTCGCGCGCGAGCAGAAGCCGTCACACCAACTCGTCGGAAGACCTTTGAGCAACACCGTCATCAGGCTTTTGGACGAGCAGGGAAATCTCGTGCCGGTTGGAATAGATGGAGAGCTGTGCCTCGGAGGCGCGGGCGTCGCCAGAGGCTATCTGAACCGGCTCGAACTGACGGCGCAAAAGTTCGTCCCCGATGCTTTCAGCCGAGATGCTGGCGCAAGGCTTTACAGAACCGGAGACCTCGGGCGTTATTTGCCCGGCGGCACGATCATTTTTACGGGACGCAGTGATGAGCAAGTCAAAGTGCGCGGCTTTCGCATTGAGCCCGGCGAGATTGAAGCTGCGCTTCAAGAGCATGAAGAAATCCGCGAGTGCATCGCCGTCGCACGCGAAGACACGCCGGGCGACAAACGCCTCATAGCCTATCTGGTCGCGGCGACGCCAGAAAGCTCAACCCTCAACACCACTGAGCTACGCAGCTTTCTGAAAGAACGCGTGCCGGAATACATGTTGCCCTCGGCTTTTGTTTTTCTCGAACACTTGCCGCTCACGCCCAACGGTAAAGTTGATAAAAAAGCTTTGCCCGCGCCCGACCTTGAACGGCCTGTATTGGAGACTGCTTTCGTCGCGCCTGAGTCTCCGACCGAGCAAAGACTGGCTGTCATCTGGACGGAACTGCTCGGCATTAATCGAGCGGGTCTCTATGATAATTACTTCGAGCTGGGCGGCGACTCGCTGCTCGCCACACAACTCGCCTCTCAAATCCGTAAAGTCTTTGAAGTCGAGCTGCCGCTCGCAGACCTTTTCCGGCATCCGACTCTGGCCGAACTGTCCGCCATCATCGAAGAAGCAGTCATCACACAGATGGAAGAGATGAGCGATGAAGAGGTCGAGCAATCTTTGCAGAGCGGCTTTTAGAGCAAAATTCAATCGACGACACGGATGTAGGGGCAGGGACTAGCCCTGTCCCTAGATTCTGATTCATGCTGTCAAGCGACCGGCGTTTTCATTTCAGGCAGCGTTGTCAATCCGAACGGAAGAATGTAGCCGTGCTGAGCCGTGACGGCGGCCAGCGCGGAGTCGAGCGTCGGGTGAGGCTCAAGCCCCATCCGGCGAACCGTTTCGGCCTCAAGCGTTGAGACGAGCAGCAGCCGGAATCTCTCCGCCTTTCTTCTTAATCCCCACGCCGTCTGTCCGTTGATCTTGTAGTCTTCGACCAGCATCCGCGCCGTCGCGCTTGAGCCTCCCTCGACGAACCACCGCAGGAAATCATCGCGCCCCAATCCTCCCGCGCACTTCGCCAGCGCGATCATCGTGCCGCCTTCTTCGAGAAGCACGGCGGAATGCTCCATCGCCTTGTGCGATTGAATCAGGTTAATGTCTCTCGGCGCGCCGCCCGCGCTGACGATGACGAGCGGCCTGCGCTCGTTAACAGAGAGAGCATGCGATGCCTTGTACTCTGCACAGCCGCGACGATGCGCTTCACGCCAGTCGCCGGCATAGACGGCAGCGATTTCATTGTCGCTATTGAGCGCGGTGTTGACGAGAAACGACGGGTTCAACATGCTCACAGCCTCTTCCATATCCTGATGAACAATATTGTCATCGAGACATCCCGAAACGATTCCGGCGCGTTTTTCCAGCGTCTCGCGGTCGAAAGAGAGCAGGTGATTGGCTTGTATGGAACGCTCGGCAGCGCATCCGGGCAGGATCGCTTTGCGGCCTCCCGAAAATCCCGCGATGTAATGAAAAGAGATTGCGCCGACGACTATCACCTGATCGGCCTCGACCAGCTTGCGATTGAGCACGACCTCAGTCCCGCGCGCAGTCGTGCCGAGCTGAACATGCGTCGAGGCATCATTGGCATCATGCGCGTGAACCGTAATCCTCGCGGGAAGTTGATGGCCGAGAATGATTCGCACTCCAGCCGGAGTCGGAGCGCGATGAATGCCGCCGCCGACGAGCACGGAAATTTGCCCGTCACTTAGGCCGTGTGCGTTGAGCCTTTCGACCAGCAGAGGAGCAATGCGTGCGACGCCTGCGACCCGCGTCGCATCCGGCACGACGATGAC
>DASWRG010000025.1:0-15826 GCA_036403295.1 Pyrinomonadaceae bacterium
GCACGCAAGGATGCCATCTTTCTCCGGATAGTGACCTTTGATTGAAAGCCCCGCCGATTCTTCGCCGCCGAGGATGATCTTGTCTTCATTGATTAACTCTCCGATGAATTTGAAACCGACCGGCGTTTCGTAAACAGGCAAGCCGCGAGCTTCGGCGACGCGGTCAACCAGATGAGAAGTCGCAACCGAGCGTGCCACGCCTTCCGTCCAGCCGCGCGACTCGGCCATGTAATCAAAGAGAAGCGCGATCAGTTGATTCGGAGTGATGAACGCGCCGCCTCTGTCAAGAACGCCGAAACGGTCTGCGTCGCCGTCGGTCGCCAGACCGAGCACGCAATCATTCTTCGCCATCGCTTCGCGCAGCTCATCGAGGTGGCTTGACTCGGGCTCGGGCGAGCGACCGCCGAACATCACATCGCGCCAATCGTGTATCGTCTCCACTTCAACGTCATGCATCCTGAGAGCTTCGTTCAGATAGCCTCTGCCAGTTCCCCACAAAGGATCGAAGGCATAGCGACCGCCTGCTTTGGAGATGACCTCGAAGTTGATTTTTCCGGCGATGTCTTTCAGATAACCCGGTCGCGGGTCATAATCTTCAGCCCGTCCCGGCTCTGCCGAAGAGACGGAAGCCTCTGCTTCGCTCTCTCTAATCTCGCTAATCAACCGCTCGACCTCTTTTGTCACCTCCGGCAGGGCGGGCGCGCCGTCCGCCGTCGAAAACTTCATCCCGTTGTATTCGGGAGGATTGTGAGAGGCCGTAAAGTTGATCGCCCCCGCAGCCTTCTCGCTGCGAATAGCGTAGGAGATGGTCGGCGTCGGGGTCGCGCCGTTACATAAAAGAGCGCGAAAACCGCGTGCGGAAATCTCGTTGACGCATTCGGCGGCAAAACGCTCTCCCAGAAAGCGTGTGTCGTAGCCGACGATAATCGGGCTGTTCGGCTCGATTCCGCTCGCGCGCAAGTGCTCGCAGATGGCCTGCGTGACCATTCTGACGCCGACAAAAGTGAATTCGTCAGCGATTACTGCGCGCCAGCCGGATGTCCCGAACCTGATAGCCATTGAGGTGCGCCGGATGCCCTTTTGTGTCTTTTAGTAACGAAAACCCAAGATAGTGTGCCGATGAAAGGCGAACGCCACTAAGTAATGTGCCCGGAAACTCTTTCAATTCTTTGCCTATCAACCACTTAGCGGCAAAGTGCGGGGAATGTAACATCTGTGTAGCAATGTGTAAAGACTTTTCTTTGCAACAACTTCGGCCTCTAAGTTCAATATTTACTTGAAGTAAGGTGCATTAAAGGCTTTCAGGGTAAACAGTAGGCGAACGGAAATCCGCGATATGGGCATCCAAGCGGGATGTCTTGGAAATAGGCCAGATAGCGACCGGAAACTTCGTGCACAGGTGTGGAAAACCGTGTCCCAAACAGTTCTCCACGAGCGAATGAAGTGGCCCGATCCGGGTCCGCCAGGATTTGAGGGAAATCTCTTCAAACATGAGGTTGCTGGACTCGCCACTTGGTGTCATAATGCGACAGGTACGACTTTGAACGTGCCTCTGGGTGTTAATGACACATGCCGGCTTGGGTTAGAAACCTCGCAAGCGAGGGGAGTTAAAGAGATAAGTTCTGATATTGTCGCAGTTAGGTTGTCGGGGTCGAAAGGGCGGCACAAGCCTTGCTTTTGAAAGATTGCCAATCTACTATTGTGCTCAAACACGATAGCCGAATGGCCTTTGAGAAGTCCTGCACGCTTCTGTAATTAAATTAGTCTAAAAGGAAAATCATGAAACCCATCAAACACGCAGAGAAGGGACTGACCGTCGCTGCTCGCGGATTATTCAATGCGATTCAATCGGTTAATAGATACAAGCCGAATCCGTCTTTTACCCCTAAATGGTCTGATAAGCCGCTTCTGAAATCATGGCAAAAGTCGAAGCCGACGCTGGGTTGGCCGCGCACGACAGATTCGCTCTGCCCGCAGTGTGTGATTGAGGCGCGCGAGGAGATTATCAGCGGCAAAAGAGACGTGAGCGTGCTCCTTGATGAGAAGGTCGGCGAGATTAAGGCTCAGATCGTCGAGCGCGACGGACAGATTTTGATGGTCAAAGATTGTCCTGTTCACGGCCACTTTGAAGACCTGATGGCGATGGACTCTAAGTTTCTGACGCACATCGAGGCTATGTTTCCGGGGCGCGACATCGAGGCGCACAACGACGAGAAGCTGCACAATCATGGCACGAGCACGATCAAGTACGGTCGCGGCAGCGTGCTCACGGTTGATTTGACCAACCGTTGCAACATGATGTGCGACCCTTGCTTCATGGACGCGAATCAAGTTGGCTTCGTGCATGAATTGAGTTTTGATGACATCAAGGAGATTCTCGACAACGCCATCTCCATCAAGCCGCGTCGCCAGATGTCGGTTCAGTTCTCAGGCGGCGAGCCGACCATCTCTCCGCATTTCATCGAATCGGTCAAGTATTCGCGCAAGGTTGGTTACAACAGCGTGCAGGCGGCGACCAACGGCATCGAGTTTGCCAAGAGCAAAGAGTTCTGCCGCGAGGCTGCCGAGGCTGGCCTGCGTTACGTCTACTTGCAATTCGACGGCATCGGCAACGACGCCAACAGCCACCGTCAGGTCGGCAATTTGTTCGACGTGAAATTGCGCGCGATCAATAACCTGCACGAAGCGGGCGTTGAAATCGTGCTGGTGACGACCTTAGTCAACGGCATCAACAACGATCAGGTCGGCTCGATCATTCGTTTCGCGCTCGACAATCCGAAGAAGATCGCTTTTCTTTCGTTCCAGCCGGTTTCGTTCACGGGTCGTGACGAAGAGATCACGCCTGAGCGGCGCATGCAGCAGCGTTACACGCTCTCGCATCTTGCGCATGACGTGAAAAGCCAGGTCGGCATCACAGAGCCGACGCGTGATTGGTTTCCGCTCTCCTTGATGGGCGCGTTCGCGGATTTCGCAGACCTTGTTCACGGGCCTGAGGCCGAATGGGGACAAGTCTCTTGCGGTTGCCATCCGAACTGCGGCGTCGGCACGGCTGTGATGATTGACAAGGACACCAAGGAGATGAGTCCGGTGCCGGAGTTTCTGAACATTCCGGGACTCGTCAAAGACATGCAGAAGATTACGGACGCGGCGCGCGGCAAGTGGATGTCGAACCTGATGATGGGTCTGACGCTGCTCAAGCATTACAACCCGTACAAAGCTCCGACGCATTTCACTCTCTACGAATTGTTCAAGAAGTTCGACAAATCTTTTGGCCTGACCGGCAAGGATTACGGCAAGGTTGACGGCAAACGCTCGAAGGATGACATCGACAAGCGTCGCGCGGATCGTTGGAACTTCCTCTTCATCGCGGGGATGTGGTTTCAGGATTTGTTCAACTACGATTTTCGCCGCACGGAGATGTGCATTATTCCTTACGGCACGCAGGAGGGCGAAATCTCATTCTGCGCTTACAACACGGGCATCGGCTGGAGAAATATCATCGAGCACATGCACCAGAACGCGACCGTCGCCAAGTGGTATCAAGAGCATGGCCGTCATGAAATCTTTGCCAAGGGCAAGGAAGTCGATCTCAATGAGAAAGCTCACAACATGATTCTGAACGAGGTTGACTTGCAGCGTCCGCACAAGCCGACGATGGAAGGGCCGAAGACGGCTGCGGAAGAGGCCGCGATGATGCGTAAGCTGTATCAGCAGATGGTGCTCGATAAGCAGAACATCAAGGGCGAGAAGCCGGTTCAGATTCAGGGCATCGGTCGCAGCAAGAAGTCCACAGTCGCTTCAGCCTGAGGAGCCGCACAGTTTTCTGCTGGGAAGAAAAGCGAACCCCGCGAACGCTCGATAGTGTTTGCGGGGTTCCTCTCTGTCTGATAAAAGAACGCTTCACATAAGTCATCAAATTTTTTCACTTTCCTGTATACTCTTATGCGGTCGCCGCCTAGTGACAACTCATAAAACAGGGTGGATTCCCCGGTAAATTATCAATTAATTTCACTCAGAAACGCTAATGATGGCTTCTTGAGATGCGCTCATGCCTGACGCACTGAAAACGATCCTCTTTCTAATTGCACAACTGCCGTTTATTGGCGGCATAATATTTTTAGGGTTGCAGCAGCAGCAAGTGAGTTGGCGCAAAATCCTGCTTTTGGTCTTCTACGAAATTGGGATTATGGTAATTGCTTTTGGCCGACAGGTATATAGATCGGTATTTGAAGAGCGTTGGGTCAAATATTTTGGCAATCGAGCGGAGGCTGTCTTCAGTCATCCTGCTTTTCGCCGTCGCTATAGAGATTATATTCTCAGCGATTACGTGCTCTTCAACTTCAAGGGACTGACCGCCCTACCAAATCCTTTGAGATTCGTGCAGATCTTTGTCGAATTGCGTATTGAGCGCAAGATGTCTCTTGGCGGCGGCTATGGCTCATTGATTCAAGAAGAGAGTAAGGCGTTAGCCGGTAATCAGCCAGTATGGGCATTTCTTAAAGAGCATAAAGCTGAGGCCATGAACGGTATCGCACTAGCGATCATTGGGCAGCCGGGCAGCGGTAAAACAACGCTACTGCAAAATATTGCTTTGACTTTGGCTGCTGGCCTTCACCATAATTATCAAATCCCAGACTATCTTCCCGTCACACTTTTTCTTCGTGAGCATGGCGAGACCATCGCGGAAAATCTGCCGCCATTGCACCAGCTTTTGCAGACGCATTTCAGTGATGAGCAAAAATTCTCGACCCTTAAACCTCCATCCGATTTTTTTGAAGCTCAGCTTAAAGAAGGCGCGTGTCTAGTCTTGTTAGATGGTTTGGACGAAGTGGCAAAGGTAGAACAAAGGAAAACGATTCGGGACTGGATTGATAGGCAAATTAAGACTTACCCGGCATCGCGCTTTATTCTGACCTCTCGACCGCAAGGATATGAAGTGGCTCCGCTTCAGCGCGTGACGGTCCTGAAAGCTATTCCCTTCAACGATGAGCAGGTAAATAAATTTCTGATGAACTGGTTTCTGGCTCATGAAAGTATAGAACCGGGCGGATTGAATGAGGACGCGCGGCAACGGGCTAAAGAAACGGCGCTCAACTTGATCGAGCGGTTACGCGAGACGCCTGCGCTGAAAGATTTAACCGTCAACCCTCTGCTGCTGACCATGATCGCAATAGTTCATCAATACCATGGAGCACTTCCGGGAACACGCAATAGATTATATCAAGAGCTATGCGACGTGTTGCTTGAGCGACGCCACGAGGCTAAACAGATCACCCCGAAATTTACTGCTCAACAAAGCCTTACGGCTTTGCGGCCTCTGGCAACATATATGATGGAGAATGCTAAAAGAGAGATCAATGAAGATGAGCTGCTCGGTATTATCGCTCAGCCGTTAGCCGCCCACGGCGTCCCGGTTGAAGAGATCAAGACTTTTCCGGACGAGCTTGCTCTCAGTAGCGGTTTGCTGCTCGAACGCGATATCGGAAAGTGGGGATTCGCTCATCTCTCTTTTCAGGAATATCTAACCGCGACGTGTTGGGCGATACAGCCGGAGTTCAACCGAGATTGGAAAGCTTTGGTCGGGGATAGTTGGTGGTATGAAACGCTGCAATTCTATGCGGCGGAAGCCGATGCCACGCCGATAGCTGCCGCCTGTCGTGAAGTGCAGAATAATCAGGCTCTCACGCTTTTGCACGAATTGGTTAGTGGAGGAGACAAGAGCATGGCTGCTCCTGCGGACAATTGAGGCCGGGATTAATTCAATCTTAATCGAAAACCATGTCATTCATCTTATCTGACGAGGAGCGAAAAAAATCTGAACAACTGTTATTGACGGCGTTAGAGTCGGCTGACGCAGATGTCCGGCGACCCATCGCTGAAGCCAAGCTGTCTCATCGTCTGCGTCAATCTTTTCAACGCATTGATGAGCGGCGCGAGATAGATTTACAGTATCTGACCTGTGCAGAGTATCAGCTTTTCTTAGACGATTCACAGGCCGAGGGTAAGAATTATCAGCCGGATCATTGGACGGATAGTCGCTTTCCGGCGGGCACCGCCAGCCACCCTGTGCGAGGCGTCAGGCCGGAAGATGCAGAAGCCTTCTGCGCATGGTTGACCCGGTGGAGCGGCGATGCCCGCTACAGATTGCCGACCTCCGCCGAAGCCGAAAAATATCCGGTCGCGGAAAAGATGATGGCTGCCTGGTGCCGGGACACAGGAGAATTTAAGTTGACCGACTTAAACGAGAGCGCAGAGCAAGAGGCGCAGAGCAAGCTCCGAGAGTTGTCGCAACTTCCGCTTCCTTCATCCAACCCGCTGGATTGGCGACAAGAGGTTCAAGCCGGTGAATCGAGCAAGATTGCCAAAAGGCTAATAATTCTCGCAGCCTTGCTGGTGGTCGTCGCCACCATCTTATCCTTTCTATACGACCCCTATTCCATTATTGTCGGATCCACTTTCGTTGCCTTCTTACTCCTTATTGTCGTAGCCGCCTTCGTTGCCATCTTTTCTGAGGGTGAAAATGTGTTGAAGGCCGGCTTTATCATTGTCATCCTATCGCTCTGCGGTCTCTCGTGGGTTGCTTCTAATTATCCGTTCCATCTTTTAGTTGTCGTCATCCTCATTATTACTCTTTTCCTCTTGTTGAAATATATGAATCTGCGAAAAGCGCTCAAGGAGCGATGGGAGCGATTTCGTCAAAGGGATTACCTCGATCCTTTTCTAGTGCGGACAAATTTAAGCGAGTTGATTTATGGGCTGAACCTCGGCTTGTATTATTCTCGCGGAGAGAATGATTTGAGATTGGCTACCCAGAGTTGGATTAGAATATACGAGCAACTACAGGCTTTGTTTTCGCGGCCTAATCAGCAAGAGTCGCGCCTGATTTCACTGGTGGACGATTTGGTGAGGGAAGATCCCAAGGAAACCGCATCAGAACGCAGGTTTCGTCAGCGCCGCCTCACCGCCGAACTGTTTGAAGACCTGAACGGCAGCTTCAAAAACACCAGACTGGAAAAGGCCAAATCCAACTGGTTCCAAACCTTAAGATTTGGCAAACTCAAAAGCAGGGCAAAAAATTCGGCTGAAGGCATTTTAGGAGTCTATTGGTGGCTGCGGATAGTCGTAGCACGCAAGGAGGGAAAACTGCCTGCGTGGGAGGGCGTGCGGCTCATTCGCGAATACCGGACAGACAGAACTGAGGAGATTTCAAGAGGCTGAGCGCCACGTCCCGATTGAGAGGCTCATACTTTAAGTGAGAGCAGGCAAGCAGACTCTTGTCTACTTGCCATTTAGCTCGATAGCGTGTTTAATATCATGTTTCAAGTCTGAACTTGGTTTAGACCTTAGCAAGCAGAGAATGGAGATTATTTTAAGGAAATGGCGATAGTAAATGTTAATCAAGGTGAATCAATCGAGAGCGCATTGCGTCGCTTCAAGCGTCGTGTGATGACCGAAGAGATCATCAAGGACGCGAAGAAGCACGCTTTTTTTATGCCTCCGGGACAGAAGGCGAAGCTGAAATCCGCGCTCGCCCGCAAGCGTAACAAGAAGAAGGGTCGCCCGCGCATCTCGCGCGACTAAAGGCGAAGCTTCAGCCGCTTTTTTTGCATCATCCGGCAAGGAAAGCCGAAGCTTCTCTTGCCGGTCGCGTCAGGGGCAATTCGTCAGCGTCAGGTCAACCGTCTGAGCGAACGGCAGCAGTGAATCACGCGTCCGCTTGGCCGGTTTATTTTTGTGATGACACGCATCCTGTTGACTAATGACGACGGCATACACTCGGACGGCCTCATCAAGCTTGAAGAGGCTTTGCGCGAGGTGGGCGACGTGTACACGGTCGCGCCCGCGTCCGAGATGAGCGGCGCGTCGCACAGCTTGACGCTCGCGCGTCCGCTTCGTATTCGACAGATTGACGAGCGGCATTGGACTGTGGACGGCACGCCGACCGATTGCGTGACGCTCGCTCTGAATAAGATTATCCCTGCCGATGAGCAGCCGCAGATTTGCGTCTCAGGCATCAATCACGGCGGGAACCTGGGCGATGATGCGACCTATTCGGGGACGGTGGCGGGCGCGCTCGAAGCTACGATACTCGGCGTGCCCGGTCTAGCCTTCAGTCTGGTGGCGCGCGAGCGTTACGATTTCAAAGAGGCCGCGCGTTTTGCCGTCACAGCCGTGCGCAAAGTCTTGACCGAAGGCTTGCCCGAAGGCACTTTGCTCAACATCAACGTTCCGCGTGGCGAAGTTAAAGGCGTGCGCGTCACGCGGCAGGGCATCAAGAATGCTCGCCCCGTCATCAGCGAACACATAGACCCTCGCGGCAAACCCTATTTCTGGATTGGCGAAGAATATTTCAGCTCAACATCTGCGGCTGACGGGACGGATTATCAGGCGATTGAGCAGGGCTACATCTCGGTTACCCCTCTGAAAAGCGACATGACGGATCACAGAGCCTTGACGACGATTGATACCTGGAACTATCTCAACGCGAGCGAAGTCTTGCAGAGCAGTTGAGCGTCGCGCGCTCGCTCGAAACGGATTTGATTGAAGCAGAAGGTTAAGAAGCGTTGAGTTCCGCACCGCCGCGTCCTATCACAACACAATCGGACTATCGCATCCCGCGCGAGCGGATGGTCGAGCGTCTGCGCGATCATTACCGCATCCGCGACGAACGCGTCCTTGAAGCCATGCGCTCAGTGCCGCGTCATCTCTTCGTGCCCGAAGCTTTGCAGAGCCGGGCTTACGGCGATCACGCTTTGCCGATTGCCGCGAATCAAACTATCTCACAGCCGTTCATCGTCGCGCGGATGACAGAGCTATTAGAGCTTGACGAGCGCAGCCGCGTGCTTGAGATAGGCGCAGGCTCTGGCTATCAAACAGCCGTGCTCTCAAGCCTCGCGGCGCAGGTCTTCGCCATCGAGCGTATCGCGGAACTGGCTCGCGGGGCGCAGGCTCTCATTCGCAAGCTCGGAATTTATAACGCGACGGTCAAATGTTTTGACGGCACGATGGGATGGAACGCGCACGCGCCGTATGATGCCATCCTCGTCGCGGCGGGCGGGCCGCATGTGCCAGAACCTCTGCTCGCGCAACTGAAAACAGGCGGTCGCCTAGTCTTGCCAGTCGGAGAAAAGCGCGACGCGCAGACCTTAGTTCGCGTCATCAAAACTGATGAAGGATTCAAGTACGAAGATCACGGCGCATGCGCCTTCGTCCCGCTCATAGGCCATTACGGCTGGGGTCAAGCTTAGTTCAAGGTTCAAAGTTCAAGGTTCAAGGTGATGAGCTTTTTAACCTTGAACCTTGAACTAAATTTCGGAGAAATTGTTTGGTCGCAAGAATCATCGAGATACTTTCGGGCATCATCGTCGCAGTGATTTCGTCGCTGGGTTATGCGGGCGTCGTGCTGTTGATGGCGATTGAGTCTGCGTGCATTCCTTTGCCGTCCGAGATCATCATGCCGTTTTCGGGCTACCTGGTTTACAAGGGCGAGTTCAACTTGTGGTTGGTCGGCCTGGCGGGCGCGGTCGGGTGCGTGCTCGGCTCGCTCGTGGCCTACTGGGTCGGGATGTACGGCGGGCGTCCTTTGATTGAGAAGTACGGGCGTTATCTGCTCGTCTCGCGTCACGATCTGGATTTGGCGGATCGTTGGTTCGCGCGTTACGGCGAAGTCATCATCTTCACTAGCCGGCTGCTTCCGGCGATTCGCACCTTCATCGCTTTTCCGGCGGGCGTCGCGCGCATGAATCTGACGCGCTTTGTCGTTTACACTTTCGCGGGTTCGCTCCCCTGGTGTATCGGGCTGGCTTACGTCGGGCAAAAGCTCGGCGAGCAGTGGGACAAGAACGACACGCTCAAGACCTGGTTTCACCGCTTCGATTTCGTCATCGGCATCCTCGGCGTGCTGGTCGTCGCATGGTGGATTTGGCGACACGTCAAGCACGCACGCGCCGACAAAGCTGCCGAGACCCGCGCGAGCGTCGGCGCGCCGGAGCAGCCATAACAGCTTGCTCTTCATGCATCAGCATTGAAGTCCGTTTGACAGTGACAGGTGCGTCACTTAGAATCCATTGGCTTTAGTTACTTGTCGGGGCGTAGCGCAGCCTGGTAGCGCGTTCGGTTCGGGACCGAAAGGTCGGAGGTTCGAATCCTCTCGCCCCGAAAATCAATCGAAGGGGAGCAGCCGTTCGTGAAGGGATGGCTGCTCTCTTTTTTGTTCAAGCCTCAAGTAATCTTTCAGACCAAACAAACCTGCGGGGCGTCTAAAATCTCGATTGAGCAAGAGACCGCCTGATTATCTTGTCAGTTAAAGCAAAAAAGAATTTGATTGTCTTTTTGAAATTTGTGATGTATACAGGAGCTATCCGGTTTAGTGCGGACTGGATTGCCCCGCCGCTGAAAAGCAATCAACTCACACATGTTTTTAGTCGCTTAAAGACAAGGGGTTCGTGTCATTAGTTGTGTGCATTCGGGTGAGGTTTGCCGCAAAGCTTTCTTGTGACCGGACCTAAAAAGCGCGCCCCAAAAGTGTTAACAAAAAACCCCTCGCTTGCATTAGAGATGCTGACGACGCGGAGTCCCGCGCCCGAAAGAGAGTGATCTTATGAGCAAAAACTTTCCCGATGGCTTAAGCCTGCGCCTGTTCAGATGTGTGGGCGTCTGCTTGCTGATAATTGTGTCGAGCGCGCTCGGCGCGGCGCAGAGCAGAACCCGGCCTGACACGCCGGTTCTGATTAGTGAGGACGGCTCGACGCGCGCCCTCTCGGTCAACCCGTACAGGTGGCGCGGCAAGTTTCCGACCCCTTCGCAAACCGTCTGGACTTCGTCGGACGAGACGCGCGTGACGCTGTTTCTGACGAACCTGGACCTGATGAAAGGCGAGGGCGCAAACGCTTTTCGCGCGGACGCCGAGGACGCGAACGGTCGCCAGTTTCCTTTGACGGTCGAGTCGCTGACTCCTGTCAACAAATATGAATGGATTTATGCGACGGTCGTCAGGCTCAACGGCCAGATCGGTGATGCCGGAGACGTGCTTGTGCGTGTCACTTGGCGCGGGATGGCGACCAATCGCGTGAGGCTCGCGCTCGGCCATCCCGGCGGCGGAATCAAAGATGATGAGGGCGCGACTCCGACCGCCGCTCCGCTCGTGCCGCCGAAACCGTATCAGGACGCAGAACCGAATCAGCTCGGCTTCGGCGCGCAGTTCTCAGGCGACCGCATGCGCTTTATGGAGCAGGCGACCTTCGGACCGACCGCCGACCTCGACCTGCGCCTGCGACGCATAGGCATCTATGTGTACATGGGCGAGCAGTTCGATCTGCCGTATCCGGGCATCGCATATCCGGTCTTGCCGCCGCAGACCACGCAGATTCCGGGGACTTGCACGGGCGATTGCATCAGAGACAACTATTCGATGTACCCGTTGCAGCGTTGGTTTTTTCAGGATGCGGTTTATGGCAAGGCGCAGTTGAGGCGGCGCGTGGCATGGGCTTTGAGCCAGATTTTCGTAGTCTCGGGCGTGGACACGCAGCAGCCGAGTCAATATCTGCCATACTTGCAAGTGCTCGACCGCAACGCTTTCGGTAATTACCGCACGTTGCTTGGCGAGATAACGCTCAACACCGCGATGGGAAATTACCTTGACATGGTGCGGAGCACAAAGACGAATCCGAATGAGAATTATGCGCGCGAGGTTTTGCAGCTCTTCTCGGTCGGCCTCGTCAAGCTGAACCCGGACGGCACGCCGCAGTGCCTTGAGCATAATCCCTGTCAGGCAGGCGACACGCAGATTCCGACCTACGACCAGAACGTGGTCAACGGCTTCACCAAAGTCTTTACGGGTTGGAACTTTGCGCCGCCGCAGATACCCGGCATCACAAATTACATTGATCCGATGACGCTCGTCCCGGCGAATCACGATACCACGTCGAAGCTCTTGCTCGACGGCGTGACGCTTCCGGCCAACCAGACCGGGGCGCAGGATTTGAACGCCGCGCTCGACAATATCTTCAACAATCCGAGCGTCGGCCCGTTCATCTCCAGGCAGTTGATACAGCATCTCGTGACGAGCGATCCGACTCCCGCTTACGTCGGGCGCGTGGCCGCCGTCTTCAACAACAACGGGTACGGCGTGCGCGGCGATTTGAAAGCGGTCGTCAGAGCTATCCTGGCAGACCCGGAGGCTCGCGGCGATGTCAAGACCGATCCCAATTACGGTTACCTGCGCGAGCCTGCGCTGTTTGTCACCAACATCCTGCGGCAGTTCAACGCTCGCGCGGCTTCGGGCGCGGCGGGCAGCCAGAGCGACGGCTATCTCGACCCGCAGACGATTGCCATGAGTCAGGACGTTTTCCGTCCGCCGTCAGTCTTCAACTATTACCCGCCGGACTACATCGTGCCGGTGAGCGGAATCAAAGGGCCTGAGTTTTATTTGATGAACACCTCGACCGCGCTCAAGCGCACGAACTTCGGCAACACGATAGTCTTCAACACGATTCCGGCCACGACCGGCGGCAACACGAACGCGCCGTTCGGGACTTCGCTTGACCTGTCGGAGATGCAAGCTCTGGCTGCCGCAGACGCGAGCGGCGTCCAACTGATGGACGCGCTTAATCGGAAGCTGATGCACGGCTCTATGTCTGCGCAGATGCGCAGCATCATCACGACCGCAGTTCTGGCTGCTCCAAGCTCTAACCCGCTCTTGCGTGCGCGGACGGCCATCTACCTTGTCGCGACTTCGTCGCAGTATCAGGTGCAGAGGTAAAAGCTATGTCACAATCAAGAAGAGACTTTCTACGCAAAACCGGATGCGCCGCTTTGAGCATGGCTGCACTCGCCACGCAGGTCAAGCACTTCGGCCTGATGAGCGCGCTCGCGCAAGAGAAGAACAGCGGCGACGCCGTGCCTTCGGATTACCGTGCGCTCGTCTGCATCTTTCTGAGCGGCGGCAACGACGGCAGCAACGCGGTCATCCCGAATCACAGCGACCTCAACATCAGCAACTACGCCGCCTATAATGCCGTGCGTGCGCCCAACGGCCTCGCCATCCCGCAGGCCAGCCTCTTGCCGATAACTGTGCCGCGCATTAACAATCTGACTTACGGCTTGCATCCGAATCTGGTCGAGCTGCAAGGGCTATACAACTCTGGCAAGCTCGCCATCGTGACCAACGTCGGCACGCTCGTGCAGCCTTTGACCCGCACGACTTATCAGAACAACACCGTGCCGAAGCCGTACCAGTTGTTCTCGCATTCGGATCAGGTACAGCAGGCGCAGTCGTCCATCTCTTCCACGCGGTCAAACACAGGATGGGGCGGGCGCACGGCTGACACTTCGCAGGGCTTGAACTCCGGCGCGCAAGTGCCGATGATTACTTCGGTCGCAGGCTCGCAGCTTTTCACGAGCGGAGCAATCACGAAACCGCTCGCGGTCAATCCTGCGCCGACCGCTTTGAATCAGCTTTTGACTCTGACCGGCTACGATGCCTCCGCTCCGGCGGCAGCGCGGCGCACGGCCTTTGACCAGTTGCGGACAGTTGATCTGACTTCCAACGTCGTGCATGCCGCGCATGATGTGACGCAGGAAGCGATTAATGCGAGCAACGCGCTCAATCAGCCTGACCCGACGCTGACCGCGACCTTCCCGAACACTTCGATTGGCAATCAATTGAAACAGGTCGCCAAGTTCCTCGGGATTCGCAATACGCTCAGCATCAACCGGCAGATTTTCTTCTGCCAGTTGGGCGGGTTCGACACGCATACCGGAGAGCTTAACTCTCATGCGACGCTCTACACGCAGCTCAGTCAAGCGATGAAAGCTTTTTACGACGAGACTGTGGCGCAGGGCATTTCGGGCGGCGTGACGACGTTTACGTTGTCCGACTTCGGGCGCACGTTCCTGCCTTCGGGCGTGGGCGCGGGCACGGTCGGTTCGGATCACGGCTGGGCTAATCACATGTTCGTACTGGGCGGCTCGGTCTTGGGCGGGAATTTTTACGGGATGAACACGTCGAATGGGACGCCGTTCCCGACCTTGCAACTGAGCGGGCCGGATGACACGGACAATCGCGGGCGTTTTATTCCGACGACTTCCGTCGATCAATACGCGGCGACGCTCGCCACCTGGTACGGGCTGGCGGCGGCTGATTTGAGCACGGTCTTCCCGCTGCTCGGCAACTTCGGGTCGAACAATCTCGGGTTCGTGTAAAATCTCGCGCAAAGGCGCAGAGGCGCAAAGAAGAAGACGCAAAGCTTAAGCAGTATTCAACAACTTTGCGTTCCTTCTTTGCGCCTCTGCGCCTTTGCGGGAAAGTTTTAATCTCTTCGTGACGCGGTTTAAGCTATGAGATTGAAGCAAATTTAAAGTATGATGTGCGCACCCCTGGCCGCCGAGCGCACGAAAAATCCAGAAGGGAAATTCTAGAGATGCCCAACCTCTCGCATTTGCAACGCAACTGTAAGCTGTTCTTTATCTGTCTGACGCTCGTCTTCGCCGCCTATAGTTTTCTTGATCGTCACAAGGTGAGCGCGTCTGCTTCCGGCCCTTCACCTTCATTCACTGGCGCGCCGGGCGAAAACAACTGCACGGCCTGTCACACTTCGTTTGATGTGAATACCGGCGGCGGCAGCGTCGTCATCACCGGCCTTCCGACCAGATACACGCCGAACCAGATTTACCCTATCACCGTTACGGTCAGCAAAACGAACGCCGTCGTCTACGGCTTCGAGTTGACAGCGATTGACGAACTGGGAAGAAACGCTGGCACGCTGATTCGCATCGACACGAGTCCGCAGCGGACTCAAATCGTTCAGGGGTTTGTTGACCCGAACCCGCGCGCCTACATCGAGCACACGGCGGACGGCATAATGCCCATGCAGTTCGACTTCAACGTTTGGCATTTTAACTGGCGAGCGCCCGCCACCAGAATCGGGCGCGCCACGCTCTACGCAGCCGGCAACGCCGCCAACAGCGATGGCACTAACAACGGAGATTACATCTACACGACCTCTGCCAGCACGACCTCCGGCCTGCCTCCCTCTAACTTTGACGGCGACGCCAGGACAGACCTCGCCGTCTTTCGCCCCGCAGACGGCAACTGGTACATCTTGAACAGCTCGAACAATGCTTTCAGCGGGCAGCTCTTCGGACAGAGCGGCGATAAGCTCGTGCCCGGAGATTTCGACGGCGACGGCAAACACGACCTCGGCGTGTGGCGTCCCGCGAACGGAGCCTGGTACATCCTGCAAAGCTCGAACGGCGCGTTCCGCGCAGAAGTTTTCGGACAGAACGGCGACATCCCGGCTATCGGAGATTTCGACGGCGACGCCAAAGCAGACCTCGCCGTCTTTCGCCCCGCAGACGGCAACTGGTATATCAAGCTGTCGACGAACGGCTCATTGCGCGTCGTGCCTTTCGGCGCGAACGGGGATAAGCCTGTCGCCGGGGATTATGATGGCGACGGCAAGACGGACACCGCAGTCTACCGTCCCTCAACGGGCGCGTGGTACATGCTCAATAGCTCGAACGGAGCTTTCAGCGGCCTATTCTTCGGGGCGGTCGGCGACAAGCCAGCGCAGTCGGATTACGACGGCGACGGCAAGACTGACGTGGCAGTTTACAGACCGGGCACTGGCACCTGGTACATACAGCGCAGCACGGCTGGCTTTACGGGCATTGGCTTCGGCATCAGCACGGACGTTCCCGCGCCGGGAGATTTTGACGGCGACGGAAAATCCGATGTCACAGTCTACCGCAACGGCGCGTGGTACATTCTGCTGAGCGCCAACGGCACATTGAGAGCCGATCAATTCGGCACGACCGGCGACGTGCC